>CP000053.1:0-742574 GCA_000012145.1 Rickettsia felis URRWXCal2
ATGACAAAGCTAATTATTCACTTAGTTTCAGACTCTTCCGTGCAAACTGCAAAATATGCAGCAAATTCTGCTTTTGCACAATTTACTTCCATAAAACCAAAATTATATCATTGGCCAATGATTAGAAATTTGGAATTGCTAAATGAAGTATTAAGTAAAATAGAATCTAAACACGGGCTAGTATTATACACGATTGCTGATCAAGAACTCCGAAAAGCTTTAACGAAATTTTGCTATGAATTAAAAATTCCATGTATTTCTGTAATAGGTAAGATTATTAAAGAAATTTCTGTTTTTTCAGGTATTGAAATAGAAAAAGAACAAAATTACAATTATAAATTCGATAAAACTTATTTTGATACGCTCAATGCTATAGATTACGCCATAAGACATGATGACGGACAAATGCTTAATGAGTTGTCGGAGGCCGATATAATATTGATAGGTCCTTCTAGAACTTCTAAGACACCAACTTCCGTATTTTTAGCGTATAACGGTCTAAAAGCTGCCAATATTCCTTATGTTTATAATTGTCCCTTTCCTGATTTTATAGAAAAAGACATAGATCTATTAGTAGTAGGACTCGTTATTAATCCAAATAGATTAATAGAGATAAGAGAAGCTAGGTTAAATTTATTGCAAATTAACGAAAATAAAAGCTATACAGATTTTAATATAGTACAAAAAGAATGCTTAGAAGTTAGAAAAATTTGTGATCAAAGAAATTGGCCGGTAATTGACGTGTCAACTAGATCAATAGAGGAAACAGCAGCTTTAATAATGCGGATATATTATAATAGAAAAAATAAATATAATAAATAAAAAGATTTTCATTATTTACAAGTAGAAGCCAGTACTTTATAATTTTATTTATAAATATAGATGTTGTCCATATGAATATGAAAACAACATTATGTCATTCCCGCGTAGGCGGGAATCTAGGGTAAAGAGAGATAAATCGAGCTTTTCAAAAAATTTTAAAGTACTGGATTCCCGCTTCCGCGGGAATGACATAAAAGCCATATGTACAATACTACAAAAACACAAAGGAAAAATTATGGCAAATAACGTAACGGATAGCTCTTTTAAAAAGGAAGTATTAGAATCGGATTTACCGGTACTGGTTGATTTTTGGGCAGAATGGTGTGGACCATGCAAAATGTTAACACCGATAATAGATGAAATCAGTAAAGAATTAAAAGGCAAAGTAAAAGTACTTAAAATGAATATTGATGAAAATCCTAACATTCCTTCAGAATACGGGATTCGTAGTATTCCAACGATAATGTTATTTAAAAACGGTGAACAAAAAGATACTAAAATAGGTTTACAGCAAAAAAACTCTCTTTTAGATTGGATTAATAAATCTATTTAATAGTTATGTCACTTAGCCATTCAAAAGTATTTATAGAAATAACAAATGGTTATGTAGAAGGTATAGATACTCATAAAAGAGCTCAAGGTTTAAAGCATTTTTTCTTGAAAAAAGGAGTTTCTCTTTCTCCAAATATACCTATATTAAACGATATTAACTTTTCTTGCCAAGAAGGAGAAAAAATAGCTTTTATAGGAAGTAACGGTTCCGGAAAAAGCTCTCTTTTGAAGCTAATCGCCGGAATATATCCGTTAAAATCCGGTACGGTTAAAGTTCATGGAGATATTGCTGCAATTATAGATATGGGAGTCGGTTTTGAGCCGGAACAAACCGGTCGTGAAAATATAAAAATGTTGATGCTATATAATAATATGTTAGATAAATATAGCAGGAAAATTGAAAAGGAGATTATAGATTTTTCAGAACTAGGTAATAAAATCGACTTACCGATAAAAAATTATAGTTCAGGAATGTTATCACGACTTGCTTTTTCTGTATCAATATTTCAAAATCCCCAAATTCTATTACTTGATGAAGTTTTTGCGGCAGGAGATAGCCGTTTTATAGAAAAATCTCTTAATTTAATGAAAAGTAAATTTAAAAATACCCCTATTTCGATAATAGTAAGTCATCAAGAAGAAATTATAAAAGATAATTGCGACAGATGTATTTTATTAAAAGACGGCAATATTATAGGTGATGGAACACCATCAGAAATGTTTAAAATTTATAATAGACTTCTTGGATAACCTACTTCTAAAGGTAATTTGTACGTCAATCCGGTACTCGAATCCTCACGTACGCTTTTGTACGCTGCGGTTCCGTGTTTCCTTCAAATTCCTCTTTATAAGATAGGTTATCCAAGAAGTCTAAGGGAGAAAATCATAAATGATAAAGTATTTTTTTTCTAAAAAATACTGGCGGGCAATAGCATTACTAGTTAAAGCTTCTATAATTAGGCAAAATAAGGATTCTTTTTTAGGTTCTTTATGGGGCTTAATTCAGCCTTTTATTCACATAATGGTAATTTCATATTTTTTCGGTTTTTTATTAAGACAACCGAGAGAATTTATGGTAATGAACTTAGTCGGCGGTATTCCTTTATGGAGTTTTATAGTAAGCAGCCTAACGATTTGTTCAAGTTCTCTAGTTACACGTGATCAAATAATAAAAAAAGTTAGAATTTCTAAGACTTTTTTTCCTGTTGCGGATAGTTTAGGGCAATTATATACTTTAATTTGCTCATTTTCAGCAATGTATTTTGCTTTTATTTTATTATTTCCAGAAAAATTTTCTTGGCAAATAATATTTATGCCGATATTAATTTTGCCCTTAATAATATGTGTGATTAGCGGTTCTATCGCAGTAGCATTTTTAACGCCGTATATTCGAGATATACCACAAATGTTGAGTGTTATTCTTGGAGTTATTTATTGGAGTATACCGATAGTTTATCCCTATTCACTAATTCCGGAATCTAAAAAAATATATTTTGAATTTAATCCGTTCTTTTTAGTTATAAGACCCGTACAAGCGTTGGTGATTGACGGAACATTACCGGATATGATGCTGATAGTTAAGTCTATTATAGTTGCATTTATTACTGTTTGTATCAGTTATTTAATTTATAGACAATTTTCTAAAAGAGTTATTTATTATTTATGAAACTTGGTTTTAATCTAGATTTTAATGAATTAGATTTAACCGGACTTAAAAAATTAGATCAAATATTTTTAGATTATCTCTTTAAAGCCGATAAATCTCTGCATAAAGATTTAATGTTATTTAGATCGACTCCTCTCTCCATTATTCCACAAGATTATTCCGAATTTTTGCTAAAAATTTCCCCTCATTTAGACGATTTTTTAGCAGAGTTATTTTGTATTTCAAAAGAAGTAACGATATCAAGGTTAAAACATAAAGATTTTGATATTATTTATGAATGTAAAAGAAAATTTGTTCAGCGTGTTGCCGTAAAAAAATACCCACCGGAAAAAATAAAAGATATTGATTTTGAAGATGTGTATTTAAAGCTAACTGATTTAATAGGTACGAATTTTACCTCTAGAGAATTTGCCAAACAAATAATTATATGGCAACAGGATGAAAAGAATTTTGCTGAAGAGTTGGATATAGCAGCTAGGTATGCAGCGTGCCGAGTGTCATTCCGTGGCTTGACCGCCACAAATCGTCATTGCGAGCGACTGCAAGAAGCGTGGCAATCTCATAAAAATGTCCTGAGATTGCCGCGTCGAGGCTTCGCCTCTCCTCGCAATGACGGGAAAGTTGATCCTGTGGCGAGGCCACGGGATGACACTCTGTTTTCACAGGATGACATCCTATTTAACCTCCCTCAAAAACTAGATAAAGAAAATCTAATAGACGATAAAAAAATATTAAAATATCAAAAAAATGAGAGAGTAGATTTTGACTATACAGATTCTTTTTTAAATCTAGATGAAGCCTTAAACGCTTCTCATTATTGTATTTATTGCCATAAGCAAAGTAAGGATTCTTGTTCTAAGGGATTACTGCAACCCCAAAATCGTCATTGCGAGGAGCGAAGCGACGTGGCAATCTCGTCAAATCTCCTGAGATTGCCACGCTCCTTTCAGTCGCGTAGCTCAGACGGTTTAAAACAAGGCTGCCCTTTAAAACAAAAAATTTCTGAGATGAACTATGTTAAGGCACAAGGCTTTAACTTAAGTGCTCTTGCTATTATTGTTATTGATAATCCGATGGTTGCAGCAACAGGTCATAGGATTTGTAATGATTGCTCTAGAGCTTGTATTTACCAAAAGCAAGATCCGGTAAATATTCCTTTAATAGAATCAAATATTTTAGAAGAAACGCTTAAATTACCTTACGGTTTAGAGATATATCTACTTCTTACTCGTTGGAATCCGCTTAATATTTATGCTCCGCTTCCGAAAAAACCTACTAATTATAATATTTTAGTTACCGGTCTTGGTCCTGCAGGTTTTAGTCTTAGCTATTATTTATTACGGTCAGGTCACAATGTCACAGCTATTGATGGCTTAAAAATTACCCCTTTACCTTTTAACGTTCATAAGCCTATAAAATTTTGGCATGAATATAAAAATTTGTTATCGGAAAGAATGCCAAGAGGATTTGGAGGAGTAGCAGAATATGGTATAACTGTTCGGTGGGATAAAAACAATCTTGATATATTGCGGTTAATACTAGAGAGAAATAACAATTTCAAATATTATGACGGGGTAGCTTTAGATTTTAATATAACGAAAGAACAGGCTTTCGATTTGGGTTTTGACCATATAGCTTTTTGTATTGGAGCGGGTCAGCCGAAAGTCTTAGATATAGAAAATTTTGAAGCTAAGGGCGTAAAAACAGCTTCTGATTTCTTAATGACTTTGCAAAGCGGAGGAGCATTTTTGAAAAATTCTAATACTAATATGGTAATTAGAATGCCGATTGCGGTAATAGGCGGCGGTCTTACTTCCTTAGATGCAGCAACAGAAAGTTTATATTACTATAAAAAGCAAGTAGAGGAATTTGCTAAAAATTATATAGAAAAAGATTTAACGGATGAAGATAAAAAAATAGCTGAAGAATTTATTGCTCATGCAAGATTATTTAAAGAAGCTAAGAGTAATGAAGAATTAAGAAAGGTTTTTAATAAGCTTGGAGGAGCTACTGTTTATTATCGTGGAAGATTGCAAGATTCGTCGGCATATAAATTAAATCACGAAGAGCTAATATATACATTAGCACTCGGTGTTGATTTTAAAGAAAATATGCAGCCTTTAAGGATTAATGTTGATAAATACGGTCATGTGGAGGGGGTGGAATTTAAGACTCGTCATTGCGAGCAGTCAAAGACTGCGTGGCAATCTCAGGAGTTTAGCTTAACAAGATTGCCGCGTCAATGCTACGCATTTCCTCGCAATGACGTTAAAGCTAAAACCGTGATTATGGCAATCGGTATAGAAAATAACACTCAATTTGATGAGAATAAATATAGTTATTTCGGTGATTGTAATCCTAAATATTTGGGAAGTGTAGTGAAAGCTCTTGCTAGTAGCAAAGAAGGGTACGAGGCTATTAATAAAATACTTATAAATAATGCCCCTAGCTTTAAAAATAGTTATAAAGATTTTTGTACGCAGCTTGATTATTTATTGATTAGTAGAATTCATAAAATAAATATTTTAGATGATAAAACTTTTGAGTTGATAATTCATTCGCCGCTTGCTGCTAAAAATTTTAAGTTTGGACAGTTTTTTCGCTTACAAAATTATTCTGAAGATATTGCTAGGTTAATAGAGCCGGTAGCCTTAAGCGCTACAGATATTGATGTAGAAAAAGGTTTAATTAAATTTGTAATTTATGAAGTCGGTAAATCTACTAGCTTATGTAAAACATTATCTGAAAATGAGAAAGTAGCTTTAATGGGACCGACAGGCTCGCCGCTAGAAGTACCTCAAAATAAAAAAATAGTTATTGTTGATTCCGAAGTAGGTAATATAGGCTTATTAAAAGTTCTAAAAGAAAATAATAATGAAGTTATATTTGTTACCTATCCTGATATAAAAATCCGTAAATTAGTTTCAGTGGATATAGTAATAATTAATACTTCTCCTGACATAATAGAAGAATTGCAAAGCCTAAAAAATGAAATATTCGGTGAAAATACGGAGCTAATAGTTAGCGTTAATTCATCGATGCAATGTATGATGAAAGGAATCTGCGGACAATGTATACAAAAGGTTAAAGGGGAGCAGAAATATATTTTTGCATGTAGTAGGCAAAATCAAAATGCAGAAATAGTTGATTTTAAGAGCTTAAAAACTCGTTTACGCCAAAATTCTTTGCAAGAAAAAATGCTCCGTCATTGCGAGCGACTATAGGCGTTGTTGTATGGCTCATGTCATTCCTGCGAAAGCAGGAATCCAAAAAAAATTATAAATACAGCAAATTTTTGAAATTAAAAGTTCGATTTATCTCACTTTATGTTGGATTCCTGCTTTCGCAGGAATGACATTGGTACGTCCATACACTACTTATAAATTCACTTCTCAAAACGACAAAATGCTCTACTACTATCTTGATTAAGAAAATCGATAATTTGCATTACTATAGAATTATTTTTATATTTCTCGGCAACTTGTTTAATACGTTCAGCAAAATTACCTTCACCTGAGAAAATTTCTTCGATAGCCTTTAAGGCACTTAAAGAGTCTGCTTTATCAAACCCTTTTCTATTCATTCCGATTAGGTTTAAGCCCTCAAGTACCGCACGTTTACTACTTACAAGCCCGAACGGTATTACGTCTGCTCCGACCGGTGATAGCCCGCCAATCATCGAATATTCACCAATTCTAGCATATTGATGTACGGCAGATAGCCCGCCGATTATTGCGTAATCACCTACCTCAATATGACCTGCTAGGCTTACGTAATTAGCAAACACTACATTATTGCCGATTTTACAATCATGACCGATGTGAACGCCGACCATAAATAAATTATTATTTCCTACTCTTGTCACCATTCCGCCGCCTTGGCTTCCTGCTTGTACCGTAACATATTCTCTAATAGTATTATTAGAGCCGATTATTGTGTTTGATCGCTCATTAGCATATTTTAAGATTTGCGGAGGTTGACCGATTGATGCAAAAGGGTAGATTACAGTGTTTTCACCGATTTCAGTAATCCCTTCAATTACCACATGAGATTTTAGCTCGACATTGTCATGAAGCACAACTTCAGGACCTATAATACAGTATGGACCGATTTTTACGTTTTTACCGAGCTTTGCCTTTTCTGCGATTAAACTAGTCGGATGTATATTAGAATTTGACACTATATCCCTTACGATTTATCTTTAATCATTGCGGTAAATTTACTTTCTGCAGCCATTTCACCTTCAACCGTAACCGTACTTGAAAATTTCCACACATTAGCTCTTTGTTGGTCAATAGTAGCGTGGATATACATAGTATCCCCGGGCTGAACGATTCTCCGAAATTTTGCATTTTCGATAGCCATTAAAAACACTTCTTTATTCTTAGTAGAGCCTAACGATTTAGCAACTAATATAGCAGCAAGTTGTGCCATAGCCTCAACCATTAGAACGCCTGGCATAACAGGTCTTGCCGGAAAATGTCCTGTAAATTGTGGTTCGTTAACAGTAACGTTTTTAATACCTTTTATTGATTTGTTAAGATCAATTTCAAGTACCCTATCTACTAATAAAAATGGATAGCGATGAGGTATTAAATCCATGATTTCGGTAATATCTATGATCATTTATTTAGGTCTCTTTATTTAGTATTTTATTTATTACATAGAGTCTGATGTCATTCCCGCGTAGGCGGGAATCCATCATAAAGCGAGATAAATCGAGCTTTTAATTTTAAAAATTTGCTGTATTTATACTTTTTTTGGATTCCTGCTTTCGCAGGAATGACATAAAACGATCCGTGCAACAACGTCCTTCGCTCCTCGCAATGACGGCTCAGTATTTTTTCAATAGCAAACTACTTTTTTAATTTGCTATTAGAGGTCTTTACTAATTGTTTCATAATAATAGATTGTCTATGCCAATCCATGATAGGAACTGCAGGGCTACCGCCGACAATTTTACCTGCCTCTATATTTTGTGCTACACCGCCTTGTGCCGCTACCTGTGTCCCGTCGCCTATATTTAGGTGTCCGGCGATTCCTACTTGTCCTCCAAGAGCACAATATTTGCCGATTGTGCTACTTCCTGCTATACCTGCTTGTGCTACGATAATAGAGCCTTTGCCTATTTTTACGCCATGCCCTATTTGTACTAAATTATCTATGCGGCATAAATCTTCTATAATAGTATCTTGAAGCGAACCTCTATCAATAGTAATATTGCTACCGATTTCAACATTATTGCCGATTTTAACTATACCTATATGAAATATTTTATGATGTACGCCTTTTTCGGTAGAAAACCCAAACCCGTCCTGTCCAATTTTTGCACCTGCAAGTATTACTACCTCATCACCTATAATTGTATAATTTATTGAAACATGTTGTTCTATTCTAGCATTTCTGCCGATAGTCACGCCTCTACCTATAAAACTTCCGGCTTCTATAATACTATTATCACCTATAATAACATCGTCTTCAATAACTACATTGTGACCTATATAACAATTTTTTCCGATAGTCGCCGAATCTGCAACAATAGCGGATTTCATTATTTTAGCAGGGTATGATTTAATAGGAGTATAGAAAAAATCTATTAATTTGCCGTAAGCAAAATATGAATTCTCGGCATGTATTAAAACAGTATTTGGATTTGCTTCCCCCGTAAAATTTTTCGGCACTATACAAGCAGCAGCTTTGGTAGTTTTTAAAAATTCAGAGTATTTAGGATTGCTTAAGAAGCTAATATCATTTGGTGATGCTTCCTGCAGAATTTTAATATCATGAATAGCTATATCTTCATGAATCTTAGGAGGTTCTATAATGTCGTGTAAAAAATCTATAATTGCCGTTAGTTTTCGTGGTCCTAAATTTTTATAAAAATTACTACTTACCATATGAAACTTTAAGCAAATTAATCATTAGCGACAGTATATAAGTGATAGTTTTATTATGCAACAAAATTTACAGGAGGCATAAAAGGTATTGCTAAGTAAAGAATGATATCGTTATGAGCTACGTAGGCATGCCTGCGTGGACTGATAAAATTTACTGTGTTACCCCCGTGGCTTGCTAACTAGGTCCATAAAAACAATAAAAAATACTAATAATTTTAGCATTTTTAACTGGATCCCGTGGTCAAGCCACGGGATGACAGAGGTGAAATTGATCCACGCAACTATTAATATTATAGTTTATAAAAGTCACAAATATTAATTTTTATTAATATAAATTTAATATTATCTTAATATCTAGAAAAATATTTAGTTAATATTAATTTAGGTTTTATTAAGAAGAAGTAAATTAATATATTGTAGCTATTTTAGTACAAATCTTATCAATTTTTACAAAAATATTAATAATCTAATTTCTCTTAATAAAGCCTAAATTATATTAACTAAATCAAGGTATTGAAAATGTTAGAAATAAACAACTTAGCCTTTGCAGGTGGTGGAGTAAAAGTCATAGCGTATGCAGGGGCTCTAAAGGCATTAAAAGACAAAGATTGTTTAAAAAATGTCTAAAAAGTAGTTGAAGCTTCCGGTGGTGCAATAGCTGCTTTCTCCATAGCACTAGGATATCAACCGGAAGAAATTGAGGATATACTTAAGAAAATTGATTTTAATAAATTCTCAGATCATACTAGTAAATGGGATGAAGTGTATAATCTTGTATTCTACGGAGGGTTAAATTCTGAGAAATATCTAGAAGGATTTTTAGGGCAATTATTAAAAGATAAGGGATTTGACCCCGAAATTACTTTTAAACAGCTACATGATAGTCAAAAAACAAATATAGATTTATACGTAGTGTGTACTAATCTCAGTACTCAATTTCCGGAAATTCTATCTTATGAAAATGCTCCTGATGAGAAAGTCGTAAAATTCGTACATGCTTCTGGTGCTTTTCCTATATATTTTCAGCCCGTACAAAAAACTGTTCAAGGAGTAGTTTCAACATATGTGGATGGTGGAGTTACGAATAATTACCCGGTTGAGGTGTTTGATGATAAAACTGCGGCACGAAGTCTTCCTCAAACAGATAATAAAAATTATAAAACTCTTGGGTTTAAACCAATCAATAAGGAAATATTAGAAGCTTATCAGAATGGCACAGAACCTAAACCGTTTGTGGATACTACTACTGTTGTGGATCAACTATATGCGTTAGCTGAAGTTCTCACAAGTTCTGACTTGATAAGTTGTTTTCAGAATCATGATAGAACAGTTTTTATTGATGATCATAATATATCAGCTTTAAGTTTTGATATCACAGCTGAACAAAAAGAAGCATTAATAAATTCAGGTTATTCTGCAACTTGTGACTATGTGACGAGAATGGAAAATATAATGCTTGCAGGACTAGCAGTAAACGATTCTAGTGATAGCCTTGTATTATAACAATGCGAGTTGATAACCCACTATTCGCTTTAATCTTGTTGTGTGGATCAATTTTTCCGTCATTGCGAGAAGAATTACGTAGTAATTCGACGAAGCAATCCAGTAAAAAATTCTGATTTACAGAATTTTTTTATTGTTTTTCTGAATTGCAACAATGCTTCGCTCCTCGCAATGACGATTTGACGTCTATGCGAGCGATACCAATTTTTAAAATTAATAATCATATTGACTTGTTTAGAGTTTTGCTTAGAATCATCTTGGAACAGTTACGACTGTTCAGGAGCTTCAAAACTCCTTTAGAGATGGTTAGTATTATCCATAAAAATACAATCCTCGGCTTTGTCACGGTCGGGGGGATTTTAGCTATACAATAGGGTTTAAAGTGCAAACTTTAAACCTAAAGGCTATTATGACTGTTCTCTAACGGTTTTTGAACTCCCTGGCCACCATAAAATATTTTGTGGTGGTAAAATTTAATTATTTAAGTTTGGAGGACTAAACCGTTATGAACACTAAAACCGCAGCAGAAAGAATAGCTATTATTGAACCATATCTAGATTTTATCATTAAAGATAAAGACTTATTACGTGAAATTTATCCGAATGGCATAAATGGGGAATTAAAAATAGAACTTATTTTAGCTAAAAAACCTTACAACACATATGCTTACTATAAATTAATCAGAAATTTATTCAAATTACCACACCGAAAAATTATACTTATAATCGATAAACAACTTTTAAAAGCATCTCTTGGCTTATTTCGTTCAATTATTCTCGGCACTTTAATTATATCTAAACTTAGTTAAAATTTTTATCTATGATAAGAATGATTTTGTATTGAATATACGAGCTTTAAAAAGTAACGAAAATTACTTTTTGTCATATAAAATTAATTACTTTAAAAAACTGATTAATTGGTAGTAATTGAAAACACGCTCGATGTCATTCCCGCAAAAGCGGGGTGTTGTTGCATGGCTACCAAATCGTCATTGCGAGGAGCGAAGCGACGTGGCAATCCAGAAAATAATTAAAAAAATTCTGATTTACAGAATTTTTTCTGGATTGCTTCGTCGAATTACTATGTAATTCTTCTCGCAATGACGAAAAACTGAGCCATGCAACAACGCTAATCACTGCCGCTAAATGCCTCCTTTTTTATTAATTCTCTCCAAGCAACACAGCATCTACCCCCCATTTTTCATTTTCTAAGTGGGAGATGATACAACATATTGCTTCTTTTGGTAAGCATGATAAATGTAAAGAAGAAGTTTCAAAAGCCGGTTGAATTATTTTACATACTCCTGCAATAGCAAAGAGATGTAATTTTATAAAATTATTCATTGTTTTTATCATAGATTCAGGGGTATTAGTAGATTCAGGATCATTATTTTGTTCTTGTAAATAAGATGCTAATAGCTCCTTATTTACTTTTATTTTTTTATAGAATTTTGTAGCCCATACAATTTTAAAAAAATTATCTACGCCCTTTTTTACGTGATCTTTTTTTAAAAAAGATTTATTTATAAATGAAGCTAAACTTTTTAATAATTTTTCTTGTAATAGCTTTATTGTTTTTGTTGTATCGGCAAATGCATGGTCCGTATCTGCGTAGCTTGCAGTTGTATTTCCCTCATTATCAGCATGAATAATCATCTCAGGCGGCATCAGATTAATAAACATTTTAGAAACTGTTGTCATGCCTTTTTTGGCTGCAAGCATTAACAATGTCCTTCCGCAGTTATCAATAGCGTTAATATTTTCCTTAGACATTTTTGGAATAAGCTCTATACAAACACTATCTAAATCACGCCACATAGCCTTTACTAATGCAGGCTGACCACGTATATTCTCGATCATATTAATAGCCTCGTCAGACATCTTAGGAATAAGCTTTAAACAAGCTTCTTCTAAACCTGCATCAGCAGCTAAAATTAAGGTTGTATTACCATTCTCATCGGATTGATTAAATAAATTAGTATTTTTTATTTTATCAATTAATTTTTCAACTTCTTTTTTATCGCTATCTTTTGCGGTTATTACACGCGTTAATTTTTCTAGTAAAGATATTAGTTGATTATATAATATTTCATCTGATTCTTCATGTATTCCAAAAAATTTTTTCACGCTTGTAAACATAATTTATCCTTATTAAATTCTATAATTTTTAATATTTTGTTAAAAATCAACAAAAATATGAATATATCATAATAAAGGGCTTTAAGAATGCAATAGATATTTAATCGAAGATATAAAGAAAGTGGAGTTTAAATAAGAATGGTGGCCACGGTTGGAATTGAACCAACGACACAAGGATTTTCAGTCCTTTGCTCTACCGACTGAGCTACGTGGCCATGTATACTCGTATTATTTGAAAAATTGGCTACAAGGTCTCAAAATATGTCAAATCGTCATTGCGAGAAGAATTACGCAGTAATTCGACGAAGCAATCCAGTTAAAAATTCTGATTTACAGAATTTTTTTTAATCCTTTTCTGGATTGCCGCGTCGCTTCGCTCCTCGCAATGACGATTTGGTATCTACGCAATGACGGAAAAACCAAATACAACAATAAGCTTATAATAGATTAATCGGCTTTTGTCTATTCTTAATTAGTAATATTAGACAAAAATACTTAATTATGATATTATAAGCGTTTATTTTTATAACGGTTTTTTATGATCAAAATCGGCGATATAGAACTTTCTTCAAATGTAATTCTTGCTCCAATGTCTGATATTACGGACTTAGAATTTAGAAAATTGGTAAAAAGATTCGGTGCAGGGCTTGTAGTTTCTGAGATGATAGCAAGTCGGGCAATGGTTGTAAAATCTAGGCAGTCAATGCAAAAATGTGCTATCGTGCATGACGATCCGACAAGTGCATGCGTGCAGCTAGCCGGCTGTGAGCCGAATGTAATAGCTGAAGCTGCTAAAATGAACGAGGATATGGGGGCAAAAATTATCGATCTTAATTTTGGTTGTCCGGCGAAAAAGGTAGTAGGCGGTTATGCAGGTTCGGCTCTAATGAGGGACGAGCAGTTGGCAGCTAAGATTTTTGAAGCTACCGTTAAAGCGGTTAAGATTCCGATAACGGTTAAAATGCGTATGGGGTGGGATGATAATACGAAAAACGCTCCGGATTTAGCCAAAATTGCCGAAAGTTCAGGTGTTCAGATGGTTACCGTTCACGGTAGAACTAGATGTCAGTTTTACTCCGGTAATGCCGATTGGGATTTTATACGATCAGTTAAGGAAGCCGTAAAAATTCCGGTTATTGCTAACGGTGACATCACTAATTTTGCTAAAGCAAAAGAAGCCCTGCAAAAATCCGGTGCAGACGGTATTATGGTCGGTAGAGGAGCATACGGCAAACCTTGGCTTGTTTCACAAATTGCACATTACCTTAAAACCGGCGAAGAAAAACCTGCCCCCTCTATAGCAGAGCAGCTAGATATCGTAACCGAGCATTATAACGCAATACTTGATTATTACGGCGAATCTGTGGGCGTACCTATTGCTCGTAAGCATATTGGTTGGTATAGTAGCGGTTTGCCGAGTTCGGCAGAGTTTAGAGGTGCCGTTAATTTGATGAACGACCCCGCAGAGGTAAAAGAGAAAATTGCAGAATTTTATACGAGCGTTATGAAAGAGTAAGCGTTGTTGAGTAGATACAAGGGCGTCATTGCGAGGAGCGAAGCTTTGCTGCAATCCAGTTAAATAATTAAAAAAATTCTGTAAATCAGAATTTTTAACTGGATTGCTTCGTCAATTACTTTGTAATTTACTTTGTAATTTCCTCGCAATGACGGATAAACAGGTCCACGTAACAATGCTTGAATGGGTAGTAAAGAGAAATATTTTAAGTTATATTTTTATAATATTGTTTTTTAATTTAAGTTATGCGGATGAAAAAGCAGCAATTATAACTGATTATAAACCGGTATTTTTGCCTGTAATTGCTGAGAATAAAAAAATAAAAATCGCTATTCGTTCTTATTTAAATAATGAAAAATCATATTTCGTTTTAGTAGATCCAAATTCTTTTAAAACTGAGCTAGTCTTACAAGAGCTGGTAATTTTACCTACGAATAAAACAGAAAAAGAAAATCTTCTAAAAAAATTAAATAAAACTCTGCACCTTATATACTGCAAAATTACGGTGCTACGAGTAGCATGTATAAAGTAAAAGGGCAGTTCTTGACAGTTGATATGTGTCCTTCTTCCAAAAGCTTTGAAGAAGATTTTTTAAAAAGCTCGTAGAATTATCGAGCAAACTAAATAAACCTATTCCGATTGCTATATGTGTTTCAGGCTTATGGATTAATAAGCATACTGAAGAGTTCTTATGGTTATTAAAGCAACAAGAAAACGGTTATTTACAAATAACATGGGTTAATCATTCATTTAGTCATCCTTACTTTAAAGATAAACCTCTTGAAGATAATTTTCTTCTTTCCAATAAAGATGATTTTGAAAATGAAGTATTAGAAGCAGGGAAAATATTAGTAAGTTATAATATTGCTCCGTCACCTTTCTTTCGTTTCCCCGGATTAGTTTCTGATCAAACATTAATAGAAAAGCTAAAAGATTTAGGATTTATTCCGCTTGGTAGCAATGCTTGGCTTGCTAAAGGCGAAAAAGTTCAAGACGGCTCTTTCATATTAGTACACGGTAATAGTAACGAAAAAGCCGGAATAGATTTAATTATGCCGATGTTACCGGAATTAAAGTTACTTCCTATTAAAAAGGCGTTTTTATTACGTGACAATTGATTAGTTAAATATTAATAATTAGGATCTATCATATTGATAATAGCTATCATAGCTAATATAATAATTATACAAACTGGATAAAGTAATAATATGAAAAGCATCAGTAGTAAAGAAGCTCAAAATCATTTTGGAGAGTTAATGAATCAGGCAGTAAAATCACCAGTAGTTATAAATAAATATGGTAAACCTACAGTGGTTCTTATATCGCATGAAGAATATGAGAAATTTAATCAGCTTGAAGATATGTACTGGGCAATGCAAGCAAAAAATGCAAGTAAAAGTGGCTTTTTATCAGAGAACGAGAGTAAAGATTTTTTAAATAAGATATTAAAGGAATAAATATGACTTTAATATTATCAAAAAGTTCACAAAAGTTTATTGAAAAGTTAGATATAAAGCAAGCACGACAAATAGCAATTAAGATTAAAGAATTGTATGAATTAATAAATCATCCTAATGATAGTAAGCTTTTAAAAAGCTCGGCAGAACAATACTATAGAGTTGATGTAGGAGAATTTAGAATAATTTATCAAAAAGATAAAATTAAAACATGTATTTTTCTTATAGGAAAAAGAAATGATGGAGAAGTTTATAAGTTATTTAAAAGAAAAATTAAATAGTTCGTACTTATAATTCAATTTTTCTAGTAGGACTTTTATCTCTTTGAATATCAAGCTTTGTACTAAATAACGGAGAAGCTTGTAAAAAATCAATAAGGGAAGATTCTGACGAATTTGTTATAATGCTACACAAACGTTTATTTTCGTCTAATACTTCTAGATTTACCTCGATTAAAGGCGGGGTAAGTAAATGCTTAATAATTTCAGACCATTCTATTAAAATTAAATTGCCGTTTAATGCCTCTTCAAATCCAAGTTCATAAATTTCTTCAGGTGATTTAAGACGATAAAGATCATAATGATAAATAGTAAAGTTGGAAGTTTTATATGTTTGTAGTAAGTTAAAAGTCGGGCTTATAATGTTTGTATTTTCACCGCAAAAATGTTTAATAATTTCACGGCAAAAAAATGT
The DNA here is from genome assembly GCA_000012145.1 of Rickettsia felis URRWXCal2. Lineage (GTDB taxonomy): Bacteria > Pseudomonadota > Alphaproteobacteria > Rickettsiales > Rickettsiaceae > Rickettsia > Rickettsia felis. The sequence goes on from CP000053.1 coordinate 16,245, forward strand.
TTTACCGGCTCCAAGGTCACCGTTAAGTAAAACTATATCATTTGGTTTTAAGCTTTGTGCTAAAAGTTTTGCAAGCTTCTTTGTCTCTTCTTCGTTATTTAATATAAGCATTTTTTAACTTGATTAATCATTTGTAAATATTGGTTCTGAAAAGTGCTTGAATTAATATTTTTCACATTCCAATTTTCGCTATTTAATATTATTATCTTAGCATTTAATTTGTCGTATAACCGTGAATTTTGTTCGCTACTTAAAACAAGACATTTGTTATTAGACTCTTTAATTAAATCTTCTAGCTTGCGTATATATCGTAGGCTTTTTTGGCTTTCACTATATAATTTTGAAGTTTTAATATTAGTATTAACAAAAAAATACTCGCTACTGTCACTTAATAAAATTACGTCTTTTATCGTTGCAAATTCATTATTTTTAATTTCTTGTAGCTTGTTTAATTCTTTAAGTGCTGCTGAAAGGTTATTATTAATATCTTCTTGTAGCTCAGGAAAATTTTTACTAAATATTCGTGCAAATTCTTGTAGCAAAATTCTTACATTATCAAGATCAAGCCAAATATGCCAATTATAGTCAAATGATTTGAATTCACTTCCATCGTCACTTGTCGCTCTCCTATTAGTTATAGGCTTCGCTCCTCGCTCCTTGTAATTAAATCCAACTGATTTGACTATATCTTTTATAATAGTTAAAGATTTAATATCACTAATTTTAATAATGTTTTTGCTATGATTATCAATTAATTTCTCGGCAAAACCGTCAAATTGTTCATTAATATAAATAGCTATATCGGCATTTTTGACTTTTACTAAATCACTGGGTTTTATATTATAATGATGAGGACAGTCGCTACTAATAGCTAAACTTTCTATATCGGCTTTATCTTTAACAAGCATCGAAACAATACTAGCAATTGGCGTAATACTTACAACTATTTTAGGCTTAGCGTAGCTAGTAAGGCTGAAGAAGGTGAGATATAATAAAATTGTCATTGCGAGCGACTGAAAGGAGCGTGGCAATCTCAGGATTTTGGTGCGAGATTGCTTCGTCAAAATTTTCAATTTTTCCTCGCAATGATGGTTTAACACACTATCTCTCATAACTTTTCCAACAACTCCAATTTACTAGGCTTGAAATCCTGCTCTATCCAAAAATTTTTTAGATATTCCAGTTTTGTACCTATCTCTTTTTTCTCTATATTCATATTTAATAAATCATTACCGTTTACTTGGAATTTCGGACGTAATAATACATCGTATTTATAGATAAATTCTTTTACTTGTGAATGGTTTAGTTTACCGATTTTGCAGGCTGCTAATAAATATTCCTTATAGTTCTTTTTTTCAAACCAAATTTTTTTCATGCTATCTTTAGAATCATTCAGAAAGTTTAGTATCGATAATATTTGCATTGCTTCCTGTCTTGAGAATTTCCAATCGAGAAGAAGCTTTGAATTTATATTTTTTAAATTATATAGTAATAAAGCATAATTAGTTGCTAATTCTAATTCTTTAGATTGCTCAAAAAATTTTATTTCATAATTTTGGATAGAGAATATTAGTTCTAATATTCCTATGTGGGACATAGCTTCTAAAATTTGTGCTGCTTTTTTTGAAACAATGATTTTATCCATTTCGCTTTTTATTCGCTCTCGTGATAAAGTTTTTAAGCCGTCTTTTAAAGCTTTACATGCTTTAAAGCTGCCATCATTAAGTTGATTCGCATAATAGCTAGAAAATCGAAAAAAGCGTAGGATTCGTAAGTAATCTTCTTTAATTCTATCTAGAGCTTCCCCTATAAATACAACCTTTTCCTGCTGCAAATCCTTAAATCCTTCAAAATAATCATATATCTCGTTTTTAAAGGGACAATAGCTTAAAGCATTAATAGTAAAATCTCGTCTTGCGGCATCTTCGGCAAAATCGTTTGTGAATATTACTTTGGCATGTCTGCCGTTACATTCGATATCTTTCCTGAGAGTTGTAATCTCAAATTTTTCCTCGTTTAAAATAGCCGTAATCGTACCGAATTTTAAGCCGGTCGGGATGGTTTTTATCTTAGCTTTTGATAAAATATTTATTACTTCATCCGGTGTTAAATTAGTAGCTATATCGATATCGTAGCTATCTTTCTCTAGTAACGCATCTCGTACGCAGCCGCCAATAAGTCGTGCATGCCCTTTTTCATTTAAAAGGCTCAAGATTTTTTTATATCCTTTTGAAGGAATTTTTAAAGTTTTATGTATAACTTGCATTATTTGATTTTACCGTACATTCCTTTTTATTGCAAAAGATAAGTATAACTGGACTTTTTCTTAAAAAATTGTGATTAATCGTTATTAAGCTCCCGTGGCATTTAGCTTTATAGTTAAGGTTGATGTGAATTTCGGCTTTCTCACAATGATTATTGTTATTAATGACAATTTTCTGTCCGTGATTAGTTATGAAAATATTATCTTTTAAAGGTAACACCATACTATCTTTTTGTCCGAACCAATTAGCCCAATAAGTTCTATTAAAAGTAGGTATTTTATCAGCATAAATTATAAGCTTACCATCTTTGTCTTTAATGCCTACTGCCATATGATTTGTGTCAAATATTAATTCCGGCTTTGGAGAGTAGAACATAAATATAAAAGATATTATCATAATTACAAGACCAAGCAAACGCCACGAAGTTTTCCATATACAAATCCAAAAGAAGCCGAATAAAAAAAGTAATATGCTGAAATTGGTGATATAACCAAAATACCATACAGACCTAGGTAAACTATTAAAATAGGCGGCTGATTTTATTATTATATCAATAAAGAACCTCATAAGCTTTAGGATATAGCTATCAAACCCGATCATGGTAAAAGGCAGAGATAGTAAAGCAAGCGGCATAAGAAAAAATGATGTTATCGGAACGACAATCAGGTTAGCCGGTACTGAGTAAGTGGAAAATATGAAGAATTGATTAATTACCACCGGCACGGTTATAATACTTGCTAAGAAGCTTGAATAAATATTTGAAGCCATATAAAATTTTACTGCTCCAAAAATGCCTTTATTTTCCCCGATTAGCCATGAATTTTTTAAGTAAAACTCGAAACCTGCAACAAGTGATAATACGGCGATAAAAGATAATTGGAAACTTGGATGAAAAATATATTCGGGATTTAACGATAATATTATAAAAGCCGCAATTGCAAGTGAACGAAGAGGAAAGCAAGAGCGTCCAATAATAATACCGTAAATAAAGATTGCAGCAGTAATAAAGGCTCTAGTTGCTGCTATTTGCATACCGCTTAGCTCTAAATAACCGAAGCTTCCTATTAGCGAACAATAAGCAGAGATTAATTTTATATTGAAATTATATGCCAAATAATTTGAGAGATTTAATAAAAATCTTGTAGTAAGGAAAATAATCATCACGACTAAAGATAAATGCAAACCTGAAACGCAAAGCACGTGTGATAATACCGCTTTGCCTCATATCCTGCATTATTTGCCTGTTTAAACCTTTCGTCTCACCGAGTAATATCGCAGCTGCAAAATTCCCTTTATCTTTTCCTAGCTTTTCTATTAAATTATTATAAATAAAGATACGTACTCTATAAATAAAGCTATCAAAATTTGTCTCGTTACGTTCTATAATTTGTGGCTGCGACATGGCATAGCCGTTTGCCCCTATATAAGCGTAAAAACCAAAATCATATCCCCCGGGGAGTATAGCATTTTGCGGCTTATAGAGTTTAGCAAGCAAGGTAATTCTGTCATTTACCCTAATTTCTTTTATACTCGATGAACCCCCAAAATTGGCTACGTCGTCTTTGTAAGTCCTCGGATGCTCACGTACTTCTGTACGCTCCGCTCCTCGGCTTACAGACCGATTACTCTTTTCCAAGTTGATCTTCATATAATCACTCTGCATTTCACTAGAGTATAGATACTTTCTCGGTATACTAATTTTAACTTTTTGTAAATTACGGTTAATTTTTTCAATCTTAATGTTGTTTAATACTATTTGTCCTCCTATAATAGTCGGTTTTATCGATTCTATATTGCCGCTAATTTTTGTTATTATTGGTTTATGAAGTGTTTCGCCGTGTAAATTTGTCACACGATATTTAGAGATAAATACGCCAAAAATAAAAGCAATAATCATCCAATAAGTAAACTGTAAAAATATATTAGAATTTCTAGCAAAGGTTAATATTAGGCAAGCACAAAAAATGAAAAAAATTGTTGTAAATGAAAGCTCAAAATCAAGCAAAAATAAGCAATAATACCGTAAATGAAACTAACAAAATACCAAATATTTAAATTATTATACTCTGCTTCCAAAGTTATTTTAAAATATTGTAGCATTTTCAATTGAAAGTTAAAAATGTATTATATGTTATATCTATTATATTTTCAATAATTAGAATAAAATGCTCTCGTAATTATAAGCTAAGATAAATTAATTTATATATTGCTTTTTATTAACTTATTTATTATAATGCCCAACGTTTATGTATATAAAATTTTAATTTAAATATGAGATATTTGTAATGAATAAGTTAACAGAACAAAATTTACTAAAAAAATCAAGATTTTTAAAATATTCTCTTCTGGCCTCTATTTCAGTAGGAGCAATAATCGCAATACCATTTGAGGGTATGGCGAGCAGCAAACAAAAAGCATTATTTCAAAACGCACTCGAAAAGAAATTATCGCTCAGATTGTCACAATCAAACGGAAATAGAGATACGACAAATACACCGCAGCAGATAGGAACAGTGATTGTACCGGAACCGGAAAGAAACACATATACTTCATCTGAAATAAGAGAAATGGAAATATCTAAGCAATCTAAAGCATCTAATCCATTAAAAGATATTCCTATAGAGGATCATTATAAAAAGGTAGCACGTAGTAAGTCTGATGTCGGAAAAGCGAGAAAAGTACGACCACCTACTAGAAGCAAAACATTTGTAGATACTGAAAAAGTAGAGCAAAATCAAAATAATTATACTCATGAACCGACAGAGCAAACGCCTCAAAAACCAGAAATTATAATAACAGCGTCTTCGCCTACTGTTAGCCCAGCTTCAAATGGCTTTGTCACTGCACCTAATACACCAAATACTACTCTGACATCACCGGAACATTATACTACGGCACCTGGTACTCCATCAACACCGGTGACTCCGTATCAGCCTACTCCAGATTCTAAACCAAATGATAATTTGGAAGCTAAGACACCGCCAAACACAAACTCAAAAGCGGTACGAAGATTATCGTTTAGTAGCGAGCCACAACAGACAGTAGTACAACCTAGCACCCAGGCTAAGCCTCCAGTTCCTCCAAAACCTCTATTGTTGAGCAGTGCTGGGGTTGTAGCGAAGAAGGTGGTAAGCAATATATTACGAGTTAATGAGATGTTAGGAATCAAGTTAGCTGAAGTAGAATCGACAATTAAAAATACCCAAGGTAAAGAAAATAAAAAACCGTTACAACAGCTAAAAAAACAGATAGCTTCATCGCAAAAAACAACAGAAAAACTAAAATCAGAAGCTGCAAAGATAGGAATAAAAATAAAAGAATTAGATGAAGAAAATAAGAGTCTAAAGACCGGAAGAGTAAAAAACAAGCGTGAATTGGATAAAGATAATGCAAAATTAAAAGAAAATAATAAAAAAATAGATAAACTTCAACAAAAGTTAACAAATAAAAACAACGAAGCAAATAGGTTATCTGAAGAAATAGATATTTCAGTAAAAAAGGTAGTTTTAATAAAACCTCAAGTAAAAGCTCCGGTTACGGAAATGCCGCCGGCTGGGTCATTCTTAAATCAGCAGCAACAACTAGAGGTGCTTACTCAACAGCAGAAAGTCAATGCTGCTAGACAAGCTGTAGTCGATAAAAAGAGAGCGGAAGCAAATGGAGTAAAAAGAAATAGTGCAGAATACAAAGATCTAATAAGTGAAAGAGAGGAAATTCAATTAGAACAAAATCAACGACATATTGCTGTAGAAAAAACAAAAAAACAGCAACAAGCGGAGGATAAAGAGCAAAGACAAGAAGCACAAAAACAATTATCGAAAATAAAGAAGCAAGAAAAAGCTATAAAAGCGGCGTCAGATGAAGCTCAAAAAATATTGAATGATGCAAAAAAGGAAGCAAGTAGAACAAAGCTAAAAAAACTGCAAGAGCAAATGGACAATCATGTTGCAATGGTAACAAATGATAAGATTGAAGAAAATATAAAAAAACTAGAGGGACTAGCTCTTACTCCGTCAACAACTTCTTCTGCTGCTACTATTTCTAAGCAGTCGCTAACAGCAAAGTCAACCATGCAATTAAGTCATGAGCTTCAAAGAACTTTGCCGGAGGATGAAGATGGGTACTTAGAGCCAATAAAAGTTCAGCAACAACCTTATACAGTAATGTTGTCGAATCAAGAAGTGGCAGACCCTAAAAGTATGGATTCAGGCTTGGGAAGCTTACCAAGCGGTATAGAAACAGATGAAGATACCGAATTTAATCTAGGTTGGGGAAATGGGCATCATAAGGAGCTTATTTTAAGTGTAGATAGTAAATTAATAGAAAAGGCGGCTCAACTTATAAGTGGCTTAGATGTAAAAAGAAGTGAAATACTGCAAACAACCAGTCCTTCACAACAAAAATCACTTAATTTAGCTTTACAGGGAATAGAAAATGATTACCAAGAAGCAATTGAAGTCTATCAAGGATTACAACAGGCATTAATACACAAATCGGAAGATATAAAAGCATATAATGCAGAAGCAGAAAAAAGATTGGACGCTATTAAAAGCAGAGCGGATAAATACTTTAATAATATAGAAACAGATGCAGATGTTGGATTTAATCAAGATTGGAGTAATGTGCATACACAAACTGCACAAAGTGATTCAGTATTAAAGATGCAACAGGCACTACTAGAAAAACGTTCAAAAGAAGGTTCAAATCCTAACTTTACAACATATTTAGACCCACAGCCGGGAGAAGAGGGGCTTAAAAGCATTGATTCAGGACTTGGGAGCTTGCCAATCGATGCTTCGGTAATACCTCAATATGTAGAGGAATTAAATAACCTAGCGTCATTTTCTTCACTAAACCAAATACAGCAAAAAAAGCCCCTGATAATAACAAATATGTTATTATCAGAAACATCAGCATTAAGTGATGATGAATTTAGAGCAGTGGCAAATGAAGTTCATCCTAAAATACGACCTATATTAACATATAATAGGCAGAAAGAGAAAGAAGCTAAACTAGTAGAAGCTGAAGCGGCACATAGCCAAGTTGTTCAAAATGCAATAAAAACTCCAAATAGTACTCAAGCAAAAGAGGCAGTAGAAAATGCAGCTAAGTTATTTGGGCAATATAATAATAGCTTTAAATTAACGCAAGCCCTTCGTGATGAGCATAGAAAGAAATATTATGAGACGCCTAAAAAAGTGACTGATTCCATTAATAGTTTGGATTTGGCAGTTCCTGCAGAATCGCAACAGTTAAAAGAACCTAGATCAAAAAGTCTAGAAGCTCTTGATTTAGCTGGATCTGTATCATCACAATTAAAGCAAGCAGAATATAAGTCGGTGTTATCACCTTCATCTTCTGTTAACAGCCTGCTTAGCAATGAAGATGAGCAAAACCATGAATTTGAAATACCAAAATCGCTTTCCTTTTCATTCGGTAGTCTAAACAGTGATGCAGAATCGCAACAGTTAAAAGAACCTAGATCAAAAAGTCTAGAAGCTCTTGATTTAGCTGGATCTGTATCATCACAATTAAAGCAAGCAGAATATAAGTCGGTGTTATCACCTTCATCTTCTGTTAACAGCCTGTTTAGCAATGAAGATGAGCAAAACCATGAATTTGAAATACTAAAATCGCTTTCCTTTTCATTCGGTAGTCTAAACAGTGATGCAGAATCAAATTTATCATGGGATAATACAGGAGATATAGGAGTAGGTCATAGATATGGAGCTGAGGATAGCTGTCCAACTCCGGACCAATCAAGCTCAAAGATAGCCAATAGTAGTGATAAAAATTCAAGTGAAACTAAATTAGCTCTTCTACGGACATATCAAATGGCAGTAATAGTTAAAAGGCAAGAACTGGAACAATTGCCAAGTACAAGCTCAGGAGCTGATCAAAACACTCAGAAGATTAAAGAGCTGAAAGAAGTAGAAGTAACTATGCACGATGCTATAAATGCATGTATAGCAGATTCATCAAAATTAAATGATGTTTCTTTTGAAGAAATAAATGAAGCACTTAAGAAATTAGGTTCAGAAATTCCTGAATCAGCTATTAGTGATTTTGAATCTAAAGCCCAGAAAGATCCTGAAGCTATTTTAGATGGATCAATATTACAGGAAATGTTAAGTTCAAAAGATTCTTTGCCATCAGGAGATGAAGAACAAGAAGACACAGAAGTAACAGAATCTGGTATTCAAAAAGCAGGAGATAAAGGGTTACTTGCACTACCTGTATCAAGTAATGAGTGTGCATTAGCATTAAGTGATGGTAGAGAAAAGGAATGTTTAGCATTAGGCGATGGTAGCGAAGAGAAAGAAGAAACAATAGAGCAATTATCCGATTCCGTTGAGGGTAACCTTAAAATTGAACAGGAAGAAAAAAAAGAAATGCAAACGCAAATTTCAAAAAATGCTCCTACTTTAAATCAAGCGAAAGTTGTTAATACTATTGTAAATAATATGATTCGTAACAGATTAGATGCATCTATGAATATGTCTAATAATATGGTAGCGGTAGGAGCTGGTGATGAAGAAGAATCTCGTATAAAAAGAGGTTTGTGGATGCGTGGTATGTACGGTACTAATAATCATGGACGAGTAGAAAATATGACCGGTTATAGAGGTACTAACAAAGGTGCTACTATTGGGTTTGACGTTGAAATCGACAATAATATTCTAGGTATAGCTTACAGTAATGTTCATTCAGTATTTAAATTTAAAAATAGTAAAAATAATGACAAAGAACTTATTGATAGTCATGTGGTTTCTATTTACGGACAAAAAGAATTACCGAGGAATTTTGCACTACAAGCTTTAGTATCTGCTTCTAAAAACTTTATTAAAGATAAGACAACTTATTCATATGGTGATACTAAAATTAGAAGTAATGTAAAACATAGCAATCATAGTTATAATGCGGAAGCATTACTGAATTATAATTATCTTTTGCAGAACAAGCTTGTTATTACCCCAAATATCGGCTTAAGATACGGGAAGTCACGAGACGGGGTATATAATGAAACCGGTATTAACGTACAAGAAATAGCTCTTACAATGAAAGAGAATAATATATTGTCCGGAATTGTCGGTACTAAAGTCAAAGTACCTTTAAAAGATGTTCTAAAATTTAATAATTTAGGTCTAACATTCCAAGGAGCGGTAGAACATAATTTTAAAGAGAAAACCCAAAGAATAAATAGAGTTGTTAAAATATTTGATACTGAATTTAAGCAAAATTATGCAATACCGAAACAACCGAAAACATCCTATAATTTAGGAACGGGTATTATAGGTAGTATCAAGAATACTACTATTTCTTTGGATTATAATTATTATCTAAATAAACATTATAGAAGCCATCAAGGTAGTGTTAAGCTTAAGGTAAACCTATAATTTTTATACTTGCAATATTGGCAAAGTTGTTGTATAAAACTTCTAACTTACTGTTATGCCGTAGATTAATTCCATCACTGTCATACCGTGGCTTGTCCACGGTATCCAGAAAAAAACTAAAAATACTAATATTAGTATTTTTAACTAGATTCCGTGAATAAATCACGGAATGACAACAAAAAAACTGAGCCGGTCGTAGCCACGGTATGACTAATATATCTATTTGCCTACTTTAAAGGCCCCTTCGTCTAGCGGTTAGGACACCACCCTTTCACGGTGGGAACACGGGTTCGAGTCCCGTAGGGGTCACCATTCTATATTTTCCTATAAACTCATTACCTCAAATAATCTAATTTTAAATTCAGAATAAAAATAATAATTGAAAGTAATAACTTTTTATTTATAATATTTCAAAAAGTTTGGTTGAAAACGCTAAGCTCAGTTCAATTAGAGCTATATAATACAACCAATAAAATTTTATGAAGTATATTTATGAAAGCAGATGTGTTTTCTTCAAAAAATCTGGTTAATACAAGTGATTATCAAACAATTATAGCATGTCTAGAACAGAACGTCCCTTCATTTGTTCATCTAGATTTTAGCAATCTACATTTAACGCTTCCGCAGTTAGAGGAAGTAGCTGCTAAAATTCAAAATAATAGTTTTATCGGTAATGTAAGCTGGGGCAAGATGCCTAATGCTTCTAGTGATTTTGTACAAAAAATCGAAAGTAAAATTATCTTAAATAATCAAAACTATAAGCATCACCCTAATGATTTTGTGCAAGTTTATTTAGTTTGCACGCTTATATAGACTCTAAAGAAAATGATATTGTAAAGTTTGCTGTAGAAAAGGAAAATAATGAAAAGGTAAAAATCCGAAATGAACAATTAAAAGATTGGAAACTATTTAAAATATTTAACGAGCCTGAAATAGGTAGATATTACGCAGCCTCATATATAAATGAAAGAACAAAGCAAATGGTACTTGCTTATCGAGGTACTACATTTGAAAAATTGGATTTGCTTAAAGCTAATTCTCCGCTTAAGACTCATTTGAAAAGTATTTTAGGTGGACAGATAGTTGCACAGCAAGCAGCAGCATATGAGGCTACAGGGGAAATTACCAAATATGCTAATGAGATTAATTATAATTTATCTTTTACAGGTCACTCTTTAGGTGCATGGCTTGCAGAGCTTAGTTTATATTTTGCTCATAGAGATTTTCATTATCCAGAAGCAAAGGCAATCACATTCGATAGCCCTGGTTCTGCAAAAATTATGGATAGCTTTAAACCAAATATTCTTAGCCATGAAACTACCTTTGACGTAAAAAATTTAAATATAACAACTTATTTATCAGCTCCGAATTTTGTAAATGTTTGCAACCAGCATATACATAAAGCATATAGATTATTTCCTAAAATTACGGCAGCTGAATATAACAGTAAAATAATAAACACATTAAATAAAGCTGTACCTATTAAAAGCTATATTACTTTACTATCATTAAATGGTGATTTACTTGATTCAATGCTAGATGCTTTTGATCTCGAAACAGGTAAGCCTATAAGATCTGAGAAAATATTAGATTGGCCTTGCATAGAATATGATCCTAAAGATGACACATTAGGTAAGAAAGCAATAGATAAGGTGCTTAATTTTATACCTATTGGTAGTACGATTAAAGATTTGGCAAGTAAATTAATACATAGAAATATTACAGCAACAACATTGGGAAGTTTTATAGAAGTAATCGATCAGCTTGTAAGCGGTAATATTGCAAGTGAGCAATTTTTAGAAATTTATAAGCATTTAGAAAATAATGCCGCACAAGGATACCCATCAAAAGAGATTATAACCCCTGAAGGAAAATTTGAACTTTCTTACAAAGGACATTACCGCATAGAAAAAGTAAACTTGTCTGTAGATATAGCAAATACGAATAATAAAGGAAGTAGTGATTGGTATCTAGCACAGTTGAGCAAATTAAGTATAGATAAAAAAGAAATACCGAATTTAATAAAACAACAGTTAAAAGCAATAAAAGAACTATACGAAATAAAACCTCAATATGGCAAATATTATATATTTACGAACTCACCTAATATTAAAGTAGATGATTTAAAAGAGCAAATTTTAAGATTAATTGAAGTAAGTTCTGAAGTAAAAGAAGTATAAGAAGACCGTAATGCTTATACTCCTAATGAAGCAACTAAAGGCATAAACAGTAATTTACCTCTTTCACCAGTCCATAATTTTATTGCTCGTGAAGAAGTATTGCAAAAAATAGAAGAAGTTTTAAGTGAAAAACGATTTGTAACAGTCAGTGCTTTCGCTGGAACAGGTAAAAGTACAATAGCTATAGAATATGGTTGTAAACAAAGAGATGAAGCAAAGAAAATAGTGCGCTTTATTTATGCAGATTCTGCATATAAAGTCCTTGAAGCATATAGGCAACTCGCTAAAGAGTTTGCTATTTATACAATAGGCGAAAAGAAAGAAGATATAATAAGATTAGTCCATGAGAGGATTGCTAATTTAAATTCAAATACATTATTTGTTTTTGATAACGTAGAAGCATATAAAGACATTGAGACTTATATTAACGGTATAATTAATATGCCTAACGATAAGACGCAAGTTATAATTACTACTAGAAATAATAATTTAAGTGAGGATATAACAAATATTAAATTACTGCCTTTTAGCAACGAAGAAGCAAGATTATATTTAGAAAAATCTTTAGGAAATAGATTAAACGAGAAAGATAGTTATAAATTAGTAGAAGAGTTTGGTAGTAAAGATGCTGTATCACCTTATAGGCTATCTAAAGCAGTAGCGTATTTAAAAGAAAATAAATTACTTAAGGTAAATGATTACATTAATTACTTTAAAAATAGCAAAGATGATCATATAGAAACCGTTTTATTACTACAATTACTAGAAAAATCACCTTTAGCTTGGTTGATATTGTAATGTTCTGCACATTTAGATCCTGATTTTATCAGCATAGAGATTTTCAAAGAATTATTTCTAATAGATGAAGAAAAGCTACAAGAACCTATAAAAAGGTTGGAAGCATTATCAATAATGAATCTAACGTATAAAAATGAACAAGCCGGCTTACAATTACATAGATTAATGCAATCTATAACAAAGCAATATATAAATAAATATAAAGAACATGCTATAGATGAACAAAAAATTTATATAAGACTATTAGAAGTACTAAATAATTTATTTCCACGAGTAACAGATATTCCAAATAAAAATTGGGAAAATGCTAAATTACTTTATCCACATATAATAAAAATATTAAACAATGATATAAAAATAGATAAACTTAGAAGAGCAAATTTATATCAAAAAATAGGTTATTATAATGAAAGTATATTATGCCGATTTGCAGATTCATTAAAATATCACGAGGAGGCTCTAAAAATATATCAAGAATTATATCAAGGTAACCATCATAATATTGCTATCTCTTTTAATAATGTAGGTTCGGCTTATAAAGATTTAGGGGAGACTTCTAAAGGTTTGAAATATTTAGAAGAAGCTCTAAAGATGTTAAAAGCATTATATCAAGGTAACCATCATAATATTGCTACTTCTCTTAATAGCGTTGGATTAGCTTACCAAAATTTAGGTGATATCTCTAAAGGGTTGCAATATCTAGAAGAAGCTCTAAAAATATTGCAAGAATTATATAAAGGTAATCACCCTGATATTGCTAGCTCTCTTAATAATATTGGTTTAGCTTATAGAGATTCAGGGTATAACTCTAAAGGACTAAAATATTTAAAAGAAGCTTTAAAGTTGTTTCAGGAATTATATCGAGGCAATCATCCTAAGGTTGCTGAATCTTTTGGTAGTATAGGTTTGACTTATCATAAATTAGGAAATATCTCTGAAGGATTAAAATATTTTGAGTTAGCTCTAAAGATGGAGCAAGAATTATATAAAGGCAACCACCCTGATATTGCCATCTCTCTTAGTAATATCGGTTTTACCTATCACAGATTAGGCAATATCTTTAAAGGGCTAAAATATTTTGAAGACGCATTAAAAATGTATAAAGCCTTATATCAAAGTAACCGTCCTTATGTTGCTACCTCTCTTAATAATATCAGTATAACTTATCAAGACTCAGGCGATACAAATAAAACTCTAGAACTTAAAAAACAAGCTTATTTAATGTTTATGCAAACTTTAAGTTCAAATTATGCTATTACTAAGGAATTAAAAAATTACCTTGAGAAAAACGCTCCGGAATTTATAAAAAATAACGAAACTAGGGAGTTTATATTACAAAGAGGTGATTTTGAGGAAGTTACATTAGAAATTAAACAAAAAATACAAAAGAACGTTTTAAATAAAATATATATTAGTGCTGCTAAAGATAAATGGAATAGTAAGTTCTCAATCTTAGGAAATTGGGGGGTGAAAGGCTATTTAGGCGATAGATATTTAGCAAAACAACTAAGAGCTTTAGCAAATGTTAAAAATATAGAAATAGCTAAAATGTTATGCTTTGAAGCAATTTGTCTAGGAGCGATTAACAGCCCTAGCAAAAACTTCACTTGTGTAAAAGAATTTGCTGCAAGCTATCCTGAATTAACAAACAAAATAACAAACGAACATCCTGAATATTTTATTGACGGCTCAATATTACGGACATGTATTAATGACGAGGAAATCTTAAGGAAATTGCTAGGTAGCGGTTGTGTGGCTATGTAGATTTATCGTTATTATGAGAGGAATCAGATTTATCCATTAAATTTTTAGCGATATTGCTTTCTGAAAATTTAGCTGATTGAAAATATTCGGAAACAAGTTTTATTACCTCATCGCAAAATTCATCTTGTAGCTCTTTAGTTGCGGTTGATTTTTGGTTTTGAATTAACTGTATAGCATCAGATTTTTTATGCTCTAAAAATTCTTCAATTTCTTTAGTTTTTTCTTGAATGATTTTCTTGGTAACTTCATTGCTTTCTTCTATCATTTGAGAGCGTAAAGTTTCTAATTTTTGTATTTGTGCGTTGGTTTGTTCAAAAAGCAAGGCAGCATCTTCTTTTAACTTTTCAGCTTTTAGAACTTTTTCTTGGACTTCTAAAATCTTAGCATCTAAAGAATTTAAAATGGCTTTTTTTGCCGGTCTATAAATTAAATATACAAAAATTATAAAACTAACGGCAAGCCAAAAGCTTTCATCTAGGAAATTCATTGTTTTATTTTTTTACGTTATTGCCTAATTATCAATATCGTCATTGCGAGCGACTGCAAGGAGTGCGGCAATCCAGAAAAATAATAAAAAAATGTTATACATTTTTTACTGGATTGCTTCGTCAATTACTTCGTAATTTTCCTCGCAATGACGTAGGCTTTTTAAGCTATCCATATCTGCTTTAGCTCCGGCTATTTTTTCAATAATATTAACTGCAAGCTTTATAATTGCTTCGCTTTTATTAGTTCTAAATTGCTTAGCAGCTAAATTTATATCTTCAATATTGTGATTTATAGAGTTTTTTAAATCCTGCTCTAGATTCTTTTTTTTAATTAAAAATTCTGATTCTAAAGAGTATATTTTTTCTTTTTTTAGCCTATCTATTTCGGTATTTGTTTTGTCTATTTCCTCGTTATGATATTTATTTAGCTTTTCTACTTCTTGGGTTAGCGTGTCGGCTTGCGTAATATTATCTTGAATATTTGTCTGTCTATTATTAAAAATTTCTTCGGCTTTTGGAGTGATAAATTTATAAACAAAGATATACAATAAGCCGAAAGTAACGATAAGCCAAAAAATTTGTGAATAATAGGTAGCAATATCAAATTGAGGCATCTTATTTAAAAATGAATTTTAAGAAAAAATAAGTAACATAGCAATTACAAAGGAAAAAAGTCCCATTGCTTCAGCAAGACCTGCACCGATCAGAGCCATTCTTTGTAAGTTTTCTGCAGCTGAAGGGTTTCGTGCTATTGAACTAAGTAGAGAGCTAAATATATTACTAACGCCTAGAGCCGCACCGTACATGCCGATAGCCATAAGCCCTATACCAATAAATTTTAAAGAAACCATATCCATAAAAAACCTAACTTTTAATTAAACAAAAAATAAATATATACTCGCTGAATTTAAAAAATTGGCTTCGTTATTTTTTGCTTTTAATCCTCACGTACTAGTATGTACGCTGCGGTTAAAAGCTTCAAAACGCCTCGCTCTTTTTCAAATTGAGCTTCGTATACCAACTCTTCATTTACTCAAGGTATATAAATTATTACTAACCGAATAGCGAATTATGTAATAATCCGCTATTCGCATCAGTGTAAATTAATAGCATCATTAAGATACATACAAGATAAAATAGTAAAAATATAAGCTTGAAGTATTGCAACAAAAATTTCAAACCCAATTAGTATCACCATAAGAGGGATTGGCAGAAATTTCAAGTAAATCATTAATGAAACGGTAAAACCGGCTATTACTTTTAATAAAACATGTCCCGCCATCATATTAGCGGCAAGTCGCAATGATAAACTAACCGGTCTTGCTAAATATGTAAATAGTTCAATTACTATCATCAACGGTGCTAACCATAAAGGAGTACCGTGTGGTAAGAAAAGAGTTAAAAAACGTAAGCCGTGTTTTACGAAACCGACTATAGTGACCGTTAAAAATACTAGAATTGCTAAGGTAAAAGTAACGATAATATGACTAGTAGCAGTAAAGCTATAAGGTGTCATACCAAGTAAATTACAGAATAAAATAAAAATAAACAAACTAAAAACTAACGGAATAAATTTGCGTCCTTTTACTCCTATATTCTGATTTAACATATCAGCTACAAGATTATAAACTATTTCAGCACTTACTTGTAATCTAGAAGGTACTAATTTCCGGTTATAAAAAGCTAAGTAAAAATAAGTTAGAGCTAAGATGCTAGCAAGTAACATATAGATACTCGAATTAGTAAAGCTGACGTCAAAACCGAACATTTTGATGTCTATCAATTTTTTGATATCAAATTGTGCTAAAGGGCTATGAGTCATTTCCTTACTTTTTATTATTCACTTTTTGCCTTATAATGTTAAAGCCGGCAATCATTCCTATTATTGTAAATATAATAAGAAATAAAGGTTTAGAATTAAAAAATTTATCCGTAAATATTCCAATTACGACACCTATCATTGTACCTGAAACTAAATCTACAGCGATAGTGAACGGGCTAATTTCTTGCTGAATCTTAGAATTAGAAATCTTAGAAGTTTTTAAATCTTTAATTCTTGCTTTGATATCTTTTAGTTTTTCCGTATTCATTAATTTATCTCCGTCTGCGAGAAGACGTGGATCAATTTCACCTCTGTCATCCCGTAGCTTGACCACGGGATCCAGTTAAAAATACTATTTATTGTTTTTATGGACCCCGTGGTCAAGCCACGGGGTGACACAATAGGTTTTACCGGTCTACGCAACAATGCCTGCTCGCAATGACGATCTACTGTCAAAATTACAAACTCATCTCATTTTTTGCTTTTTCTTTCTGCTCCTCTAAAGCTTTATCGACTGCCGTAGAAATACTATCTATACTATAATTTCCGGTTTGTACTCCGTTAACGAAGAAAGAAGGAGTACCTATAAATTTTGGTGCGTTTGCTACAAAATTAGTATTAGCAATTAGCGTTTCAGTAATTTTATCACTATTTAAACATTGCTTATATTCTTCCGGAGGAACACCGCCAAGCTGACCTATATCAGTTAATAATTCTCTGTATTTATTGCTATATGCCCATTTATCTTGTTGTTGTAATATGATATTATGAAACTGTACAAAACTATTTATATCACCCTTGCAGCGGGCTAAAATTGCAGCGTCTAAATCTTGTTTTGTAGCAATAAATTCACGAACCACATATGCAATTTTATTAGTATCGATATATTTTTTCTTAAGTTCCGGAAAAATTGTTTGATGATAATAAGCACAATGCGGACAGGTAGGAGAAAAATACTCGACTACTATAACATTTGATTTTTTGTTACCGAGAACCATATCATTATCATCAACTTTAAAAGTAACTTTAACAGGTTTTATTTCAGGATTTTTTTGTTCTTGTGAAGGCGGCGTTGATACTTCATCAGTCTGATTATTATCGTTAGCAGGTACTATCGATTCAGCTGCATTTTCAGAATTTACTGCTTCTTGATTTATTTCTTGAGAAGTGTTGTTGTTTTGCAGAGTTTCCTGCACTATTATTTGTTTCTCTTCTTGGTTCTTATTTTGTGTTTTTTCTTCTGAACAACTACTCAAAAATAATAAAAATATCG
This sequence comes from Rickettsia felis URRWXCal2, assembly GCA_000012145.1. Classification (GTDB taxonomy): domain Bacteria; phylum Pseudomonadota; class Alphaproteobacteria; order Rickettsiales; family Rickettsiaceae; genus Rickettsia; species Rickettsia felis. The sequence goes on from CP000053.1 coordinate 34,231, forward strand.
GCACGATAAAAATACTTCGCATAACTTTCCCTTAACTATTAACTTTCTCTACAATAAAAGCGTATCAATTTTATTTCAATAAAAATATCTACTTTATAATAGAAGCAAAATGTGCTATGCTATAGAAAATAATAGTCTAAATTAAGTTCTTAGGCACTAAAACCACTACGGAGGAATTAATAATGGCAAATACAACACAATCCGAAAATAAAACCGAACAAAAATCCGAGTTTAAAATAGGGCAGAGAATTGTCTATCCTGCACATGGAGTTGGTGAAATAACAAATATTGAATATCATACTATTGCAGGTACTGAAATTAAAGTATATGTAATTTCCTTTTCGCAAGATAAAATGACATTAAAAGTGCCTGTTAGTAGAGCTGCGGTTGTTGGTCTTAGAGCGGTTGCAAGCAGAAAAGATTTAGATGTCATATATTCAACTCTTCAAGGTAAACCAAAACAAGGAAATAGAATGTGGAGTAGAAGAGCCCAAGAATATGAAGGCAAAATTAACTCAGGTAATATTGTAGCCATAGCCGAAGTATTACGGGACTTACATAAAAATGTTGATAATGATCGTTCTTACAGTGAAAGAACACTCTACGAATCAGCTTTAAATAGACTCGCAGGCGAGCTTGCTATCCTTGAAAACATCCACCCAACTGAAGCAATTAATAAGTTAGTTGAAGTATTACGTGAAAAATTAGTAGCCTAAATACCAAATCGTCATTGCGAGGAAATTTACAATAGTAAATTGACGAAGCAATCTCAGGATATTTGATGAGATTGCCACGCAGCCTTACGGCTGCTCGCAATGAAGGGGTGGTATCCATGCGGGCAATGACGACAAAGCCATACTAACTTACCCTACTAACATATAGCTCATCCGAAATTTCTCAAGGGATGCAGTAACTACATAGTCAACAAATTCTTTTAATAGTTTTGGATCAGTTACTTCTTGCCCTTTATCATCACGAGCAGTTAAAAGTTTTGAATTAATTTTTTCAAGAACGCCTTTCTTAATATCATCAATATTATGCGTACCATCTAACATTTCTAAAATATATTTTTCATGTATCGGTATACCTACCATATCGTTAAGTCTATTAGTGACGCTAAACACGCTAGTTACATTATTAAAATGTGCTTGTTTTGTTTGGTATCTTGCAAATTCGCTAGTTTTGGGTTTTTCGGTGATAGTTGCTATAGCATGCGGCTTGGTCTCAAATATTTTTAGATAACCTTGAAAAATGAATGTGATAAAATGCTGTTCTAATGTTGCTAAGAAATCTTGTAATTGATATTTACCAAGCTTTTTAAAAGCTTCTTTTGCTACTTGTTCTAAGCTTATCGGATTGCTAATATTTTCAGCATATACATATAAAATAGCTTTTATAATCGGTGAAGTAGTTGAAATAAACGGATCAGGTAAATTTTCGTAATAGAAGCTAATATTTTCCTGCTCGTTAGTTAAATCAACGTCTTTTTCCGGAGTTACTGGTCTAATATTAAGGCTAGTATAAAACCCTTTTAAATTATTAAATTCAATTTTTCTGTTTATAGGTATGTTTTGATGACATAATAATGTCGAACGGAATTTTCTATTAGTGATAAAATCCATATATTGCTCTGTACGAACAATATCGTTAACAGCTTGTAGTTGTTCTGCTGCTTTAGTCGGTAAATTACCGATAAACATTGCAGTAATCGACGTATCGCCTAAGTAATTTAGATTATTGTTTTGAGCTTTTTCTATGAATTGGTGAAAATATGTACCTGTATTAATTTCGCCTAAATATTCATGTAATACATACGAGTCCGTATATGCGGATAATAATTTTGTTTCATCTCGTAGGAAATTAGAATAAGGAGTTGTAGAACTTTCTAATGAGTCATTGATAAACTTTAAAAGTAATCTAGCTTGCTGTAATTTATCGTGGCTAGTATTAAATAGCTCTGAATGGAACATCATCATTTCGCGTATTGTTCTCTGCATATTCCAGCCAGGCAGCGTATTATAGCTTACGAAAGCGATACCGTTTGGATTTAGCAGTTTATTACAGACTTCAAGTATTTTATCTTGTACTTCTTTAGGCACCCACGAATATACGCCGTGACAAACTATATAATCAAACTTACCGTATGACTCATCAAGGTCCAATATAGATAATGCTTTTAGTTCGGCGTTTTTTATTTTCAAATCACTGATAATTTTTTTACCTAATTCTATTTGGGTTTTGGATAAGTCAACACCTAGAGATTGCGATTTAGGATATGTTTCAGCAAAGTTAAGCAGATTAACACCAACTCCACAACCGATATCAAGTACTTTAGCAGTTTCAAGAGGCGAAGGGTTTAGTCCAAATAGCTTACCGATAGTTCTTAAATACGGTGGGGAGGTATAACTGAAAGTAAATGGAGAGTAAGGTACTTCATCGTAGGATATTTTATTAGCTTGTTTTGTCATATATTTTTCTTAAATAAAAAAATAATTCTAAGGAGTTTTAAAAGATTAAGCAATATAATTTATATATAATTTCTTGTCATTGCGAAGAAATTACGAAGTAATTGACGAAGCAATCTCAGGAATTTGTTACTATTCATGAGATTGCCACGCAGTCTACGACTGCTCGCAATGACGTGTAGTATCGACGCAACAAAGCTAGTCAAATCACAGTATGATAGGTAACTTAATCAATTGGGCTTTATTTGCAAAATTTTCTATTCCCTCTAGATCGGTAGCGGTAACCCATAGCTGCATGTTTAAACCGGTAAAAAATTCGATTAAATACCCTCGTCTTTTGTCGTCTAGATGCACAAAAACCTCGTCTAAAAGTAAAATCGGTGCTATTTTAGTTAGCTTTATAGCATAATTCATTTCAGCAAGGATTATTGCAATTAATATAGCTTTTTGTTCACCGGTAGAACAGAATTTGGCTAAGATATTTTTCTTTTGATGCTTTACTAAAAAGTCGCTTTTATGAACTCCAAAACTAGTGCGACCAAGTAGTTTATCTTTGCTTCTTGTTTGATAAAGTTCTGCAGTAATAAAATTAACAATATTTTCTTTGCCATCTAATATTTTTTGTTCAACAATGCCGTCAATCGATAAATCGGCTTTTGGAAATTCATTTTCAAGTTCATCTATTGCTTGCTGCATAAATTCTAAGGTTTTTAAGCGATTATTAGCAATATGACTAGACATATCAGCCATTTTTTCTTCGATGATTTTCAGCCAATTATCATCTCTTATATCTTCTGCTAGAATTTTATTTCTCTCATACATGTAATATTCATATTTACTAACTAATTCTGCATGCTTTGAATCAAAATTATAAACTATTCTATCAAGAAATTTTCTTCTATCACTACTACCGCTTGTAAAGATACCTTCCATTTGCGGAGTCAGCCATACCATGCTAGTAAATTTACTTAACTCATTATTGGCTATTTTACTTTCGTTATACTCGGTTATTCTTCTATTAGAGCTACGTTTAAATTGTGTAGTAAATTCTGCAAGCCCTAATTTGCTTTGCAATAGAGCTTTAACTAGACACTGATCTTCTGAAGCCTTGCATATATCGGCAAGTTTTGCTGATCGCAAGCCCCTGCCTGGATAAAATAGTGATATAGCTTCTAAAATATTAGTTTTACCGCTACCGTTTTCACCTATTAAAATTATTGGGGTATTATCTGTTTTTAGTTCAAGGTTTTTAAAATTACGATAATTTTCAAGAGTTAAAGAATGTAGGAAGATATTTTTCATTTTATGAAAGAGAATAATAGTTAATGATGCGTTATATTTATACTTCGAGTAAATGAAGAGTTGGTATACGAAGGTCAATTTCAAAAAGAGCAAGGAGTTCACAAGGCGAGGAACGGAGCGTATACTTAATACGTGAGTACCGCAGATCTTGTAGAACGACGTAGCCAATTTTTGAAATTGACCGAGTATATATACCGTCTAGAAATTGCCATAGTAGTTTTGCACCTTTTATCGCTCCTTGATATACTAATTTTTGTTCTTTTGAGCTTAAATTATTAATCAAATTTGCACATTCTTGTGTATGCCATTGATCAACTTTACTATGAACAATGAAAAATTGTAAAGTTCTGTAATCTGAAATTCCATAAAATTTTTGTAATCCTTGAATTTTAGAGTCAGATACTTCAGGAGTTTGACGCTCATAAGCATAAAGTGCTCCAAGACCTATAGAAAAAGATTTCTCTGTTAAGTTAAAATAACCTTGAACAAGTTTTTGAGTTGAGTTTAATTTAGGTTCTGAAGTGAGCCGGCTTCTTAAACATCCAAGCCCTTCAGCAAAACGTTTCCATAGTTCCGGGTGATTTTCTTCACCTTGCTCTTCTTCTATAAGATTACCAAGTAATATTTGCCTAGCTTTTATATCACTACATTTGGAATGTATTGCACTTATATAACGTGGGAAAGCTGTAACGTGATGATAATATTCTTTTGCGTAAATTTGTAAAGTAGAATGAGTAAGTTTCCCCATATTCCATAATTGATAAAATGGATGATTTAAAAGGTTATATTGTTCAAGATCTATATTAAGCTGTTCTAAAAATTTCATCTTACCTCTTTATTTAATGAATTTGTAAATTTGATAATTATTTGTCTTGTCTATTATTACCGAATGCCATCCTGCTAGAAAATCAATAGGAAAAAAAGCATCTCCATCATAATTTTTATTTATTTTTGTAAGTAAAAATTCATCAATAAGATTTTGCTCTAGGAAAAGAGTCGCTATTTCTGCCCCTCCAACCATAAAAATTTTCTTATCAGTAAAAGGTTTTATTACCCGCCAAAAATCATCTAAAGATTTAATAAAAAATATAATAGAACTCTTCGGATACTCTACTTCTAGGGGTAATTTGTACGTCGATCCGGTACTCGAATCCTCACGTACGCTGCGGTTCTGCGTTCCGTGTCTCCTTCAAATTCCTCCCTATAAGCGAGTTTCCGAAGAGTTCTATTATTATAAGATTGTAACGGTGTATTTCTTGAAAAAACAATACAAATACAATTTTTTAAAATCTTTGCAGGTATAGAGTCAAAGGTTTTTCGTCCCATGACTATAATATTATTTTTTACCGTCTGATAAAAATATTCAAACTCCTTAGTATAAGACCAAGGCATCTGACCTTTATTACCTATCACCCCTTGTGGGTCACATGCCATTATACCGATGATTTTTCTATTTTTCATGAGATGAAAGTTTAATCATATGGTCTGTTACAAAAAATCTTTGATGCTCTATAACATTATGCACTCGTAAATAATCAGCTCCATGCTCTGTTAAATATTTTGATATTGCTATTGTTTCTAAATCTCTTTCCGATGCTTTGGAATTATAAAAAGCAGAAATATAAGATTTTCGTGAGTGTCCTACCAATATCTCACATCCTAGATTTTTAAATTTTTTCATATGTTGTAATATATATAAATTTTGATAAACGGATTTTCCAAAACCAATTCCAGGATCAAGAATGATATTTTTTCTATCAAATCCATATTTTTCTAATTTTGTTGTTTCTTGCTCTGCCCATATATTTAAGTTAGCAAGCGGAGAGTTATCGAAATCAAGACATTTTTGTTTTTGCGGTGGAACGGCTAATGAGTGCATAGTAATAATTTTACAATTATAATCGGCAATTAATCGTAATGTATAATTATCTAGATTATTTTTAACCAAATTTATACAGGAAATAGGGTATTTTTTTAAAACATTTTTAATTACTTCAGGAGTAAAACTATTAATACTGACTATAACTTCTTTTTCCTTTATAACTTCCCTAAGCTCTTCAAGAACATTCTCAAGCCTTGCATATTCTTCATCTTCATTAATAATTAAAGCAGAAGGACGTGTTGATTGTGATCCAAGCTCAATTATTGTAGCCCCTTCATTTATCAAGCGTACAAAATTTCTAACGGCATCTTCTTTATGAAAATTTAATCCTCCATCAGAAAAAGAATCAGGAGTAATATTTAAAATACCGACAAATTGAGGATTTAAAACAAGAGAGCGTATAACTCCTTGATTCTCAATTAAATGTGCTATTTCTGCAAAGGTTTTATTGTTGTAAAAATTATTAGTCGGACATGTATAACGACATTCCAAACTTAAACCTGCAATTAGATGAATAAGAAACGGTCTGTTTAATAATTCAGGATGCGGTATTTTTAAATCAGGCAAATCTATATGGCAATTACTCCAAAGTAGGATATCTAAGTCAATAACTCTTGGAGACCATTTATCGTAAGAGTCTGCTCGACCTAGTTGTTTTTCAATCTTTTTAAGCTCAATTAGAAGTTTACTAGGCGTTAAAGTACTTTTACCCTGCACCACCATATTTAAATATGACTTATTCCAAGCTTTATCTGCATTAGGTGGTAGAATAACTTGTGTTTCAAAAATAATAGATTGCTTAAGCAATCTAAAATCACAGCTTTTTAGTAAATTTAAAGCTTTTTTAATATTTAAAAGTCTATTACCTAAATTACTGCTTATAGAAATATAAATCATAGTATACTCGCTGAATTTGAAAAATTGACTTCGTCGCTTTGTAAGTCCTTCGGTCCTCACGTATTATTATACGCTCCGTTCCTCTGCTTACAATCTCCTTGCTCTTTTTCAAATTGAGCTTCGTCTACCCAACTCTTCATTGACTTGTAGTATATATCCTTTCCGGAATAAGAAAAAGAAACTCCGCCATGCACTCCTGAAACCGGTGATTTTAATTTAGTAACGGTTACGTTTAGAAAAATCTTTTTTAATTTAGATTCGATAAAATTTTGATAAATAATATCATATATTTGTGCAGCTAAATACTCGATAAGATTAAAGTGATTTTCTTGAGAAAGTTTTTGTACTAGTCGTACGATTTCTGCATAACAAACAGTATCGTTTATATTATCCGTTACAGTAGCAGGCGGAGGAGTTGATAGAAAGAGTTGTATGTTAATTTTTACAGGTTGAGCGTGGTGTTTTTCTTGAGTACTGCAGCCAAGATGTACCTAAGTTATTAGTTCCGAAATATTAAGTTTACATGAATAATTTAAGTTGAAAGCTTGATACCTATCATAATGTTAATGTTAGTTTAATATAAGCTCTTTATAAAAAGATACAATAGTTAAATTGATATACCGCCACTTTTTTTAAAGCCGGCATGAGCTTTTTCAAGTTTTTTAATAAGTCTGGGTGAATATGATTTAATGTCTTTTTCCTTGCCGCCTTCGTATTTTTTAGCGAGTTTCATTCCCCCTCTGATCATATTATAGGCGAAGTTCATTAGCTTTGTTTCTCCTGCTATTCTTTTTGGATTCATAAACATATAAACTTGATAAACGGCAAAGCTCTTTATTAAACGCTTTAAGTCCATTCTAGCTTGTTTGGTTATACCTTGTAATTTATCTTTTGGGTTTGCAAGGTTTTTATTAGCGTCTCTAACGATTTTAGAACGTTGATGCATTAAATAATTACTGACTTCGGCAACGTTCTTGTTAACGAGCTTCTCATCCATTTTAAGCTTTAAGTTTTTAGTTTTACCTAAATACTTACGGATTAATAAGATAATTCGGCTTTGCAGTTGAGTTAAATCCATAGTTTGTTCGTTTAAGATAGCAAGTATCCGCTCTATCTCATACTCAAACTCTTCATTTTGGCTTAATTCTTCAAAAATTTCCTCCACCTCTTTACTCTCAAGTACAAGATCGTTACTAATACCCATTAATGCATCTTTTATTTGATCGGCGATTTTTTTGGTATCTTCGGAAAATTGATTATTTGTCATAATCTAATTCATCGTTAAATATAGCTATTTTTATACTAGCACTACATTTCTACTTGTCTATAAAAATTGTATTAAGAGATATTAAATTTTTCTCATTGAGGATACTCTGAGGAATTATAACAAGCACCTAACATATTGCTAGAATCTTCATTATTATCATAATATGTTTTAAATGAAGTATTAGGGATTATATCATTGAATTTAAGTAAAGGTTCTTTAAAATATGAATCATGTGACCGGCTTGTCGTAATATTCGTATAATCAGTTTCTAGTTTTTCTTCTTTAAATTTTTCTGCTAAATTTTTGTATTTTTCAGCTTGTTGTATAAATTTAAGCTGAATACAAGGTGAAGAAATCATTGATGCTAACTCTTTAGACAAATCATATAATATTCCGTAAGGTTTAGGTCTTCCTTGTTCTTCTATGAGAGCTATCGTATTAAGAAAAAATACTTTTAGTGAATCTTGCAGACTTTTTTCTGATATATCTAAATTATATTGGTTATAAAAATCACCTTGGCTTGAATATAATTCAATTATCTCTGATGTTAATTTAGCTATATCTTGCGGGTTCTTTTGCTGTATTTTCTTTTTTAGTTCTGATTCTTTGAGATGTAATAATTTATTAAAAGCTTCTTTTGCATAAGATATATGAGTAGTAGTTTTAAAATATTCTAAAGCTTTTACATAATTTCCGCTTTTAAATTCAATCTTCCCAAGTTTTATATTTGCCTCTTCAGAACCAAGATTAGCAGCGTTTTCATACAATTCTATTGATTCTTTAGATAGTTTTGTTGAGCCATTAGCTGTATAGATTTGTGCTTGCCCACAATAAATTTCTGCTAATTGATGTTTATATAAGTTTTCGTTTTTATAACAATCATTAATAGATTTATGAGTTTCTTTTAGTAATTTTTCTAATAAATTGTAAATAGGTAGCTCTTGATCCGGTAACACAGGCTTATGTAAAAGCTTATCATATATTACTTCATCAAGATTTCTAGATATTTCTGTAATAGATTTAGAGGCGGTAATATACTTCCAAAGAGATTTAGCTTCTTGCTTGCTGACTGAGCCTATTAGTTTTTCTAAATTACTAATGCTATTATTTATAGTTATACCTAATACATTATTAAAATTCTTAAAGCTCTTTGTTAAAAATAATTTAATGTTATCTAGATTTTCAATATCAGGGCTAGAATTGTTAATATGCTGTAAAAAGTTTTTTAAGTTATATATATTATTGATTGCTTTTAAATCTAAAACATCGTTATTTTTGATATCTTCATAAAATTTTTCAATAGTCTCATTTAATTTGTTATAGAATGAATCTTTATCTTTGCATATTGTATGCTTAAATGATTCTAATAGCTTTTCTTTTATATTATATGCCCCAAGGTTACTAAATAAATCGTTAAACCATTTTGCAGAATTAATTGTAACCAAATTTTCTTTTTCAGAAAATTTGATGTCAGATAAATATTTAAGGTAATTTAGAAGGTTCTCTAATTTATTTTCTAATTTCGGTGTTTCTAAAAGCTGATTTAATTTTTTAACGGTTTCTAAGAAACTTCCTATAGTTTTGGCATTGTTTTCTAACTGTTTATAACAATTTACTATATCTATTAATTGTTTCAATTTGTCTGTTTTAGCCGAAATATCTTCAAAACTTAAATTACTTTCTATATTTTGTTTCCATTTTTTTTCTATATATGTTTTAAACTCATTGATACTAATTAGTATTTCTTTATCAATTACATTTATAGAATTTAAAATATATGTTAAATTTTCACCGTCGATTGTTATTTTATTATATTCATCTGGAATGATATAATTATCATCTGTAATATTTAATAGATCTTTATAGTCTTTTGCTTGTTCGCTAGCTTGAGGTAATAAATAAATAGAATCTTTTATTTTATTAATAATAATCTTTTGCTCATCGCTAAAATTACCGAGTTTTATAGTGTCATCAATAATTTTAGATATACGAGTATTATTATTGTTTGCTGGACTATCGGTCACTACTATAGATAAATTACTTTCATTTATATCAATATATCTCAATAATTTAGTAAATTGTTCAAATATACCGACAAGTTTTTCTAGATTGGCTTTGACAAGGGAAGAGTTAGAGTTTTTGGTTTCAATATTTTTTATTGCTAATATAAATTTAGTAGGAGTTGTACTTAGAATTTTTTGTAGAAAAAATTTATCAATAGTAGATTCAGAGGATGAATTAGCAGCATCCAAATAAGAACTTTTATATGTTAAATATTTTTCATTTTTTATATAAAAACTATCTAAAATATTTGAACTTTCTGTTAGATTTTTTTTGAGAAGTCCCAATCTCCATACTCATTACTTTCTAATATTAATTTACCGTCTTTAAGAAAATTAGCTATGAGATTTAAATCTTCTTTCTCTTGCCCTAATATAATTATAGCTTTATTATTCCCATCAATAATAGATTCATATTTCTCACTATCTTTATTAATTAAGTCGATAAAATTTTTATCCTTTAACATATCGGATATAAAATTTTCTATTTCTTCTTGTTTCAACATCATTGTATCCCTCATATTTTCTGCCTTATTGTTTTCAATATTATTTGTTATTTCAAACGAATTTTGATTTAGGGGTGTTTGTATCGGTTGAGTTTCATTGGTGTTGTCATTTAGTGTTTGGGGTGGGTGGTCTTCGGGGGTGGTGTTGTCTACTATTTCCGTATTTTCTTGTTTTTTGGGTTTGTCATTTGAACGTTTTACATAAGCGGTATAATTGTACATGATTAATCCGTTTTCTAGTTGTTTTTTTATTTAATAATCTAACTTTAAGATTAACTCAAAAAATTTCAACTTAGTTAATAAATTAATTAATTTTAACTAAAATATGTATATGATAAAAATATCACAATTTAGATATTACGATATTTAATACAGTAAAAGATGATTTTTATTGCATATATGATAAGAATAAGTTTTATTATAAATAAATATTAATAATTACTTAGGTTATGAGAAATAATAAAAACCAAATGTATATTATAAAAATTTTTATAGCCCTAGCTATGATTACGGGCATAATATTTTTATGTTTATTTTATTCTTCATTAACTCCGTCTAAGCTTAAGATTGGTGCAAAAACTAGTAATATGGACGATTCACCTAAAATTAAGTTCACTCTTATAGATCAAGAAGGAAAGAAATTTGATAGTACCCATTTGCAAGGTCATTTAAGTTTGATTTATTTTGGTACTACCTATTCCTTATATGACAACCAAGCACTAAAAAGAGTAGAAGATATTATTAAGATTTTGAAGAAAGAGAATATTGTAGTACAAGTAGTTTTTATTACTCTAGATCCTCAGCATGATACAAGTGAGGTATTAAAAAAATATTTAGAAAAAATAGATGATAATTTTATAGGTTTAACGGGAAGAGTACAAGATATTGAACAATTAGCAGATCAATTTAAGGTCTTCTATACATCCAAAATATTTGATGTAAAAACAAACGAATATGAATTACAACATTCTAATTTTGTGTATTTAATTAGCAGCCAGGGAAAATTTTTAAAGCATTATTGCTTAGGCTTACCGAAAAATGGTTAACAGATAATCTCTAAGCATTTCCTATTTGTGATGAGAAATGTATTTCATCAATGCCTAGATGTTTTAATGCATTATGCCATTTACTTTCAGGATTATCGGCAAAAATAAATTCTTTATTACAATCCATAACCAACCATAGGTTTTTTTCTAATTCTTCTTCAAGCTGCCCTGGTTTCCATGCGGTATAACCGACAATGAATAAGCTATTTTTAGGTCCTTTACCGAAAGCTATATCTTCTGAAATTTCTAAATTAGAGCTTACTGCTAAATCATTCTGGAAATCCAATAACAAATTTTTATTATAATCGCTAGAATGAAGAAAAAAACCTTTTTCATGTTCTACGGGTCCGCCAAGATATATAGGAACCATAACTGGGGTTGTTATTTCGTCATTTTTTATTTTAAAAAACGATTTTAAATCTATATGATTTACTAAGCGGTTAAATATTAATCCTATTGCTCCTTCTTCCGTGTGTGATAACATATAAATTAAGGATTTATGGTAAATGCCTTTTGTAATTGCATGCGGTGTAGCAACGAGTGTTTTACCGGATAAGTTATGAAAAATTTTATCGCCCATAAATAAAACTTTAATTATAATATTAGAGGTGATCTATAAAGATATTTTAATTGATAATTAAAGAGCTTTTTTAGCGAAAATGAATAAGATTTTTGTAGTAATAGTAGTTTCTATTTCAAAGAAATCTTACAATTTATAGCAAGAAAGAATCTAACTAGCTTTAAAATATCTTTATAGATCACCTCTTAAAGTATATAAGATTTAAATCCAATTATTCAATAGAAGTTAACAATAATGATCACATTTTTTGATATTACTATTTTTGCTATTATTACTCTTTTCTCATTTTTCGGCTTATATCAAGGCATAATCGGGATTTCAACTAGAATACTCGGTTTTATTACTTCTATAATGTTAGGATATTTCTTATATCCGTATATTTCTGAATTAATCGGGAAATATATGGATAATGAGGTTATAAGAATAATTATTGCCGGTGTTATATCTTATGTTGTTTCTTTAATTTTATGTGTTTTTATAGTTTATAAATTTCTTGCTATAATTTCGTTTATGAGAAACGGTTTTATTGATAGATTCTTAGGGTTATTAGCAGGCTTTGCCGTAGGTACTACTATCTCGTTAGTACTATTTTTTATAACAATGATCTTTACTTCTGAAAATTATTTTAAAAGTAAATCTTTAAAAGATTTTGTGGTAAGTAGCAAACAAAGCAAATATGGAGGAGTGTTGAAAGTTTCCGTTACCACTGATTATTTAGATGAATTAAGTAAAAATATTATAGTTATAATTCCAAACGAAACCTTAAAATCTATTGAAATATTTGAAAATAAAGACTTAAATAATTTTAAAAACTCCCTTAAGAAATCAAATGATTCTAACGATGATGAGGATATATTTTCTCAAGAATTACAAGATGAGCTTTCTAATATAGATGACGAGTAAAATGTTATTTTAACGTCATTGCGAGGAAATTACGTAGTAATTGACGAAGCAATCTCAAGAGTTTGTTATTATTTCATGAGATTGCCACGTCGCTTCGCTCCTCGCAATGACGATTATCCATCCCCCCTACTTCCCCATAAATCAACCTATGTCCTTTAAATTTTATAAATCACTCATTCGTAATTAATTAATAAATATTAACCAGTAGTAAATTTATTAATTAATTATTGTGCGTCGTAAATAAATAGTGTATAATGACCGATAAGTTAAGTGGTAAAAACATTAAAAACAATAAGTTATAGGGGAAATTATGACTAATATGAAAAAAACTTTTTTTAATAAACTTTTACTAGCAACCAGTAGCATGGGGCTACTTGCAAGCATGGAAAGCTCGGCAGCGGTTGTTGTTGCCGTTCCGCACGAGAATAATACTTCTTACGTAATGGATCCAATGCGAGGGGGAGATAGGCCTCAAGATTGGAGGAGTAATAACGGAGCTCAGTACCAACCGCAAAACGGGGATGATATTATTTTAAGAAGAGCTCATTTAATTAATTTTAATCAAAACATAAATATTAATGATATTAATATTTACGGTTATAGTGCAAGTACTTTTATTGACAATTGGCATAACGGTATTAACGATCGAAGAGAAATGGGAGGAATTGCAATTACTCCCGGATTTGGTGCTAACCGTATTGTTACTATTAATAATATTATTAATAGTGATGCCAATAATTACCGTATTGCAGGCAGCAACGCTTTAGGGGAAGCATTAATATATGGTAATAAAAACGCAAAAGTGCGGGTTGATCTTTTAGAATCTTTAAATGATCTTAAATTAATTATTACCGGCAATGATATTAGTGCTGTTGATTCTATAGTAATGAGCGGAGGAACTAATGAAATAATTTTCCGGAACCCTATTAAAGTAAAGTCTAAAATATACGCTAGAAATATTTTACAAGGGAAAGTAAAAATAGAAAGTAATAATATTGTTTTTGAAAGCCCTATTGGTAATGACGGGAGAGATAATCATAGTATTTCTATATTTAAAGTAGATGATAATATATCAGTAACCTTAGAAAATAACATTGCTGCCGAAGATATTAATTTAGGGAAAAATTCTACAGTAATTATAGATACTACTAAACGAAATATAGATGTACGTTCCGGAATTGTAGTCAATAATACAGTAGACAACCAAGGTATAGTTCAAGTAAGAGGACACGCAAAAAATACGGTAACTTTTCATGAAAATATAGGGGTGCAAGATTTTAAAGCTGCTGAGATACAGATTGAAAACGGAAAGAAAACTGAATTCAAACAAAAGGTATATGCAAAGAAGATTACAGTAGCAAGTAATGATGTCGTATTTGAAGAAAAACTTGATATGGCTCAATATAATCAGAATAATAGAGGTAATAGAACTAATTTAATACATACCGGTAATTTAGAGTTTACAAATCGCGGCAAAGTAAAGTTTAATAAAGATTATGTCGGTACCATTACTACTAGCAAAGCCAATATAGGTGAAGTAATTTTGTAAATACTCCTAATATTTATGAAGTCGGTGCAGTAAATAAAAGGATTGAGAAGTTAACATTTACGGGTAATCATGCTCGTAACTTACGTAAAAATATTTATGCTAACCAAGTTAACTTTGATGCTGGAACTTATAATGTTCATACTAATCCTGTTACAATCAACGGAAATACTAAAATTAACGGCTCAACATTTGACCTTAGACGTGACTTAATTCTTAACGGTGATGTAGAATTTTCCGGTAATATTACATTTAATGTAACCGGAGGATGTAGTGTAATTTTTCAAAATAACCTCTATAGCGTAGCCGGTACAAATATTATAATTAGTGTTAACGGTGTTCACCCTGTAGATGCAGTATCAGCATTATCTATTTTTAGGGTCAATGGCGGTGCATTTATTCCTGAAGGGCATAATTATAATCCGGCTACAGGAACTATGAACTTTAGGAACGGGTTACAAGTGCAGCAAGCAGGGCAAGCAGCAGCACAAGAGGTAGCACAGCAACAAGTAAGGGTTAATTCCCAAACACAAGCAATGCAGGCTCAAGCACAGCAAGGTCAAGCTCAGCAAAATCAGCAGCAAGTGCAACAGAACCAACAGCAAGTTCAGCAGCAGAACCAGCAACAGCAGCAAGCTCAAGCTCAGCGTGAAGCTAATGAAAGAGCTAGACAGCAAAGACTACAAGCAGAACGTGAAGAAAATGCTAGAAGAGAACAGCAACAACAACAGCAAGAAGAAGAGAGAAGAAATGAAAATGAAAGATTAGCACAACAAGAGGCTAATGAAAGAGCGATAGCCGAAGAAAATAATAGAAGAATAGAAGAGCAAAGACTGCAAGCGGAGTATCAGCAACGTCAAGCTAACGAAATAAGAGTAGCTGAGGAATATGTTAAAAAACCTGAGTCGCAAAAATTAGCTGAGGCAATCAATAATACTATCGTTGCCCATACGGAAAATACTTTTGTAGCAGAAGTGCAAAAAGAAGTGATCAGAGAAAAATCTGCACTTGTTATGAAAAATCCTGAAAAACATGCGGTAGAACTTGCTAAAGAATTAATAAATAATAAAGCTGAGCTTAAAGAAGTGGCTAAAGTAGCTAATGATGATACTGTTGTAGTGAGTAAAACAAAGCAAGAGCAATCTTTATTATTCGTAGCAAACTTAGCTCAAGTTGCACCTGATAATGCAAAAAAAGTAGTAGAGCATTTAACCGAGCAAGGAACAAGATCGGTTAGTGTAGCAAATGTTACGGCTGAAGCAGTAACTGCTAATATTAATAATCACTTATCAGGCGGTACTATGATAGCTGTTGCGGCAGGTGATGAAGAAACCCCTATAATTACTAAAAAAGGATTATGGGTAGCCGGTACGTTCGGTTCAAGTACTCAAGATGCATATAAAGGTAATCCTAGCTATAAAGGCACGGTATCCGGCGGTACTATCGGCGGTGATCTTTACATCGGGGAAAATAGCCTTGTCGGTCTTGCATATAGCCGTATGAACTCTGACTTTAAGTTTAAAGGTTCAAGTACGGGTGATAAATTATCAGCAGAAAGCGATATTATTTCTTTATACGGTCAACAACAATTTAGTAACGGCCTTATATTACAAGAAATATTTTCAGCAAGTAACAGTAAAATCAATAAGAAAGATTTAAGACCGGTCGGACCTAATAGCTATAAAACGGCTAGCGGTAAATATACAAGCAAAGCTTACGGTTTTGAGGGTAATGTCGGTTATCAATTCTCTCCTGTTGACGGTATAAATTTAATGCCTAATATCGGTATTAGATATAATACATATAAAGATAATGCTTATACCGAAACCGGTACAGGTGTGAATAATATGTATGTTGCAGGTAAATCCGGTAACTTTAACTACAGGGATTGCAGGCATAAAATTAACCGCTCCTAAGAGATTATCAAACGATACTCAAATAGTACCGGGATTGCATGCTTCCGTAGAAAATAGCTTTAGCAATAAGCAACCTAAAGTGAAAGCTAGATTTATTTGGGCAGATAATTACTTTGAGAACACTACAAGTAGTAGCACGCCGAAAGTCGGCTATAATGTAGGTGCAAGTTTACTTACGGCTCATAAGAATATTGAGCTACTTGCAACGTATAACTGTAATTTACGCAGCAAATATACTAGCCATCAAGAGGTTCATTAAAGTTAAAGATATTGTTCTAAAAAATACTTCGGTGTCATTCCTAGCGGTGTTGGGTCTTGTTGCATGGCTACCAAATCGTCATTGCGAGGAGCGAAGCGACGTGGCAATCTAGAAAAAATAATAAAAAAATTCTGTAAATCAGAATTTTTAACTGGATTGCTTCGTCGAATTACTATGTAATTCTTCGGCTCTGTCCAAATAAGTGTGTAAATTTCTCAAAGGTTGTATAAAAGAAAATATAACAAAAAGAGAAATTACAATGACACAGAAACAAAATGCTGCAATGGAACAAGCGATAGATTTATTGATCAATAATGATACAGATGTATCAATATTATTCAGGGAAGATGGTTTATTAAAAGAAATAACCAAGCGTCTTGTAGAGAGAGCCCTACAGTCCGAGATGAATAATCATTTAGGATATAGCAAGTACAATCAAAGTGATGCTCAGAATTCACGTAATGGTTATAACACAAAGAATCTGATTACAAAGAATGGTGCTGTTGAGATTGAAGTGCCAAGAGATAGAAATAGCAGTTTTGCACCATCATTAGTAGCAAAGCGCCAAAGAAGGCTTGATGGTTTTGATGATAAAGTACTATCTTTGTATGCTAAAGGTATGAGTTTATCAGATATAAAATTACAGCTTCAGGAGTTATATGTATCATATAAGGACCGGAAAAAGCTTGCTGGTGATTTAAAACCTATTTATACTGTCAACACCGGTCGAAAAATGATACAGATATTTAATAAGCATCGGCTGAAAAATGATACAGTATCATAAAAAAAATTATCTGATATTTAAGTCATAAAATTATCCTCCTGTTTATTAATAATTTCTATTGGCACAAGACCAGTCTTCTTTTTATCCTTAAGCCTGAAACTATCACCTTTAATATTGAGTATAGTGGAGTGATGAAGCAGACGATCTAAGATAGCAGCTGTAAGAGCACTATCCTGAGCAAGACTATTATGCCATTGTCCAAATGGCAGATTACTTGTAAGAATTATGCTACCCTTTTCGTAACGCTTTGCTATAACTTGAAATAACAGATTAGCTTGTTCCGGTTTTAACGGCAGATACCCAAACTCATCTATTATAAGTAATTTATATGGTAGTATAACTCTTTTGAATATGGAGTCCAGGTTTCCCTGGTTTAGCCCAGCATTAAGTATAAGCATCAAATCTGCAGCTGTTGTAAATTTAGTTTTGATTCCGCATTGTGTTGCTGCATAACCAAGGGCAATAGCTATATGGGTTTTTCCTACTCCAGAAGGACCAAGCAGAATAATATTTTCTTGTCTTTCTACAAAAGACAGAGACCTTAAACCTTCCAAAACCTTGTGTTTTATTCCTGTAGCAAAATCATAATCAAAATCATCCAGCGTTTTGATAGCAGGGAAGCCTGCCATTTTGGTGAGTATTGATTTACTCCTGTGCTGTCGTGCCAATAGCTCTGTTTTTAATATTGACTCCAGGAAATCCGTATAACTTGAGTCTTCTTTACTAGAGGATTGTGCAATATCAAGATAATTTTCAGCTATCTGCATAAGGTTTAAAGAGTGGCACAGCTCTTCTATACGTTGGTGCTGCAGGTTCATAATGCCTCCAGTATACTTTGGTATATGCAGAGGGAATGTTGTAAGGAAACTGTAGAAAATCGTTCCCCTTTATCTCTCATAATCTCTAGTACTGTAGGATGACTACCGCTATAATCCAATGGTAGTGGTTGAAGATGATTCCTTTCAAGTTTTAATCTTTCTGCAGGTATTGCACCTGTTGTTCTATGTACACGCAGATTTGCAGTATCACGTAACCATTTTAGTACCTCCGAATTTGCAGTATCCACATCTAACACCAACTCTGAAGTTTTTAATTTTGTTACTAATGGATTATAAAAGCTTTCTCTTATATATCTGTTAAATCGCTCAACCTTGCCCTTAGTCTGTGCTCGATAAGGTCTACACACTTTTAATCGAAAACTATAATGTTTTGCAAAATCCAGCATGCCTTTATTAAAACGGTGTATCCCAAGGACCATATGTATCCCTATCCAGTATTACTGTCTTCATATTGTCATAAAGTACTTCTTCCGGTACTCCGCCAAAATAATCAAATGCTCGCTTATGGCATTCTATTAGTGTTATAAGTTTTTCATTGTTAACAAATTCTATATAGCTTGCTCGGCTAAATCCTAATGTAGCCACAAAAGCTGATAGAGGATCTTTCCCCTTACGAAATTCTATCCAATCCACTTGCATCTGTTTACCAGAAGCAGTCTCAAATCTTATTATATCCTCCTGTTTAGCTACTGGCTTGATACTTCTTAAATAATCCCTTAGTTGGGTTATCCCTCCTGTGTAACCTAACTCTTTTATCTCCTGAAACAGTACAGTACCAGGTAGAGATACAGGATGGGCTGATTTTATTCTTTCACTCAAGTAGTCTTTATATGGGGCAAGCTTTGTTACCAACTCCGACCTATCCTTATATTTAGGGCTACCATCATATTTTAAATATTTACGTACTGTATTTACTGATACTCCTACTTCTCTTGCTATACTTCTTAGGCTCTTACCATGTTTATTCAATATTTTTATTTCCATTATTTGCTCCAGTATTATCATTATTCATTACCTCCTTATCCAGAAGATATTACTTTAATACTGTATCAATTTTCATCCGTTGCTCTGTATCATTTTACTTCCGTTGCTAACATATAGACTTTCTGAATATTTAAAGCATGTAATATTGTAAATATTTTTTTAAATTAGGACTAGAAACAAAATTATAGGCATCTTTAAATAATAATTTAGAAGCGGTTGCATATCTTGTAACTGCTTTTAATCCATTTACAAAGGAATATCCTGCACTTGTAAATTGAGCATGATTCATAGTGTTACTCCTGTTTTAAAATAATAAAAATCATATATCACATGATTACTATATATTATGGTTGCATCACAATATATGGTAATTAAAGAAAGTCAATATCTAAAAATAAAAAAAGTAAAATATATAATTTTATTTAATCAAAAGGCAGTATAGTACGAATTTTTTAGGATTCGCTGATACTTATGTAATTTATGCTGTGTAGACCAACTTTAAATTTATCTTGGCTGCAGCATTTTTAAGTAAATGATAACACATAATTTGACAAGAATTAGAGAGCTGTAAGCTAATAGAATGGATTTAAAGATTAGCAGAAGAGAAGACAACATTACTGCAACGACGGAACTATAATTTGTTGATAGTTTGATTAATAATTAAGGCGTAAGATTTATAGTACCAGAAAGTTTTTACTCTATGTCATTCCCGCAAAAGCTGCAGCTTGTTGCATGGGCTCGTTTATGTCATTCCCTCGTAGGCAGGAATCCAGTATTTTAAAGCCTTTAAAAAGCTTTATTTGAATAAAATCTTGATCTAAAATATTTTTTAAAAGCTCAATTTATCTTGCTTTACGCTGGATTCCCGCCTACGAGGGAATGACATTGAGTGAGTTTTGAGAGTCATGCAACAACGCCCAAAAGCTGGAATCCAGTAAAACCTAAAAAATCTTTAAAATCAAGATTTTTTAGCTTGGATCCCTGCTTTCGCAGGGATGACATAGAGGGCTTTTTAAAAATTGTCCAGTACTATACATAAGATTGCTCTAAGCGTAGTGATGGAACTTAATTTGTAAATAATTAAAACTTAAGTTTTGTACCTATAAGACCAACAGTACCTCGTGTTGTTTTACTAGGTGCTTCAGGGTAATATACAGGTTTACCTTTAGCTTGGAAATGAGAAATTTCAGCATATGGTAATAAACCAGGCATGATCTTATATTCAGTAGCGAGGCTCACAGCATCGACGGTGTTTTTATATCTTGAAGTTTTAAGATATTCAAGACTTGTTTTTATAGGTCCTTGTCCATAAGCAACTGCTCCATTGTAATAATAGGTATCACGACCGACTTTATAATATTCCTTAGCGGTTAAGCTTTTACCTAAACTACCGTAAGAAGCTCCACAAGAGAAATTACCATAAGTAAATACGGCTCCAAGATTATATGCTTTTAAATTAGAAAGCTTATAGGTATTCAATACTTCTATTACCTTAGTTCCTTCCATTTTAGCATGAACAAGACGACGAGCAGGTTTACCATACTCTCCGGTAACGGATAATTTTAAGTCTGCATCTTCGCTAATCTCATGTTCATAAGTTAAGCCGGCAGAAAAAGCATCTCTAATATTCTGATTTATAGTCATAGTTTCGCCGTTTCCTAAGGAAACCGTCTTTATTCCGGTTCTAGAAACACTAACTCCGTTTCTTCCTGAGCTTTCAAGCGTTAAATTATTTATATCTTTGTTACCGCCTGTATTAGCAGTATCGGGAGTATAAGAGATACCGGCCTGGAAGCCTTTCATTTTAGGTGTGAAAAAGTTGAGTCTTCTAGCTTTTTCAGTTTTTTCATTGATTTGATCAAAAGAGTTCGAGTATGATTCAAGATAAAAGCTAGCACTAGTATCGAAATCCGGCTTTAAACCGTTATACCTCATATATTGACCGTCAAGTAGAGCATATCTATACCATCCTCCGGTACCTGCGGTTACTTGAGAGCCGGTAACACGCAATTTAGCACTTGCATCGACAGGAGAGCCTAATTCTACTTTACCGTAACTAGTTTCAATAAAGATATGTGATCCGTTATAACTTGCAGAGGTTTTTACTCTTGTAGTAGGCTGAAGCACTATTTTAGCACCTGCTATTACATCATTGATAGTTTTAGAAATAGTTGCCGCAAACGCTGCTTCCGTGTAAAACCCTAGCTTTTTCCTGTTATCAGTTACATTTTTATCAAATAAAATTAAATGATCCTGTTTAATATAACCGCTTTCAAATAAATAAAATCCTTCTAATTTTATTTCAGTATCAGAATTAGAAATAACAGGTGTTGGATTTTCTTCGGCAAGACCAGCCGATGCAAGGCAAATAATACTTGCAGTTAATAATAATTTTTTCACTTTAATAAAGTCCCTATAAACTTAAAATAATAAAATTTACTATACAAAATAAATTTTTAGTATTAATAAATGATAAATCAACTACGCTAGAATATAATAATACTTTTCAGAATTGACAATAAAAAACTATTTTAATTTGTAATAATTTAATTTAAAGTATACAATGTTGTATTATTATCACTATCATTATTCAAGCAGCCTCAGACTTATAGTTTTAAAGAAAAATTTTGTATTGTAAATAATTATGAGTTATAATCATTAGTTTATTAATTAAATTAAGTTTTGATTATGGCTATAATGTCAGATAAGTGGATAAAAGAAGCTGTTATAAATCAAAGTATGATAAGGCCCTTTGCGGAAAAGCAGGTAAGAGTTCATAATAAAGAAAAGATTATTTCTTACGGCTTATCTTCTTACGGCTATGATGCTAGAGTATCTAATGAATTTAAAATATTCACCAATATAAATTCTACTACGGTTGATCCAAAAAATTTCAGTGAATATAATTTAGTTGATAGAGAAGTAGATGTGTGTATTATTCCACCTAATAGTTTTGCCCTTGGCAGAACTATAGAATATTTTAAAATACCGCGTGATGTATTAGTTATTTGTGTCGGCAAGTCCACTTATGCAAGATGCGGTATAATAGTAAATGTGACTCCGTTAGAACCGGAGTGGGAAGGACATGTAACTTTAGAGTTTTCTAATACTACTCCATTACCTGCTAAAATATATGCAAATGAAGGTGCTTGTCAGTTTTTATTTTTAAAAAGTGATCAAATTTGTGATACTTCATATGCCGATCGCCAAGGAAAATATATGAAACAAGTAGGCGTAACTTTACCGTTAACATAACTTTTTTATGTAAGAACCTGTTCCCGATCTTAATTTTAAAGCTAATTAAAATCTTTTTAGCCGCAAATTATAAGATTTTTTTGAAATAAGAATACTATTCCTACAAAAATCTTATTAATTTTCGCTTAAAAACCTGTTTAATTATCAATCAAAATAAAATCGTGAATAGGCTCTAAAAAATTATATTAAATTTTTAATAAGGATTTTTATGAGTACAATAAACACCGATACTAATGAGGCAATGCCGCATATTTCCGTTAATGCACAATATATAAAAGATTTATCTCTTGAGAACCCTTCTGCCCCGTCTTCTCTTGCGGCTTTAGAACAACGCCCTCAAATTGATTTATCTCTAGATATAAATATTACTAATTTATCGGAAGAAAATTTCTATGAAGTAGAATTAAATATCGAAGCAACTGCAAGAAATGAAAAATATAAATTATTTCAGATAGAATTAAAATATGCTGGAGTATTTAATTTAATTAATATTGATTCTGAACAACATCCGATTTTATTATCTGTTCATTGTCCGGCAATGATATTTCCATTTGCTAGAAAAATTATAGCTAGCTGTACTCAAGATGCAGGTTTCCAGCCTTTAATGATTGATCCTATAGACTTTGGTGCCTTATATCATAAGAAAATGTCAGAGCATCAAAACTAAGAAAATCATTTAATTATTTAATAAATTTCGTTTTAAACGCCATGATTTTTAAATCACAGATAGAGCTTAATAGTAAAAATTTTATCAATTTGATTAAATATTCTTTACTTATGTTATTAATGAATGTATAAAGCACCAGATAAAAAATTATAATTTAGTTAACAATAATTAACTGTAATTAAATTATAGCACAATATAAAAATTGAATTTTATGGAGAAAAATAATGAGAGTTTTGTTAATTGAAGAAGAGCCGGAAATGGCTAACTTAATTGAGCTAACTTTAGCTTCAGAAGGTATAGTTTGCGATAAAGCTTCAGTTGGTGTGGAAGGTTTAAGGCTTGGTAAAGTAGGTGGTTATGATCTAGTGATTTTAGATCTTATGTTACCGGATATTAATGGTTTTGAGATATTATTAAGATTGCGTGCTGCAAAAATAAAAACCCCAATCTTAATTTTATCTAGCTTAACGGATACGGATCAAAAGATTACCGGTTTCTCTTCTGGAACCGATGATTATTTAACCAAGCCGTTTGTAAGAGAGGAATTAATTGCTAGAATTAAAGCTATAGTTAGACGTTCTAAAGGTCATGTAGCATCAGTATTTAGGTTTGATAAGGTTAGCGTAAACCTAGATACTAGAACTGTAGAAGTTGACGGAAAAAAAGTACATTTGACGAACAAAGAATATGCTATTTTAGAGCTATTAATACTCCGAAGAGGAACTATTTTAACTAAAGAAATGTTCTTAAATCACTTATATAGTAGTGTTGACGAACCGGAAATGAAAATTATTGACGTATTTATTTGTAAACTTCGTAAGAAGTTAAGTGATGCTGCTGGCGGTAGAGATTATATCGACACTATATGGGGACGCGGTTATATGCTAAAAGAATATGATGAATTACAACAAAAAGAAATTTTAGCACAAGGAGCATAATTAATGCCTTTATCTACTTCTTTACTTGGTAAAAAAAGTACTTATAAAGATAGTTATGATGCGACTTTATTATTTAAAATTCCACGTATAAATAATCGAAACGAACTTGGGATAAATAGTAATAATCTTCCGTTTTACGGTGTAGATATTTGGAATACATATGAACTATCTTGTCTTAATAAGAACGGTAAGCCATGGGTTGGAGTAGGCACTTTTTATATACCGACGGATTCTGAAAATATAGTAGAATCAAAATCATTTAAACTATATCTAAATTCTTTTAATAATTTTGTTGTTGAATCAGTAGAAGAACTAGAAAGAATTATCTTGCAGGATCTAAGTAATGTTACACACGCTAAAGTAACAGGACGTATATTTCCTATAAATACAAAAATAGAATTTAGTATTCCAAGCGGTAAAAATATCGATGATTTAGATATAGTATGCAATAATTACGGTCCACCCGATAATAGTTTAATTGAGTATGAAGATGTTTTGGTAGAAGAAGAGATTAATTCTAATTTACTAAAATCAAATTGCTTAGTAACCGGTCAACCGGATTGGGGTACAATCGTTATAAAATATAAAGGAAAAAAGTTAAAACATGATTCTTTCCTGAAATATCTAATATCTTTTAGAAATTGTAATGAGTTTGCAGAGCAGTGTGCCGAGCGTATTTTTACAGATATTAAAAATGCTATAAATCCTGATTTTCTTTCTATTTATATAGTATATACTAGGCGTGGAGGAATTGATATTTGTCCCTATCGTTTTACCAATAAAAGTTATACTTTACCTAGCGATAAACGATTTATTAGGCAATAATCACTTTTCTAATCCATAAAAAATCCGTTTGCGAGAAAGGGGTTGTTGCGTGGATCGATTTTCCGTCATTGCGAGAAGAATTACGTAGTAATTCGACGAAGCAATCCAGTTAAAAATTCTGTAAATCAGAATTTTTTTATTATTTTTTCTGGATTGCCTCTTCGCTCCTCGCAATGACAATTAAGATATCTACGCAAGCAACGCCTGCTTGCAATGACGATTTGCTATCCACGCAATAGTCGGGATAACAATCAAAGAATAATTCACGTAAGCAAGCTTTTCGCAGGATAGAAGTTAGTATAATTTTATGATTCTTTTATAGGATTTTGTGTAGGCTTTAGGCTTTCTACTATTTTATTCAGGTCTATTTGACTACAGATTCCCAGTAATACGGGATCACGAGGACGAATAGAATTCATATTCCAATGGCTACGAGTTCTAATAGCATCTATAGTAGTCTTAGTAGTGCCTATTAATTTAATTATTTGATGGTCTTGGATGTTCGGATAATTAGACAATAACCAATATATAGCATCCGGTTTATCTTGACGCCTTGCTATAGGAGTGTATTTAGCACGCTGTTTTTTCTGATTTTTCATCAACTCATCAGCAGGTCTATATGAAATTTGTAAATTAGCATTAGGATCTTTACTGCAACGCTCAATTTCCTCTAAAGTTAACTGACCGTTTGCAATTGGATTTAAACCTTTTATAGATTGTGCTACTTCACCGTCAGCCATACCTTTTATTTCAAATTCATGAATACCGCAAAAATCGGCAATTTGTTTAAAAGTTAAAGAAGTATTTTCGATTAACCACATAGCTGTGGCTTTTGGCAGAAGCGGTAATGTTTTTTGCGAATTCATGATAATTGTTTTTTGGCTTAATTTAAGAAGTTATAACAAATAGAGTTATTTAAGTCAATCTTCATTTAGAAACTTAACTATCTCCTCAACTACTTTCTTAGCATCGCCGAATAACATAAAAGTATTATCGTGATAAAATAGCTCATTTTCTATACCTGCATATCCTGAAGCCATAGAGCGTTTAATAAACAAAATAGTACGTGCTTTTTCGACATCTAGTACCGGCATACCATAAATCGGACTACTCGGGTCATTTTTAGCAGCAGGATTAGTTACGTCATTTGCTCCAATTACAAGCACTACGTCGGTGGTAGCAAAATCTCTATTAATCTCTTCAAGCTCAAGCACTTTCTCATAATCTATATTAGCTTCCGCAAGTAAAACATTCATATGTCCAGGCATTCTACCTGCTACCGGATGTACGGCAAAACGTACATTAATATCCGAACGTTCCAATATATCAACCATCTCTTTTATGATATGCTGAGACTGGGCTACTGCCATACCGTAACCTGGAACAATTATCACTGATGATGCATTAAGTAGTAAATGTGCCGCATCTTCAGGGCAGCTTGTTTTTGCTATTTTATCGTCGTCTATATCCTTGTTAATCCCGGTAGATGCAGGCAAAAATGCCCCAAAAATAACCTTGATTAATGAACGATTCATAGCCCTGCACATTATATAGCTAAGTATAGCTCCGCTACTGCCGACCAATGCTCCGGTAATAATGAGTAGGCTATTGCTAAGCGTAAAGCCGATACCGGCTGCTGCAAAACCTGAATAAGAATTTAGCATCGATACTATAACCGGCATATCTGCACCGCCTACCGGTATTATTAGTAATACTCCGATTAACAGTGATAAAAAAACTATTAGATTAAATAAAAATATACTCTCTGAACGAATAAATAATATTATCAGAAGAACTAATATTATTGCCGTTAATAGGCATATATATTGCTGACCGTAGAATTTTAACGGGCTACTTTTCATTAAGCCTTGTAGTTTTAGAAAAGCTATAACCGAACCGCTAAAAGTTAACGCTCCTATAGAAACTCCGAGCGATATTTCGATTAATGAATTAATCGGTAAACTTCCTGCTATTCCTATAGAAAAATTTTCAGGAGCAAGTATCGTAGCGTAAGCTACAAATACCGCAGCAAGACCAACAAAAGAGTGAAATCCGGCAACTAATTGAGGCATTGCCGTCATGGAGATTTTAAGTGCAATAATCCCTCCGATTATCCCGCCTAATAATATGGTTGCTATAATGGGTAATTTATGATTAAAATCCGGGAGGAAAAAAGTAACGCCGACTGCTATCACCATTCCCAAGATACCTATGGTACTGCCTAAACGTGCTTGTTTCTGTGAAGATAAAAACTTTAGCGACAGAATAAAACAAACAGCCGCAACTAAGTATAATAACTGGATAATTTGTAGGGACATAGGTGGATTTATTTAATAATTTGGAAACGTCATTGCGAGTAGCCGTAGGCTGCGTGGCAATCTCGTCAAACATCCTGAGATTGCTTCGTCAATTACTTCGTAATTTCCTCGCAATGACGAGAGATTTTTAAAAAGTAAATCCTATACCTATAGAAACTATTAAAGGATTAAGTTTAACTTTAGAGGTCACGGTTTTAGTACCTACTAAATTCGGTTTATACTCAAGTTTAGGATTTAAGAAAAATTGTCTTACGTCAATATTGATTAAAGTATCATCTTTAGCATAAAAATCTACACCTATTTGTCCGACTAGACCGTGTCCGTTTCTAATTTTAAGACCGGTAGCTTGAGTAAGCATGTAAGAACCGTGATAACCTACACCGACATACGGTCTTATCCCGCCGTAAGGAGCTATATGGAATTGTCCGGTAACCGTTGCAGGGATCATATAAATAGGTTTATTTTTTCCTAGTTTGACATTATTAACGCCATAATTATGAGCAACGGCTGCAAGGGATGTATATTTAGTGCGTAAAACATTAAAGCCAAGCGATAATTCAGTAGCTAAATAATTGTTAAAGAATATAGTAGTGGATGCATCACCTCCATAACCGTTTTTTGCAACTTCTCCTACTGGAACAGGTTGAGGAGAGGTCGGAGTAGGTAATCCCTTTTGCTTAGCACTTGAAAAAACACCTCCTAGACGCATCTTGAAAACTAAACTTCCTTCGTTTTCGTAATACGGTGTACTATCATAGTCAGGAGCAGAATCTACATCATCATACATGCTTTTAGCAAAACTATTAATACTTATGCTGGATACAAACAAAATTATCCCTAATTTTTTCACTATTCTTAACATATTAATTATAACCTTTACTTGCTTAAAATTGATTACCGTATTATTATATAAAATTTTTGTTTATATATTTATACCATTTTCATAAAAGATAGAATTCTTTTATGCTAAAAGTCAAGACATTTAAGTAAAATTATAGAAATTATTGGAGCATATTAATGAATGATGCATTAAAAACATATTTAACCGGTATAGGTTGGTTTTTACTTAGTTTAGTAAGTAGTAGTGCCAATGATGTAATGTCTAAATATCTTGGGACTCGTTTACATAGCTTTGAAGTAGCTTTTTTCCGCTTCTTTTTCAGTAGCATAGTTTTACTACCTTTTGTTTTTTATCATGGTAAAAATACCTTAAAAACAAGTCGTCCTTTTGTACATATATTAAGAGGATTATTATTATTTTTCGGTATGACTTCCTGGACTTACGGTCTTACCATAGCTCCCGTTACTACCGCAACCGTTGTAAGTTTTTCTATCCCTTTATTTACTTTAATACTTGCCGTATTTTTTCTTAACGAAAATATTATTTGGCAAAGATGGGTAGTTACCGTAGTAGGATTTATAGGGCTTGTTGTTACACTTAAACCTCATACCGAGGATTTTAACCCCGAAATTTTGTATTTTGTATTAGCGGCTATTTCATTTGCTATGCTTGACATTATTAATAAAAAATTCGTAATAAAAGAATCGATGATCAGTATGCTATTTTATTCGGCAATAGTAACTGCTGTAGTATCATTGCCTGTTGCATCGCAATATTGGCTAACCCCTAGCGGTTTTGAATTAGCTTTATTATTTGTACTAGGTAGTAGCGGTAGTTTAATATTATTCTTCCTACTTAAAGCTTTTTCCATGGTAGATGCAACCGCTACCGCTCCTTATAGATATTTAGAGCTGGTGATTTCGGCAATAGCGGCATATTTCATATTTAGTGAGTTTCCCGATAAAAGTACACTTCATGGAGCAGTAATAATAATTCCTGCTACCTTATTTATAATATACTCCGAAAAAAAAGCTATGAGTAGAAAACATGAATCGCAGTAAGCTAGTATTTTCAAGCGGAATCGCTAACACTTTTGAATGGTATGATTATGTATTATTCGGTTATTTTGCACCCATAATAGGAGCAAAATTTTTTCCGAATGATGATGCTAATACTTCTTTACTGCAAGCTTTTTTAGTATTTGCTATAGGTTATTTGGCAAGACCGTTAGGCGGCATATTTTTTGGTGTTATTGGTGATAGATTTGGACGCAAAGTAGCCTTAACTAGTGCATTATTTTGCATGTCTGCCCCAACCGTATTAATAGGAATATTACCAACTTACCATACTATAGGTATAACTGCGACTATATTAATGATTTGTGTACGAATTCTACAAGGATTATCAATGGGAGGAGCTTTAACCGGTTCTATTTCTTTTGTTATTGAACATACTAGCCATAAACACCGAGGCTTTACCGGTAGTATTTCAACGTCTAGTATATGCTCCGGTTTATTGCTTGGTTCTTTTGTTTCTTATATCGTTAAGAATATCCTAACAGCTTCACAATTTGATAGTTTTGGCTGGAGAATACCTTTTTTACTTGGATTTTTTATTCTTTTTGCATCATTTTATATTAAAAAAAATACACACGAAACACCGAATTTTAAAAATCTAAGAGAGCAGAAAAAGATTTTACAATCACCGTTAAAAAAAGTCATTACCAATCATTGGTTTGATATATTAATCTCGATTTTTATCAATGCTCCTGGTTCGATAATATTCTATTTAACTACAATTTACTTGGTATCGTTTTTAAAAATCAGCCGTAACTTTACTGAAAATGAAGTAAATAGCCTCGCTAGCTTATGTTACGTGATTATGATAGCCGTAACTTTATTAAGCGGTTATTTATCAGATATTATAGGTCGCAGGAAAATTTTTGTAATTAACCTGATAATAATTATTATAACAACGCCATTTTTACTTAATAATTTTGAGAATGGTGACTTTACAAGCGTAATTATCTCGCAATTTATACTAGCTATACTTGCCGCTAGCTATATCGGTCCTGAACCGGCATTACAAGCAGAGTTTTATCCTACAAATATACGTAACACCGCTCTGTCTATTTCATATAACACTGCTACAAGTATTTTTGGAGGTACTACGCCTCTTGTCTTTGAATATTTAGTACAAAAAACAGGGCATGTAACCTCGGCAGTTTATTACGTCATATTAAGCTGTATTTTTGCATTAATCGCCTTATATTTTTACAAAAATAGAAGTTTAGATAAAATATGAAAAAAATTACAAAGTAAATGAATTTTCAAAATTCTTCTTGATTTAATAACAAATATGTGGCAAAAAGAGTTTAAAATAAAATTCTAAGCTACTATAGCTCAGGGGTAGAGCACTTCATTGGTAATGAAGAGGTCGGGGGTTCAATTCCCCCTAGTAGCACCAGTTTCTATAAGGATTTCAAGGCTTTTAAAAAATTTCTTAAAATTCATATGTTCCTTTTATGTTCCAAATTGTCTAATTTTTGTATTAAATCTCTTTTAAATCCTGAATTTTAAATATTATAAAAAAACTAAATTTGTATATTTCTTAAATCAACCTCAATTTATTTATTCATACTTTTAGTTAAATTTCTATTGCTTTCTTAAAGCTACTTATTATTATTTCGCATATAAGCTCATTTTTAACAAAATATTAAAATTTATAGAATTTAATAAGGATATATATGAAAGAATTAATAGAATTTTTAGAGAAAACAGGATTAAAGACGGAAGCTGATAGCTTAAGAAACGGTGGTACTGAGCTTAATCCTCAGTCGAACATAGGCACACTGGGAGCAAAGAAATTAGCGGCAGCACTTAAAGATAATAAATCTTTAAAGTATCTTAACCTTATAGGAAGCTATATAGGCGAAGAGGGAGCAAGAGCGTTAGCTGAAGCACTTAAAGATAATGAGTCTTTAAAGGAGCTTTATCTTACTCCTGCCGACATAAGCACTGTAACATTAAACAGAATTAAAGAATATATACAAAGAAATACTGATTTATATTATAAGGAACAACAGCAATATAATAAACAATTAATTTCATCAATAAAAGCAAATGAAATAAAACAAGCAGAAAGTATAATACCTTTTATAGATCCAAAATACTCCAATAGCGTTGATGAAAATAATAATACAGCTTTACATTATGCAGTAGATAAAAATTTAGAGAAACTTTCTATCTCATTAATAAATAAGATGAGTATAGAAACTATAAGTATCGGTAATATGTATAATAATACAGCGTTACACTATGCTACCGATAACGGTCTTGAGGTAATAAGCTGGTTTTTAATAAATAATATGACGCAAAAAGCCCTTGATATGGTAAATACTGATGGGAATACAGCACTGGATTATGCCATACATAATAGACACTTATTATAACAGGTTTTTTAGCAAAAAAATGAGCCTAGAAGGAGTGAAAACTGTTAACGCTGATTGTACGACTGAGTATTTAGAAAAAATCACCGATTATAAAAATTTAACAAAATATAATGAAACTCGTGAACATGAGAAAGTAATAGGTAAATGTTTTCCTTTACCCGTAAAATTAAATCTTCCTACTTTATCGCTCGAAGAAGAAAATACATCAGGGGTAGAGTGGTTAGCACCTGCATTAGTGGGGTTAGGAGTAGTAGGATTAGGGACGTTTTTTTGTTATTATTTTTATAATGCTTATTTTAAGAAAAATGGAAATCAACAGGCTAGTACAAATAATTTAGTTAAAGAAGAAAAAAAACAAGTTGTAACGCAGACAACTTCTATTATTCAAGAAGAAAGTCTTTATAAAATACTGAAAAAAATAAATAATAAATTAAAAAATGATGACGGTCTTGCTGAAGATAATAAGATTTTGATGCAAAGTATTGTAGCTAATGTAATAACCGAAGTATCGAAATTAACAAATGAGTCTGATATAAAAAAAATAACAACTAGTGTAAAAGACCTTTTAAACGGTAGGATTACTAAAACAAAGCTTAAAGATATAAAGGAAGACGTTGACTATTTAATAAAACAACAAAGCAAACTAGGCTACGATGTTACTGTGAATAAAGTGGAAGAAATAATCTACGACAAACCGCTTTTGAATCATACAAAATTGCTACAAGCAGCCGTAGATAGTAAACTAAGCTCTGATTTAATCTACGAAGCAATTAATAATAATGATGAGGAGCTTATTTTAGCCGGATTAATAAGCGTAGGGTATGATGTAGGAACAATTAATTAAGTAAGGACAGAGGCAGGCAACTTGCCTCTACCCTTTAATTTTTATGCTGCTTGTAAATTTTGTTGTATAAAAAAAGTATCGCTTATATACTGTCGTTTTGTGCGGCACTGTCCAAATAAGTGTGTAAATTTCTCAAAGGTTGTATAGAAGAAAATATAACAAAAAGAGAAATTACAATGACACAGAAACAAAATGCTGCAATGGAACAAGCGATAGATTTATTGATCAATAATGATACAGATGTATCAATATTATTCAGGGAAGATGGTTTATTAAAAGAAATAACCAAGCGTCTTGTAGAGAGAGCTCTACAGTCTGAGATGAATAATCATTTAGGATATAGCAAGTACAATCAAAGTGATGCTCAGAATTCACGTAATGGTTATAACACAAAGAATCTGATTACAAAGAATGGTGCTGTTGAGATTGAAGTGCCAAGAGATAGAAATAGCAGTTTTGCACCATCATTAGTAGCAAAGCGTCAAAGAAGGCTTGATGGTTTTGATGATAAAGTACTATCTTTGTATGCTAAAGGTATGAGTTTATCAGATATAAAATTACAGCTTCAGGAGTTATATGGAGCTGATGTAAGCGAGAGTTTAATTAGCCAAATCATAGATGATATAATAGAGGATGTTAAGCTATGGCAAAGCCGTCCATTAGATCCAGTATATGCTATAGTATTTTTTGATTGTTTAATAGTAAAAGTACGTCAGGATAAACGGATTATCAATAAATCGGTATATGTTGCATTAGGTATTGATTTAGAAGGGCGGAAAGATATTTTGGGATTATGGATCAGTGAGAATGAAGGGGCTAAATTTTGGCTTGGAAATTTTACTGAGATGAAAAATAGAGGTATACAAGACATACTGATAGCATGTAGCGATAACCTTAATGGTATGTCTGAAGCTATAGGTGCTGTTTTTAAAAGCTTATATTTGGCAATTGATTACATGACCAAAAAATGGTCCATGCCCATACCAAATTGGAACAAGGCTATGGCTCATTTTTTAATAAAATTTGACGAAAGAATCTAGGCTTTTGGAAAAGTTTACACACTTAATCGGGAAGACACGTATTTTTTTTACAGTCCTTATTATAGTAGGAAACTTAATATATCAAAAATTTGTTTACCTTAATATTTTTAATTTTTATATTCTTGAATTATCTATAGGAGCAATTTTTTACCCGTTAACTTTTTTATTAACGGATTTAATAGCTGAGTTTTACGGTAAAGAAAGAGCCAATTTTTGTGTAAAGCTTGCTATTATTTTTAATATAATAGTAGTTTTAATAATAAGTCTCATGGATAAATTGGAAGCTACTAATTGGTCTAATGTTGACAACATAACTTTTCATAAAGTCTTTGGTTCATACCATATATCTTTTTTAGCATCAACTTTTGCCTGTTATATAGCTCAACTTGTTGATATTAATATCTATTTATGGATACGTAAAATTACTAAAGGTAAATATTTATGGATAAGAAATAATTTTAGTACGGCAATTTCTTTATTTATTGATACTTTTATTGTAATTGGGATTATGAGCTTATTTAATATTTTTCCTTTTGACCAATTAGGTCAGCTTGTACTTAATAGCTATTCATTTAAACTATTTTTTACCGTATTTAGTACGCCGATATTCTATTTGGCAGTTTGGTTAATAAGCTTGTTTATTAAGAAAGGATAAGCTCTTAGGAGAAACTTATCCTTATTTATTTTACAAATTGACTTTTAGTTTAATAAGCCCTTGATGGCTTTGATATTTTCTATGTGTGTAATAATTATACTCAAGCAGAACATTTATATTTTTTTTGCTCATAAGTATATTACTACCGATATTATATCCAAGCTTAGGTTGTTTTGGTATAATAATTGTTTCTTGTAATGTTTGCCCTTTAAAAGTCGCTTTTGCATTAACTTTTGTATTTTTATTATTGAAGTGACGCTCAATATTACCGTACAAGCTTGGCGTTAATATTATATTATTTACGGTCGCTATAGGCTTAAACACTATTTTACCGCCAATACTACTTTCAAATGATTGATTTGATTTCTTTTGATTCATCAAATTTTCTATATCTACATTATATTCTTTATAGTTGCTAGCTCTTGAATAATCATATTTAAAACCGATATTAGGAATAAAATGTAAATCGTATTTTGTACGATATTTATAATTTAATAAGGTTTGAAAACTTAAATTATTGTTTTGATATTTTCCAATTATATTATTAATACTTTTAGATTTATTTTTAATATAATTATGACCGTAAGATGTTATAGCCTGCAATGAGAAACCTTTAATTAGTTCTTTTAGACCGTAAATGCTTAAAAGATGACCGTTAACAGCTGTTTTTTCTAGTTTTTTATTATATTTAATTTGGAATTCTAAACGGCTATAAGCTATTCCTATAACATCATGACTATTGATGAATTCAGCATCGGCCCCGATAGTTACGCCGGTTGTACGACCTTGATATTTTGGAATATTCTTCCAAGTTCCTTGTTTATTAATGCCGTATAAGCCGCTAATCCACACGCCTCTGTTTATACTAGCTTCTTCATCACCGGCACCTATTGCAGCAACCTTTAATCTATCACTTAAAATATTATAGTGAACAGGTTTATGAAGAGTTGAAGTTGCCTTAACTAATATTGCTACTTTCCTATTAGTGTCATCAGATACCTGTTGTCTCTGTGTCGCTTCATCTTGCTCTGCGATTGCTTCAGTTTTGAATGACATATCGATAGCTTCGTCTTCGCTTTCTAAAGCTATATCTTTTTTTGATTCTTCTTCACTAGATCTTAAGACTAGAAGTGATTTTTTGTCATCTGATGATTTATCATTTTTGCTATCGTTAGAACTCAATAACCTAGGTGATAAAGCGGTTTCTGAATCGGATTTCTCTGACTTTTTATTACTATCTTCAGGTTGTGGATCATCCTTTGTTGAGGATTCGTCATTTGCAGATTCGTTTTCTTGCTGAAACAATGATTGGAATTGTTTCATATTTAAATGTCCTACTTTCTTTTCCTGGTTATTATCTTCTGATTGAACATCACTACCGTATTTTTGTTCTAGTTCAGGACGTTTAGACTCTATTTGTTCAATAAAGCTTATTAATAATTCTCTTTCATCTTTTTGTGTATTATTATTGTTTTTTACATACTCAATAAATACCGGATCTCTTGCAAGTTTTAGAAGTTCTTGTTCATAAAGTTCGTATATCTCTTGTCCTACTTCGGTTCTTGGTCCTATGAAGTTTGGATCAAAATTTACTTCAGAGGGTTTAGGAATTACTTTTGTATTTTTATCTTCAGCATAGTAAAATTTTTCTTCAAATGCTTGTTTTAAAAGAGAATCATCTTGCATATCTCTATTTGGTTCTTCTATGTATTTTGCTAATACTTCTTTTTTAATAGCATTCTCTAACTTTTGTGAATCAGTTAGTAATATATCTGTTCCTCCTAATTTTGAAGTAGATTCATAATAATTTTTTCCTACATTAGATTTAAAATCCGTAGCTGTATAATTATGATTTTTACCAAAATTATTGTTAGGTTTTACCTTATCCATTCTATCTATAAATTCCTGTGTATAACCCATGCTAATTAGATAATCATTAGTTCCAAAGTTACTATTGCCATTAGGAATCGGGGGAGGCATTGGAGTACCGTTATTATAAATCAGCGGCTTTTCAGTATTATTAGATACGGTTTTATTTTCTTGCTGCCATTTAGCCTTAAGTGCTGTTTTTACTCCTTCTATAGTTATTCTATTAATTAAGCTTGTTAATTGCTCTGAAGTTAAATAATTAAGAGAAGGTATAATTTCCTTTAAATCAACTTCGTTAGCTGAATTATTAAGTTTATTCTCTTCTAAAATAACCTTAGCTTCAAGAAGTGATTTTAATAACTCAGGATTTTTATTATTTAGTATATCCAATAAATCTTTTCGGCTTATATCTTTATTTGCGATTAATTGTTGAATTTCAATTTTTTCTAAAATATTTTGTTTTAATTTATTTAAATTAGCTTTAGCAGTAGGAATTTCCCTAGTTAATTCTTGATACCCTTGAAGTACAAAATTAATTTTTTGTGAGAACGTTAACTTATTAGGGTTTTCTATTAATTCATTAAGTTTACCATTAAAGGTACTTTGTCCAAGAATATTTATATATTTATTAGCAAACTTTAATTGCTCTAGAGGATTTGTAATTCTTAAGAATTCTGTTACGCATTCTTGTTTGTTTGCATATTGTTCAATCCTTTTATATTGTTTTGCATTTATTATATTAGATGAACGAAGACGTTGTTTCGTTTGTTCTAACGATTCATTAAAAATCTTACTTACAAAAGTAGATGTTATTTTTATATCATTATCTTGAAGTATTTTTTGTATATCCTCTCTTTTAGCAATTTGTTCAATTTTCTTGATAATCTCTTCGTTCTCAGTGTTAAATAAATTTACAAAAGTTTTAGGAGAAAAGTTATACAATTTTGTTACTTCATTATGTATTAAGCCTATTACCTCATTCTGCTTAGCAACTTTCTGTTTAAGTAATTCAAGTGATTCCCCCATTTTAGCCTTAGTATCAGGTATATTATTAGACGTTGTGGTTGCCTGACTTTGACTTGCTGAAGTTGTATTTTGAATAAATTCATTATACGATTTATATAATCTAGGATATGTAGCTTCAAAATTTTTTAAATCAAATTTATGATTAGGATTTGAATTATTAAAAGCTGTAGAAGTCGGTGTTCCATTTAACAGAGGTGGGGGTGGAGAAGGTGGCATACTCCCATTTAGAGGAGGGGTTGGCGGAAGAATAGGAGTGCCATTTTGACCTTTATTTGAATTATTATTAAC
Source organism: Rickettsia felis URRWXCal2 (assembly GCA_000012145.1). Taxonomy (GTDB): domain Bacteria; phylum Pseudomonadota; class Alphaproteobacteria; order Rickettsiales; family Rickettsiaceae; genus Rickettsia; species Rickettsia felis. Next base: position 71,484 of record CP000053.1, read on the forward strand.
ATTGTTTTCTACAGGTAACTCAAAAATTTTATCTATTCCTGCTTTTAATGTGGTTTCATCAGATAAAAGTATAGAGATTAAAGACTCTACTTCCGGCTTGCGTTTATATCCGTTAGTACTTAACCAGTTATCTAATGCTTCTTCTAGTACTTTTTTATCTTCTGTTGCAGCTAATGTTGCAAGCGTTAATTTTTTTTTGTCACTAACGTCTTTATCAGATATAGATGTTGGTAAAGTTTGTATGGCATGGTGTTGAGCTTGCTTAATAAGTTCATCTTTGTGTTCTGGAGTAGTAGTTAATATTGTATTTAATATTGTTCTATTGCCTTTATCATCAACAGTAAATAATATCCTGCTTATATCCTTACTTAAGTCAATATTAGAGATAGCTTCCTGTTTAAAAGAATTACCTAAATTACTCTGTTCTGCAAATAGTAATGCGTCTATAGGATTTTTTGTTAAAATTTCCTTAAACTCTTCTTTATTTTCTTCTAATTTTATTTGCTGTTTTAAGTGTTGTTCAGTCTTGCTTAATTGATCCTCCTGTTTTCTATTTAGAAGACTATACATTGATCTTTTAAAGTCGAATGATTTTGTTTCTGGTTTTGTTCTACCTGTGTCAAAAGGAACCCCCGAAGATATTCCTGCAGTATTTGTAGTTGTTCTAGAATGCTTAGTAAAGGGTTTAGTAGTAGTTTGATTATTGTCTGCTAGAAGCTTTGCTTCTATTCCAGCTTTTATTTGATTTAAATAAAGATTTGCACGTCCTTTATCTACCTTAAATTCATTCATTATTTCTGAAATTTTAGGAAGAAAATCTGTATTTACATATCCTTGTTTTTTAGTATACATAACCTCAGTGGTTATATCGTCAATATATTTTGTGTCATCTGTAGTAGTGTCTTTACCAAAACGTTTATGTAGTTCCTTTTTTGTAAGAACCGTACCACTACGTACAAGCTTTGGTCTTTCATTTGCCATAACTTGATCTCTTATTATGGTTCTACGGTGTTTTGCTTCTTCTTTACTTATATTAAGAGCTTTCTCTAGTTCACCTAATTCTGGGACTTGACCGGTAGTTATGTATTCTTTTTCTTTAACTGAAGTTGTTATTGAGTGAATATACAGGTCTAGTAAGGCTTTTTTATCTTTTTCTACACGGCGTACATTTTGATTTTTTTCTAGTTTATTATCTGTTTTTTTAGCATCATAGTCTATTTCAAGGTTTTGTGCTGCTTCTTCAGGCGTAGGAATTTTTCCTTGTGAAATATACCCGTCAACTTTTTCCTTAAAGCCTTGTTTCGTTCCGGCAATATATAAGTCAAGCTCTGATTTTTTTTCTCTTGCTTTATGTCTAGTTTTGTTATTGCGACTCGATAAATCACTTTCAGTAAAACCGGTTTGCATATCAATCATTGCTTGAACAAAATCAGGTGTCAACTTTGCTCTTCTCCATGCTTCTTGTTTTTCTTGTAAAGTATAACTATTCCATTTCTGTTTTCTTTGTACTTCGGAAAGACCGCTCAAGGTTGGTATTTGGTTAGCTAATTGGGTAAAGCTTGCCGCTCTAGCACTTGTACTTAAAAAGCTACTAGTCAACAAACATGTTGACATGAAAAAAGTTAAAACATATTTTTTTGAGTGGGAATTTTGTAAGCTCATTCAAACCTCGATCAGTTATTATTTTTTTAAATATAAACGAGGCGAATTATATAATATTTATTAACTTATGTTAACTATTAATTACTAATTTTTGTTAACTAATAGATTTTTTAACCAAAATGTGCTTAATACATCACATACTAATGGCATCTCAATTTTTGGTAAATAAAATATGCAAATTCAATTTCACTTATATAACACTCTTAGCCGTACTAAAGAGGTTTTTAACCCTCAAGATCAGACTAAAGTAAAAATGTATGTATGCGGACCGACTGTTTACGATAATCCTCATATAGGTAATAGCAGGTCGGTAGTGGTATATGATTTACTCTACCGTATAGTTATAAAAATATTTGGTGAGCAATCTGTAAAATACGTACGTAATATTACGGATGTTGACGATAAAATTATCGATAGGGCTGAGCTACTTAGCATTACTATTAATGAGTTGACTGATAAAGTTACACAAGAGTTTCATACAAATATGGCATATTTAGGTTGCCTACTACCGAGTATTGAGCCGAAAGCTACAGAGCATATTGATGTAATGATCGAAATAATAGAACGCTTAATAGCAAAAGATCACGCATATATTGCGGATAATCATGTTTATTTTGATGTTTTATCAGCTCCAAATTATACGGAATTATCTAACCGAAATTTAGAAGAAATGTTTGAGGGAGTGCGTATAGAAAACAGCAAAACCAAAAAGCATCCACAGGATTTTGTATTATGGAAACCGGCAAAGCCAAATGAATCCGCAAATATGAATTTTAAAAGTCCTTGGGGATTTGGTCGCCCTGGATGGCATATTGAATGTTCAGCCATGAGCTACAAATATTTAGGTGAGAATTTTGATATTCACGGTGGCGGAGCAGATTTAATCTTCCCGCATCATACTAATGAAATTGCACAAAGTAGATGTGCTTTTCCGGATTCTACCTATGCTAAATATTGGGTACATAATGGCTTTCTAACGGTGAACGGTGAGAAAATGAGTAAATCTCTCGGTAATTTTATTACCGTAAGGAATTTAATGGATAAAGAAATTTCAGGAGAGGTAGTAAGATTATTCTTATTAAGTAGTCACTATAGGCGTCCACTTGATTATAATGATAAAGCTATAGAAGATGCTAAAAAGACTTTAGATTATTGGTATAGAGCCATAGAAAATATTAATGTACAAAAAATAGATTTACCTCACAATTTCATGCAAAGCTTACTTGATGACATGAATACGCCGCTTGCCGTTAAAATAATTAATGACTATGCTAAAGGTGTTTTTATTTCTAAAACTGAAGAAGAAAAGCAGCTTAACGCCTCTGCTATTATTACTTGTGCTAATTTTATTGGTTTAATGAATAAGACTCCACACGAGTGGTTTAATAGCGGTGTAGATGAACTCTATATAAACGAGCTTCTAAATAAGCGTTTGGAAGCAAAAAAACAAAAAAATTGGTTATTAGCCGATCAAATTCGTAATCAGTTATTAGAGGAAAAAATAATTCTAGAAGATAAACCTGATGGTACTACTATTTGGCGAAAAGAATAAAAGCTTGTAAATTATGTATCATGCGTGTATGATTTGTAGGCTTATTGTGGAGCGTCATTGCGAGGAAATTATGTAATATAATTGTACGTACGCAATCTCAGGATATTGGACGAGATTGCCACGCAGCCTACGGCTGCTCGCAATGACGATTATTCAAAACTTAAGCAAAAAATTCACACGTAAGATATATGTTAGTTCATGTATAGAGCTGTCATGCTATGACTTGATCACGGCATCCAGTAATATATGATAATAAGTTGTTTTTGAATCCCGTGGCGGGGCCGCGGGATGACAAATATACACAATATCTTACGGAGGTATAAACTAACAATTAGGAGAATTTAAAAATGTCAAAAATACCATCTGTTAACATTAAAGAATTATTGGATGCAGGCGTGCATTTCGGTCATAAGACCTCACGTTGGAATCCTAAAATGGCATCTTATATATATGGTGAACGTGATGATGTTCATATAATCGATTTAAGACAAAGTGCCGCTTTAATGAGTGTTGCTTTGAATACAATATATGAAACCGTAAAAAAAGACGGTAAAATATTATTTGTAAGTACTAAAATACAGGCCAGTGATATTATAGCGGAATATGCTGAAAAATGCGGACAATATTACGTAAATCATAGATGGCTTGGCGGTATGCTAACTAACTGGAAAACTATTGCGGGTTCAATAGAAAAACTAAATAAGTTAGAAAAAACCTTAGAAAATGAAGAAGCACTTATGGGTTATACTAAGAAAGAGATACTTGATATGAGCCGTAAGAAAGAGAAGTTACTTCTATCCCTTGCCGGTATTAGAAATCTTAATTCTAAACCTGATCTTCTAGTAGTTATTGACACTAATAAAGAGCATATCGCAATTAATGAAGCGGTAAAGCTTAATGTTCCTATAGTTGCAGTAGTCGATACTAATTCTAATCCTGATAATGTAAATTATCCGATTCCGGGTAATGACGATTCTATAAGGTCAATAAGACTTTATTGTAGTTTATTTGCAGATGCGGCATTACAAGGACTTGAAGAATCAATGAAAGCTTCAGGGGTTGATATGGGAGCTATGCAGGAGCATACAGATAAGGCGTTAACTTCTAAAAATGTTTCTAAATTAAAACAAGCTAAAAAATTCTCTAAAACGAAAAATATTGATGAAGAGACAAATACAGAATTTGAGCAAGCATTAAATGATGCCGATGAAAATAAAAATTCTGATAATGCGTAGTTTGGACACTTGAACCGTCATTGCGAGCAGCCGTAAGGCTGCGTGGCAATCTCATGTAACAGTACAAAATTCCTGAGATTCCACGTCGAGGCTTCGCCTCTCCTCGCAATGACGATTAGTTATCTATACATCCCAAGCCAAATATAATAATTAAGGAGAAAGTAAGGTATGAGTGAAATAAATATAAGTGCTGCAGCGGTTAAAGAATTAAGAGAAAAAACCGGTGCAGGTATGATGGACTGCAAAAAAGCATTAATAGAAACCAGCGGTAATTTTGAAGAAGCTATAGATTTTCTGCGTAAGAAAGGCTTAGCTGCGGCAGCAAAAAAAGCCGGGCGTATTGCTTCTGAAGGTTTAACGGCTGCAAAAGTTGATGGGCTTACCGGAGTGGTGGTTGAAGTAAATTCTGAAACGGATTTTGTTGCTAGAAATGAGCAATTTCAGGATTTAGTTAAGGATATTGCGAATCTTGCAGTAATTGCAAAAACTATAGACACGTTAAAAACATCTAAAATGCAAAGCGGTAAATCAGTTGAAGAAGAGATTATAGAAAATATCGCTACAATCGGTGAAAATTTAACATTACGTCGTATGGATATATTGGAGATATCCGAAGGAGCAATCGGTTCCTACGTACATAATGAAGTTGTACCGAATCTAGGAAAAATTTCCGTATTAGTAGGTCTTGAATCTAACGCAAAAGATAAAACAAAACTAGAAGCTTTAGCTAAACAAGTTGCTGTTCATGTAGCAGGAAATAACCCGCAAAGTATAGATGATTCAAGCTTGGATCAAGCACTCGTAGAGCGTGAGAGAAAAGTATTTTTTGAGAAATCTAAAGAAGAAGGAAAGCCTGATAATATTATAGAAAAAATGGTAGAAGGTAGAATACGTAAATTCTTCTCTGAAGTTGTATTGCTTCAGCAAAATTTCTTATTTGAGCCTAAACTTACTGTTGCGGAAGTAATTAAAAATGCTGAAAAAGAACTCGGTGCAGAAATTAAAATCGCCAAATTTATTAGATACGAACTTGGTGAAGGTATAGAACACGAAGAAAAAAACTTCGCCGATGAAGTAGCAGCCATCACACAGGGTTAAATTTACCTTTCAAAGTCAATAAATGCGAATTTAGATAAGTGCTTATTCTAAATTCGTATTTATAATATCTCTCTAACTACAATCAGCTATCTATTAATAAATAATTTTTCGATTTTTTACTTTATAATGAAAGATTTATATTGACTTAATAATAGAAAGTCTTACATTAATCGTTATTATTAGTTTAAACAGAGAATATTTTATGTCACGGACAAAAGAGCAATACGCAGCAGAGATTTATGCTGCCGAAGAGCATCGTAGAAGACAAGCTAACTCTAGTGATGGTGATGCCGAACTGCTTGGAGTTATGATAGTATGTGCCGGTTATGCATGTTATAAAGCAGTAGAAGGAGCAGTAAAAGTTACCGTAACAGGAAGCAAAATTATAGAAAATGTCTATAAGATAGGAACGGGACAAATAGAAATTCTCGGCACCGAACCTGAAAGTAAGATAACCTATATAGCAAAACATCCTTCCCCTCGAGGTCCTACGAATGTAAATCAACCAAATGCAACTAATCCTGTAGATCCTTCGGAGCAAACTCCACCTAATACTCCTACCTCTAAAAGAGAAAAGGCTAAAATATACGGAAAAAAATTGGTAGATAGTGCAAAAATCGGAGCTAAAACCCTTTCAAACGCTTATAAAGTGACAACCGGCAAAATAGAAGTTGTCGGTCCAGGAAGTGATTTTAATAGCAACGGTAAGGAAAAATTTATATTTTCTGACCCTATTCAACGCATAGTTATTCAAAAAGAACTTAAAAGAGATGACGGTTATAAGTGTGGTATTGCGTTGGAAGAGACAATTGAAACTTCCTTAATGTTAAGATTAAATAACAAGCATATAGTTAGAAATAAGGAATTTAGAAGCATGATTCTACCTGATACTACTCAAGATGTAGGAGGGACTTTTGAACTTTCTCTAATTTTAAAATACTCGGATGGTTCAATGTCCAAAGATGATCCTGCTTTTCTAAAGATACATTACGGTAGAGACGGAAAATTAAATAAGTTATTGTTGCCAAACACTCCTATAATTTTTTATAACCAATGGTATCCTGCATTAACCGTTTATAAAGGTAAACTATGTTCTTTGCCTGTAAATAGTGGATATTACAAGTATTTGTATAAAAAAATACTAGAAAATAACGAGACTATAGAAATCGCCCACGTAGATAGCGAATTTACTATAGAACTTTTAGGAGAATAAGAGTTTTTAGTTAAATTCTATCAAAGAAACTTCGTAATTACCTGTAAATATTCATCTAAGACTTTTTGGTTATTCTCAACAAATTTTAAAGCATTTTCACGGTAGGCTTTAAGTTCTAAAGAATTATTAGGGCTAAGTAGATATGTTAGTTTGGTTAGTAAATCTTCACCGTTTTTGATTTGGATAGCGGCTTCATTTTGCAGTACGCCTTTAGCGATATCGGTGTTTTTACTCATATCGGGACCGAATATAATACAATTAGAGAAATATGCCGCTTCTAAAATATTATGCCCGCCTTGTTTAAAAGAACCGCCGATAAAAGAAATTGTAGCTACAGAAAAAAACAATCCCATTTCACCGAATCTATCAACTATATAAATATCATCGCTTAAAACAGGTAAATCATTTTGTGACTTAGCGGTAGCGGATAAATTATGTGACTTACAATTATCGATAATTGATTTAACTCGCTCGGGATGTCTGGGAATTAGGATAATATAGCAATCTAAAAACTGCTCTTTTAGGTTTTTGATTATGGGTAAAATCACCTCTTCATCTTCAGGGTGAGTGCTAGCAAATACCACCACTTGTCTATTGTCTAAATGTGAGCTTAATTTTGATAACTCTTCTTGATTAACTGGAAGTTTTTCGTTGGCAAATTTAATATTGCCTAAATTAATTGCATCTGATATGCCAAGTTCATTGAATTTTTGTAAGTCACGTTCGCTTTGCACGATAATTTTGCTGAAATTTTTAAGGATAAGCTGAAAGAAGCTTTTTCTTTTTAGCCAAGCTTTAAACGATTTATCGGAAATACGAGCATTTACTAGCAGTAATTTACACTGCCTTGCTCCTTCATTAATAGTACACGGCCATAATTCCGATTCTATAAAAATACCTAAATTAGGTTGCCAATTTTTTAAAAATTTTCGAGTAAAAATAATATTATCTATCGGTAAAAATTGGTGAACTGCTATTTTAGGTAATTTGGCAGTTAATATTTTAGCGGAGCTGTTAGTCCAAGAAGTTACTAAAAAACGAATGTCAGGATAGCGTTTACTTATATTACTTATTAAAGTTAAAGCTGCCATTGATTCGCCGACGCTAGCTGCATGAATCCATATTAGACTTCTTGCATAACTTGCTTCTAAAGGTAATTTAGACGTCGAGCCGGTACTCGAATCCTCACGTACGCTTGTGTACGCTGCGGTTCTGCGTTCCGTGTCTCCTTTAAATCTCTCTTTATTAGCTTCGTTATGTAAGAAGTCTAATGAATAGACTTGTCGATGCTTACCTATAGCAAAACGTTCTTGGATGCGTCTTATATCTTCCTTACCTATTAATAAACGTATAAGAATTATGATAAAATAAATAGGTAATAATATAAAGCTTAAAGCATAATATAATAACATCATTTCTTTAAACTCTCTGTTAAGCTTGTTAGTTGTTTTTCAAGGCTTATATGGTTTTGTATTTTATCATTTGTGAGTTCTAAAGGTGAGCCAACTATGATTTTAATAATACCAAACGGTAGGGGTATTATTAATTTATCCCAACTTTTTAATCTGAAACATCTAGAAGTGGAGCTGACTATAGGAATAAGTTTTTTGTTATATCTATAAGCAATTTCGGTAGTGCCGCTATTTACTTTATATACCGGTCCTTTAGGACCGTCCGGCGTGACTATTATATTTGCACCTTGAGATAACTTACCTATAATATTACGTAAAGCTCCAATTGGATTTTTATTAGTAGAACCTACTATCACTCTGCAACCAAATTTTCCTACTAGATCATTTAAAATTTTCCCGTCTAAATGCGGTGATATTAAAGCATAGATATTTCTATGTCCTATAAACATAGCCGGACTTAAGGCAAGCATATTATGCCAAAATGCAAAGATAACCCCTTGTTCGTTTAGGAATTTTTCCTTATTGCCGTTATCGTAAAAAATAAATTTCTGTTTTGATGTAAAATAAACAAAACGCAAATACCAATATAGTAAAATAGTAATTATACTAAGTACGTATTTATTATTTTTTAAAAATTTTTTAAAAGCTTTCCGCATTGTTTTTTTTGTTGGTTTAATAGTGTTTTAAGCGTCATTGCGAGAAGAATTACAAAGTAATTCGACGAAGCAATCTCAGAATATTTGACGAGATTGCCACGTCGATGCTACGCATCTCCTCGCAATGACGATTTTATACTTATAGAACCACAAGCTCTCTCAATTCTAATACAAGCTTCTTCTAGCTCTTCCATAGAAGTGGCGTAAGAGATTCTGAAATACCCTTCTAAGCCGAAAGCGATACCGGGTACTACGGCAACTTTTGCTTCTTCAAGTAAATATTCGGCAAAATCATTACTATTTGCAATAATTTTTCCTGATTTAGTTTTATGCCCAAATATTTTATCGCATTTAACAAATAAGTAAAATGCCCCTTCCGGCTTATAGCACTCAAAATATTTTACTCTTTTCAAAATTGATAAAGCAAGATCACGCTTTTTTTGAAAATTTAAAGCATTAGGTTTTATATAATCTTGAGGACCGTTTAATGATTCAATAGCAGCCATTTGACTTATTGAACAAGGGTTTGAAGTACTTTGCGACTGAATAATAGTCATTGCTTTAATCAAAGCTTTAGAGCCCACGCCGTATCCTATACGCCAACCCGTCATAGAATAAGCTTTAGATACACCGTTTACGGTAAATATTCTCTCTTTTAAATCAGGTGCTATTTGGGCTAATGTATAAAATTTAAAATCATCAAAAGTAATATGCTCGTAAATGTCATCGGACATTACGTTCACATGAGGATATTTTCTTAAAACTTTAGCAATATTTTCTAGCTCTTCAAAATTATAGCTTGCACCTGTTGGATTACTAGGTGAGTTAATAATAAGCCACTTAGTTTTATCCGTAATTGAACGTTCTAAAGCTTCTGCACTTAATTTAAAGTTATTTTCAATTCCGCAATTTACAAAAACAGGAGTTCCTGTGCTAAGTGCAACCATATCAGGATATGAAACCCAATAGGGTGCCGGAATAATTACCTTATCCCCTTTGTCCAAAGATGCCATAAACAAATTATATATAACTTGCTTACCGCCAGTGCTTACTATTATTTCATCAAGTTCGTAATCTATATTATTTTCACGTTTGAATTTGTCTTTTATCGCCTGCTTTAGAAGAGGCATCCCCTCAACGTTAGTATATTTAGTAAAGCCGTCTTTAATCGCTTTAATTGCTGCTTCCTTAATATTATCAGGTGTATCAAAATCAGGTTCACCTGCACCGAGTGCAATGATATCAACTCCCGCTTTTTTAAGTTCAAGAGTTTTTTTTACGACTGCAAGGGTCGGCGAAGGCTTTATAGAATTTAGTCTCGTAGAAATAATTGACATAATTTTGAGTCCGTATTAGTGCATTAGGTATTGTTATGCGGATACCAAATCGTCATTGCGAGGAGCGAAGCGACGTGGCAATCTTGTTAAGCATCCTGAGATTGCTTCGTCAATTGCTATGCAATTTCCTCGCAATGACGGTTTTTAACCCTTTTGACTTACAAAAGCGATAATACAGCAATTTTAATCGCAATAAAATTATTTTATTTAAAAATTTATCAAGATATGCTTTATTATAGTAAGTAATATTAATTTAGTAATTAAACTATGCTCGGTAAAATAAAAGACAAAATCAAACATTATTGCTTAACTATAATAAATATACCGAATTTTATTAAGAATAAAATTTTAGAATTTAAAAATTATATAAGTGATTGTAAATATAAATTCTCTCATTTAGCCGAAACTAATTATCAGCTTGGACTTGATCATTTATATAGAGGTAATTTAAATGATGCCTTGCTTAGGTTTAAACTAGTCGATAAATTTTTTAATCCTAATGATTCTAAAGTATATTATCAACTCGGATGGGTTTATTTTTTAAAAAATAATTACAGACAAGCTATAGAATATTTAGAAAAATCTAATGAAAAATATAAAGCTATATTTATAAATTTTTTGAAAAATTATAAGGATATTACTGAAATACCGGGGGAAATTTGGGGAAAATATCGTGATTTAACTGCACAATATTATCCTACTATTTTTAATAACGATAAAAATATCCATCTCCCGTATAGGTTTGTTAATGATACACTCAAGCAGATATCTGATTTACCGGATAATTATTCTATTTCGGAACTTGGAAGTAATATAGGGCTGGTAGGTTATGAAATACAAAAACGTTTTCCGGAAAGTTTTACTTTAACCGGTGTAGAAATTTCTACTTTAATGAATGATTTACAAGAAACATATTACCCGAACACTAAAATTTACGATCAAATATATAATATTGCTATCGATGAATTTTTAAAACAAAACTCTAATAAATTTGATATTATTTTTAGTTTTTGCGGATTATCGTTTACTAACAATTTAATAGAATATTTTAATTTAATATACTCGTCTCTTAGTGAACAAGGGTATTTTGCCGTTTGTTTACCGAACGCCGCAAAGACGCAATTTTCAGTAAAACGCAAAGAATTTATTTTTAACTTGAATGAAATAAATAATATTTTACAAAAAAATAATTTTACTATATTAACTTCGGAAGAAATAATACTAGCGGAAAACAATAAATATAGTATTATTGTTTGTAAGAAAATAACATAAATCAATGAGAATTTTAATTATACTATCTATTATACTATGCTCATTATTCGCAAGAGCTGATCTTGAATATGTTGATAATGACATATATAACTATAATGGTGGAAGAAATGAAAACGGTTGCTTGGAAGTTTACGATCCATACGAAAAATTTAACCGTAAAGTGTTTGCATTTAATTCTGTACTAGATTATATAATATTGCGTCCTTTAGCAATAGGTTATAAGAATATCACGAATGATTACGTAAAAGCACGTGTTAATAGTTTCGTCAGTAATGTTGATACACCGCTTACGGCGGTAAATTACGGGCTTCAGTTAAATTACGATAAAACTATGAAAAGCGTTTGGCGGTTTCTCATTAACACGACGCTTGGCATAGGCGGTTTATTTGACGTAGCAGGTAAAGTAGGTTTGCCGTCTGAACGTCAAACTTTCGGCAGTACCCTCGCACATTATGGAGTTGCCCCAGGTCCTTATTTAGTATTGCCGATAATCGGTAGTACTAACGCAAGAGATATGACGGATTCGGTAATTACTAATTATGCTCTTAATCCATTAATGTACTACACTCATAATGATTTTGACTTAGGAGTACTAGCAGTTAGTAAAATAAACGATCGATATGTTGTATTACCGTTTAGTGATTATGTGATGAAGAATTCTACCGATCCTTATGTGGCTATTAGATCAGCATTACATCGTGCTCGTGAAGCATCGGTTCAATATCCTGAAAATTTTAAATGTCCTAAACCCAAGAATTAATTAAATTAACGAGGATTATATGCAAAAAATTATTACAGGTTTATTTTTATTAGTTATGACGTTTTCCGCTTATTCTAGCGAGAAAGTGCCTGCTGGTTTGAATGATTACGTTACTAATTTAGTAAATGAAGCTTCTAGTATATTAAATGATAGTAAGCTATCTGAGCGAGTAAAAATTGCTAAAGCACGTGAGTTAATGTCTCAGAACCTAGATTTTGATTGGATGGCTAAATATACATTAGGCAGAAATGGGATAAAAACTTTATCAGGTGGACAGGTTCAGGAATTCATCAAAGTTTACTCTAAATATGTTACTAAATCTTATACTGATTTAATAAAAGATTATAAAGGTGAACAGCCTAAAATAGTAGGAGTTCGTCCTTTAAGCTCGACCGATTTTATGGTTGCTATGAATATCGTTAGTAATAAAGAGCAAGACCCTATTAAAGTAGAATATCTTGTACGTGAAATGAAAGGGAACGGAAAAGATGTTTTTAAAGTTTCTGATATAATTACGGAAGGTGTAAGTCTTATTGGGGCTCAACAAGACGAGTTTACCGATACTTTAAAAAATCAAGGCTTTGAGGCACTAATACAAAAATTAGAAAGTCGTTCTTAAAGTTGCTGTCATTTCCAAAATCGTCATTGCGAGGAAAAACTGTAAGTTTTGACGAAGCAATCTCAGGAGTATTACTTCATGAGATTGCCGTGCAGCCTACGGCTGCTCGCAATGACGATTAGGTGTCTACGCAACACAGTCCGTTTGCTAATAGCGTCAAACAACATAAATCACTCACATGAAGATCTTAGCAGGCAGTAGTAATAAGTTACTCGCATCTCGTTTAGCTATAGCATTAAATATTAAATATATTGAGCCGAGAATTACCTATTTCAATGATTCCGAAATAAAAGTAGAAATTCAAGAATCGTTTCATAATGAAGATGTAATCATAGTACAATCCACATCAAAGCCCGTTAATGATCGCTTAATTGAGCTGTTCTTGCTAGTAGATGCAGCAAAAAAAGCGGTAGCAAATCGAATAATTTTAGTAATGCCTTATTTTGGTTATGCAAGACAAGATAATATAAATTCTCAAAATATAATTCCTGCTAAGTTAATAGCAGATTTTTTAGAGAAGCTCGGAGTAAACCATGTAATTACTATTGATTTACATTCCGATAAAATAGAGAAATTTTTTAATATTCCTATTTCTAATCTTGAACCTATAAATTTATATATCCCGTTTTTAAGAACTTATAGCAATTTCGTTATAGTTGCACCTGATAAAGGAAGTATCAATCGAGTTCAAAAAATTAGTAATTTATTAAATATAGATTCAGCTTATATAAACAAAGAAAGGGATATAAATAATAATTGCGAGATGATATCAATAATAGGTAGTGTAGAGGGCAAAAATTGCATATTAATTGATGATATTATAGATAGCGGTGAAACAATCGTAAAAGCAGCAAGATTTTTAAAAGAACATTCGGCTTTATCGGTTAGTGCTTTTATAACTCATGCTGTGCTTGCTACCGGTTCTAAAGATAAAATTGAAAATTCGGTGATAGATAAGATTTTTGTTACCGATACTATAGAAGTAGGTGACTTACCTCCAAAATTTTATATAATACCGGTAATGCCAATTATCGTAAAAGAGTTAAGAAATATACTATGAGCTTGTGTACTCTAGAAATAAATCTATCTGCAATAAAAAATAATTATCTTTTATTACAAGATATTTGCAAAACCTCATTAGTCGGTGCTGCCGTTAAAGCTAACGGTTACGGTCTTGGAGCAGTGCAAATTTCCAAAGCTTTAATAGAAGAAAATTGTAGGCATTTTTTTGTGGCCTCAAGTGAAGAAGGAGTGAATTTACGCAAAGCTCTAGCTTCGTGGCATGAATCGGTTTTCCGTCATTGCGAGAAGAATTACACAGTAATTCGACGAAGCAATCCAGTAAAAAATTCTGTAAGTCAGAATTTTTTTAATTATTTTTCTGGATTGCAACAATGCTTCGCTCCTCGCAATGACGGCTCTAGTATCCATGCAACAACGCCCAAAGCACTAGATAATGATGTTAATATTTTAGTTCTCAATGGAGTTTTTGAACATGATGCTTTAGAGCTTATAGAATATAATTTAACTCCTGTTCTAAATAACTTAAAACAAATAGAAATTTGGCAAAAATTTAGTAATTTGAAAAACCGATTATTGCCTTGTTATTTACATTTCAATACGGGGATTAATCGCCTTGGATTAACTCATAATGAAATAGAGCAGTTAATTAATAATCGTGATTTATTAAAAGGGCTAGATTTACAATATATTATAAGCCATCTAGCTGTATCCGAGGAAATAGATAATCCTTATAATCTAGAGCAATTAAACAGATTTAAAACTTATTTACAATATTTCCCAAACGTCAAAGCAAGCCTTGCTAATTCCGGTGGCATATTTTTAGGACAGGACTATCATTTTGATTTAGCAAGACCAGGGGCTGCCTTATACGGGCTTAATCCTGTAATAGACCTCTCGAATAACCTATCTTATAAAGAGGAATTTGAAGGAGACACGGAACGCAGAACCGCAGCGTACATAAACGTACGTGAGGATTCGAGTACCGGATCGACGTATAAATTACCTTTAGAAGGAGGTTATTCGAGAGGTCTACAAAATCCCGTAACCTTAAAAGCTCCTATAATTCATTTACAGAATTTGACACTAGATAGCCATATCGGTTATAATATGACTTTTACAACTGAGCGTGATAGTGTTATTGCAACATTACCGCTTGGTTATGCCGATGGGTTTAGTCGTAATTTTAGCAATCAAGGCGAAGTATTTATTAATGGTCGCAGCGTTCCTATAGTAGGGCGAATATCGATGGATTTGATAAATATCGATGTTACCGATCTACCACCGCTTGATATTTTTCTAGGGCAGGAAGCGGAAATTATCGGAAATTATTGCACGCCCGATAAAATAGCAAGTATTATAGGTACTATAGGGTATGAGGTGTTGACTAGTCTCGGTAGTAGGTATAAAAGAATTTATAAGTAATCGTCATTGCGAGGAGCGAAGCGACGTGGCAATCTTGTCAAGCATACTGAGATTGCTTCGTCGAAACTTACAGTTTCTTCTCGCAATGACGATTAGGTGACCACATAACATATAAACAAAAAAATATACACAAATGTTATTAAATATAGCTAATTCGGTCGGTAAACGTACTATAAAGTTTGCACAAAGTGTAGGTAGTTTTTCTCTATTTAGCTTTGCTGCCGTTAGCAGTATCATAAGACCGCCTTTATATTTGAGTTTAATAATCAGACAATTATTATTTATCGGGTTTCACTCGCTTCCGGTTGTTGCGATGACGACTTTTTTCTCAGGTGCGGTACTTGCATTACAGAGCTATACAGGCTTTTCTCGTTTCTCGGCTGAAAGTTCCATTGCAACGGTAGTAGTATTATCGCTGACTAGAGAGCTTGGACCTGTCTTAGCCGGACTAATGGTAGCTGGAAGAGTCGGGGCATCAATCGCCGCCGAAATAGCTACGATGAGAGTAACGGAGCAGGTAGATGCTTTATATACTTTATCTACCGATCCTATTAAATATTTAGTTTTTCCAAGAGTAATAGCAGCTATTATTACAATGCCTTGTCTTGTTTTAATCGGTGATATAATTGGTGTTATGGGCGGTTATTTGGTAGGGGTATATAAACTTGATTTTAATAGCACGGCTTATTTAACCAGTACTTTTCACTATTTAGAACCGATTGACGTAATTTCCGGTCTTGTTAAAGCGGGAGTTTTTGGGTTTATTATTTCTATAATAAGTTGTTATAGCGGCTATTATTCAGGTAAAGGGGCTAAGGGAGTGGGAAGAGCTACTACCTCGGCAGTAGTAAATTCTTCTATCCTTATCTTAATCAGTAATTATTTAATAACCGAATTATTTTTTAAAGTATAAATATGAGTACAAAGGAAGAATTTAAAATTAAAATTCGGTCATTATATAAATCATTTGCTAATCATAAGGTGTTAGACGGAATAGATTTGGATGTAAAAAAGGGCAGTTCATTAGTTATTTTAGGCGGTTCCGGTAGTGGCAAATCGGTGCTAATTAAAAATATAGTAGGACTGATTAAACCTGATAAAGGTAAAATTTTTATTGATAATGTAGAAATCCAAGATATCTCAAGTAAACAAAAATTTGAGATTATGGACGGTATAGGTTTTTTATTTCAAGGCGGAGCATTATTTGACTCCTTGAATATACGTGATAATATTACTTTCGAGACTAGAAAATTATCTAAGAAAGAAAAAAACGACCTTGCCGGTGCAAAGCTTAATTCCGTCGGTTTGTCCCCTAGAATACTTGATCTTTACCCTTCCGAATTATCGGGCGGAATGCAAAAAAGAGTAGCTCTTGCTAGGGCTATTTGTAGTACACCGTCGATTTTATTTCTTGATGAACCGACCACAGGGCTTGATCCTATAATGGCAAATGTTATCAACGAATTAATTATAAAAATCCAAGAAGAGTTAGGGGCAACTACGATTACTATAACTCATGATATGATTAGTGCCGAAAAAATAGCTAAAGAAGTAGCTATGATTTATCAAGGAAAAATTAAATGGTACGGTAGTAAAGATGAAATGCGTAATAGTGATAATCCTTATTTAAAACAATTTATAAACGGATTAACTACCGGTCCTATAGAGGTATAAAATGTTGAAGAACTTATTATGTATAATAATATTTCTAGGTATAAACCTAAATGTTTATGCTATAAACTCTAGCTCTTATACGACAGATGATATAATAAAAATAGTAATTATTCTTGGAATAGTTATTTTAATTTTTAGTCCTGCAAAATTCCGTATAATCGTTATCGGTACTATGTTAGGCTTGGCTTGTGCCTATTTCACATATAAATACATCGTACCTATCTTTATTTCTTCACTAAACGGACCGTAATTATCTCTTGACACTAGGGGAGTATTACTTTATTTATCTATTGTATATTTATAAGTTTTAAGGTATTTAGCTTATGTCACGTAAGTGCGAACTCACAGGTGTGGGTGTTTTATACGGCAATAATGTATCACATTCTCAACGTAAAACTAGAAGACGTTTTGAGCCTAATTTAAGGTCAGTTAAGTTTACAAGTGATATAACAGCCGGAGAATATAGATTATCGGTTAATGCTAGATGTATTAGTTCAGTGGAAAAAGCCGGCGGTTTTGATGCGTATATTCTAAAAGCCGATGATAATGTTTTATCAAGTAACGCTAGAACTATTAAGAAAAAAATAATTCAGACTAAAACGGCAAAATCATTATGAAAAGCGGTATACATCCAGAATATAAAAAGTTTTTGATTAAAGTAGAAAGCGATGTTTTTGAAACAATGTCTACTCATCCTACAGGTGAAATTTTAATGGATGTTGATTTTAGAAAGCATCCGGCATGGAATAAAGATTCCGGAAATGTAGTAAATCAATCGAACAAAAGTGTTAGTGATTTTAATAAAAGATTCTCAGGTCTTTCTTTCGGTGGTAAGAAAGAAGCTAGTTAAGCTTTGTTTGTGGATACTGAAGGTCGTTTGAGCTACGGAAATTGCATAGCAATTGTACGCCCGCCATCTCAGGAATTTATTATTATTTCATGAGATTGCCATGTAGCCTACGGCTGCTCGCAATGATTACTCGGTATCTATGCAAGAATGACACTAGCAATATTCGCATAGTATTGGACTAAATCACAATATAACACAGATAAATCGTCAATTCTCAATTATTGCGGGGTGGAGCAGCTCGGTAGCTCGTCAGGCTCATAACCTGAAGGTCGTTGGTTCAAATCCAGCCCCCGCTACCATATTTTTTTAATGTCATTCTAACCCATTTATAGCGTTATTGTATGGTTCATTTTGTGTCATTGCGAGAAGGCATTGACTGCGTGGACCGGTAAATGCTCTTTATGTCATTCCCGTATAGGCGGGAATCCAGCATAAAGCGAGATAAATCGAGCTTTTAATTTCAAAAAATTTGCTGTATTTATACTATTTTCTGGATTCCTGCTTCCGCAGGAATGACATCGGTATCCACGCAACAATTCTTTGCGAGCAGTCGTAGTACTTGCATGGCAACCCAGAAAAATAATAAAAAAAATTCTGTAAATCAGAATTTTTTACTGGATTGCGTACGTACAATTACTACCTATTTCCTTGCAATGACGACTCGGTATTCACTCGGGCAATGCCTAATTACATCAAATACGAAAGCAAATTATGACTACTCAGAAAATAGTGCATACAAAATCGCCTGATGGCAGTAAGCTTTTTCGTCATCAAGCTAAATTTGTAGCCGGTGCTATGAATATAAATCAAATCCCCAATTTTTCATTACCGGAAATTGCTTTTGTCGGTAAGTCAAATGTCGGCAAATCAAGCCTAATAAATACGATATGTAATAATAAAAATCTTGCTAAAGTTTCTAATACTCCTGGACGTACTAGGCAAATCAATTTTTTTAACCTTGCAGATAAACTTATTATAGTTGACCTTCCCGGTTATGGTTTTGCTAATGTTCCTATATCAGTCAAAGAACAGTGGGAAGTGTTAATTAGTTATTATTTACGAAATAGTTATAGTTTAAGGTTAGTTAACTTATTGATTGATTCAAGAAGAGGTATAAAAGAAAACGATAAGAAAGTAGCAGAGCTATTACTTGCAAATAAAAGAGAATTTCAAATTATTTTCACAAAATCCGATAAAGTTACGGATCGTAAAAACCTTAACGATGAAGCACAGAATTTTCTTGCAACTTTAAACTACTCATGTAATGTTATGTATGTAAGTAGTAGGAGTAAAGAAGGTGCAAGAGAACTTAAAGCTAGTTTGGCAAAATGCATCAAACCTCAAAGGTAAAGAGGTAGATAGTATTTCTTCATTAAATAACATTGCTATAATTAAGAATATAATAAAGTGTAGTAGTGAGCTGAAGAATCAAGCAATAGTTCTAAAATTACCTGCTGCTATTATTATTGACGATAAATTATTTACGGCTTTTATTGAATCTGTTAGACTGCTCGAGATGTGCGGTGCTAAAATATATATAGTACATGATCATATTGATTTACGAAGTTCGTCTTTAATATCACAAATAGATGAAAATTTTAGTCAGAAAATTAGTAAAATAAGCGACTATAGTTCTCTAAATAATCCTATTATTATGGAAATTTTATCTAGTTACGTTAACAAGCTTATAGTAACAAAGTTAAGTAGTATAGGTTGTTATGCAGTTGGTATTTCAGGTAAGGATGCTAATCTACTGCAAGCAAAAAAGTCAAAATTATCTCACCGAAAAATTGTAAATCATGATGTTATAAATATTGGTTTTTTAAGTGAACCTATTATGATTAATCCGGAAATTTTATTAAATTTTGAAGATAATAATATTATACCCGTGATAGCACCATTTGCTAATGATGATCAGGAAAAAACACATTTATTAAATGTTAACTTAACGGTAGCAACAATTGCTTCTGCATTAAGTGCGGTACATTTAATATTGCCATATGAGATATTACAGGTATCCGAGACATTTCCGTATAATATAAAAATACGAGATATTAACTTATTGAAATCAATGTTAGATGATAGTAATAATTTCATCGAAGAAGAATTAATTAAGATAGCAGTTAATGCACTTGAAAATAATAACGGTTACGTACATTTTGTGAATAGTAAAGTACCGAATTCAATATTGTCAACTATGTTTGATATTAATATAAATTAATAGAGGTTTTTTATGGCAGGAGCATTAGCATCCGATCTTTTATTTGTAGGGTTAACTAGACCGCCGATGATATTTGGAGTAAGTATTAAGTTTGCTGCATTAAATATGATAATGACGATGATAGTATTTATTTGGAATAACGGCATTATGATTTTATTCATTGCAGCTGCTTTGCATTTGGTAGCTTATATTATATGTTTTAAAGAACCGAGATTCATAGAGCTATATTTAAATAAAATGTCAAGAACTAGCCAATGTCCTAATAAATTTTACTACGGAGCAAATTCGTATAATATTTGAGTTTTATGTCATTCTCGCGTGGATGCTAAGCCGTCATTGCGAGCAGCCGTAGGCTGCGAGGCAATCTCATGAAACAGTATAAAATTTCTGAGATTGCCGCGTCGAGGCTTTTCCTCTTCTCGCAATGACAAAATAAATCAAAATAGTTAAATCAGGTGAGGTAATGAAGTTATTTAGAACTAGAGCAGCTAAAGAATTAAGGTCTAAACAAGAAAGACCAACTTCGCATTTTATTCCTTATAAATGTCATTGGGATAGTAATACTATTTTAACAAAAGATAATTCTTTATTACAAGTTATTAAAATAAACGGATTTTCTTTTGAAACTGCTGATGATGAAGATTTAGACATTAAAAAGAATGTCAGAAATGCCTTACTTAAAAATATGGCTTCGGGAAATATCGTTATGTATTTCCATACTATTAGAAGACGTAAAGCAGTAATATTTGACGATACGGAATTTACTTATGATCCTACCGTAAAAGTACCTAATGATTTTATTACTTATTTAGGTGCGGAATGGCGTAAGAAACATGCAGGTGCTAGGTCATTTTTTAACGAATTATATGTTAGTATTTTATATAAGCCTGATACTGGCGGTGCTGCTATAGTTGAGTATTTTTTAAAGAAGCTTAGACAAAAATCTAATAAAACCGCTTGGGAAAATGACATGAAAGAGATGAAAGAAAATCTTCAAGAAATGTCAACTAGAGTGGTTAATACATTCAGAAGTTACGGAGCAAGATTACTTGGAGTTCGTCAAACGCAGTCAGGTAGTTATTGTGAAATTTTAGAATTCCTTTCATCTTTAATCAATTGCGGCGATTCACCAGGTCCTATAGCATTACCGCGTGGTACTATTGACGAATATTTACCGACTCATCGCTTATTTTTTGATTCTCGTACTATTGAAGCAAGAAGTCCGCTTGGCAAAAAATATGCCGGAATGATCAGCATACTTGAATACGGACCTAATACTTCGGCAGGAATTTTTGACGGATTTCTGCAAATGCCTTTTGAATTTGTCATGACTCAAAGCTTTGTCTTTGCTAATAGAACCGTAGCGATCGGTAAAATGCAATTACAGCAAAATAGAATGATACAATCCGGTGATAAAGCTACTTCGCAAATTGCTGAAATTAATACGGCCCTTGATATGGCCACTAGCGGTGATATCGGTTTCGGTGAGCATCATTTATCGCTTTTATGTTCCGCGAATAATATTAAAGCTTTGGAAGATATATTATCAATGGCAGCAGTTGAGCTTTCTAATTCAGGAATTCAGCCGGTTAGAGAAAAAGTTAACATGGAACCTAGCTATTGGGGACAGTTGCCGGGAAATATGGATTATATAGTACGTAAATCCACTATAAATACTCTTAATATGGCTAGCTTTGCCTCACAACATAATTATCCGCTCGGTAAAATTAGAGATAACCATTGGGGAGAATATGTCACAGTACTTGATACTACTTCGGGTACGCCGTTTTATTTTAATTTCCATGTAAGGGATGTTGGACATACTCTAATTATCGGTCCAACCGGTGCCGGTAAAACAGTTCTTATGAATTTCTTATGTGCGGAAGCACAAAAATTCAAACCTCGTATGTTCTTTTTTGATAAAGATCGAGGAGCAGAAATATTTATACGTGCTTTAAACGGAGTTTATACGGTAATTGATCCGGGATTAAAATGTAATTTTAATCCCTTGCAGCTTGAAGATACTAGTGAGAATAGAACATTTATTTTAGAGTGGCTTCGTGTACTTGTAACTTCTAACGGTGAAAGTTTAACTGCACAAGATAATAAAATCTTATCTCAAGCAGTAAGCGGTAATTTTAGATTAGAGAAAAAAGACAGAAGGCTTAGTAATGTTATAGCATTTCTTGGTATTGATACACCAAATAGTTTGGCAAGTAGGATTGCAATGTGGGTTGGTAAAGGTTCACATGCTAAGATATTTGACAATGAAGTAGATGATATTGATTTACAAAAAGCAAGGGTATTCGGTTTTGATATGACTGAATTACTTAAAGACCCTGTAAGCCTTGCACCGGTATTGTTATATATTTTCCATCGCATTAATATCTCTTTAGATGGGCAGAAAACTATGATAGTACTTGATGAAGCATGGGCTTTAATCGATAATCCGGTATTTGCACCTAAGATCAAAGATTGGTTAAAAGTGTTGAGAAAATTAAATACTTTTGTTATATTTGCTACGCAGAGTGTTGAAGATGCCGCAAAAAGTAGAATTAGTGATACGTTGATTCAACAAACAGCTACGCAGATTTTTTTACCTAATTTGAAAGCTACGGATATTTATCGTAGTGCATTTATGTTAAGTCAGCGAGAATATATTTTAATTAAAACTACCGACTCTACTACACGTTATTTTTTAATAAAACAAGGAATAGATGCCGTAGTTGCTAAAGTTAACTTAGACGGTATGAATAATATAATTAGTGTTTTATCCGGCAGGGTTGAGACTGTAATATTGCTCGATCAAATTAGAGAGAAATACGGCAATGATCCGGATAAGTGGTTACCTATATTTTATGAAGCAGTTAAAACATTATAGATTTAATGGATGCCGAGTCGTCATTGCGAGCAGTCGTAGACTGCGTGGTAATCCAGAAAAAGTAATAAAAAAATTCTGTAAATTAGAATTTTTTACTGGATTGCTTCGACAAAATTTTCAATTTTTCCTCGCAATGACGTTAAAAACTATCTCATACGAGGCAAGTAACTAGTCATGAAATTATTTCCTCGTAGTATACTTATAATATTAGTATTAAGCTTTGCCCTAAATTTAGGGCTAGTTACTAAAACCCATGCCAAGGATACTCTTGATAGCATTGTAGATATTTTGAGTGGCTTAACTTGCGAAACCCAAGGCGTAGGGGATTTGCTGCGTACTGAATTTTCTCATACCTGTATTGTTGCTCCGTTCTTTACTTTTGCGGTAATGAATCTTGTCTCTCCCGTTTTATACATGAATACGTTTTTAAAGCTTAAAATAAACGACAGTGATTTATTTAACGATAGTAATTTTGGAAATTTCCCCGGAGGTCAATGTACTCGTGAAAACAGAATTGATCCTAAAAATCCAGAATTACGCTTTGCTTTATGTAATAATGCTAAATTAATTGTATCTCGGGCAAAATCTGTTGCTGAATCGGCACTTGCTATTGCTAAAGCCGTCTTAACAGGGGGCGACCCTTGGGATGATATAAAGAAAGCGTGGGAAAATAAAAAAAAGGAATATCATATTCCATATAGTGGTAAGCCCGGTGATGACGGTTTTGCATTTGATGCAGGCTTCCCTGTAATATATTGGAAAATTATTCAAGATAAAGATAGAATATGTGTTTCAACAAAGGGGTTTACAGGAGATGTTCCCGTCGGCTGTAAATATATGAAAGAGCCGTTTCCGAAATCCATGTATAATAGTTTTATGGATGTAGCAGATAAGGACTTTATTCAGGATCCTAAGGAAACGCCTACTGATCCTTTAGCTTTAGTTTCCTGTAGTGCAGCAGGCGGCGGATGTTATCAAAAAGCTTATAATGCTTCAAAAACTGCAGTAGTCATGACTTCTCCTCTTATAGAATGTATGAGGCAAATGATTGCTAGATTACTAATTAGTAAAGATGTTTGTAGTTTTGATAATGTAGAACAAGTGGTTAATTTGGCTTCAAGGCAAGATAGTGCATTATTTCAGTTCCAAGTAGGAATGTATAAAATAGTTACGGCTTTTCTAACTTTATATGTTATGTTTTTTGGCTTTAAACTATTACTTGCAGGTGAAATACCGCCAAAAAGTGAGTATATAAATTTTATATTGAAAATGATATTTGTAACTTATTTTTCAATAGGAATTAATATAACCCCTGGTAATGGCTCTCCGTATGACCGACTAGACGGTATGATTCAGTGGGCGTTTCCTTTCTTACTTGACGGTATAAACGGTTTAGCAAGTTGGGTTATGAATGCTGCTCCGTCCGGTTTATGTAAATTTAACAATCTTTCTTATGACGGTACCGTTTCTTATATTGCATTATGGGATGCGTTAGATTGTAGGGTAGCTCATTATTTAGGGCTTGATATATTATCTACGTTACTTGTCGAAAATGCTTATCGAAGCCATGATTTTTTAAATTTTGATTTCTTTAGTTTTAGTGCTCCACCATATATTTATTTGCTAATTCCGGCGATAATCTCCGGTAATATGATGTTAGTGTCACTCGCTCTTTCTTATCCGTTACTTGTGATTTCGGTTGCTGCCTTTATGGTTAATGCAACGATTATGTGTATGATATCTATAGTAATACTCGGTATTTTAGCTCCTCTTTTTGTACCTATGTTTTTATTCACATATACACGAAATTATTTTGACAGCTGGGTTAAGCTGATGATTTCGTTCTTGCTACAGCCTATGGTGGTAGTTACTTTTATGATTACGATGTTTTCGGTATATGATTATGGTTTCTACGGTAAATGTCAATATAAGAGCAAGTTAATTCACAATAGTATAGAAAATCTTGCACAGAGCGGCGGTACTTCAAGTCGTGATGTTTTGATATTTTATATTAATAATGATTGGGATGATATATCACAATATCCTGATAAAGATGCCGTAGAAAGCTGTCAAAATAGTTTAGGTTATATGTTAAATAACCCTATTACCACGGCATTTAATTTTGCAAAAGATAGTGTAAGTGAAATCGTCGATAGTAAACCGGGAGATACCCCTACCGATAAATTTCTTGCTAAATTCCAGTTTTTATCGGGAGTAGTTTTGGGGCCCGGAATGTTTTTCATGTCTCCAAAAGTGCTTTTTGAGAAAATTAAAAATATTTTACTTGCGTTAGTTACGGCATGTTTTACATTGTATTTGATGTATAATTTTAGTAGTCAGCTAGCTGAATTTGCTGCAGATATGACAGAAGGAGTAGCTCTTAATAATGTTGCTATAAAACCGCAAGCAATATTTAAGGCAGGCATGGCAGCCCTTGCTGCTGCGGGTGCGGCAACTAAGGGAGTAGATCAGATAGCAAGTAGAGGAGGAGTTGGTGATTTAAAAGCTGGTCAAGGTGGAGGTGTAAGTGATAATATTGCTAAGAGCGGAGGCGGAGGACCAAATGATAATATTGCTGCAAGTGGAGGTACATCGGCACCTACGGTAACAACACCGACAGCTTCGTCTTCTGTAGCAACTTCTAGCCCAAAAACAGTAAGTAGTGAAGCAAGATCAGATGTTGTTACTCCTCCTCCTGCTCCTTCAGAAGCTGTTTCACCACCGCCTGCTAGTATTAGAACTTCTATTTCTACACCTGCACCGCAAAGTAATATTGAAACTGAAAGTGTTGGAAAAATTATAAGAGATAATAATCAAGAAAGTAAAAAAGAGATTGATAATACTCCGCCTCCACAGGAAAAAGTTGATAATGCAGCTCCACAAGAAAAAGTTGACAGCACAAGTAAAGGTACAGGAGTAATTGATTATAGTTTTAACTTAAAGGAACATGAAAATCCGGCAGGAGTAAAGCAAATACGGGAAAATGCAGAGATTCGGGATAAACGTGCAGAAGTAGAGAAAGCATGGAACGAATTAGTAGCAAGCGGCGGAGGAAGAATAAGAGATCAGCAAGGTGAAGAAACATCGGAGCGACGTACGAATGCAGAAAAGAAATGGAATGAATTAGTCGATAGCGGTGTAGTAACTGAAATAAGAGAAAGAGATAATAGTGTAACTAATAAATTTGATAAATTAGCTGATGAACTTAATAAGTCAGAAAAAGCAAAGGTAGAAGAAAATAAAAATATAGAAAATGACAGAAAAGAAAATAATACTACTACGTCACCGCAAGAAAAAGTTGACAGTACAAGTAGGGGTTCAGGAGTAATTGATTATAGTTTTAACTTAAAGGAACATGAAAATCCGACGGGAGTAAAGCAAATACGGGAAAATGCAGAGATTCGGGATAAACGTGTAAAAGTAGAAACAGCATGGAATGAACTAGTAGCAAGCGGAGGAGGAAGAGTAAGAGAACAAGAAGGAGGAGAAGTATCAGAACGACGTGCGAATGCTGTAAAAACATGGGATGAGTTAGTAAAAAGCGGCGTAGTAACAGAAAAAAAAGATAATAGTTCTAATGAAAACTCTTAAAACCTTAAAGATATTTATTATAATTTGTATAGCGTCTGTAAGCTTAGCTAGCTTTGCCGGCTTTGGAGAATCATGTTCTAGTTTACCGACTACTTCAGATGGGTATTTAGAAACGGACACGGCATATGGCTATATAATTCGTAATATTGATATGAAAGATCCGAGAGGTAATTGTAACTCAGCTGCGTCTAGTATAACGTTTTGTTTTAAAAATATAGAAGGTAGTAGTAGCCCTTGCACCATATATAATTTAAATGAAGGGGACTCTAAGAAAATTAGTGATTTAAGTACTGATAATAATCCTGATCTTGGAGCAAATCCTGTATTAAAGGATATCGTTTTAACGGTTAAAAAATGGGATAATGATCTATGTTTAGTTATGCCGACGTCAAGAGGACCGATGCCAGTAGCATGTAAATCTTTAAGTGCTACTCCGACGCCTACTCCGCCTGATGATGAAAATTGTAATATAGGAAAAAGTTGCTATACGGGAGCAAATTATAGTCAATCGTTAATTAATTTTTCCGGTCTTGCAGTTCAGTGTTTGAGCGAAACGCTTAATAAAGTATTTTTTGCTGGAAATAGTTGTAGTTCTCAAGATCAAAATTCTAGAATAACTAATCTTGCAGCTTTTTCTACGTTTCAAGGTTATTTAAAGAGGATTATAGGTGCGGCATTAATTCTTTATACTATGTTTTTTGCCTTTAATATGGCTCTAAATAAAGAATATGCAAGTACTGAAAAAATAGCTCTTTTTGTAATAAAGTTCTTATTGGTTGCTTATTTTTCTATCGGTCTTGGACCTTTAGATTTTAGCGGCGGTCAGCCGACAAAAGAAAACGGTATGTTAAAATATGGATTACCTCTTTTGACGGGAGCAGCACCGGACTTTGCACAGATGATCTTTAATGCAGCAGGTTCTAGAGGATTATGTCAATTTGATAATTCAAAGTATAAGGATGGTTATAAATTTTACGGTTTATGGGACGCAATTGATTGCCGTATAGGTTATTATCTTGGCTTGGATTTACTTTATAATATAGATAAGAATGGAGTTTTAGGGAATTCAATCGGCAATGGTCCGGGTGGTAATAATACACCTATACCTAATTTTGATCCTGACGGCAAAAAAGACAGACCGAAAGATTTAAGTAAAGCAGGAGCACTTAGATTTTTTGCTGTTATGTTTGGATTCTTTATGGCTGGAAACGTTATTATACTTGCAGCAGGTCTAGTATTTTCTGTAATATTTTTATCTATACTTTTATATTTTATTACGCATTATTTAGTTTGCATGATTACTATTTACGTTATGACATATATTTCTCCTATATTCATTCCTATGGCTCTATTTACTCGTACAAAAGCTTATTTTGACGGGTGGTTAAAAGTATGTAT
Organism: Rickettsia felis URRWXCal2; assembly: GCA_000012145.1. GTDB lineage: Bacteria > Pseudomonadota > Alphaproteobacteria > Rickettsiales > Rickettsiaceae > Rickettsia > Rickettsia felis. The sequence continues at coordinate 99,360 of CP000053.1, forward strand.
TTCATGTGCATTGCAGCCGGCAGTAGTAGCAGGTTTTATAGCTTTATTAATAACTATGTATGATTCTGCAATATTTAAAAATTGTGAATTCCTTAGATATGATTATGAAAAAGGGGATATTAGATTTAGCACTTTTGAGTTAAGGCTACCTAACGGAGGAGCAGATAAATGTCAGGAAAGTTTTGGATATAAAATGTTACAATATTATGCAGGTGAAGGTTGGGAAGAGCATTTATTGATACTTTTCCCAATAAAATCAATTGTTAAAGATGTTGTATCTATTTTAGCGGAACTTTTGTGCGTATTAGTATTTTCGGTTATTTTTTATTATTTCTCTAAATCTATAGGGCGATTTGCTTCTGATTTAACTAACGGTCCTAATATGGATGCAGTAACGGCAAGTCCAACTAAAATCGTTGATTTAGTAAAGAAAGGAGCAGCTTTCCTTAAGGATGCGGCCATGGCTTCACAAGGTAAGCCGTCGGTAGGAGATAAGCCGGATGTTGGAGGTAAGCGTAAAGAGGGAGAGCAGCAAGGCGGGGATTCAGAAAGCGGTGCAGGCGGAGGATTAGCTGATTTAGCAAGCGGTTCGGGTGGAGGTAAATGATAGAATATGCAGAGTAACTTATTAAAAGTTTTAGGAGTACTCGCTATAGTAGCAACATTAGTTTGCTTTATTTTTGCAGCACTTGGTATGATAGGAGCAGTAAAAGTCGGTGACGGCTGCTACATGAGATATGCCCCGGACGGTAAAGGAGGTTCAGATTCAATAACCGGTACTATAACACTTAATGCTAATGCTAATTATGTAAACACTTCTAAGATGTTGCCCGATGGCACGACTCAGCTTATTCCTGATCCTAATCGTTACGGTGAATGGTTAAATACTCAGGTGCTAGTAGAGAACAATCAACCGGTGAATTTACAAGTGGTCGGTCAGGTTAGTTTGTGTTTAGCTTATGTACCAAAGGATAATGTACAATTTACTGAAAGTACAAGACCTGGTAAATCTAATTTAGATGATAAAGGTAACATGATTCCGATTCCTCGTATTACCGATGCAAATAATCCGCCTCTCTCTCTAATAATGGATGCAAAAAATAATGAATGGCGTAATATTGCCGAATTATACGCTAATGATAGAGTTTTAGTTTCCGTATCTCCTAATTTTGCTAATACTGATGCGACAGTTGAGGATGCTTTTAAAGGTACTAAGGTTACGAAAAATTGTTCCCAAGGCCAAACTTCTTATGAGCCGATTTGTGGAAAATATTCTGTTTATCACGGTGAATATGTTAATGATTGTGAATGGAGAGACAAATATTGGAAATGTAATTATCATCATTCCTGTGATACGAGTTTTTGGGGGGGGTGCGGTCTTGGGTGTCCATGTGCCTTTGGAAAAATATGTTGTGGGGAATGGATATGCGATTCATGTGGAGCATGGGTTAATATTCGTACTTCAATGCCAGAAGCTTATAAAGATGATGGTAGTGTTACAAAAGCGTGGAGTGATAATATAAACAATTTATTTTTTGACCTCTTTAATTTAGAGTGTTCTAATAACTCCAAGACTCTTCCAAATGGTCAATGTCCTGATGCTGTTAGAGATCGTAGTCCTAAAAATCTAGATTTTATCAAAGGACGTTGCAGTGGAACATGGGTTGAGGATCAATGTAATGACGGAACTGTTTCAACACCGGAGCTTTCAAATTATAAATATTTTTGGTATACGGCGGATGGTAAAGGAGGCAAAGGACCAACCGGATTAATATATCAAATGAATGATGCGGGCTCTGTAAGTCAAGCTCTGCCTTCTAAGCTAGAATTTGCTAAATTTGTTGCAGATACAGATCAACCGGCTGACTATAAAGATAAAGACGGTAAATATTTATATAAAGTTATATATAATATACCTTTTAATAGCAATACTGAAAAAAGCTATTTACAATATAGGCTTTGGTCTCCCACCTCACAAGATGCTAGTAAGAATACGGGAGGATATGTTCTAAATATTAAACAGACTAAATGTTATAGAGAAAACGGTAATAGTTTTAACGATACTTTTGATGATCGGGGGCGAGTGCAATACATAATAGTAAAGCCTTCGGAAAACCCGAATACTAGCGGTAAAACCTATTCACCTCAAGGAATTAACGTTAATAGCGACGGTAAATATAACTTTAATGCGAATGAGGCGGGTTATATATGGATGAAAATTCTAAATGATCCTAGTAATAATTTAAGGGACTATAAAGATAGTGAAGGTAACTATAAAGTACATTTCTCAACATCCTTAAAAGTAGGAAGTTTTACTATTAAAGTAATGAATCCGTTACTTGAGTTATTTAAAACTAAAGTACAAGGGGCTGCTACTTCTATTTTTAAAAATATGGTATGTTATAAAGCTAATGATAGCTCGTCCTGTACTAACTTTTTTACCTATATTAAAGCGATTTTAATTTTGTATGTGATGACTTACGGAGCAATGTTTTTGCTTGGTTTTGCTAAGATAAACCAAAAAGAGCTAGTAACTAGAATAGCAAAAATCGGGGTAGTTAGCGGACTTATGAACGGTAATACCTTTGAATTTTTTAATAACTATCTTTTTGATGCAATTACTAATTTTTCAGACGCAATTATTGCTAATATGAGTGGATATAGTTTGTATACTTCTACTAATACTATTTCTAATCCTTTCATGTTTTTAGATGCAGTAATGAGTAAAATATTTTTTAGTCAAACCTTTATCGCTCAATTACTTTCACTTCTTTCTCTTGGGCTTAGCGGTATTATATATTTTATAATTACTTTTATTGCGGTTGGTATAGTAATTATTACGGCACTTAGAGCTGTTGCCGTTTATATTATGGCATTTATGGCAACTTGTATATTAATCGGTATAGCCCCTTTATTTATTAGTTTCTTATTATTTGATTTTACTAGGTATTTATTTGATAATTGGGTGAGGTTTACGATCCGCTATATGATAGAACCGGTAGTTATGATGGCAGGTATTATAGTGCTAACCCAGCTATTTACCATTTATCTAGATTTTGTTTTAGGTTATAGCGTTTGTTGGAAATGTGCTTTACCGATAAAAATTCCCTTTATCGGTACTATTTTACCTATTGCATTGCTGAATGTACCTATCTTCTGTATTAATTGGTTTGCCCCTTGGGGAATGGATTATATGTCGGGTATGATGGGAGTAAATATGCAAAATATCGTAGCTCTAGTTATTATTGCTTATGGTATGTATGGTTATGTCGAATTTTCAGGGCGTATGGTAGCAAAATTAACTAGTGCTGCCGGACCTTCGGCTACTGAAATTGGTGGTAGAATGTCTCATGATGCAGGACAAAAAGCATTAAGTCCAATAGGAATGGATGATAAAACAAGACAAGGTATTACCGGCAGAGCGGAAGCACGATTAAAACAACGCAATAAGACGCTCGATCAGGCTGAGAAAAATAGGAAAAATACGCCAAAAGAAGGGGGCGAAAAGACAAATGCAGAACCGCCGCAGCCTGAAGCACGAGGATAGGGGGTGAATCGAAAATCGTCATTGCGAGGAGCGAAGCGACGTGGCAATCCAGAAAAATAATTAAAAAAATTCTGTAAATCAGAATTTTTTACTGGATTGCTTCGTCGAATTACTGTGTAATTCTTCTCGCAATGACGGAAAACCGAGTCATGCAACAATGTCTTTGGTTGCTCGCAATGACAAAAAATAAAAACCACGGTATGACGTGTTGGATAACAATTTAAAATTATGAAAATTCTTAAGAGTTTAGTTTTATTAGTTTTGTTTATGGCGATGCCAGCTAAAGCTGATGATGCTTTTTCATGGATGTCAACCAGTTTTGGTGGGTTAAAAAGCTTATTTGGTTGTTTAGAAGTGCCTGAATTTACAAGTTTTAAAGAAGGTAATATAGGAATTAGTTTATCTACAGCCGGAACTTGGCAATCAACAGGTAATAGCGTTGAGAAAGGTAAATTGTTAAAAATAAACTGGTCTACTTCAGGTATTACTCCTGAACCTAGAAAATATCTAGTATTATATAGAATTGATCCAAGATTTAGTACGCCACAAGTTTTCATTAAAACTTATAATTATTCTAAATTACAATTTGAAGCTTTAGGATTTCCTCGTTTTGTTACGGACAATAACAGTGCAACACCTGGGGCTATACCGCCTGATAAAGACCTTGATGCACTTTCATTTACTAAAATGTCTGATTCTGTTAAATATTTTAACTATTCTAACGGTAATTCGAGAATTGAAGTTAAGGCTGGCGATGTAGTAAATATTAGTTTAGTTGGTAAAGATAATTTTTTTAGCCCTAATACTCTAGATAATATTTTAACGCAAGAACTTGATAGTTCAATATTTGCTGCTTCTGCACTTTATACTCAAAGTAACCTTGGAAATTTTGATAATAGAATAATTTACTCATCTGCAAAGGAGGTATGCGATCTTATAGACGCTTCAAGAGATCCTGATAAACCAAGCGGGTGTAGCGGTACTGGCTCAGCTACAAAATATAAAAGTATAAATAGTAACGAAGCATTAGTCGGCAAACCTATGATAACGAGAGCGGTACAGAATTTCATGGGCTTAATTAATTCTTGTCCTGCTAATGCCGGTATAAATACTAGCCCTGCTTGCTATTACGATCAAGGTAGAGGGATGATAATTAAAGTAGGCGGGCAGGTTATTAAGGAACGAGATCAGAGTTTTGTAAATTCAGGCAGCACTCAAAGTAGCTTTATATATTATCAAGCCACTAGCGGCGGTACTATGGATTTTACTAGCGATTGGCAAGTTAATAACATGTTTAGTAATTCAGTTTTAATGAGTGATTGGAGCCGAAATTTTTCAAATTATGCTAATTTTGTAGATTATATAAATAAGAATGATTGGTCAGCTAATTTTTTATATTTCGGTCGTTATTCGATGATTGTTGAAATAGGTAATGGGGCAAATTCAATTAATCCGGGTGATCAGCAAAATATAAGTTTAGAATATTTAATAACATCTGATGGTACATTACCTGATCCATCTGTTCGTGGTACACCGGTAGATTATAACTTTGCAGCCGATGCACCGCAAGATGGATATTTATGGTTAAGGGTGGTAAATCCTAATAGTAATATACAAGGGGTGGTTAGTGTAAATTATGCTAATTATACCGGTACAACTTGGTTTTCTGATATAATATATAACGGTGCTATTAAACCTATTACCGATCAGTTTAGAACTTTTAGTCAAAACTTTTATATTAAGTTAGTTAAAAATTCTGCAGTACAGAATATAGCTAAAGCTGCATTAACCCTTTATGTTACTATATTTGGGCTAATGTTCGTTGCGGGAGCATTAAAATTAACTGCCGTAGAAGTAATAACACGTATATGCAAAATAGCTATAGTAGCCTTTTTAATTAGAGAAGAAAGTTGGAGCTTTTTTAATACATACTTCTTTAGTGCATTTACTAACGGTATTGATTTCTTTGTAACTAACGTAGTAGGTGCTACAAGCTCTAGAGCTAATATTTTTGGTTTTATTGATCCTATATTTGATAAATATACTAACGGTAGGATTTGGGGATTACTATTTATTGAATTATTACAAATACATAATGGTTTAGCATTTATCGCTATTATAACCATTTATTCACTTATTACTTATTTTAGAGCTATTTTAGAAGTTATAATAGGCTATGTTATTGCATTTATAGGGCTAACTGTTATGATTTCATTAGCACCGTTTTTCATAATATTAATGTTATTTGAAAAAACTAAAAGTTTATTTGATAATTGGATATCGACATTGCTTAGCTATGTAGTGCAGCCGACAATATTATTGATTTTCTTTTTATTGATAGATCAGGTTTTATCTGAGCAGCTTTTAAAAGTAGTAGTTAGAGCTTGTTGGGATACTCTGATACCAATAAAAATAGGGCTTGATTTAACAAATCTTGGTATTCCGATTAATTTCTCTTTTACATTACCGTTCTTACCAGGAATACCTTTCTATGTACCGGATGTACCGGAAATTAGTAGCTCGAATATTCTAACGAACAAGGCTAATACTTTCTTAGTATTATTTACTACGGCTTTATTATTTTATTCATATTGCTTGATGTCATATGGTTTAGTAACTTTTGTAAATATAGTAGTTGGAATGCTTACAAATGTTACACCGGCACGAATATCAGGAAATTATCAAGAACGTTCTGATCCTGTGGGAGCCGTTATGCAGGATATAGGTTCGGTAACAAAGCCGATTAAAAAGGCTGCAATGGCTCCGGCTAGAGTTTTCAAAGACAAGATAATTGATCAAAATTATAAAGCTAGAAAACCGGAAGGAGGCGAGCATACAAATAAATTCCTTGCCGAGCGTAATGATGTACCGAAGAAAGAGGAAGGAGAGAGGAAAGAATAATTGTAAATATTTTCGCCGTCATTGCGAGGAAAATTACGAAGTAATTTGACGAAGCAATCTCAGGAATTTCGTACTGTGTCATGAGATTGCCGCACTCCCTACGGTCGTTCGCAATGACGCTATATAAAAATAACTTAAAATAAATGAACAAAAATATTTTTATTACATTATTAATATCATCGTTATTACTGCTTTCCGGTTGTACCGGCGATACTTGTATTGACCCTGATGATTTCGGTTTTATCAAATTCAATGTCTCTTCTAGATATAATCCGGAAGAAATTACTTCAAGACAGGAAGGTGATCAGGTAGCACCATGGCGTGATAGTGCTTATAAAGTAAATGGTTATCCTTTAACCGTTATGGTAAGACCGTGGAGTTATATACTTGGTGATAAAAATACTTCAGGTCAGTTATCTGCATGGTGTCCGTGGTACGGTCAGAAAAATAACACAACTACTTTGGCTGCTTTTTGCGTTAAGCTACAACCGTGTACTTTTTGGGATAATGCTAGACTTGATATGTGTACTCCTAATCCCGCAAATCAAAATGACGCAATGATTAGTAATCCTCCATGTATAATGACAGACGGGGTCGGGCTTTATTTTCTTATTGCCGCTAAAAATACCGATCCCAATATTTCACCGGACTCACAGCGTAAACCGCAAGGTATAACTCAGCATTTAGGAGAACTTACTTCGAGTGTAGGCTATGAATTTTATAGTATTAGTAGTACAGGACAATTCTTGCCAGCAGGGGGAATAAATTATCAATATAAAGGTGAGGATAAGTCAAAATATGCTCAATCTCCTCTTTATTTTAAGATTATAGATAAATTTTATGATGATAATAGCGGGCAATATAGATTAGTAATCAAGTCCGGAGTTACTGATACTAGACCCGATCCGTTACAATTTTTAACGGATTTAATAAAAGGAGTATTATTTGGTAAGGATGGGATTATAAAGAAAACTTATCAACAAATAATTGATACTCCGGGTTATAGGATGAGTGTCTCGGCTATTTTAACTCTATATATAATGTTTACGGGCTTTTCCTTTTTAATAGGTAATATAAACCTTACTCATGTCGAACTTATAGTTAGAATATTAAAAGTTAGTATAGTCTCAATATTATTAAGTACGGATAAAGCTTGGACATTTTTTCATGATTATTTATTCGTATTTTTTATTGACGGGGTTCAGCAAATACTGCAAATAATTAATGAAGCTGCGGCTACCGGTCCTGGTTCTCAAAGTTTGCTAGGGTTACTTATTTCTCCTCAAACTTTATCTAAATTATTTTCTTTACTATTTGTTGATTGGCTTGGTTTTATATATATCATTCTATATTTAATAGCCCTATATTTTATTTTCTTTCTTATATTTAAAGCTACTATTATATATCTAACCGCTCTTATAACTATCGGTATGATTATAATTATGGGACCGATATTTATTTGTTTCATGTTATTTAATATAACTCGTTCGTTATTTGAGAATTGGTTAAGACAATTAATATCATATGCATTACAGCCTATAATTTTATTTGCCGGTATCGCTTTTATTTCAATGATCATCAGAACCGAAATATATTCAACTCTTGGTTTTGGGGTATGTAAACATGATTTTCCTAATTTAGGTCCGATAAATGAAATATTCGGTAGTTTTCTTGAGGATATAGATCCAAGCCTTGGTAATTCAATATTTTATTGGTGGTTCCCTGTACCAATGAAAGGAGGTATAAATAATTTCCACAAAGCAAAGATATTAGTCCCTGAAGATCATATAATAGTAGATGATTCTTGTAAGAATGACCCTGATAAATGTAAGCATTGTGCTGCGTATGAGTGTATAGATGAACGCTATATTGAATTACCGTTTTTAGATTTAGTTAAAGATGCAAAAAGGATTAGTAATTTTATAAACGGGAAATTTGTCCAACTTGATGGGATATTACTAATTTTCGTGTCTATTTATTTGCTAAGTAAATTTAATGATACTGCTATATCGACGGCACAATTTATTGCCGGTACTTCAGGTAATTTAACAGACATACAAAAAGTTAATCAGCAATCTTATGAATCTGCAGCGAAGCAAATGAATAGACCATTAAGTTATGTAGCTAAGACGGTAAGTGTACCTGTAACTACCCGTGTAAGTGCAAAGTTAGAAGAAACTAGTATGTTCTTTGCTAAAGGATTTGAAGATATAATGATGGGAAGGCTTGAAAAGCAAGCTCTCGGTTCTTCAGCAAACAAAGCCGTACAAAATGAGGTTAAGAGAAAATACGGTATAGATTCTAAAGATGTAAAAATGAATGCTATTACTGATTATGAAAACGGTATTTCAGGATTGTTAAAGAATTTACCTAAAGGGAATGAATTAAAAGCAAAAGAACTATCGCAAATGAAATTTACTCAGCTTCGAGATAAAATTGCTGCAAATAAATATGGAGTAAAAGATTACGCCGCTTTAAGTGAAGAACAAAAAAGAGAGCTTGATAAGTCATTAAAAGATGCTAACTTACGTGAACTCGCTAGCGATGCGAACTTTACTAAAGATTATCAAGATGCTTATAAATATGCTCACCAAGAAATGTCAGGGCGAGGTGTCGGTCTGTTCGGTAAAAATATAAAACCGCTTAGAAGTTGGCAAGAGATGGAGCATCGTGTTGATACAAAACGTAAATTAAAAGAAGAAAGGCGTGTAGGTATAGGTGAAAAACTCTATGCCGGTTATACGGGAATAAAAAGAGGAGCTTTAACTGCAATAGTCGGTAAAGATTTACGTGATGCTTATGAGGGTAATCTAACCAGTGCCGAATGGCATGATTTTGAATATAACGATCCAAGGCTTAGAACTTATAGCGAAAAATTAAAAGATGATGAAAAAGCACGGGAACGTGAAGAGCTCCAAATGCATATTAATAAGGAAACATTAGCTGCTCAAGCAGATATATTATCACCGGAATATCTAGCAAGACTAGAAAAAGCAGGTAGACAGAGTGATGTAGAATATTATCAAGAATTAGCTCAAAGAAAGCTTATTCATGAGGTGCGTGGTAGGTTATTCGAGGAAGGTGAACCGGTAATGATGGGCGACCGATTTATGCGTGAGAAAGCTACTGATTCTCAGATGCGAGATATGATAGATAACGCCCATAGAAAACATGCAGAATTTATAGAAGGAGATCGATATACTCGTCGCCAAGAGCATTATGATATTATGCACGAGAAAGCTGAAGGAAATTTAGAACAAACTTATAAAGAGCTTAAAGATCATTTCAAAAGAGATGATATCAACATTGAGGAAATGCCGGCATTAATAGCACAAAAGATCAAAGATACTGAGCAGGGACCTGAAGTAGACGCAAAGATTACGGAAGAGCTTAATAACTTTAATGCTGATGTTAAAAATTATGAATATAGTACTGAAGTATTAAATAAAATAGAGGATAGAAAGCAAGCTATTACCGATGAAGTCAATGCTCAGATCGATCAGATTAATAAATATAGGGAAAATGCCAAAATGGAAAAATATGTGAGACCAATAGTAAATGAAGGCAGAAAACTAAGAAAATTAGAAGATCATTTGAGAGGGATGAAATAGTAAAAGATATATATTTAGAATAGTTGTTTGCTTTAATAATAAAGTTAATATATACTAATTAATATATACTATTGAGGTATAGTTATGAATAAAGCAAAAATATTTATGAATGGTCAAAGTCAAGCAGTAAGATTACCTAAGGAATTTCGTTTCTCAGTTAAAGAAGTTAGTGTTATTCCTTTAGGTAAAGGAATAGTATTACAGCCTCTGCCTAACAGTTGGAAAGATGTTTTTCAGGAAATGGCTGAAATTTCTAGTGATGATATTTTTCCTGAGGGAAGAAAAGATTTACCACCACAAAAAAGGAAATATTTTGAATGATCTACATGCTTGACACTAATATTTGTGTTTATGCAATTAATAAACATCCTGATTCTTATTATAATAATTTAGAATTACTGGCAAAAAATAATACTATTGCTATTTCATCAATAGTATTAGCAGAACTTCAATATGGTGTTTCTAAAAGTAAGAAAAAAGAGCAAAATCAAAGCAAATTGGATATTTTTCTAAGTAGATTAGAAATAATAGATTTTTCTGCAAAATGCACTTTTTATTATGGAGAATTACGTACGGAACTTGAGCAAAAGGGTCTAATAATAGGAAATAATGATTTGCTAATTGCAAGTCATGCTATAGCTGAAAACGCAACTTTAGTTACTAATAATATAAAAGAATTTAAGCGTATACCTAATTTAATTTTAGAAAATTGGGATAAATAAAAAAATACACTGTTGCGTTAATGGCACTTAAGAAATTCCCACTAAAAACAATAACTAGTTTTCCCTTTATTAATTAACTTATATATTATCTAATTAAGTTAGTGATTAATTTATTAAGGGGTTTATGAAGAAACAACATATAATAAACGAGACTTTTTTAGATGCAATTCTAGCTAAGAAATTAGGTACTACTTATACTCCTCCAAAAGAAATCAACGATCCTGACTTTGATGAAGCAGCAAAGCATTTCATCGATCTATTACTTAGAGCCGACGGCTTTAAGCCTGTTAAAACTGCAGTAGTTCATCCAATCGATAAAGAATCATTACTCGGTGCAGTTAGAGCGGCACAATTTAATGTAATAAAACCGGTCCTGATTGGTCCGCAACATAAAATTGAATCAGTAGCAAAAGTTAATAATGTCGATCTTGAGGATTATCAAGTAATTAACGTTGAGCATAGCCACGAGGCAGCAAAAAAAGCCGTAGAGCTTGCAAAGAAAAGAGAAGTTGCGGCTATTATGAAAGGGTCTCTTCATACCGATGAGCTTATGTCTGCAGTAGTTCATAAGGAGAATGGACTACGTACCGAACGCCGTATAAGCCATGCTTTTTTAATGGCAGTTGCAACGTTCCCAAAGCCTTTTATTATTACTGATGCTGCTATTAATATTCGTCCTACTCTAGAAGATAAGCGTGATATAGTGCAGAATGCTATTGATTTAATGCATATGATTAAAGAAGACAAGCAGGTTAGAGTTGCGGTATTGTCAGCAGTTGAGACGGTAACCTCCGCAATCCCTACAACCCTTGACGCAGCCGCTTTATCGAAAATGGCAGATCGAGGGCAAATTACGAGTGCTATAGTTGATGGACCGCTTGCGTTTGATAATGCTATATCTTTATTTGCTGCAGAAGCAAAAGGCATTAGTTCTTCGGTTTCAGGGAATGCCGATATATTAGTAGTACCTGATCTTGAATCAGGCAATATGCTTGCAAAGCAGCTAAAATATTTGGGTCAAGCGGTTATGGCGGGTATCGTTCTTGGAGCCCGTGTGCCTATTATTTTAACAAGTAGAGCCGATCCTATGGATATGCGGGTTATTTCCTGTGTACTTGCTTCATTTATCTATAATCACACTAAGGCAAAGCTACATATCCAAGCAGGTAAATAATATGAAAGATGTTATTTTAATAGCTAATGCCGGCTCATCTAGTTTAAAAATTTCTATTTTTGAAATTCAGAATAAAAAAGTTAAGGATAAAATTTATAATATTTTTTTAGAGAAGAACGTCAATAAAATATTATTTCATATAAATAAAAAACAGGAATCTGCTACCGACATTAAAGATGATGCTATTGAAATGATGATTGATCTTTTTGAAGATTGGTGGAAAAAACAAGAGAATCTCAATTTAATTGCAACCGGTCACCGTATTGTTCATGGCGGGAAAAATTTTAATAAACCGGTTATTGTTTATGAAAAAGTTAGTAAAGATTTGACAGTATTAATACCTCTAAGCCCTTTGCATCAACCTTATAATTTGCAGGTACTGGATTTATTTCTTCAAAAATATAAAGAAATCTCGCATATAGCATGTTTTGATACGTCATTTCATTTTACCAATCCGCCTATTACAAAAGCTTTCGGTTTACCGAAAAAATATTATGATAAAGGGATAATTCGTTACGGTTTTCATGGGTTATCATATAAATATGTTAGCAGCCATTTTAAAGAAATGACAAAGGAAGATTTACCTACAAAGACTATTATAGCTCACTTAGGAAGCGGTAGTAGTCTATGTGCTATTAAAAATGGTCTTAGTCTAACAAGTTCCATGGGCTTTAGCGTACTTGACGGTGTTATGATGGGTACAAGGACAGGTAACCTTGATCCTGGAGTAGTGTTATATCTTATCGATCATGAGAAAATGACTACGAAAGAAGTAACAGAGTTACTATATAAGAAATCAGGATTACTCGGTATGTCCGGTGAAAGTTCCGATATGCGTACTTTGCTTGCCAGTAACTCACCTGATGCTAAATTTGCTATAGATTTATTCGTGTATCGCATTGTACTTGAAATAGGTAAGCTAACTGCTGCACTTGAGGGAGTTGATTGTCTAATTTTTACTGCCGGTGTTGGACAGAATTCTGCTGTAATACGTAAAATGATTACCGAAAAACTTTTATGGCTAGGCATTAAAATAGATGATACAAAAAACCAAAAAAACGAGCATCTAATAAGTACATCTGATAGTAAAGTTAAAGTTTTTGCTGTGCCGACAAACGAAGAGCTAATCATCGCTGAAGAAGTGATGAAGTTTTTATAACACAAATTGGTTAATTTTTAATTACTTCTATCTCTATTTTTCTTTATTAACTTTTTTTGAAATAAAATATATGCAACTATAGATATATTTTTAACTTAAATTTTGAGGGAAGTTATTCCGGAAGATTTTGATAAAAAGAAAGCAGAAAAACAAATAAAGGATATTAAAAATAATAAGATAAATCCATATAATGATGCAATGAAGAAAGATTCTAGAGTGAATTTTATGCAGAAGCAAGTTATAGCTAAAAACGCAGAAGCAGGTTATAAGACAGCATTAAAAATAGAGCAGCAAGCAAAAGAAGCAGGTATTAGTTTAGATAAAGATGCTATGAGACGCTTAGAGAAAATAAAAAGTCGCTATATAGAAGCTGCTAAGAAAGCAGAATTTCAAAAATTTCAAAGTGATCAAGCTCATAAAACGAATAAACAAAAGGCTGAAGCATTTAGGAGTGGTGCAACAGCTGCTGCTAAAAAACAATAGAAAAGAAGATTATAGGACAGGTGGGTGGGTAAATAATTAAATTATAATTTTATTGCGTTAATTGGTACTGTTTACTATTTTAAACGTATGTTTATACTTCATGCTACAATCTTAACAGTTTTTCCTGAAATGTTTCCTGGTACTCTGGGGTATTCTTTAGCAGGGCAAGCCCTGCATAAAAATATTTGGTCATATGATGTTATCAATATTCGGGATTTCGGTCTAACTAAGCATAAAAATGTCGATGATGAAGCTTATGGCGGTGGTGACGGGCTTATAATGCGTCCTGATGTTTTAGGCAGTAGTATAGATCATGCCCTTTCTTTAAATCCTAATGCTGAAATTTACTATCCTTCACCTCGCGGTAGAGTCTTTACTCAAAGTTTTGCTAAGGAGATGTTAAAAAATAAAAACCTTATATTCTTATGTGGACGTTACGAAGGGATTGACGAACGTGTAATTGAAGAGTATAATGTTAAAGAAATTAGTGTAGGCGACTACATTTTATCCGGCGGAGAAATACCTACCCTCACCATTCTCGATTGCTTAATTAGACTACTGCCAGGTGTTTTAATGAACCAAAATACCTTATCTTCCGAGTCTTTTGAAGAAGTCGGGGAATTTAAGGGCGGGCTTGAATGCGGTCTATATACAAGACCTGAAATTTGGCGTGATCGAGCTGTACCGAGTGTTTTATTATCTGGTAACCACAGGCTAATTAATGAGTGGAAAAAAGAGCAATCACGTATAATTACTAAATTACGCCGTCCGGAGTTACTTAAAGATTTATAGAGTTAAGGAGTTAAAAAAATGAATATTATTGACCACTTTGAACAGGAAAATATTTCAAAGCTTACTGCAAATAAAAAAATTCCTGATTTTGAAGCCGGTGATACAGTTAAGGTAACTGTTAAAATTATTGATAGATCGATTGAAAAAGACGGTAAGGAAAAATTAACGGAAAGATTTCAAGCTTATGAAGGTGTAGTTATCGCAAAAAGAAATCGCGGTATTACTTCATCTTTCTTAGTACGTAAAATTAGCCATGGTGAAGGTGTCGAAAGACGCTTTATGACTTACTCGCCGATAGTACACTCTATTGATGTAGTAAAATACGGGGTAGTTCGTCGTGCTAAACTCTACTATTTAAGACAAAGAAGTGGTAAGTCGGCTAGAATTAAAGAGAGACATATTCCTATTGCTAAAACCAAAGCAGCAAAAGCTTAAGGTATACTCAGGTGGAATTTCAAAAATTGGCTACGTCGTTCTACAAGTTCTGTGGTACTCACGTATTAAGTATACGCTCCGTTCCTCGACTTGGGCACTGTCCAAATAAGTGTGTAAATTTCTCAAAGGTTGTATAGAAGAAAATATAACAAAAAGAGAAATTACAATGACACAGAAACAAAATGCTGCAATGGAACAAGCGATAGATTTATTGATCAATAATGATACAGATGTATCAATATTATTCAGGGAAGATGGTTTATTAAAAGAAATAACCAAGCGTCTTGTAGAGAGCTCTACAGTCTGAGATGAATAATCATTTAGGATATAGCAAGTACAATCAAAGTGATGCTCAGAATTCACGTAATGGTTATAACACAAAGAATCTGATTACAAAGAATGGTGCTGTTGAGATTGAAGTGCCAAGAGATAGAAATAGCAGTTTTGCACCATCATTAGTAGCAAAGCGTCAAAGAAGGCTTGATGGTTTTGATGATAAAGTACTATCTTTGTATGCTAAAGGTATGAGTTTATCAGATATAAAATTACAGCTTCAGGAGTTATATGGAGCTGATGTAAGCGAGAGTTTAATTAGCCAAATCACAGATGATATAATAGAGGATGTTAAGCTATGGCAAAGCCGTCCATTAGATCCAGTATATGCTATAGTATTTTTTGATTGTTTAATAGTAAAAGTACGTCAGGATAAACGGATTATCAATAAATCGGTATATGTTGCATTAGGTATTGATTTAGAAGGGCGGAAAGATATTTTGGGATTATGGATCAGTGAGAATGAAGGGGCTAAATTTTGGCTTGGAAATTTTACTGAGATGAAAAATAGAGGTATACAAGACATACTGATAGCATGTAGCGATAACCTTAATGGTATGTCTGAAGCTATAGGTGCTGTTTTTCCAAAGACGGAGCATCAATTATGTATTGTACATCAAATTAGAAATAGTTTACGATATGTATCATATAAGGACCGGAAAGAGCTTGCTGGTGATTTAAAACCTATTTATACACTAGCACAGAAAAAGAAGCACTTTCCGCTTTAGAGGCTTTTGAATCTAAATGGAATAAACAATATCCTCAAATTGCTAAATCTTGGTATGTTCACTGGGATAATTTAATGATTTTCTTAGGATACCCTGAAGAAATACGGAAAATAATTTATACAACAAATGCTGTGGAATCTGTTAATAGTCAACTCCGAAAAGTCACAAAAAATAAACGTGTTTTTCCAAATGATAATGCTGTTTTTAAAGCTTATATTTGGCAATTGATTACATGACCAAAAAATGGTCCATGCCCATACCAAATTGGAATGCGGATATGGCTCATTTTTTAATAACATGTGACGAAAGACTCTAGGCTTTTGGAAAAGTTTACACACTTAATCGGGAAGACTCCATAATTGATGCTCCGTCTTTGGAAAAACAGCACCTATAGCTTCAGACATACCATTAAGGTTATCGCTACATGCTATCAGTATGTCTTGTATACCTCTATTTTTCATCTCAGTAAAATTTCCAAGCCAAAATTTAGCCCCTTCATTCTCACTGATCCATAATCCCAAAATATCTTTCCGCCCTTCTAAATCAATACCTAATGCAACATATACCGATTTATTGATAATCCGTTTATCCTGACGTACTTTTACTATTAAACAATCAAAAAATACTATAGCATATACTGGATCTAATGGACGGCTTTGCCATAGCTTAACATCCTCTATTATATCATCTGTGATTTGGCTAATTAAACTCTCGCTTACATCAGCTCCATATAACTCCTGAAGCTGTAATTTTATATCTGATAAACTCATACCTTTAGCATACAAAGATAGTACTTTATCATCAAAACCATCAAGCCTTCTTTGGCGCTTTGCTACTAATGATGGTGCAAAACTGCTATTTCTATCTCTTGGCACTTCAATCTCAACAGCACCATTCTTTGTAATCAGATTCTTTGTGTTATAACCATTACGTGAATTCTGAGCATCACTTTGATTGTACTTGCTATATCCTAAATGATTATTCATCTCAGACTGTAGAGCTCTCTCTACAAGACGCTTGGTTATTTCTTTTAATAAACCATCTTCCCTGAATAATATTGATACATCTGTATCATTATTGATCAATAAATCTATCGCTTGTTCCATTGCAGCATTTTGTTTCTGTGTCATTGTAATTTCTCTTTTTGTTATATTTTCTTCTATACAACCTTTGAGAAATTTACACACTTATTTGGACAGTGCCAAAAATACATAAAATGATATAAATTTTTTCTTTTATATTAAATTCTATAGACATTTCTAAAATTATTTTGTGAATTATTGTCATACGGCTTTGTTGTATGACCCGATTTTTTCGTTATTGCGAGAAGAAATTGTAAATTTCAACGAAGCAAGGAAGAAAAAAAATTCTGTAAATCAGAATTTTTTTAATTATTTTTTTGGATTGCCACGTCGCTTTGCTTCTCGCAAGGTGTTGTTACGTGGATCAATTTCACCTCTGTCGTCCCGTGGCTTGACCACGGGTTCCAGTTAAAAATATTTAAATTATTAGTATTTTTTATTGTTTTTATGGACCTAGTTAGCAAGCGAACTAGGTGACACAGTAGGTTTTACCGGTCTACGCAACAATGCCTCCTCGCAATGACTGTTCGGATATCCATGCAACAATGCCAACAAAGATAGACAATGACAAGTATGAGAGATATTACTAAGATAAAGCTGTAACTATTTAGCTATAGGTAAACTATTTTCTGCTTGATTTTCTTCAATTTCATTAATTTTAGAAACTAAATCTGATTTCTTTTTTGAGGAAAGGTTAGCAAGTACTATTGCGTTTATTAAAAATAATGTTGTAAGTATTATAGTGCTTTTAGTAAGAAAATTACCGACTGTTTTAGCACTGACTACTCCCATATTATTACCGCCGCTTATACTACTAATTCCATCCGATCCGCTACGCTGCATCAGAATAACTATAATTAGCAACACTGCAATAGTAATATGTACAAAAAGAAGAATTTCTATCATATAATAAAATAATCATTACCGTATATGTAAATCATACATTAGTTTTATATTATTTGCAACTTAGCTTTATAAAATAAACGTAATACTATAATAGTATCTGACAGAAACTAGACTAAAACCAGCATATGAATTTTTCAAGAAAGGTTAAAAATTCACAAAGCTTAGGATGTATAGTGGTGCGGGCTAGTGTACGATTTGCTAACCACTGGCACAAAAGAGTCTTCCCGATTAAGTGTGTAAACTTTTCCAAAAGCCTAGATTCTTTCGTCAAATTTTATTAAAAAATGAGCCATAGCCGCATTCCAATTTGGTATGGGCATGGACCATTTTTTGGTCATGTAATCAATTGCCAAATATAAGCTTTTAAAAACAGCATTATCATTTGGAAAAACACGTTTATTTTTTGTGACTTTTCGGAGTTGACTATTAACAGATTCCACAGCATTTGTTGTATAAATTATTTTCCGTATTTCTTCAGGGTATCCTAAGAAAATCATTAAATTATCCCAGTGAACATACCAAGATTTAGCAATTTGAGGATATTGTTTATTCCATTTAGATTCAAAAGCCTCTAAAGCGGAAAGTGCTTCTTTTTCTGTGCTAGTGTATAAATAGGTTTTAAATCACCAGCAAGCTCTTTCCGGTCCTTATATGATACATATCGTAAACTATTTCTAATTTGATGTACAATACATAATTGATGCTCCGTCTTTGGAAAAACAGCACCTATAGCTTCAGACATACCATTAAGGTTATCGCTACATGCTATCAGTATGTCTTGTATACCTCTATTTTTCATCTCAGTAAAATTTCCAAGCCAAAATTTAGCCCCTTCATTCTCACTGATCCATAATCCCAAAATATCTTTCCGCCCTTCTAAATCAATACCTAATGCAACATATACCGATTTATTGATAATCCGTTTATCCTGACGTACTTTTACTATTAAACAATCAAAAAATACTATAGCATATACTGGATCTAATGGACGGCTTTGCCATAGCTTAACATCCTCTATTATATCATCTGTGATTTGGCTAATTAAACTCTCGCTTACATCAGCTCCATATAACTCCTGAAGCTGTAATTTTATATCTGATAAACTCATACCTTTAGCATACAAAGATAGTACTTTATCATCAAAACCATCAAGTCTTCTTTGACGCTTTGCTACTAATGATGGTGCAAAACTGCTATTTCTATCTCTTGGCACTTCAATCTCAACAGCACCATTCTTTGTAATCAGATTCTTTGTGTTATAACCATTACGTGAATTCTGAGCATCACTTTGATTGTACTTGCTATATCCTAAATGATTATTCATCTCAGACTGTAGAGCTCTCTCTACAAGACGCTTGGTTATTTCTTTTAATAAACCATCTTCCCTGAATAATATTGATACATCTGTATCATTATTGATCAATAAATCTATCGCTTGTTCCATTGCAGCATTTTGTTTCTGTGTCATTGTAATTTCTCTTTTTGTTATATTTTCTTTTATACAACCTTTGAGAAATTTACACACTTATTTGGACAGTGCCTATAATTATGATGAAAATCTATTATTTTTATGGAAGCCCATAGGCGGTAATTTACCGGTACTACCTCTTTTTCCTAAAAATGCAATGATGTTTTTCTCAAGTTTTACTTTTCCATTGTTATTCCAGCTTAAACCATCTTCTTTATTGAATATCTTAATATCAAGTAACTTTGCATTCTTAAATTTTTGCAGCGTTACGCCTTGCCCCTTTTTCATTTCCGGTATCTCATCTATATTAAATACCAGTAATTTACGGCTTTCACCGATACAAGCAATACTATCCCCGTTTACAGGTAAACACGCTATACATGTGTGACCATCAGGCACGTTCATAATTTGCTTTCCTGTTTTTGTTTGAGCCATTACTTCATTTGAATTAACCAAAAAGCCTTTACCTATACTACTTGCAAGTAATAAAAGCTGATCAGATTTATGGACTAAAATATTAGTAATATCGTTATTGCCTATATCCACAAGCAGCTTTATAGATTCTCCTGTTCCTTTACCTTTAGAAATATTATCGGCAAGCAAAGTAAAAAACCTACCCTCCGAACTTACTATTAGTATCTTATCAGTCGTGTAAGCTTCTATAATAAACTTCTCTGCGTCCCCTTCTTTATATTTAATAGTCGATAAATCGGTGTTATGACCTTTTAACGAACGCACCCATCCCATTTTTGAGCAAATAATAGTAATCGGTTCTTTAGTAATAAACGCCGTTATATCAACTACCTGATTCGTAAGCGTTACTTCTTCAAAGCTTGTACGTCTAGCTCCTATTACTGTATTTAATCCAAATTTCGTTTGTACTGCTTTTATTTCTTTTTTAACTATTTTCCATAGTTCTTTAGGATTATTTAAAATCTCTTCTAATATAGCTTGTTGCTTCTGCAAGTTACTATGCTCATTAATAATTTCCTGCTCTTCAAGTTTACGAAGTGAGCGAAGGCGGGTATTTAATATCGCTTCTACCTGTATTTCGGTTAGTTTAAACCGCTCCATCATTATCGCTTTCGGCTCATCCTCTTCACGAATAATTTTAATTATCTCATCAAGATTTAAATAAGCTATTCTAAGACCTTCTAGAATTTCTAAACGATGCTTGATTTTGTTTAAAAGATAAGTTGACCTGCGAGTAACAATATTTTGTCTATGAGCTAAAAACTCTTGTAAAACCTCTAAAATATTCATTACTCTCGGTACATTATTACTGCCGATCACATTCATATTTAGCTGAATGCGGCTTTCTAAATTCGTTAGCTTGAATAGAGATTCCATAACTATTTGTGGATCACATCCCCGATCTCTCGGCTCTATAACCAATCTTATAATGTCGGTTGATTCATCCCTAATATTGCTAACAAGCGGGATTTTTTTATCTTTTAGTAATATCGCTATTTGTTCTATAAGTTTTGATTTTTGAACTTGATAAGGTATCTCGGTTACGACTATCTGATATGTACCGTAACTTAGCTCCTCTTTCTCCCATCTGCTTCTCATTCTGAAACTACCACGTCCGGTGCTATACGCAGCATTAATAAGCTCGGCTTTATCAATAATTATGCCGCCGGTCGGAAAATCAGGACCTTTGATGAAATTCATCATGTCGCTAATTTCAGCTTTCGGGTGATCGATTAAATGCACTAAAGCATCACATAACTCATGTAAATTATGCGGCGGTATATTGGTTGCCATACCAACCGCTATCCCTTCAGAGCCGTTAGCTAGTAAGTTTGGGAAACTTGCCGGCATTATTACCGGCTCTAAATCAGAATCATCATAAGTAGGGCGGAAATCTACCGTATCTTTCTCAATATCTACCATTAATAAAGTACATATTTCCGTCATGCGTGATTCGGTATAACGCATAGCTGCTGCATTATCACCGTCGATAGAGCCGAAATTACCCTGCCCGTCAATTAAAGGATAACGAAGCGAAAAATGTTGAGCAAGGCGTACCAAAGTATCATAAACTGCCACATCACCGTGCGGGTGGTATTTACCTATTACGTCACCGACCACCCTTGCACATTTCTTATAACCGGAATTCGGCTCAAGTCTTAGCTGTAGCATTGCGTATAACAACCTACGATGTACAGGCTTAAGTCCATCGCGTACGTCAGGAAGCGAACGTGACATAATCGTTGACAACGCATAAGCAAGATAACGCTCCGATAACGCATTACCAAAGTCAATATTTTCTATTTTAGCTTCTTTCATAAGTTATTTAATTTTTATTTATCGTCATTGCTAGCAGTCGTTGTTGCATGGATCAATTTTCCGTCATTGCGAGAAGAATTACGAAGTAATTCGACGAAGCAATCTCAGGACTTTGGCACGAGATTGCCACGCAGCCTATGGCTGCTCGCAATGACGACTGTGTATCCACGCAACAATGCTCACTAGCAATGCCGGGAATACCCCAAGCGTCTTCATGCTTTACCCAATATTTAGTTTCTTTCAATCGTTTATCTGCAAGTTTTGAAAGTGCGATATCTTCCTCAATTGTGATTTCATCAAAATCTTCTTCATCTATTATCATAAATTATTCCAATTATCTCACTTCAACACACAACTCTGCTTGTTATAAGCTAGTTTTTTACAAACTGCTTTAGCTTGACTAAGACTACCATAATCACCGGCTAAGATTAAATAGAAAAATTTGCCGTCGTCATATTTAACTTTTTTGGTTGTGATAACAACATTTTTAAGAATTTTCGGGAATTTCTTTTTTATTCTTTCCCCTTCTTGCATTGCTTCTGCTTCAGATTTTACCGAACCAAGCTGTATTTTATAACTCTCATTATTTTTACAATTTTTAGCATTACTAACCTTATCCTTACTTCCTTTTTCAAGCTTTATTATATTTAAATCCGTTTCATTTTTGGCGTTATTATTTGGCTCTATTAATGCGATCAGGTTAGATATTTCATCAAAAGATTCATTGCTTTGACTTTGGTTACGAGAATCTATATTCATAGGTTTCTCAGGGTCAGGAAGCAATT
This sequence comes from Rickettsia felis URRWXCal2, assembly GCA_000012145.1. Lineage (GTDB taxonomy): Bacteria > Pseudomonadota > Alphaproteobacteria > Rickettsiales > Rickettsiaceae > Rickettsia > Rickettsia felis. The sequence continues at coordinate 121,778 of CP000053.1, forward strand.
TTACGGTTTTAATATTTGTATCTTTAGCAATAAGGTTTTCATATATACTACTATGTACTGCTGCTATTTGGTTATTTTCTATTATAGACGGTTTTATTTTTGTAGGCAGCTCATCAGGATAAATAGTAATTACCGGCTTGCTATTCTGGTAATATTGATAACCAAAATAAATAGCGGATATACATATTAAGCACACTAGAAATATTTTAACAAAAATATTATTGATCATATTTAGTAATTTGATAATAAAAAAACGTCATTGCGAGGAAAAACTGTAAGTTTTGACGAAGCAATCTTAGGAGTATTACTTCATGAGATTGCCACGCAGCCTACGGCTGCTCGCAATGACGATGAAAACCTAACTACATCCTATCCATAGGCTCTACACCTATCACTTCAAGACCGCTAGCTATAACTTTCTGTATGGCACTTGCAAGAGCAAGGCGTGCTAGTGTTAATTCTTTATTGCTCTCAATTACAAATCTATAATCGCTATTTTCTTTACCGAAATTCCACATAGAATGAAATCTTGAAGCTAAGTTTATTAAATAAAATGCAATGCGGTGCGGTTCAAAATATTTTGCGGATGCTTCTAATGTTTTTGTCCAACTAGCCAAAAGCTTTATTATCTCAATTTCTTCTTCCGATGATAATAAAGATAAATCATACTTACCTTCTTCAAAGTTATTATAAGATTCAGGCATTAATTCTCTAGCTTTTGATAAAATAGATATTGTTCTTACATGTGCATATTGTACATAAAAGATAGGATTTTCTCTTGATTGTTCTTTCACTTTTACTAAATCAAAATCAAGCGGCTTATCATTTTGCCTTGTTAACATCATAAATCTTATGATATCTTTTCCTACCTCATGATTTACATCTTGCACACTAGCAAAGTTCCCAAGACGTTTTGACATTTTAACCGGCACACCATTTTCAACAAAATTGACCAATTGACAGATTTTAACGTCTACTTTAACCTGCTCTTTGCCTAGAGCCTTAACTATTGCCTCAATTCTTTTAACATATCCGCTATGATCGGCACCAAGTACATAAATTAAGTGATTTGCTCCTCTGTCTATTTTATCCTTAGCATATGCAAGATCGGAAGCAAAATACGACCAACTTCCGTCGGCTTTTTCTATAGGGCGATCTTGACTATCACCGTAATTGGTAGATTTAAATAATTTTTGAACTCTATTATCCCATTCCTCATGAACTTTACCTTTAGGAGCAGGGAGCGTTCCTTCATAAATTAGCCCCATACCGGTAAGTAATTTCACCGTTCCCTCTATTTCGCCTTTATCATGCAATGACTGTTCAGAGAAAAATATATCATGTTTAATGCCAAGGTCTGCTAAATCTTTTCTATTTAAATCAAGCATTTTTTCTACGGCAAAATTTTTGACTATTTTGAACCTTTCATTTTCGTTCATCGTTAATAATTTATTGCCGTATTCTTTCGCCAAAATTTGCCCAAGCGGAATTAAATATTCCCCTGGATATAAACCGGCAGGAATAGTAATTTTCTCGCCCAGAGCTTCTCTATAACGTAATAATACCGTACTAACTAAATCATTTATTTGCGAACCTGCATCATTAACATAATATTCTTTTGTAACAGAGTAGCCTACCTTTTGTAAAATTCTTGCTAGCACATCACCATATACCGCGCCTCTTGCATGTCCTATATGCATTGGGCCAGTGGGATTTGCCGAAACATACTCGATGTTAATATTTCTGCTCTTATCTATATCAATTTCAAAAAATTTTTCTTCATGCTGTAAAATATCTTTTATTGATGCTTGCCAGCTTTCGGCTTTTATAGTGAAGTTAATAAAGCCGGGCCCTGCTATTTCTATACTTGCAATATAAGGTAATGTGGTAAGGACTTCTTTAAACTTCAAAGCCACTTCCCTAGGAGAAATACTTTCTTTAGCAGCAATGATCATTGCAATATTACTTGATAAATCACCGTTAAAATTATCTTTCGGAGTTTCAATATTAGCAGTATTTGCTATTTCTTGATTATTATATAATTGCTTGCTTGCCGCAATTATATCTTGTTTCAATTGATTAAATATGTTCATGGTTATTAAATGTTGTTAAAATTCAGCGAACAGAGCTGATTATATTCTTGGATAGCAAAACGGTCAGTCATACCTGCTATATAATCCGCAATGATTCTGGCCTTACTATATGTTTCATTAGAGTCTATTAGCATTTTCCAATTAACCGGTAATAAATTTATATCATCCATATAAACCTTAAACAAACCTTGTACGATTTTAGTACATTTAAGGCTGATTGCCGTAATTTTATTACTTTTATAAACTCGCTCATGTAGAAACTTCTTAGTTTCCTTAATGCGTTCATTAGTTTTTTCCGTAAAATCCACTATCTGATAATTCAAGTTACGTATCTCGTCTATATTAGTAATTTTTTCTTTATTTAAATTTTCTTTTGTTTGCCATAATAAATCAGTAATTAACTCATGTATTAACTTACGTACTACCTCATAAATCAGACAAGAGGAGCTAATATTCTTAAATTTTGTTTTAATCTCAAAAACATGTTGGTCGATATATTTAAGCTCAGCAAGACTATTAAAATCGATAATTTTAGCACCGATACTATCTTCGAGATCATGCGAAATATAGCTAATATCATCGGCAAGTGCTGCTATTTGAGCCTCTGCCGATGCGTAAGTACTCAGTTCTAAATCATTTTGCTTATTATACTCTGCTATATATTCATTTATTTCATCAGTTATAGGACCATTATGTTTTACGATTCCTTCTAAAACTTCCCATGTTAAATTCACTCCGTTATAAGCTGCATATCTTTTTTCAAGCAATGTTAGTATTTTCAAAGATTGAGCATTATGGGAAAAGCCGTTATACTCTTTCATACATTCGTTTAAAGCTCTCTCTCCCGCATGACCGAAAGGCGTATGACCAAGATCGTGAGCAAGTGCTATTGTCTCGGCTAGATCACTTGATAAATTTAAAGTATTGGCAACCGAACGTGCAACAGTCGAAACCTCTAGAGAATGAGTTAGCCTATTTCTATAATGATCACCCTCATGATTAATAAAAACCTGAGTTTTATATTGCAAACGCCTAAAGGCATTGGTATGTATAATGCGATCACGATCACGTTCAAACTCGTTTCTATAAGAGGTCGGGAGTTCCTTATATAATCTTCCCCTACTTTTAAGAGGATCAGAAGCATATGAAGCTAGCATCGTTATCCTTTATTTTGAAAGGCGTTGTGTTGAGGCTACCAAATCGTCATTGCGAGCGAACGTAGAGAGCGTGGCAATCTAGAAAACAGTATAAAATTCCTGAGATTGCCACGTCGAGGCTCTGCCTCTCCTCGCAATGACGATTTGGTAGCCTCAACACAACGCCATCTTGAAAAAATATTCATTATACTATATAATTTACAAGACTTTTACAAGGTAATTTTGGTGACGATAACAATTACGGATAGAGCTTTTGAACGGGTTTACGAGTTAGTAGAGCTAGAAAAAGATAAGAATTTAGTACTGCGTGTTTCGGTTGATAGCGGCGGTTGTTCAGGACTTATGTATAATTATGAACTAGTCTCAAAAGATAATATAGAGCAAGATGATTATGTCATTACTAAACATAATGCTACAATTATTATTGATCCTATCTCTCAAAAATTTATGCTAGATTGTACTTTAGATTTTATAGAGGAACTCGGCAGTTCATATTTCAACGTTAGTAATCCGCAAGCTAAAGCAAAATGCGGCTGTGGTAATTCTTTTTCGGTATAGATATTGTTGCCCATGAAATTCTAAATCGTCATTGCGAGGAGCGAAGCGACGCGGCAATCCAGAAAATAATTAAAAAAATTCTGTAAATCAGAATTTTTAACTGGATTGCTTCGTCGAATTATTATGTAATTCTTCTTGCAATGACGGAAAATCGGTCCACGCAACAAGACCTTGCGAGCTGGGTACTAGATTCCTGCTTTCGCAGGAATGACATCGCAACGTCAAACTTCTAGCAAAATTCATAAACATTTTCTATAATCTAATGTTACTCATTATGTTGAGAGGCAATACCAAGCCCATCAACTTCACCATTATCACCATAAGGAAGGCGGGCTACTTCATTATTATTACCGTTATTATTCTCATCTTCTTCGTCATCTGAAGCGTTACTATCTACGTTAATATAAACATGTTGTTCTTGGGCTTGTTGAGCTATTAAACTTTGTTTTAGTGTTTCAGCTTGAGATTTTCTTAAATTTAGTCCTTGTTTTCCACATTGCTCCGTAGAGAGAATTTCAAGACTTTGAGATTGTCTTATTAAATCATCACATACAAAAACTCCGCAGTCCGAAGTATTATCTTGTTGTAGAATTTGTAAGTCTATTATTTCTACCTCAGAGCAAACCTCAGTAATAAGTTCTATTAAGTCAGGACGATCATTTAACTCCCTACCTAGAGGATCATTATACTTAAATATTACCTTATTTGTATTATTATCTTTACTAATCGCCATACTTACCCAATGCCCATGCCCTGTATTAATAGCCATAAGTACAATTTTATTATTTTTAATTAAATCCTCATGCACTCTTTCTCTAAGTGCATCTCTTACTTGTTCAGGGTGTGCTAAATCAACATGGGTAACTATAGAGAATTTATTTTTGTCTATATTTGCTTCTAATATATTTTTTATATCATCTTCAGTATACCAGTAATCCGGTTTTTGTATATTTTCTACAGTATGAAGTGGGCTGTTTTCCGGTGGCAACGGTGGTGGTTGATGCTGCTGTGTTTGCTGCAGCTGAACTAAAACTTCTTCTTGTTTTTGAGGCTGTATATCATTTTGTTTATTTGTTTCTTTTTGTTCATTAGTCAATTGCTCATTTTGATTTTGTTGTACTTTTGGCCACTCTATGGCTTGCGGCTCCGGCAGTGGTACAAAATTATTTACTAGAGTCTGTGTATCGCTGAAAAATTTTGTTCTGTTAACCTCCTTGGTAAACATACTAAGATCTTCTATTTTGCCTTTTTCAAGCATTGCACGTATAAAAGCAGTATTTTTTGCTATATCCGTATCAAAAGCTTTTAACGCCTTTGATACTAACCCTTGTTTTTCTTTATCATTTTTGTCGACTCTACTTGCAGCTCTCAAATATTCAAGCCCTGCTTTTTGTATTAAATTTAATTGAAATAAAAATTCTGCTACAGATATATGAAGATCTTTTTCTAAAGATATACAAAGTACTTTTGTTTCTCTTTTATTTTTTAAAATACTAAAAATTTCATGCAGAATATTACTACTCTCCTCAATATCGGCTATACTTAAACTTACTTTAAAATATTTCATTGCTTCATGAGTTAACTTGATAGCACTTACATTTTCATTCTTACTTTTATACCATTTCCCGAGTACTAAAAATAAGTCACCTATTTTTTTACAAATATTGCTAGAAATGTACGGAATTGTATCATGACCATAGAGAAAGTTAAAATCTTTATCAACTTCTAGGGTTTTAATATATTCTCTTATTGCTACAAACCAATCTAATTGTGATTCGCTATTTTCATAAATCATTCCTAAATAATAATAAGCATTGGCTTTTATCTCATTTATAGCTATAACAACAACTTCAACTTGCGGTCCCGTAAGTTTATCAAGCCATTCTAAAGCTTCAGTATAATACTTTGTTGTTCCGTTATTTTTTAATTTTATATCTAATAAATTCTCTTCAATTAGGATTTTTTTTGCTTTGTCAACTGCCTCTGTCAGCGGCTGCCACTTTTGCGATTGCGGATAAAGTTTTTTACAAAAAGATAAAGCTTTCCATTGCTGATTTAAGAAATATACATAATTACCTAATATTTCTTGGAAATGAATTTTAGCACTTATATCTTTCGACTCATAAAACTTTCTTATAATTTCTAAAAATGAAGTAACCATGGTTAGGTGATCATCAGAATATTTAATATATATTTCATTAAGCTCTTCTATTTCTTTTAAAGCAGGAAAAAAACTTTCTTCAGTTTCTTGTGCCGGTGATTTATTTAATATTTTTTTTGGCAAATAAGGTTGAATTAATGAATAATTGTTTGAGAACGTGTCTGAATCTAATCCTTGATGTAAATTAAGATTATCAGAAGAAATAAATGGACTTATTATATTATGTTTATTGACTTGAAAGAAATTTATAATAATTTTACCTATAGTTAAAATATTTTCCTTGACTTGATTAGATAAAACTTGTGATAAAATTGGCTTCTGTGTTTCTGATTTTTGCGGTTTTATATATATTTCTTTTATTGTAGCCCATTTATTTTGGCTTGAGTCCTTGACTTGATTTAGGTTCTTGACTTGGTTTAGGTCCTTGGCTTGACTTAAGTCCTTAATATTAAGCGTATCTGAAAAAGGTTTTATACATAGGGACATCAATTTTTTTACTTGTTCAATAATAAGCGGCTCATATAAGTTTTTTTTACTCAAAATATCTTGTAGCTCAAATTTCAACGCAGTAGTCATGATATTTTTCTGTTCCTCAGCAGTTATAGTAGAATTTGTATTGGAAGCAGAATTAGGCAGAACATCTCCTGTGCCTTTGGAAGGGGCAAGTACATACAAATCAGGATGTTTCTGCCCATCTATTACAGTAATATTAGTATTTTTTTCTTCTTCATTCTTACTCTGAGAAATAACCTCTATAGTTGTAGCAAAATTTACGGAAGCAGACTTAGGCAAGACGTCTCCTGTATCTTTGGAAATAGCAAGTACATCCAAGATTTTACGTTGCCATTCATCTATTAGAACAATATTAGCATTTTTTTCTTCTTCATTCTTACTCTGAAAAATAGCCTCGATATAAGAAAAAATTTGTTCTCGTTCTGCTTCTATTTCATTATTTGCGATTGTTCTAACTACTAACGAAATAGCATCTATAACAATAAAAAAATCTTTAGTATCAAGTGTTTCTAGAAAAGATTTAGTATCACCGCTAGGTTTTTTAAATAAATTTACAGATTTTCCTAGCTCTTCAATTATAAATTTTTGTCCTTCATCTAGATTTTGACGCTTTGCGTCCTTACGGAGTTTACTTTCTTCTACTTTAATTTTAGCTTTTTTTTCTTCGTTAGTTTTATAATCAGCAACAGAAATTATATAAGATACAGCATCTTTTAATTGTTCTTTAATTTCCGGAGTTAACTGACCATTACTATCTCTAAAAATATTAGTGAATTGTTGATATGTAGAGTCAACAACATCATTTGCACTATTATCTCTAATTACGACTGAAAATCTAACTTTTTCGGCTAATTCTAATATTTGCCGGTAAATATATAAATTAAGAATTGTTTGAATAGAATTTATAGGTTTATTATGAATCCCCGGACATTCTATAATATTAATTCCACCTTCATCATCAGATATAAAGAAATTATTAACAAGCTTATATCCATTATTTGCTTGATGATGTATTTTTTCATTATATTTCGGTTCTTTCGCATATAAAGAGCGGTCTTCATCTTCTTCTAATTTTTGTCCGCTTAAAAAACAACTAAGAGTAGTCGCTCCTACTCCGTTCATCCCTACCATTACAATTAGTTTATTTATACTATTTCCTGTTTTAGTAATTTCATTATGGCTTTCTGCAATTAATTTTAAAAGCTTATTACCGTTCTTTATGAACGGTCTTTTCAACTCATGGTAATTTTTAAGAGGTTGTAAATTTTTATTTTCGATTTCAGAATCAAGGTTTCGAGCTTTTGTTTTCTTTAAATATGTATTTACAGAATTTTTATTTAAAATATCTATTTCGGGAATGAGCTGAAATTCTGAATTATCATTAAAATTAGGAGAGATTTCTAATTCTGCTCGCTTATATTGATTATTATGTTTTATCTCTAATAAAGTTTTTATTCCGATATTAGTTATTGCTTTATTACTTACTAAAGAAAGCTTAGTTATTGTCTTGTTAAGCCTAAATATTTCGGCTAAAATTTTTACTTGCTTATCATTTATACCGCAATTGTCCAAAAATACTCGCTCTATAGTCTTATTATTCCTTAAATAATCTGCTATACATTGTATATCTTCCTTTATAAAGGGGTAGTTACTAAAATTCAAAGCGGTTATATGGATAAACTCGGCAAGTCCACTATTTGGTTTTACTAATGTTTCATTAAATATAGAACGAGTATTATTAGAGAACTAAGCTATAATATCTTTAGGTTTATACTCAGATATAAAGCTTGCGTTTGGAGTTAATATATCTTTAATATTAATATTACTTAACTTCATTAATATATTAGCTTCTTCAAGAGCAGTTAAGTTTGGAGTGTTTTATTAAAATACTCTGTCAAAAAATCATTTATATTTTTTAAACCTCGTTCCTGTTTGGGACTACCAAGCAATGTACTGCCAACTGCTTTTATTTGATTCCACATAATAATTATTATTATACCTATTAAATTATTTGCATTTATACAAATGAAAACATTTTCGCTCTATAAGTTGAATAAATAAATATTAATACTATTTAAAAAATTTTCTGAATAAGTAAATTTACAACAAGGATTTAAAGGTGATTGGTGAAATTCTGAGGATAAGAAAGTTCTATTTTTAAATTGAATTAATAGAGGATATTTTATATATATTTTGAAAGGTAAAGTTTAAGAGGCTATCTGTAAATAAATGTTAACCGATAATTTAATTTTTTTTTGCTGCAAAAATCTTATTAATTTTCGCTAAAAAAGCTCTTTAATTACTAATTAACATTTATTTACAGATAATCTCTAAGATTATTTTTCTTTTGTAATTTTATCATATTTTTTTAGTTTGATAAGAATGGACTCTAGATTATCCAACTTAATCATACATGGACCATCACTTGGAGCGTTATCTGGATCCTGATGTACTTCCATATACATACCGGCGATACCTACAGCTGTTGCCGCCTTTGCAAGCAGCTCTACATATTTTCTTTCTCCGCCAGTACTACCTCCTAGCCCTCCAGGCTGCTGAACGGAATGCGTCGCATCAAAAACTACAGGTACATTTAACTCCGCTATTATTGCAAGACTACGCATATCAGATACCAAATTATTATAACCAAAACATGCACCACGCTCTGTAAATAATATATCTTTTACCCCAAAAGCTTCTAGTTTTGTTTGTACATTTTTCATATCCCACGGAGCTAGAAACTGTCCTTTTTTTACTTTTACTATTTTACCTGTTTTTGCTGCAGCTTGGAGTAAATCGGTTTGTCTACATAGAAACGCCGGAATTTGTAAAATATCTGCTATTTCGGCTGTTTCAGTACATTGACTCTCTGAATGAACATCAGTAACAATAGGGCAATCGAATTCAGATTTTACTTTTGATAAAATTTCTAAACCTTTCTCAATACCAAGTCCTCTAATCCCATTTACGGAAGTTCTATTAGCTTTATCAAAAGAAGATTTATAAATAAATGGAATCTCAAGTTTGCTAGTTAATTTAACAAGTTTTTCTGCCATAAACAACGCATGATCTTTGCCTTCAATCTGACAAGGTCCTGCAATTAGAACAAACGGTAAATCATTTCCTATTTTAATATTGTTAAGTTTTACTACTTTTTGCATAATTCTTAGATTTAATTAATTGAGCGAGGCACGGATTAGTGTTTCTCGGTTATATTAGGTGTTGATTCATTTTCTATTAAGTCATTGTTAATTATTAGCGTATAATATTTTTCTTTTATTGTCGTTAAATCATAATTACCATGATAATAACCTTCTAGGTTAATAATTTTTTTTAAATAAAAATTTACCTGCTCTGTTTCTAACGGCTTATCTATATTTTTTATAATAGACGACTTAATATTAATTAAATATGCTTTTATTTTTTTAAATTCTTTAATAATTATAAAAATATCATGCGGTTTTGTTACCAATATTCCTACAAACAAAATTAATAATATTTGTGTTAAAGACATATTTATATTAATTTCTTATGTTTATATTTTGGATTTAAAATACTTTCCCCATTAGTACTTAGCATATATTCATGGTAATCTTGATAATTTCCTTCAAACCATGTAGCATTATTTTCTTTATCATATGATATAATATGAGTGGCTATTCTATCTAAAAACCACCTATCATGACTAATTACTAACACACAACCTGCAAAATCTAAAATAGCATCTTCAAGTGCTCTTAATGTATCAATATCTAAATCATTAGACGGCTCATCTAATAATATAACATTTGCTCCTTCTTTTAGTAATTTCGCCAAATGTACTCTGTTACGTTCTCCACCTGAAAGTTGTCCAACTTTTTTTTGTTGATCACCGCCTCTAAAATTAAAAGCTGCACAATAAGCTCTACTTTTAATTATTCTATTACCAAGTTGTAATTCATCTAGACCTTCTGAAATTTCTTCCCATATAGTCTTATTATCATCTAAATGATCCCGTGATTGATCAACGTAACCTAATTTTACCGTTTGACCAATTTTAATAGAACCACTATCTGGTGTTATTTTACCTGTAATAATATTAAACAAAGTAGATTTACCTGCCCCATTCGGTCCAATAATTCCTACAATAGCTCCACGTGGAACTTTAAAACTAAAATCTGATAATAATATTTTATTATTAAATTTTTTAGCTATATGTTCTGCTTCAATAACAAGATCCCCTAAACGAGGTCCGTTAGGTATAATTATTTGAGTAGGATCAGTTTTTTGTTCTTGTTGTTTATTTAATAATTCTTGATATGCTGTAATACGTGCTTTATTTTTTGATTGTCTAGCTTTTGGTGTTTGACGAATCCATTCAAGTTCACGATTCAATTGTTTTTTTCTATCATCGTCTTCTTTACTTTCTAAAGCTAATTTTTTTTGCTTCTGTTCAAGCCAAGAACTATAATTTGATTCCCACGGTATACAATTTCCACGATCTATTTCTAATATCCATTCTGTAACATTATCTAAAAAATAACGATCATGGGTAATTACTATTACGGTACCTTCATAATGCTTTAAATAACCTTCAAGCCAAGAAACTGATTCTGCATCCAAATGATTTGTAGGTTCATCAAGTAACAACATATCAGGCTTCTCTAAAAGCAATTTACATAAAGCCACTCTTCTTTTTTCTCCACCGGAAATTTTTGTAATATCTGCTTCTTTTGGTGGGCAACGTAAAGCAAGCATTGCGATCTCTATTTCACGTTCTAGATTCCATCCATCACAATTGTCTATTTTTTCTTGCAATTCTGCTTGTTTATCAAAAAGCTTTTGCATTTCTTCATCAGTGACTTCAGCAGCAAATTTGTTACTTATATAATTAAATTCATCAATAAGTTTTTTCTTTTCGTGAAGACCTTCTATGATATTATCAAAAACATTTTTACTAGCATCAAGATACGGTTCTTGAGGTAAATATCCTACTTTTATACCGATTTTAGCTGTTGCTTTACCTTCAAACTCTTTATCAATACCTGCCATTATTTTTAATAAAGTCGATTTGCCTGCTCCATTTGGACCTATTATACCGATTTTAGCTTTTGGTAAAAATGATAAATTTGTTTCTTTTAAAATTCGTTTACCATTTATAATTTTGCTTAAACCAACCATTTCATAAACATATTGATATGACATAAATTACTTATTTCCTTATATTATTATTTTACACCGATAAATATATTTACTACTGCATTGTATGAATTTATTGCTCTATGATCACATAATGCAAAATTAGACATTGTAATTTCTATCATTATTTTTCTTGTTTGGGTATTTATCTTAAGAAATAAAATGCTGTATATATACTTTACATTTTAACAGTATTTTTAATTTAATTTTAATAATATCAAGTCTAGTTCTTCTAAATTTTTATAATGAAATATTAATTTCCCACCTAAAGAATAATTTTCTATGGTTACTTTTATACCAAATTTTTCTGATAAAACTTTTACTAATGATTCAAGATCATTATCGGTAGCATTGTCTTTTAAAAAACGCTTTCCTACTTTATTATTATTGTTGGGAGATTTTGTATATTCATTTTTATACCATTGTCTTACTAGCTCTTCTGTTTGACGTACATTTAAATCATTACTTATAATATGATCGGCCATTACTTCTGCATGTTCATGATTTATTAAACATCGAGCTTGTCCCATGCTTAATATATTCTCATTTACTTTATCTTGAATAGATTGTGGCAAATTATTAAGCCTCAATAAATTAGCTATATGACTACGACTTTTGCCAAGCCTTTCAGCTAATTTTTCTGTCGTATAATTAAAATTTTCTACCAAATATTTAAAGCCACGAGCTTCTTCCATAACTGTTAAATCAGTTCTTTGTATGTTCTCAATTAATGCTATTTCCATACTCTCTCTAGCATCTAAATTTTTTATAATTACTGGTATCTCTAAAACTTTTGCTAATTTACATGCACGCCAGCGTCGCTCTCCTGCTATAATTTGGAAATTATTATCAACAATAATAGGCTGTAATAAACCATTATTCAATATAGAATCTGCTAATTCTTTTATTTTATCATATTCAAAGTTTTTTCTAGGCTGATTCTCATTCGGCCTTATTTTATCAATATTTATTATTTGTATTATTTCTGATTCTATAGAAATAACTTCTTCCCCAAGTAATGAAGATAACCCTCTTCCTAGTCCTTTATTTTTCGCCATATCTTTCTAAGATTTCTTTTGTAAGTTCTATATATGCAACTGCTCCCGAACATTTATAATCATATATAATAGCCGGTTTTCCGTATGAAGGTGCTTCAGATAATTTAATATTTCTTGGGATAACAGTTTTAAATACTAATTCTCCTAAGCATTTTCTAACATCATCTTCTACTTGTTCAGTTAAACGATTACGCTTATCATACATTGTAAATAATATACCTGCAATCTTTATCTTAGGATTTAATTTTTTCTCTACAATTTCAATTGTTTTTAGCAAGTGACTTAATCCTTCTAATGAATAAAAATCACATTGCATTGGAATCAACACTTCATCGCTTGCAACTAAAGCGTTTACTGTTAATAAATTTAATGAAGGAGGGCAATCAATAATTACATAATCATATAATATCTTTATTTCTTCCAATAGCTTCATTAAAATATATTCTCTGTCCTTTAATTTTGTTAAATCTAATTCAGCAGCAGATAGATTAGTGTTTGAAGTAATTATTTCTAAATTTGGTATGTCTGTAGAAATTATTGCATCTTTCAATTTTATTAAATTTGTTAATACTTGATATATAGTATTTTTGCGTTGTTGCTGGCTAATTCCAAAACCAGTACTACTATTCCCTTGAGGATCAAGATCTATAACTAAAATTTTTTTATTTACAGCAGCAAAAGCTGTAGCTAAATTTACAGTAGTTGTAGTTTTAGCCACCCCTCCTTTTTGATTAACAATAGCAATTACTTTCATATAATTTTTGTTAAATTACTAACTTCTAGAATTTTTCCTTCTTCACAAGTAATACTTTGATGTATTAAATAATCAAATAACCACATCTCTTTAGCTTCTACTATTTCTGTTAAATAATTTTTTCCTTTTAATAATAAAAATTTTTCTTGTACTGAAATATTTTTTATACAATTAAATATTGTATTTAATTTAGAGAAAGCTCTACAAGTCAATATACTACAATCTATTTCTACTTTTTCTATTCTTTGATTGATTATTTGTATGTTATTATTTGATATCTTTGATGCTTTTTCTAAAAATATACATTTACGTAAATCAGCTTCTATTAAACTTACTTTTGCTACCCCTGCTATAGATAACACTATACCGGGAAAACCGGCCCCACTTCCTATATCAACCAAGTGTATTTCTTTATTATCAATATATTGCATTAATTGTAATGAGTCTAATATATGACGTTGCCAAAAATTATGTATAGTATTATCCGATACAAGATTAATTGATTTATTCCATTTTTTAACTAACTTTTGAAAAATTTCTAACTTTTCAATTATTTCACGTGGAACTTCCATCACTATATTTAGTTTTTAAATAAATTATAATAGCCGTAATTGCTGCAGGTGTAATCCCTGAAATTCGACGTGCTACACCAATAGTAGTAGGTTTATGAGAAGAAAGTTTTTCCTGTATCTCTAATGATATACTTGGTATTTTAAAATAGTCAATATTTTTAGGTATTAACTGTGCCTCTTCACTTTGAAATAAATTAATATCTGCGTGTTGTCTAGTTAAATATGAAGCATATTTTGCTTCAATATAGAGTAATTGCAAAATATTATTATTTTGCATTTCTTTAAGCATAGGAAAAATTTTAATAGCTTGTTCAACATTAAAACTAGGTATTTTAAATAAGTCTAATACTGTTTTATATGTACCATCCTGTGCAACCTGTATACCCATTTTAGCAAGTTTACTAGTAGTTAAAGACAAGGTATTTAATAATAATTTTGTTTTTTCTATATCTTCACATTTTTTTGTAAAAATTTTTTTACGTTTTTCTGATACAACACCAATATTTATCCCTAATTCCGTTAAACGTAAGTCAGCGTTATCTGCTCTTAAAGATAATCTATATTCTGAACGAGAGGTAAACATACGATAAGGTTCTATAGTACCAAATGTTGTTAAATCGTCAATCATTACTCCAATATAACTGTTTGCTCTTGTTAACATAAACGGTGCTTGATCTTTTACTGCTAAAGCAGCATTTATACCGGCTATTATACCTTGCCCTGCGGCTTCTTCATATCCTGTAGTACCGTTAATTTGCCCAGCAAAATACAATCCAGCTATTTTTTTTGTCTCTAGCGTAACACTTATTTCACGTGGATCAACATAATCATATTCTATAGCATAACCTGGACGTAAAACTTTTACATTTTCTAATCCTGGTATTGTTTTAATTAATTTATGTTGTACATCCTCAGGCAAAGAAGTAGAAATACCGTTTGGATAAATCGTGTAATCATCTAACCCTTCAGGTTCTAAAAATATACGATGTTCTGATTTTGTACTAAATCTGACTATTTTATCTTCAATAGAAGGACAATATCGCGGTCCTATTCCTTCTATCTGTCCTGAATACATTGCGGATTTATTAAGGTTCTCACGTATAATATCATGAGTTTCTGAGGTTGTTTTTGTAATAAAACAATTTATCTGAGGAACATTAACAACACTTGTTAATTCAGAAAAAGGACGAGGAGTTTTATCGCCGGGCTGTAAAGCTGTTTTACTATAATCAATAGTACGCCCGTCAATTCTTGGTGGTGTACCTGTTTTTAAACGGGCAATCTTAAATCCTACTTTTTTTAATGTATTTGATAATCCATACGAAGGCTCTTCATCTACTCTACCGGCAGGAATTTTTTTTTGTCCAATATGAATAAGACCTGATAGAAAAGTACCCGTAGTTAATATAATTTTTTGACAAAGAATTTTGCTATCGTTATTTAAAATAACCGCTTCAACTTTAGAAGATTTAATTTCTATATCTTCCACTTTTCCATATAGTATATCTAGATTAGGGTAATTTGTTAATATTTGACACATCGCTTTTTTATAAAGCTTTCGATCAGCTTGAGCTCTAGGTCCCCAAACTGCCGGTCCTCTAGTCTCATTCAGCATTT
Organism: Rickettsia felis URRWXCal2; assembly: GCA_000012145.1. Lineage (GTDB taxonomy): Bacteria > Pseudomonadota > Alphaproteobacteria > Rickettsiales > Rickettsiaceae > Rickettsia > Rickettsia felis. The sequence goes on from CP000053.1 coordinate 137,439, forward strand.
TATAATGTATACCGCCTTGGTCTATAACATAACCCATTAACCCATCAAGGGCATCGATTTCTTTAACTAATGTGCCTTTTGCAATTCCACCAATTGCTGGATTGCAAGACATTTCGCCTAAATTTTCCGGTTTTAACGTAATTAAGAGAGTAGAAGCTCCAAGACGTGCAGAAGCGGCTGCTGCTTCTACGCCTGCATGTCCACCGCCTATAACTATTACGTCATATTTTAGCATTAATTATTCTATAATTTCAGATTTGTTAAAGAAAAATTCGATTTCTCTTTTCGCACTGTTTTCACTATCTGAACCATGAATACTATTAGCCTCAATTGATTCGCCTAAATCTTTTCTAATAGTTCCCGCTTCAGCTTCAGCAGGATTAGTTGCACCCATAATGGTACGGTTTAAAATTATAGCATCTTCCCCCTTAAGAACTTGAAGTACTACCGCTCCTGAAGTAATGTATTCAACTAAGCTATTAAAAAACGGTCTTGCTCTATGTTCATCATAGAAACACTCAGCTTCATATTTAGTTAAAAATTTCATTTTCTGAGCTACTATCTTTAAGCCTGCATTTTCCAAATAAGTATTAACTTGTCCTATTTTATTCCTCTTGATAGCATCAGGCTTAATCATTGAAAAAGTATATTGTATTGTCATTTTGTAACCTATTTATATAATTGTTAAATTTATTTTTTAGCTGAACGATTCCATGTTAAAGCAAATAACCCTCCTCCTAAAAGAGCAGAAATACTGAAAAATATAAATACCCCATTCCAACCGTAATTATCGCTAATCCATCCTACGCCGACTCCAGCAATAGCCGCTCCTAAATAACCAAATAACCCTGATAATCCATTAGCCGTACCGACAGCATGACGAGTACTAAAATCAGCAGCTGCTATACCTACAAGGAGCTGAGGTCCTGAAACAAAAAAGCCTATTAAAGAAAGAATTACTATACTTAATAATTCACTTTGGATAGGAATTTTCCAAAACAAGACTAACAATAAGCTAAGCAATACCATACATATGGATGCAACAGGACCTCGACGACCTTGAAATAGTTTATCAGATAAAACACCTGCTATTAATGCCCCTGGGATACCTATCATTTCATATAAACCGATTTGTAAGCCTACATTTGCAAGGCTTATATTACGTAAATCTTTTAAAAATGTTGGAGCCCAATAAATTACTCCGGAACGTATTATATAAACAAACATGTTTGCTAAACAAACATACCATATTAGCTTATTACAAAAGACCATTTTAAGTAATTGAGGAGTTAATAGCTTCTCATAATCCCCTATAGCTTCAGGCGGATATTCTTTATATTCCTCTACGGTAGATAAACCTACTTCTTTTGGAGAATTACGAAGCCTATTATATAAAAAAAGCGATACTACACAAGCAACTACACCGGGAACGAAAAAAGCGACTCTCCAATCAAATTTATCGATTAAATAACCGCAGCTTATCATAGCAAGGGCACCACCTATTTGATTAGAAGTTGCACCCATAGCCCATTTAGTTCCAAGTTCTTTTGAAGCGAACCAGTGAGTAAGCATTTTTGTTGCAGGAGGCCAACCCATAGATTGAAACCAGTTACTAGCTATCCATAAAATTCCTATAAGCCATAAAGAATCTGCAAAACCTATTAGAATAGTAATGACCCCGACAAATAAAAGACCCAAAACCATAAATATCCGAGCATTAACTTTATCGCTAATAAACCCGTTACAAGCTTTACTAACTCCATACATAATAGATGAAGCAGTTAATATCCAACCAATTTGTGTTTTAGTAACCCCAAAATATTCTCTTATAGCAGGTGTTGCTATATTAAAATTCTGACGACAAAAATAAAAAGTCGCATAACCTATAATAATAGAATACAAAATCCTTATTCGCCAACTATTATATTTTTTTACATATGGCGATCTTGGAGTTTTAATTTTGGGCTTTGTATCTGTCATATTATAAACTCTCCGACTATAAAAAAAGCAAGTTTCTGAGAAACTTGCTTTTTTATTTTAACAAACTCTATTTTTCAGTTTTATTTACCAAAACTTGGTACTCTTTATTTAAACCTTTAACGGCATATATCCATAATATTACTATTACAAAGAATATAGAAGCAAAATATGGTGTTGCCTCAACAAAACCGAATGCAGGAAATAAAATAAAGAATGTGGATTGAATAATAGCACCACCCGATTTACCGAATCTTCCTCCGATAACTTCAACAGCAGCCTGTCCTTTTACTCGTAAATCCTTATCAAGCGGAATATATGCCATGTTTTTAGTGGCATCAAATAAAGAATATTTTACACCTTTACTTAAAACATTTTGAATCATACCGATCATAACAGCAAGTGCTAAAGGACCTGAAGCAAGAATACCTGTTAAATGCATAGCAATAACACTATCAAAAAAGATAAATGCAAAAAACGCTGCACCGGTAATTAACATCATTAATGGAGTTATCATAGCTGCAGCTAACCATGATACTTTTCTTAAAATATTACTACCTATAAGCATGAAAGCAATTGCAACCCAACCCTGATAAAATTGGAACTTACCCATATATATAGTATAGGCCTCTTTCGTCGGATACAATTCTTTTACTTTTGATTTCCAAACGCCTTCAACTAAGTTTACTGAAATACCATAAGCAATAAGTAACAATGCAATATAACCTACATACTTAGAGGTAAAGATCATTTTAAAACTGTCTATTAATGACATTTTAGCTTTAGCTTTCTTTTCTTTTACTAATGCCGGATCATAAAGTCTAGGATCGGTTAGAACGTTTCTATTCATCCATCTATATGTTAATATTACCAAAAAGCTACTTGTTATCATTATAACAAATAAAGGCACAAATTTTAGATGTTCTGCAACTATTTGAGTTTTTTCATGCAAGAAATATCCAATAATCACGGATGTTACAGGCAATGCTAAATTAGCAAGTAAACCAAACATTGAGTAAAAACGTTTAGCTTCATCGGTTTTAGTAATTTGGTTAGCAAACTGCCAAAATAATAAACTAAGCATCATTGTTCCCCAAAGCTCTGCCATAGTATAAAAAGATGCAAAACTCCATTTTCCTACTATTCTTATAAACCATTTAAAATTAGGGTAAGCTAAACTTAAAGATTCTATAGTTTCAGGATCAGGATGAACTAAATCAGGGTAGGGGTAAAGAACAAACGCAAATAACGCAAAATACCCTAAGAAAAATGAAGTAATAACATAAAATACGTTTTCTTGCTTTAAAATATCGCAGAGCTTAACATAAATTACCATAGCGATTACGGCAGAAGGTAGTACTATATATGTTTTTAAGAAACTTATTGCTTCTGCCCCTATATCCGTTACTACAAATCCGTCTTTAATTGAACGAAGCGTTGAGTAGTTTAATAAAATACAGAACATCATAAATGCCATAGGCAAAAACTTCTTATTTTCGTATTTTTCTATGGGCCAAATTACTTTTCTTAGTTCCGAGAGATAATTATCACTTTTGGGAGTATTCATAAATTAAATTTTTCTATTTATTTTGAAGATAAATATTATACTAGAATATGTTAGAAAAGTCAAACCTATTGATTTTTTCTCAAAGGAAATATAAATAAAATGTATTAACTCTGAGATGTATAAAAGAAATTTACTTGATTTTAATTTCTATCTATAATTTTCTATTTATAAACTATTAAAATAAAATTAGGCAGTTATATGCTTGTATAACCTAAATTTTTTCGATATCGTACTGTACGAGTATAGTTAAGTGTTAGATTTTAAAAGTGTTGTTGATTTATTAGAAAAATTACCTACTGAACAAAAGTGCATAGATTATTTTACTTATATACGTTAGGCTAACGGAGCTTATTGTCTGCATTGCGGCAACCAAAAGATTTTTCATTATTTATTTTATAAACCCTTGGTAGTTCGACATGAAACTCAAAGTAGTTAAAAACGAAGAATTATCTTTTAACGAGGCTTTAGCAATGATAGGTCAAGCTCCGTTAAAAATTAATTCTCCAGAGATTGAAGAAGACGGAATCCTTAAACCATTTATAAAATGGGCAGGGGGAAAAAGAAGCCTTATCAAAGAGTTGTGCTTACGCTTACCAGCTAGTTACAATAATTATTATGAGCCTTTTGTAGGAGAAGGAGCACTTTTTTTTGCACTCGTTCCGGACAAAACTATTATATCAGATATAAACTTAGATTTGATTATTACATACAAGGTGATTAAGGATGAAGCTCGAGCATTAATTGAGCTATTAGCTAAGCATAATGCTAATCACTCTCAAGATTATTACTATGCTGTTAGAAAGAACGCAAATAGCGATAACCCTATTGAAATAGCAGCACGTTTCATATACCTTAACAAGACCTGTTATAATGGTCTTTATAGAGTAAATAGCAAAGGAGAATTCAATGTCCCGATGGGAGCTTATATTAATCCTAATATTCTTGATGAGAATAACATAATTGCGTGTAGTAAAGCTTTGCAAAATGCTGAAATAATATATCAGGATTTCGGCAATATTTCGCCTAAGCCTAAAGATTTCGTTTATATAAACCCGCCATATCAACCTATTAATCATACTTCATTTACAAAATATACAAAGCTTGACTTTACAGAAGCAGATCAGATTAAGCTTTATGAAAAATGCAGAGAATTACATAAGAACGGTGTATATTTTATGCTTTCAAATTCAGATAGCGATTTTATAAAGAACTTATACAAGTCTTTTAGTATAGATATAGTAAATGCACCGAGAAGCATAAATTGTAAATCCGACAGTAGGCAAAGAACTAATGAAGTTTTAATAAGAAATTATTAGTACAATGGTAAAATAAATTGAAATTTTACAAGCTAATAAAACTGGAAACGAACTTGAGATTTTTATACAGGATCGACTAAAAAGAGAAGAGTATTGTTTTGTACTTAATAAAAGATTTAGTGCAGCTAAGATCCTTAAACAGCCTATTTATACTAGACAGTTTGAAGTTGGCAAAAGTATTTATGGTACTAAATGGAAATGTGATTTTATATTATATCATCCAGAACGTCACCCCAATTGCCTAGTAATAGAATCTAAGTGGCAACAATCAGGAGGTTCGGTTGATGAAAAATATCCTTATCTTGTGCTAAACATATAAGAACAAGGAATTTACGATACTATAATAATAATTGATGGTAATGGATATAAAAAAGAAGCCTTGAAATGGCTAAAGGCTCAAGTTGGCAGTAATTTAATAGAAGTTTTTAGTATGTCTGAATTTACATCTTGGGTAAATAAAAAGAAAATATAGGTTATACAAATATATAATTCCCATAAAATATATGTCCAAATTAAAAATAGCTATATTATTAACTGCTATAATTTTCATAACAGGTTGTAAAAGTAATATGAAAAATGAAAACAATATTTCATTACCAGAATATGTAACCTTAAACTTAGAGACTCTAAATAATTTTGAGGCTAAAACTATTAGGGTGAAAGCAAAAACGTTAAACTTCCCTTTATCTGCAGAAGACTTACGTGATGTATCTATATTAGAGAAGAAATATGATCAAGAAGAAAATTGTGCAGGGCTTGCCGCACCGCAAATAAGCATATCAAAATGTATAATAATATTTGCAGTACATGAAAATGAAGAGTTAAAAAAATGGCGTCCTAACCTTAAGGATACAATGCCTAAAACTATTTGGATTAACCCCTCATATAAACCGATAGGTATTGATAAACATGAAGATTACGAAGGATGCTTTTCTGTTGAAAATGCTACAGGTCCAGTTGCAAGATTCAAAAAGATTCATTATCACGCATATGATATAAATGGAAATCAAATCCAAGGCATCGCAGAAGGATTTTTAGCAAGAGTTATCCAGCATGAAATCGATCATCTAAACGGAAAAGTATTTTTAGATTATGCAGCTCCCAAAAAAATAATGACAAAAGAAAAATATTTAGAAAAACGTAAAAAAGCTATGGAGCAGGAAAATATAAAATCTTAGTCTTGTCTGAGTTCTCTAAACCTTATAAATATCATTTTAGCTAAAATTTAGTATGTCATTCCCGCGTGGCATTGTTGCGTGGACCGGTAAAACCCACTGTGTCACCCCGTGGCTTGACCACGGGGCCCATAAAAACAATAAAATATACTAATAATTTTAGTATTTTAACTGGATCCCGTGGTCAAGCCACGGGATGACAGAGGTGAAATTGATCCATGCAACAATGCCTCGCAGGAATAATATCATTCCATGTTAAGGCAGCGTAAATTTATTTTATATTATTTGGTATAATAACTATTGCATCGGATACGGGACGTATTGTATGTTCGCCTAAAGCTTCATCTTCATCTCCTGTAACATTATTTATAATTTTTCCGCCCATAAATAACGTAGAAGAGCCACCACCGTCTAAATTGATTGCCGATTCACATCCAAGGTTTAACATATAATCTGCAAGTTCTGTTTTGCCCTATCACATTATCATTAACAAGATGTTTTTCTAAAATTTTTAACGCTTCGGGAATTGTTAATTTTTCAAAAGTTATACCTTTTTCTTTTTGTAGAATTGATCTAACTTGTGCAAGTTTAAGGTCTTTTATGTGTTGCTTATAAATATGCTCGGCTACAACTATCACTATAGTACCGTCATTACGCACTCCTAAAGCAGTACGAGCATGAGCCGGATCATCTTGCTTTATATTATCTACAATATTTTGACCGTTTTGAACTAATACAGGAATGCCTGTTACTACTGAAGCAGTTTTGCTTAAATTTATATACTTACCGTCTTTATCAATAAATTCTAAATTCAGCTTCACGGCATCATTTATATTTACTATCGGCAAGCTTACTTCTTTTGGGAAAGATAATACAAAACCTTTTTGCGGAATTTGATTATCACCATGATTGCTTATGTCGATAATAATCAAATTCTGATCAATCAAGATTTCCTTATTAGTATATGGAGTTAATGTAGTAGATGCCCACACATTATTATAGAAGGTAATATCTTTTGGATTTGAAAAATAATTAACTTGATTTGGAATAATCGATTTATCTCCTATATCTATAGAAATTTTTGCACTAGCCTTGGTAATTTGAATATTATTTTGATCTATGATTAACAAACTTTGTAGTTGTTTTCTAAGACTAAATAGCTTGCCGTCAACCATTAAGGTAAGGCTAGGTCTCCGTCATCGCTACCTGCAATCTCAAAGAATCCGGCATTAATAGCAGCAACTGCATTAGTGCGGCGTGCTATGCGTCTACTGTTTCTCTGCCTATAACCTGATTGTGAGCTTTAACTAATTTTAACCCAAAATTCTTAGGATCAATAGTTAACACATGAATAACATGCTTATCTTGCTCATAACGATTATAGGTTAAGCCTTTATGTTCCTTTGCATATATTTTAAAACTGATTATTAAAATCACGAATAAATAAACTAATCTAATCATATTGTTTTACTTTTTTTTACAATAAAATTTAACCATAATGCTTCTTTACTTGGAGAGAATCTCTTACTCTTTTCCGTCCATATTTTAACTATATCAAACAGCCCATCAAAATAAGGTTTTATTGTATCTTCATTCATATTGTAAAAATCACGAGCATCACGTTGTATAATATCTGAACCATATCCGTAAGAAGCATAAAAAATTCCTTCCGGCTTTAATGCAGCATGAATTTTTTTATAAACGTCTTTTGTTTCATTATAAGGCACATGAAGAAGAGTTGCTTGAGCCCAAACTCCATCAAACAACTCCTTAAAATCGATATCTTGAAAAGTTGAGTGCAGTACATTTATTCCGGTTTCTTTTGAAGCTAGTTTAACCATTTCACTTGAGCCATCAAAAGCGGTAACTTGATAATTTTGGCTTAAAAAATATTTTGTATCACGACCAACTCCGCAACCGGCATCTAGAATATGAGCTTTATTCGGCAAATAGCTAATAAATTCTTTATAATTATCAGATAAATCTGCATTGATTGTTCTGTTATAAAACTCTTGAGCATTATTATTATAATATTGTATATTTTTCATAATTTTATATTTATTCCCAACTATTAGTATATTTATACTCACCAAACAATAAAATACAAATAATTTCTATTATATCTTTTCATTGACTATTAGACTTAAAAATGGTCTACTTATTAAGAAGTTCTTGCGTAGATACCGCAGTCGTCATTGCGAGGAGCGAAGCATTGTTGCAATCCAGAAAAATAATTAAAAAAATTCTGTAAATCAGAATTTTTTTTCTTCCTTGCTTCGTCGAATTACTGCGTAATTCTTCTTAGCTCAGACGGAAAACCGATCCATGCAACAACGCCACTTATTAAGAATAAGGCTTAAGGTTTATATGATAAAAAAAATAATATTTGGAATAGCTATTTTACTGAGTCTAAGCTGCTTTGCCAATAGTACAACTTCTGACGGCTCAAAAAAAGATGCAGCAAAAACCAACGACGGTACAACACAAAAAATTATAGATGATTTTTCTGCTTACGCCGGTACTATAAAACCGGAAGTACGCAAGGAAATACAAGAATATAGAGTAGAAATAGTCGATATTAATAAGAAGAAACGTGAACTATATAACAGCCTTTCCAAAGAGGCTCAAAATTTTTTAGCAGAGCAGCAAAAATATAAACAAAAACTATCCATCTCTAAACTACCTACAGAAGACGACTCACCAAATAATACTGCTAATTCTAAAGATAATAAGGATACAGATACAAAATAAATTATTTTTCTCATTAGTCATACCGTGGCTTGTCCACGGTATCCAGGAGAATAATAAAAAATACTAATATTATTAGTATTTTTAACTGGATTCCGTGAATAAATCACGGAATGACAGAGCTGAGAGTTACATCTTCATAAATCTGCTCTACTACGCCGTCAACTCCCATTAAGAAAGTATAGACCTTTAATTGAGGGAATTTTTCTTTGATTAGGTTACGTGCTTTATTTAAAATTTCCGCATGTGCTGCCGTTTCTTTTTCACGTGTGTCTAAATGTTCTTGACCTACAAGCATCTTGTAAGCTCCACAATCTCTATGGTCAAGAAACACAATTTGTTTAATATTATGTAACTGCTGTAAAATTCCTATCGTATCTTCTATTGTTTTCCCCCAATAAGTATATTTGTCGTTAACGAGGGCAAGCGATGCACCGGGAAGCGATACTTTATCAAAATCATCGTCTAACCCTAATTGCTTCATTAATTTATCTGTTTCGTCTATTAATCTAAAATCTACACAACTAATTAAAAGAGTAGAAGCTTCATTTAATGTTTTTAAATGTTCATTACTTACTTCTACCTTTATGACTTCCTTATTGGCAATTATATCATTGTTAGCAGCGTAAAGATTTAAACTAGACCCCATAATAAACCCTAAAATTATATATTTTACATATATCACATAAAATTCTCCTATTTAAAAATATTTCTTACATGCTTTAAAATAAGAATAACCTGTAATGATTGTTAAAAAAGCGGCAATCCATAAAATTATTTCCCCTACTATATCTAAATAAATAATTCCTGAACCTTTCGAGCCTAGTATCAATATCGATAAAGCAAACATTTGTAAAAACGTTTTTACCTTAGCGAGTCTCGATACAGGCACACTAACCTTTACTAAAGCTAAAAATTCCCGAAGACCGCTAACTAAAAATTCTCGTGCTAAAATTAATAGACAAGGTATCTCATCTACATTATCTTTTTTTAGCAGCATTATAATAACGCAACCTATTAGTAGCTTATCTGCTATAGGATCAAACATCTTGCCAAAGCTCGTAACTAAATTATATTTTCTTGCAATATAACCGTCAAAAAAATCTGTAATACTAGCTAAAACAAATAATAATGCTCCGAGTTTACGTGCAAGTGAATTATTTATATAAAATGCCAGTATAATAACCGGAATTACCATTATTCGAGCAATAGTTAGATAATTAGGTAAATTTTTATCTATTCTCATTAATTAATTAAATTTATTAATATAATATTGTTGAATTATGGATAGAATATTATTCCAAGACCAATATATTAAAAGTCCCACAGGAAAACTACTAAACATAAATAAAAAAATTAGCGGCATAAATTTCATTACTTGAGCTTGCATCGGATCCGCAGGTTCAGGACTCATTTTTTGCTGTAAGAACATAGTAATAGCCATTAAAATAGGCCATGCTCCAATCATTAAAAATGACGGCGGTGAAAACGGTAATAAGCCGAATAAATTAAAAATAGTAGTAGGGTCAGGGGCAGATAAGTCTTTAATCCAGCCGTAAAACGGCACTTGCCGCATTTCAATAGTTACATATAATACTTTATAGATAGAGAAAAATAGCGGAATTTGAACAAGTATAGGCAAACAACCCGCTACCGGATTTACTTTTTCTTTTTTATATAAAGCCATTATTTCTTGATTTAAACGTGCCTTATCATCACTGTATAAATTTTTTATCCTATCGATTTCCGGCTGTAAATTTTTCATTTTTTTCATCGAACGATAAGACTTATTGGCTAAAGTAAACATCAATAGCTTAATTATAACCGTAACAATTAATATACTAACACCGAAATTACCGACATAGCCATAGAAAAAATTCATGGCGTAGAAAACTGGTTTGGTAATTATATAAAACCAGCCGAAATCAATAGCTCTATCAAATAATTTAATATCATATTGCTTTTCATATTTATCAAGCAAATCTACTTTTTTTGCTCCTGCAAAAATTCTGCTTTTAATGGAGAAATTTTCGCCGGGCTTTATTATTTGTACCGGTGAAATAAAATCTACCTGGTATCTTTCAGTCCCTTGCTTAAGAGCATAATTAAAATTCGAGCTGTAATTACTTGATTTATCAGGAATCAAGGAAGATAACCAATATTTATCGGTAATTCCTATCCAGTCAACCTTACTTGCTGCAAATTTTTCACTTTTCTTATCTTTAATATCATCATACGAATATTCTTTAAGATTCTCGTCTATACAACCTATAGGTCCTTGATGCAGTATATTTACCGCTTTTTCCACTGCGGTATATTTACGATTTATTAAACCATATGATTGGATTGGAAGCTCTTTATCGCTATTATTAACGATAGTTTGCTCTATAGTAAATAAATAGTTTTCATCGACAGTAATAGTAACTAAAAATTTAACTCCATCTTCATTAACCCAAAATAAATTAACAGGTTTTTCAGGGCTTAATATTTCACTATCACTATTCCATATAGTATCGTTGTTGGGGAGTTTTACACTAGATAAATTACTAACTAAACCAATTTCAGCAAAATAGGCATTTTCTGTATTAGCCGGTGAAAATAATCTCACTTCAGGACTATTGTTAGATAAATCTTGCTTATATTTCTTTAATATTAAATCATCAAATCTAAGTCCTTTTAGTGAAATAGAACCGGTGAGTGATTCAGATTCTATTTTAATACGCTGTACCCCGCTTTCTTCTTGAACAACAATATCAGTTGCAGGTTCTACTAAAGCTTTTAACTGTTGTTTCTTTAAATTTTCTGCTTTCTGCACTGCTATTTGCTGTTGCTGTTTTTTTTGTTCAGGTTTTACAACAAAATATTGCCAACCGAAAATTATACTTAAAGACAGTATAATAGCGGCTATTAAATTAATTATATTATTATTCATTCCTAGGTCTTAAATTTTCATATTTTTAAAGCTTTAAGTTTTAAAGCATTTAGAGAAAATAATCAAGTAGTATATATACTTCTTTTCTTTCAAAAGTAGTGAATATCCAAGATGAAGGGTGGCTTCCATCTTGGATACAAATTTAACTTCAGATATATTATACCACTCCTACATTCTGAAATATTTTTAATTTAAATTCAGGAAGTATAGAAATTAAATGTTCAGAAATATTATCTTGTATATTTTCATAACCTACTAAATTCACTTCTTTAACAAAGATATATATTTCTATAGGCAACCCATTAATCGTAGGTTCAAGCTGTCTTACTAAAAAAGTAAATCCTTCAGTATAAACTGCCGGATTATTTTTTAGATATTCCTGAATATATAATTTGAATAGTTTAATGTTGGTTAAATCTTTCTCTTCTTTATCAAGAGTTATTTTATCTATTACATCCTTTGATATATAAGGAGATTTTTTTAGTTCTTTTAAAATAGTAGCATCACAGAAGTTAATAGTTGCCATATTAATATTAAATACTCTCTTTACCCTTCTTGCTCCTGATTCACTAATTCCTCTATAATTAGTTACATTAGAATTTAAAATGCTGTAAGTAGGAACTGTAGAAATAGATTGGTCAAAATTCCTAATTGTTACTACGGAAATAGTAATTTTTTCAACTGTTCCTTCAATTTCGCCTATACGTACCCAGTCTCCAATATTAATAATTTCTTGAGTAGTTAGTTGCAAACTTGCAAGTAACCCTAAAACGGTATCTTTGAAAACAAATGTTAAAAGAGCTGCTGCCGCACCTAAACTTGTTAAGAATGTACTAAGCGAAATATTTAATATATATGAAATAGTTACCATTGCTGCAATAACTGTGACAATAATTTTTAATATTTGAAAATATAAGCTAAGCGGTGCATTTTTTGTAACGGCCTTGATCCTATTGTTATACAAATCTGCAAAAGCATCTATAAGCGTTAATAATAACATAGTCACGGATATACTAGTATATAAGATTACTATAGTATCTTTGATTCCTAGTAATACATGTGCTTTAAAAGAAGTAGGATGAAAAACATTTCCCCAACCTATAAAGTAAAGTGCTAATAAAGTGTGTAATAAATAACGAAATATAGGATATTTTTTTAGTATCCTTTCATAACCATCATAATGATGTCTAGTTAAATAATTTTTTACAGGAATAAAAATTAATCTTTTAATTAGAAATATCACCGGTATAAGAGATACTAACATAACAAACAATAATACCAATTCAGTACTTGAGGTATGATATAGATCCATTAAATATTGCATATTTTACCTATCATTATTATTATAAATATAAATCTTTTTTATTATTACTAAGAATTTTATTTTTATCAATAATTTTAACTCAAAAGAACTTGGTATTGCTAACCAAATATAGATACTGTCATTGCGAAGCCACGAAGTGGCTGTGGCAATCCATAAAAATAATAAAAAACCGGATTGCGTACGTACAATTACTTACGTAATTTTCCGTAACTCAGACGTTAAATGAATTAAATAACTTATTATGACATTTCCTAATATCAATCCAATTATTTTCTCTATAGGTCCACTTGCTGTCTCTTGGTATTCTCTTTCATATGTAGTAGGAATTTTGCTAGGTTGGTTCTATGCAAACAAAATTATAGAAAAATTTAAGCCTCAAATTACTAAAAAAAATCTAGAAGATTTCATTACTTATGCCGTTATAGGCATAATAGTCGGAGGCAGACTAGGATTTGTTTTATTATATAACCCTTCTAGATATTTTTCAAATCCAATAGATATCTTAAAAACTTATGAAGGCGGTATGTCTTTCCATGGCGGAGCTTTAGGGGTGATTATTGCTGCTTATTTGTTTTGTCGAAAATATAAAATTAATTTTTTAAGTCTCACAGATATAATAGCCCCTGTAGTACCTATCGGATTATTTTTAGGTAGAATCGCTAATTTTATTAACGGCGAACTATACGGACGTATTACAAATTCTTCTTTTGGTATGATTTTTCCTAATAGTGATTTGATGCCAAGACATCCTAGTCAATTATATGAAGCTTTTTTTGAAGGTTTAGTATTATTTTGTATCTTAGCGTATGCAACATTTAAGCACAAAACTCTTAAAAAGTACGGTTTAAACTCAGGAATATTTTTAATATTTTACGCTCTTTTCCGAATCGCTATTGAAATATTTAGAGAACCAGACATACAAATCGGGTTTATTTTAGATAGCTTAACTATGGGACAAATCTTATCTGTACCTATGTTACTTTTAGGAAGTTATTTAATATGTCAATCGAATCCAAAATAAGACAATCAATTGAACAAAACGGCTATATTACTTGCGATGTTCTCATGCAGGAAGTATTACAATCAAATCCTACTTCCTATTATAAGCAAGTAAAATCGTTGGCTAGCGAAGGTGACTTTGTTACAGCTCCTGAAATTTCGCAGCTATTCGGTGAAATTATCGGTTTATGGTGTATCAAGGAGTGGCAAAGAATCGGTTGCCCAAAAAGTCTTAGTTTGGTTGAGCTTGGTCCCGGTCGAGGTCTATTAATGCGTGATTTACTACGCACTGCAAAATTAGTACCGGAATTTTACAAAGCTTTATCAATTGAACTAATAGAAATTAATCAAAATTTTATTGCTCATCAAAAGGCTAATTTACAAGATATTAATTTACCGATTAGCCATCGATCATTTGTAGAAGATATTCCCAAAAAACCTACTATAATAATAGCTAATGAATTCTTTGATGCTATGCCGATAAAGCAATATATTAAAGTCAAGGAATTATGGTATGAAAGAATATTTGTAGTACAACCGGTAGACGGCAGAATTAAATACGATAAAATAAGCGTTAATAAGCAATTACAAGAATATTTGCTGCGTACTCATATTGAAGCAAAAGACGGAGCAGTACTTGAAGAATCTTATACCTCAATAGAAATTATAAAATTTATAGCACAGCATCTAAAAAAACTAAGCGGCAGCTGCTTAATAATAGATTACGGCTATGATCTAGCTCCGGGTAACAGAACTAGATATCAGTATAATCCAACATTACAAGCGGTTAAAAACCATAAATATTGCCCCATCCTTGAAAATCTTGGAGAAGCTGATTTATCGGCACATGTGGATTTTTATACATTAAAAACAGTAGCTAAAAATAGTAAAATAAATGTAATAGATACAATATCGCAACGAGATTTTTTAATAGAAAACGGAATCTTATTACGCAAGCAAACATTGCAAGACAAACTTAATAATAGACATCTTTTCAAATTCGCTTATAGAGAGGAATTTAAAGGAGACACGGAAACGCTTGCCACCGCAGCGTACACACTAGTACGTGAGGATACGAGTCTAGGCTCGACGTCTAAATTACCTCTAGAAGTAGAGTTTGAGAAGATGTCTGAGCAAGCAGGGATAATAGAAAAACAAGTAGAAAGACTAATATCTTCAAAACAAATGGGAAAATTATTTAAAGTTCTACAAATAATGAATTAATCTAGGTTTTGAGTTTTGATTATAAAGGGACAACTTGAGTCGCCTTCTTCACATTTCAACATGGCTTCAAATTCTTTTATACGCTCTTCGGTTTTTTCTGTAAGACACATAAGCAGTATCATTGGATATACGGAACCGCCATAAACCCCAGAACTCCGAAATTCACAATCAGCATCTCGGTACTTAATCCATAAATTTTGGGATTTTTTAAGTAAATTAACTTTTTCTTGTTCGTCTGAAATATGCTTTAATATTTCTTTATATATTTGATTTAGTTTCTTATCAACTTTCTTATATTCTTCGCCGGCACAATAATTCATGTCACCTTGTGTCATGGCATTATTACAATCAACAGCAAAAGCATAAGATATCGAACTAAGAAATAGCCAACAGAAAATAATTGTTTTTTTCATTATTTTATCATTTTAAAAATAATTAATTAAGAATCATACGCCATGGCGTTCTGCAATTAAACTTTTTATTTTACCGATAGCTTTAGCAGGATTTAAGCCTTTCGGGCAGGTTTTAGTGCAGTTCATAATCGTATGGCAACGATAAAGCTTGGACGGATCTTCTAAATCTTCAAGACGTTCGCCGGTATGATCATCCCTTGAATCGGCAATCCATCGATAAGCCTGCAATAAAATCGCAGGACCCAAATATTTATCACCGTTCCACCAATAGCTAGGACAGGAAGTAGAACAGCAAGCACATAATATACACTCATATAAACCGTCAAGCTTTTCTCGGCCTTTAATCGACTGTAACCTTTCAGAGTTTGAAGGGGTAGGACTATCGGTTTTGAGCCAAGGTTCTATAGATTCGTATTGTGCATAAAAATGCGACATATCAGGTACTAAATCTTTCACTACTTTCATATGAGGAAGTGGATAGATTTTGATATCGCCTGATATCTCTTCTATCGGTTTTATGCAAGCTAAAGTATTTGTGCCGTCAATATTCATCGAACAACTACCGCAAATTCCCTCTCGACAAGAACGCCTGAACGTTAGAGTCGAATCGATTTCGTTTTTGATTTTAATTAAAGCATCTAAAACCATCGGTCCGGTTTTGCTTAAATCTATCTCAAAACTATCGATAGTAGGATTCTCATCAAGATCAGGGTCATACCTATAAATTTTTACCTTTCTAGGTTTAAGCATTTCCTCTTGTTCTTTATGCTCTTTTCCTTTTTTTACTACTGAATTTGGCGGTAATCTTAGCTCTGCCATTTAAGTACTCTCTTAAAATTTATTTTTAGGACTATACAAAATAATTAGCTAATTCACAATCTTTCATACCTGTTATGTGTATAGCATTAATGCTTCTAGGTTATCATGTTACTTACAGTTACTCACAAGGTATTGCCAGCGTAGATACTCACAATGATGATATTTATAGTTAGCAATCCATATACGAAGATCAACTTCAAAAAGAGCAAGGAGTTCACAAGACGAGGAACGCAGCGTATATTTAATACGTGAGTACCGCAGTACTTGTAGAACAACATAGTCAATTTTTGAAGTTCATCGAGTATATTCCATTATCCATTAAACTGCTATTATTGAGTCATATATATTTGCTATTATTTGTGGAATTACTGAGTTGCCTAATTGCCTATAACCCTTTAATCCATCTGCAACATAATGATCTTGGGGGAAACCCATTAAATATTTACATTCATTGATTGATAATCTTCTTATCTTATCATTTATATAATAAAGACCGGTTCTAGCACCGACACCGCCACCAAAAGCCGATAAAGTTATTGAATGACCGAAAGGGCTGTAAATCCTTTCACCTTGACCGCCTTTATTAACTTGACCAATCCTAATTGGCTTTAATTGCTTTTCAACCGGTGTTTTATCTAAAACAATATCATCTCTATTAATATATAAACTTTTATCAACTTCCTTTTCTAAAATATCACCAAGAAAAATCCTTTCATAAGATTCTTTCGGCTTTACGTATTTGAGTATATATTCACTGCTAAAATCTTTTCGTAAACAAACAAAATAAACTCTTTCTCTTGCTTGCGGTACTCCAAATAATGAAGCATTTAACACATTTCTATATACTTTATAGCCAATCTCATCTAATTTTTGATCTATAGTTTCAATTACACTGCCATTATCAATATTCAGAATATTTTTAACATTCTCAAGTAATAATATATATGGTTTGTGATATTCTGATTATTTCATAAAAGAGCCTACCGTTAATATCATCTATACCAAGCCTCTTACCTGAAATGCTAAAAGATTGGCAAGGAAAACCGGCACATAAAATATCATGTTTAGGGATTTTGTTTTCTGATATTTCAGTAATATCACCATACGGCTTATCACCAAAATTTCTTTTATATGCTTCTTGTACGTCTTTGTCTATATCAGAAGAAAAAACACATTCAAGCCCCTTTGCTTCCAAGGCTTTTCTAAAGCCCCCGATACCGCAAAATAAATCTATAAACTTATACATAAAGTAAGTTATTTAACAAATTAAACTATATATTAGTACTCTCTTTTTTAGCCTTTTTTGCTTTTTCAGGTGATTTTTCTTTATCTATTTTTATAGTAGGTGAATCATTAAAAGGAAATTTGTTTTCCTCTTCTGAATCTAAAGCTCTACCGCTAAGTAAATTTTTAATTTGCTGACCGGATAATGTCTCATATTCAATCAAAGCATTAGCCAGTGTATGAAGTTGATCTATATGTTTTGTTAAAATATCTTTTGCAAATTCATATCCTTGCGTAATAATTTTTTTAACTTCGGCATCGATTAACTCTGCAGTAGCTTCCGAGGTTTCATTACTCGGTTGTCTACCATACATATCATCGCTGCTTGAACCATGGAATATCGGTCCTATTAAATCACTTAAACCTGCTTTTGTAACCATTGCTCTTGCAATATTAGTTGCACCTTTTATATCCGATGAAGCTCCTGAGGTAACTTTATTTCTACCGAAAATAATTTCCTCCGCTACTCTTCCTGCCATATAAACTGCTATAGATGATTCCATTTGTTCACGATTCTGAGAATATTCATCAGTTTCAGGAAGTCTTTGTACCATTCCAAGAGCATTACCACGCGGTATAATCGTAGCCTTATGAAGAGGCGATGCTGCAGGACAATAAAGCCCGACTAACGCATGTCCTCCTTCATGATACGCAGTTAATCTTTTTTCTTTCTCCGACATTGCAATAGAACGACGTGCAACTCCCATCAGCACCTTATCTTTTGCCTCTTCCATGTCGTGCATATCTACTTCTTTCTTACCAAGCCTTGCAGCGATAAGAGCAGCTTCATTAACTAAGTTAGCAAGTTCAGCACCGGAAAAGCCCGGGGTACCACGAGCAATAATTCGTGCTAGTACCGTACTATTATATTTAATTTTCTTTAAATGTACTTTTAGAATTTGTTCACGACCGTTTATATCAGGGTTTGCAACGGCAATTTGACGATCAAACCTACCGGGACGTAGCAATGCACGGTCAAGAACATCAGGGCGGTTTGTAGCTGCAATAATCACGACCCCTTCATTTGCTTCAAAGCCGTCCATTTCAACTAACATTTGGTTTAAGGTTTGCTCACGTTCATCGTTACCACCGCCCATACCGATACCTCTATGGCGACCTACCGCATCAATTTCATCGATAAAGATAATACAAGGAGCATTACGTTTACCCTGTTCAAACATGTCACGCACACGGCTTGCACCGACACCCACAAACATTTCAACAAAATCAGAGCCTGATATGCTAAAAAACGGAACATTAGCCTCACCTGCAATTGCTTTAGCAAGAAGGGTCTTTCCTGTTCCAGGAGGCCCTATAAGTAAGCAGCCTTTCGGTATTTTACCCCCAAGCTTTTGGAACTTGCTTGGATCTCTTAAGAAATCTACTATTTCAGTTAATTCTTCTTTTGCTTCATCGATACCTGCTACATCTTTAAAGGTAATTTTTGGTCCTTTATCTGATAGCAACCTAGCTTTCGATTTTCCAAACCCCATGGCTTTCCCGCCTCCATGCATTTGACGCATGAAAAAAACCCAAACACCTATCAATAAAAGCATAGGAAACCATGAAATTAAAAAGCCTAAAAAGGTATTCATTCTTGTTTCAAGAGGCACCACTTCAATATTAACGTCATTACTAGTAAGACGATTTACTAAATCAGGATAATCAGGAGCATAAGTGTTAAAAGTAGAGCCATCATTTGAAGTGCCTTCAATTACTCTACCTTGAATTTTTACCGAATTAACGGTCTTTTCATCAACTCGTGTTAAAAAATCCGAGAAAGTTATATTATTTCTTCCGCCAAGTAAACCGTCAGATTGGAAAACATTAAAAAGTAATATTACAAAAACAAAAAGTGCTGCCCAAGTTAAAATACTTCTACCTTGATTATTCATCGATATAAAACCTAATAAAAATTTTTATCGGTATTAGAGGCGTTGTTGCATGGATCGTTTTTTTTCATCATTACGAGAAAAAATTGCAAGTTTTGATGAAGCAATCCAGTAAAAAACGCTAATTTATAGCATTTTTTTAATTTTTTATGGATTGCCGCACACAGCCTACGGCTGCTCGCAATGACGATTTGGTATCCATGCAACAAAGCTAAATACCGGTGTTAGCAAAAATGGGTGAAACGAGATACAAAATTTGGAGCAAAAGATACTTCAAAGTTCCACATGTCGTTATCATAATATGATATATGTGGTATTGCTATAACTTTTTCAAGTATTTTAATGATAGGTAAGGTAAATATAATTGCATTGTGGTTTTTGCAGGATAGATTTTTCAAAGGTTCTAGATCTAATTGTTTCTTTATCATTTTATAATCTTCTAACGATAGATGAGTTACAAAACAATTTGGAGTTTCTTGATTTCTTGTGATGCGAAATCTATTATCCCAAATAACGGATTTATCTAGTAATATTTTGCTTTCAGGTAATTTTTTGCCGAATTCTCTGTATATAAGCAACTCGTTTTGTATACGATTAATTACACAGCCATGAAGGGTATTCTTAAAGTTTACGTCTTGAGTAATTAATTTCAAAATAGGTTCTACCGAATAAAAACGAGCTGCTCTAAATTGTCCGCTAATTATTATCAGTAAAAAATTAATTATTTGTACTTTCACCTCATTTGAAAACTTATCAAATTTAACTAAATCAAGAAAAGCAAAGCCATATTCAAAAATTTTGACTGCTTCGGCTATTGCTGATATTAACTCCGGTTTAAATTTATTATCCAGTAAATCATTAATTTTAAGCTGTTGTAAGATTATATCGGCTTTAATATAATCTTCGCCTTTAGCTAATTTTTGCCTAATAATATTTCGTCTATATTTATCAGATGAATTTGACTCATCTTCAAACCACTTTATATTATGACTGACTAAATACTCTACTAATTCACTTTTTGGAATATTATATAGCGGTCTAATTATTTGTATATTATTATACCAATTAATATTACTGCTACTAAGTCCAAATATACCGCTATTACGTTCTAATCTTAAACAAAAATTTTCTACGTAATCATCTTCATGGTGAGCAGTTAAAAGTACTAATATATCGAGTTCTAGACATAGATTTGTCATCAAATCATAGCGTCCTTCTCTTGCTCTTTCTTGTAAATTGGAAAAATTATTTTGATGATCAAAAGATAAACTATAATGCTTGCGATTTAGACTATTACTGATATTTTGGATATAATGGGTCTCTTGCTTCGACTGTTCCCGTAAGTTATGATCAACCGATATAACAGATAATTCTATATTATTTTTTTCTGCCCAAATATTAGCGAGATAAAGAAGTGCTACCGAATCGCTCCCACCGGAGACTGCAGCCGCTATTTTAGATAAACCAAAATTACCTATTAGATTATTGATATTATACTCAAATTTTTCATATAGCATGGTTGAAAAATATTAGTTTTGTTGAAAGTTATTTTTAAGGATATTGTAGTTAATTCAGTAGTATACAAATTATGTTATTCCCGCATAGGTGAGACGTTGTTGTATGGACACCGAACCGTTATTGCAAGGAGGCATTGTTGCGTGAATATCTAATCGTCATTGCGAGGAGCGAAGCGACGTGGCAATCCAGAAAAAATAATAAAAAAATTCTGTAAATCAGAATTTTTAACTAGATTGCCGCACTCACTTCATTCGTTTGCAATGACGATAGAAAAAATTTATGCTGACTCAGCTAAATCTTCTGAAGTTTCAGTCTTTTGTTCGCGTAAATAATCTTGTGCTTCTGATTCTGATCTTGCAACAATAACCGTAACTATAGCATTAAGCTCCGCATGGAGTCTTATTTCAACTGTATAAATTCCGGTAAATTTAATTTGTTTATCAAGAATAATATTTGAATGAGCAATATTATAAGATACATTTTCAGATAATTTATCGGCTATTTCTTTGTTAGTAACCGAACCGAAAAGTTTACCGTCATCTGATGTTTGACGGATAAAAACTAATTTTTGATCTTTAATAAGAGCATTAATTTTTTCTACTTCTTCTCTTATTTGCTTATCTTTTGCTTCAAATTCGTGTTTTTGTTTCACTATTAGCTCTTTATTAGGCTCAGTAGCTCTAATAGCTAATTTTTGCGGTAAAAGATAATTACGACCAAATCCGTCTGCTACTTTGAGCATGTCGCCAATTTTACCTAATTTTCTTACGGGTTTTATTAATATAATTTCCATGTATTATGCCTTTATTTAGCTTGAAATACAAAAGGTAATAACGCTAAAATTCTTGCAATTTTAATAGCATTATTTAGCTTTCTTTGTTTCTTTGCACAAACATTTGTGATCCTGCTTGGTAGCATTCTACCGCCCTCAGAGACAAATTTTATTAAAAGCTCTGGATTTTTATAATCAATAACAGGTGCATTAGGCACAGAAAGAGGGCATCCTTTACGTCTTCTAAAAAACACTTTTTTAGCAGTTTTATCTCCTACCTTGCGAGTAGCTGTTTCACTAGCATTATTACTTTTTAACATTCTTTAACCTTAATTCTTACAAATTTAATTATTAATCGTTACATCAATTACCGGAGTATTCTCTGTACTCTGATTTTTTAATATCTGTGAAGGTTCACTACTAATTGAATCTGCTTTAATTGTAAGAAATCTAATGATATTTTCGTTAAGCTTCATTTTTCTTTCTAGCTCTTCTTTTACATTACCAGTAATATCTAGACCTAAAAAATAATAATGTCCTTTTTTGTTATTACCGATTTTGTAAGCTAAAGTTCTTAACCCCCAATATTCTTTTTTTACGATAGTGCCATTATTATCTTTAATAATTTTAGCAAAATCATCAACGATTTTATCTATATCGTTTAATGATACGTCTTGGCGTATAATAAAAACTGATTCATAAAAGCTCATGATATAAAAATCTCCAACAAACAAACTTTAAAATAAAGCTATTTATAGCAACTAAAACTATTAAATTCAAGTATTATCTTTAAAAAATTATTATTTCTTTGTTTCTTTTTATAAAAAGTTTGCTATAAACCCTAATAAATCAGAAAATTATTACAAAAGTTTTTAATTATTTACTAAATATTAATGGAGATTAATTCAGTGTTTGATAAGCTATTACCTGAAGTTTTAATTATAGAAGAAAAAAATAAAAAAAGTGTTAATATTTCTTTAAGTAATGATATAGAGAGAGCAGGATTTGATATAATTAGGGCTTCAACTCTAGAAAAAGCATTAACTTATTTCTTTAGTCAGCCGCTTGCTATCATAATTATTAGTGCAGAATTACAAGAAAATCCTTTAATAACAATAAATAACGTTAGAAAAATTAATAAATTTTCTAAAACGCCTATAATATTTTTTTTACCAAACAAGCAATTAAATTTAACAGAAATAGACGATAACGTACTATTTTTTTATAAGCCCTTTTTATCTGAGCAAATAGTAGTACTTTAAAGAGCTTATTGAGACGTTCTAAGTCAGTTTTATAAGATAATATTATTAAATTTAAGAATATAAATATTGATTTAAATACTGAAAAAGTATACAAAGACGGACTGAATATTCGCCTAGGTCCTACTGAGTTTAAAATTTTGCGACTTTTTTTTCAGTTTCCAAATGAAGTATTTTCGCGTCAAGAAATAATAAAATATTATATGGGAAAGTGAAGAGACCTTTAATGAACGTCTTATAGATGTTCATATAAATAGAATTAGAGAGGCCTTAGGGAAAGACAATTTAATTATTAAAACAGTTCGTTTTATCGGTTATTGTTTAAATAAAGATAGCGACTAGAATTTTGTTGTCAAAATTTTCTTTGTATTTATGCATTAAGTATGTTAATATCTATTAATTATATTTATGTATACTATAATATAATAAGATTTTATTCGTTGCCAATTTATATATTTTATAACTAAAAACTGTAAATTTTATGTTAAGTAAACTAAATAAGCCTGCTTTATTTGCTTTAATATTTTATCCTATTTTTATTATATCTCTTGTAGTTAAATATTCGTTTGATTATGGGATAGGACTAACTGAAGCTATTTTTATAATTGCTAGTTATTATATTAATAATATTACCGTTGGGATTGGTTTGCATAGGTTATGGTCTCATAATGCCTATAAAATAAATAAATATGCCGAGTTTGTCTTAATTATGCTGTCTGCAGGAACATTACAAGGACCGGCTTTATCTTGGGCATCGAATCATTATAAACATCATAGATATACGGATCAAGACCAAGATCCGCATACTCCTTTAAAATTTGACAATAAATTTTTAGGCTTTATGTGGTCTCATATAGGATGGATGCTAGTTGGAAGCGGTAGCTATAAGTCTATTGATCGCATTACTTGGGCTAAGCACGGGAAAAACAATTTATTAAAATGGCAGCTAAAATATTATTGGCAAATAGCAGCTTTTATGAATATTGTCGTGCCTTTATTTATCGGTTACTTAGTCGGCGGTACTATATTATCGGCATATGCAGGATTTTTATTTATGGGGCTCGGTAGATTCCTACAGCAGCAAGCAACCTTCTGTGTTAATTCTTTATGCCACTTTGCCGGTAGTAAACAATATTACAAAGGTACCGCTGGAGATATTTGGTGGATGACTCTATTTTTACTAGGTGAAAATTGGCATAATTACCATCATGCTTTTCCTTCAGATTATCGTAACGGTGCAAAATGGTATCATTTTGACGTTCACAAATGGATAATATTTTTAATGAGTAAAATAGGTTTAGCTTCAGAACTTGAACGTACTACAAAAGTACGTATACAGGCAAAAATGCAAGAAACTTTAAGCTATCTTAGTGAAAAACAAAAGCAAAAATTGACTTTAATGCAAACTAAAATAGATCATTTATTAGAAAATCTATGCTTAAAAATTAAAGAGCTTGAAGAATCATCTATTACTATTAAAGAACAATTTAAGAAATCTTTTGTAGAAATACAAGAATCACTTAAAAATTTAGCAGAGCAAGTAAGTTCTGCAACGCAAATAACAGAAAAACCTTCGGAAAAATTACTAAAAATAGTTAATAAAAAAATTATTGATGCCGAACAATCTATTTATAAGCTGTATAATCAATTAAATACCTTAAAGGTATCTAATTAAGCATTATTAAATAAAGATAAATATCGTCATTGCGAGCAGTCGTAGACTGCATGGCAATCTCGTTAAATATCCTGAGGTTGCCACGTCGTTGCTAACGCAACTCCTCGCAATGATGGAAACGGTCTACGCAACAATGACGATTTGGTATCCACGCGGGTAACACTACTTTTTTAGCCAATACCGGTTTCAATTTGAATGATAAAAATTTTAGGTATAGAATCAAGCTGTGACGATACAGCTGTTTCTATAATCACCGAAAATCGAGAAATCCTATCTAATATAATTATTTCACAAAATACAGAACATGCAGTTTTTGGAGGGGTCGTACCTGAAATTGCTGCACGTTCTCACTTATCGAATCTAGATAAAGCATTAAAAAATGTTTTAAAAGAGAGCAACACTAAATTAACGGAAATTAGTGCAATTGCCGCAACTTCCGGTCCAGGCTTAATCGGCGGTGTTATAGTCGGCTCAATGTTTGCAAGGTCGCTAAGCAGTGCTTTTAAAAAACCATTTATTGCAATTAATCATTTAGAAGGTCATGCCTTAACCGCAAGATTAACCGATAATATCCCTTATCCTTATTTACTCTTGTTAGCTTCGGGGGGACATTGCCAATTTGTAGCGGTCCTAGGGCTTGGAAAATATAAAATCCTAGGGTCTACTATAGATGATGCCATAGGCGAAGCCTTTGACAAAGTAGCAAAAATGCTAAACTTAGCCTTTCCTGGAGGACCTGAAATTGAGAAAAGAGCAAAACTTGGCGATCCTCATAAATATAAATTTCCAAAACCTATAATTAACAGCGGTAATTGCAATATGTCCTTTTCAGGGCTTAAAACTGCCGTACGTACTTTAATAATGAGTTTAAAGGAACTTAATGACGCTGTAATTAATGATATAGCGGCAAGTTTTCAGTTCACCATAGGAGAAATTCTAAGTAGTAAGGTGCAGGATGCTATTATAGCATATGAACGAGTTGTAAATGATTATTACGAGAATATAGATTATACTACACAGCTAAATTTAAAAAGCTTTAGACAAGATGAATTTAAGGAAGAGCCTGCGGAGCATACAAAAGTACGTGAGCACAGGCTCTACCCGCAAAATTCGCTTGGATCAAGCTTTTTAAATGACGCTATAGTTATTGCCGGCGGTGTTGCTGCCAATAAATATTTACAAGAAATATTAAGTAATTGTGCTAAAACATATGGTTATCAGCTTATTTATCCGCCTATCCGTTTATGTACCGATAATGCTGCAATGATTGCATATGCAGGACTTGAGCGTTACAATAATAAGCTATTTACTCCTTTGAATTTCTGTCCAAAAGCTAGATGGAGTTTAGAGGATATCAGTAAATAAATTTTAATATTGACACTTCTTAATATAGTAGTATGATATGTAATTACCATGTTTCATGGTAATTATCTATATAAAAAAGAGGTAAGTTTATGAGCAATAACAATTATGAAAACATATATAAAGCATTTAATTGTTTTTCAGAAGCAACCAATTCTGCCTATTCAGCCGTAAATAATTTTTTAGAACTACCTAATGTATTTAATAAATATCCTACCGTCATTTCTTTAATTTTTTCTAAAACAGCAAAATTAGACTCTAATATAACCAATATAATTAAAAACGGCGTTATTATATATGAGATATCAACAACCTTAATAGGTGCCGTAAATAGTTTTTATAAAGATAAAAAACTAGTCGATAAAATATTAAAAGACGGACAGAATGCTATTGATAAGCTTATTGAAACAACAACTTACTTATCGCCAATAGTTACAGATATTACAAATTCTTACTTAGTTGATCCGTATAAAGAGGAAAAAACACTATTATTTGACTTACAAATTCCTAACTCTACTAGTAATGATTGTTATAAATTATCAGGTACTGAAAGTATAACATTAGCTGAAATTGAATGTTATTAACTCTAAATTGACCCGAATTATGGATAAATCTTTATCCATAATTCGGTAAGTAATATTTCTTTTTTATATCAAGTTATGATATCAATTTGTAAAGCATCGGATCCTAATGTATAAGTTTCCACACTTATATCGGTATTTGTGGATACTAATTGCTCTATGTTAGAAAGCCATAGATCAAAATTACTTTTCCATGTATCATATATGATTGGCTTGTTTTTCATACTAATACATAGAGTATGATCATCCTCGTGCTTAACATTAGTTATTTCAAATTTAGTATTTGGCAATACTACTATTTCCTTTTCTCCATCGTTTAATATAGAAGAAATATCAGTACCTACTAGAGGGGAATTCATTTCAATTTCATATTTAATATTAATTTGATGCGGTTTTAATTCATCTGACATATGATTATTAATAATACTCTGCTCAGAAGTTGTAAACATAAACCGCTCTGTAGAATATTCATTTCCTATGTTAAATATACCCACCTCTGATTTCTCTCTTGTTTCTCCACGCCAAATAGTAAGATTTTCAACTTGTCCTTGACTCATTTGGTATTGATCATTAGTTAGTATTATTAAAGCACGTTGCATTTCATAGGATTCTTTTGTTTTATCATACAACCTCATATAGCCGGTTTCTTTGAAATCTTTCAATGCAAAAAATTCTCTAAAAGTTATACTGTTATTATCATCTAATTCTGCTTCATTGTAAGCATCGACATATTCTTCAAGTTCTACTCCATCTTGTTTTTTTAATTCTTCCAGTTCATTTAAGGAGTAGATTTCTTTCAATATCTCTTCTGCTGTTTCGTAATCTATTTCATCGTCATTATACACAATGCTTCACACCTCCGTTCATTAGATTTTTATTGTATCTAACTTACTTATTTATCAAAGTTAGAAAGGTGGTTATAACAAAGTAATAGACTAGGCTCAAGAAAAAATTAATGAAAATTATAAGTTATGCAATAATTTAGTTTTCGTACGCAGAGCTTAATCAATTATCTTTATCCTTAGCTCTTCCTTTTCTCTAGCTATTTTCACGGTATTGCCGCTACTTATTTCGCCTGCTAAAATCATTTTGGCTAAGTTATTTTGTATTTCCCTCTGGATAAGGCGTTTTAAGGGTCTTGCTCCAAAGCTTGGGTCATAGCCTTTTTCGGCTAAATAATTTAAAGCAGATTCATCAAATTCAAGAAGAATATTTTGTGCTAGTAAAATTTTCTTTAAGCTTTCAAGCTGTATCTTAACTATATCATGAATATTATTACGATTTAGGCGATGGAATAATATAATTTCGTCTAACCTATTTAAAAACTCTGGCTTAAATACTGCTTTAACATATTCCATAACCTCATCTTTTACTTTATATGTATCTTCATCCTCTTTCTGATTAACGAGTATCTCAGCACCTAAATTAGAAGTTAAAACTATAATAGTATTTTAAAAATCAACTGTGATACCCTGACTATCGGTTAATCTTCCCTCATCAAGTATTTGCAGCATAATATTAAATATGTCGGGATGGGCTTTTTCAACTTCATCAAATAATATTACCTGATAAGGGCGGCGTCTTACTGCTTCCGTTAACACCCCACCTTGATCATATCCTATATAGCCAGGAGGAGCTCCTATCAAACGAGAAATAGCATGCTTCTCCATATATTCCGACATATCTATACGAAGTATTGCATTACGATCATCAAAAAGAAAACTAGCTAAGGCTTTGGTAAGCTCGGTTTTACCTACTCCTGTAGGTCCTAAGAATAAGAAGGAACCAAGCGGGCGGTTAATATCCTGAATACCTGCACGTGATCTTCTAACTGCATCACTGACCCCTTTAATTGCTTCATCTTGTCCTATGACCGATTCACGTAATTTCTGCTCCATCACAAGCAAACGCTCACGTTCACTTGATAGCATAGTATCAATCGGAATACCAGTAATACGAGAGATAATACTTGCTATATCACTTTCCGATACAATTTCTTTTAATAGCCCTTTATTATCCATACTTTCGGCTTCCTGAATCTTTTTCATAATCTCAGGTATAATTCCGTATTTTAGCTCACTAGCTTTAGCGAGATTAGCGTCACGCTCGGCACGCTCTAGATCGATTCTTGCTCGTTCTAACTCTTCTTTAAGTTTTTGGGCTTGCTGTAGTTTAGACTTTTCTGCTTGCCATTTAGCTTTCATATCATATGATTTAGATTCTAACTTTTCGAGTTCCTCGGTTAAATGGGTAATTTTCTTTTTAGAATGCTCGTCATTTTCTTTTTTAAGTGCTGCAAGCTCAATTTTTATCTGAATAATACGGCGATCTAGCTCGTCAAGCTCTTCAGGCTTACTTGACAATTCTATTTTCATACGGCTACAAGCTTCATCAATCAAATCAATAGCTTTATCAGGTAAATAACGATCGGTAATATAACGGTTTGATAACGTCGCTGCTGCAACTATTGCACTATCGGAAATTCGCACGGCATGATGCAGCTCGTATTTTTCTTTAATTCCTCTAAGTATTGATATAGTATCCGAGGCAGTCGGCTCACTCACGTAAACAGGTTGGAAACGGCGAGCAAGTGCTGCATCTTTCTCGATATATTTACGATATTCATCTAGAGTAGTAGCTCCGATGCAGTGCAGCTCACCACGAGCAAGCATCGGTTTTAGTAAATTCGAGGCATCCATAGCACCATCGGTTTTTCCCGTACCGACTAATAGATGCAACTCATCAATAAATAAGATAATTTCACCGCTTGATTCTTTGATTTCACCAAGTACTGCTTTAAGACGTTCTTCAAATTCACCTCGATATTTAGCACCTGCTATTAAAGCTCCCATATCAAGCTCAATAATACGGCAGTTCATAAGTGACTCAGGTACGTCCTTACTAAATATACGTTGTGCAAGCCCCTCTATTATAGCAGTTTTACCGACTCCTGGTTCACCGATCAACACAGGATTGTTTTTCATGCGTCGTGATAGTACCTGCACGGTTCTTCTTATTTCTTCATCACGTCCGATTATCGGGTCAAGCTTACCGCTTTCGGCAAGCTCTGTTACGTCTCTGCCGTATTTCTTTAGAGCATCGTAACTATTTTCTGCCGATTCGGTATCTGCTTTTTTGCCTTTACGAAACTGTAAAATAGCTGCTGCTAATTTTTTACTATTAATTCCATTATTCGTTAAAATTTTACCGGCTATAGTATTACCATAAGTTAATGCTTCAAATATACGCTCTATGGTTACAAAGCTATCCCCACTGTCTTTAGCAATGCTACTAGCTTTTTCTAAAACTTTAAGAGCTTCAGCAGAAGAATAAACTTGTCCCCCTCCCTCAACCTGAACTTTTGGAATTTTATTTAGTTCTAGCTGAACTTGATCTTTTAATAAGTTTATATTACCTCCGGTATTATTAATAAGGGTTTGAATTATACCTGTTTCTTCACTTAAAAGACTAGATAATAAATGCAAAGGTAATATTTGCTGATGATCGTTTTTAGCAGCAATCGATTGGCTACTAGCTATCACTGATTTAGCATGTGCAGTAAATTTATCAATATTCATATAAATAACATATTTTAATTAATAAAGTTAAATATTTTTAACTAGACTATTTTTATATAATAATTTTTAATTAAAATAACAAGAGAGGAACAACTACATATAGAATTTTATAATGCTTTCATCATTAAAAAAACAATTTGATAACGATAAGGCGTTTTTATTAAATCATACAAAAGAATTTTTAACTACATCCGGAGTAGGCGTTCCTTTAGAAACAAATAGAGCTAAAATTGAAGAAGCTGTTGAAAAAGGCAGCTTTACCGAGGCATTACAGGGTTTAGAAATTTTACGTCATGAGAAAACCGGTATAAAGCTTACTAAAATTGAAGGAAAAAATGGCGAAACTTCAATATTAATACGTGACGGTCGCAACAATCCTAATGAAAAAATTGTTTTAGGCACTGAAGCTTTTGAAATGCAATATTTAAACGCTATCAGAGGTGCGATAGACATAGCAAAGACCGAAAATAAACCTGAGCTTGCACTGAAATTAAATAAAGAAGCAGTAAAATTTATTAATAGTTTTAATGCTTTGAATATGGAAAAATCACAAGAAAATATCTCAAAAAATATGCAAACTGAGATTGACAATGTTGCTGAATTGCTAGGAACAAACGGTATTAAAAATGCTCATAAAAAATTAAATGTTGCTAAAGATTTTCAAAATTTCAATGATGAGCATTGTAATATAGTAACTTTGTCAAAAGTCACCAATGATGAGGGAAAAGAGCATATTGTAGTCGAAGCGGAAGTAGCTTTTAAAGGCTTGACAAAAGAACAAAAGCAAGAATATCAAAATAGAGAAGGTAAAAACTGGTATAATGTAATGCCTGAATGGGAGAGGAAGCTTGTTGATCAGTACGCTGATACAATTCAAAACGGTAGGCATGTTATCCCAACCCAGTTACGACAAATTGTTGGCATGAAAAATGCCTTTGAGAAAATTGGGGCAATAACCGACAAAGACGGTAAAAATTTTGAAACACTGCTTATATCTAAACATGCAGGTACATTAGCCTCGATTTCAAATGATATAGATTCTAGACAAAAAATTACCGACTTAAATGCACGCCAAGCCCAAGAATGGCTTGAAGACGGCGTTACTATTCATACCAATACATTAAACTCAGGTCCTATAGGAGCTGGCAATGATCCCACAATTGTTGATCAGACAAAAAAATCTATGGAAAATGTCGGTGGGAAAAATACTAATACTCCTCTTAATTTATTTAGGCTTATAGGAGTAACAAATAATTTTTCAGGAGTAGTGATACTTTAAACAAAATAGCAGAAAATTTACCAACTGAAAAAGGAATTGATAAATTAAAACACATATTAAATCTAGAAGCAAATTTGAACGTTTTTTTAGGATAAATAAACCTAAAGGAAATGCAGTAGAAATAATTAACAATGCAAATTTAAAGGATCAGGAAAAAGAAATATTAAAAAAAGCTGTAACATTAAGAGAAAATATTGAGCAAGCAGATATTCCTTTTAGAGTATCTTTCGAGACAAAACTTCCTTTTATATCTTTTGATAAAGAAAATATTAATCTAAATATATCAGATGCCTTAAGTAATTTAACAGAAAAAATAAGACAAAATAAACAAGAAAATAAAACCACTAGTTTAATAAATTTACCTCAGGAAGAAATATTAACAATGTGTGCTAGCGGTAAAGATAGAGAAGGACTTAATGAACATAATAAAATATCTCAAGCATTATCACATCGATAAACAATTACTTAAAAACGGTCATATTGCTCAGCAAGCAGGTAGTATTTTATGCAGGCGGTGCAACAATAGGTTGTTACGGCACTAAAAAAGAAAATAAAAGAGCTATTCCAAAAAGTAGAAAAGAAACACTTGCTGGTATAATGGAGGTAACGGCTAAAACAAATAAAATTGAAGATAAAAAAAAGATGGATAAAAAGATAGATGCGAAATATGAAAAAAATCATCCTAAAGAATCTATCGTAATACACAGTGATAAGAAAGTTGTTAAACCGTTAACTAAATCGGTGTCACAACTTAAACCAAGTATAACCCCACCGGTTAAATTTAATAAAAGTCAAAATATAGGTATGGAGAAATAATGTCAGAAATTGCAATTGTAACAGGCGGTACTAGAGGAATAGGTAAGGCTACCGCTTTAGAATTAAAAAATAAGGGTCTTACGGTAGTTGCTAATTTTTTCAGTAATTACGACGCTGCTAAAGAAATGGAAGAAAAATACGGTATCAAAACTAAATGCTGGAATGTTGCGGATTTTGAAGAATGCAGGCAAGCAGTAAAGGAAATTGAAGAGGAATTTAAAAAACCGGTAAGTATTCTTGTTAACAATGCAGGTATTACCAAAGATAAAATGCTACATAGAATGAGCCATCAAGATTGGAATGATGTCATTAACGTTAATCTCAATTCTTGCTTTAATATGTCTAGTAGCGTAATGGAACAGATGCGAAACCAAGATTACGGTCGTATAGTAAATATCAGTTCAATTAATGCTCAAGCAGGGCAGGTTGGACAAACTAATTACTCTGCCGCTAAAGCCGGAATTATCGGCTTTACTAAGGCACTTGCTCGTGAAACTGCTTCTAAAAATATCACCGTTAACTGCATAGCTCCAGGGTATATTGCAACCGAAATGGTAGGAGCAGTACCTGAAGACGTACTTGCTAAAATTATTAATAGTATCCCCAAAAAAAGACTAGGACAGCCTGAAGAAATAGCTAGAGCCGTAGCATTTTTAGTTGATGAAAATGCCGGCTTTATAACAGGTGAGACTATTTCTATCAACGGCGGCCATAATATGATTTAAATCATTAATTTATAATAGATTAGAATATGATAAAACAAATATTGAAAGATATTAAGACACTATGTAAAAGTTGTAATTATGAAGGAGCATTTAATAAATTAGCAGAAATTAAAGGATTAGTCGGATATATACAATACTATCACTATGGAAATGGTATAATCTATACTTCCCAAGCAGAAACTAATAATGATATAACAGAAAAGCAACAGCTTTACTTTAAGGCAGAAATTTCATTTCGTAAAACAGCTCAATACAAATCTATCCCTAAAAATACTTATTTTTTATTAGGCAAAATTCTTTGTAAAGTAGGTAAATTCAAGGAAGCTAAGATTGTACTCGAACAATATACACCTTCCCAAAAGAACCAGAAAGAATTTCAAGAAATTCTTAGTCAAATACCCCCAGAACCTAATAAAACTACTAATTCACCGCTGCTAACGAGAGAAAATGATTTATCTAAGAGTCAATTAATTTTGATTAATAATAGCGATTATGTAACGAGACAAGAACACAATGAATTAAAAAGCTCTATGCTTGAACTTAGTCAAGAGGTTACAGAAATAAAGCTAACTATTGCAGACATAAAAAAAATGTTAGTAGATGCAAATATCCCGCTTACTGCAACTATAAACAACCAAATTAACGGATTGAAAGACATTAATCCTAGATTAGAAGAATATTATAAATATTTTAATATGGCTTTACACAATGTATTTATTGCTGCTAGTGCCGTAAGTAGTGGCTTAGTAGTTCCTGATGCTGGACATTTGGAACGAGTTGGACCTATGTATTGGGCGAAAATATTTTGTTATGCTGCTGATGTAGGATCAGCTGGGTTTTTACATCCTATTTTCAATGCTATAATAGCAGTCCTTCATGATGCAGGTGATAATATGTTTAACTCTAAGGAAGAAGTAAAGCTAGTAGATGTACTTACTAAATTTTGTAAAATGATTAATAAGCAAAAGGATATGACCGTACCTATAGGACAAGAACTACAGAGATTAGCTTTATTTTTTGCTAATTTAAGGAGTGCAGAAATCACAAAAAATAATGAGACGGAGTTCAGTAATTTCTTTACGGATAAACTGCCGATGCAAAATAAATTTTTTCGTTATGATACCAATAATACCAAAGAAATGAATAGTAAACCTATGGAAAAAGTAGCACTTCAAGATGCTATTTCTTTGATTAGTTATATGCATAAGAATGCAGAGGATATATTAAAGAGTAAAGAACCGTTTTTAACACAAATTTTAACTACTGTAGAAAAGAAGTTTCACAAATCATGGGATGATATAAAAAAAACTACTCCCGGTAATGTAGAATATGATTTATGGCAAATAGAAAAGCAATTACCTGAATCTGAAATAATAACCGAGAAAGCAAAAACCGGACAGTTAACAAGTATAAATATACCTTACTTTTTATTTGATTTCTCAAAATCATATTTTCCGATGATTTCTTTATCGGGCATCAGAAGAGGAATTTTAATAAAGAATATTCTGAAGATAAACTTACGACAGAAGAGCAAGGCTGCTTCTTCTTATTCTTGGCATATAAAATATTTAGATACGGCAATGAAGCATGCCTCAAATATTTTGGTGATAATGATAAATATAAGGAGCTGATAAAACAAGTTCTCAAGGATTATCCTCATTTATTTTTTAGAGAAGAGGCAATTAACATCTGTATTAAAAATGAAACTGATAGAAAAAAAGCATTAGATGCAATAAAGTTAGAGTCATCAGATAAATTTTTTGTAGATTGCTTTCAAAAAGTATTTCCTAATTTAAATTTTGTTAAAGTTATGGTAAAACTTGAACCTAAACCGCAATTTGAACATGGGCCTGTGTTTGAATCTGACGCAATAGAGGTATTATTTTTAGATATAGATGAAAATGGTGCTATAACGATAGTAGGTGATGTTAAACAATAAATTTATTTAAAAAATGACTAGCATATACCACATTCTTGACAATGTTCCTGCTATTTATAAGCAGGACATGGAAATAGAGTATGAGCATTTAGCGATGCAATTAATTAAGTCCGGTAAATTACGGATAGATACCGATAATTGCTGCAATTTTGCAAGATTTACCGAGCCTGCTCTTAATATAAGCTTAATGGTTAGTAAAGAAGAACTAACAAGCCCGCATTTAATTCCTGAAACTACCAAGCTTTTTCAAAATTTATATAGAAATTCTGCTTCAGATCAGAAAATAAAATCAATTTTCAATAATTTAAAACAGCAAATCCAAAAGCTACAACCGGTTAAGAAAGAAGTAACCGAAATGTTGGCACGTCTTTTTGTTCAGTCGGCTCATCCAATCGTAATAAGGTGGCTTCTTCTTAATAAGACGGAAGTATTCCTTACCTATTCGCATAATATCGGCGATATGATGGATATGGTTAGCTGGCAACGAGTGGGCGGTAATAGCGGTATGCAAAGCACTAACGGCAAGGACGTAGCTATTTTTGTTTCATGCGGCGGTAATCCTTTTGCTGAAAACAATAAAGACTATCCTATGTACGGTAATGGCTGGCCTGCCGTTGCTAGGCTTCAGATTATCGCAGCCCAAGAGCTTGGGCATTTTGCCGATATAAAAAGAGATGATAAAGGCAGGCAAATAACTCGCCATTCGGCTAATTTTTCCGGTACTAAAGCTACCGATAAAGTACGAATTGCTAGAAAAAATGATATAATACATTGTCATAATTTGCTTAGTAAGCTCCTTAAAGCGGGTATGAAAAAGCAATTAGATTATGAAACGAAACTTAAATTTTATAATGCAAATAAAGTTAGCGGCTTAAAAGTTTATGCTATAAAATTCATGATTTTTATATATAAATTTCGGCTTTTAAATTATAGCAGTAGGAATAACCTAATATTTGTAAAAAAATTTAAAACCGATAAATATATGGCATTAATGATTGAGGCTATGTTTAAAGATATGCAAGCTAATTTGTCACCAAACGCTGAAGTGTATAAAAATAAAAACCCTGAAATTGAAGAAGCTGTAGCCTGCATTGAGGCACTTGCTAGAGTACCGCAACAAGCCGTAAAATGGGGATATTTAACTACCAAAGAAACTATGCACGACCTTTATAAAATATATTATAACGAGGTTATACCTTCTTTAATTACTAGCTATAATGCTGTCACCGGTGAAAATTACAAACGTGACTTTAAAAAACCAAAAAACGGCTTATTTTCTAGAATCAATATCTTTAGGAATAAGAAGCTAGTATTAAAACCTGTTAGAGAATTGTAAGTATACTGATGTGAAATGAAAAGTAGTATACGAAGGTCAACTTCAAAAAGAGCAAGGAGTTCAAAGTCCTCGGAGCGGAGCGACTTAATACGTGAGTACCGAAGCTCTTGTAGAATGACATAGCCAATTTTTGAAATTGACCTAGTATATATTGCTTTTTTAAGAATTTAGTATTATATTTAATATAAAATTATATATAAAAAATGATATGACAAGCTTATCTATTACTCTACCCGATAATATAGCTAAAGCTAGTAATGAAATTGCTAAAAAGCTAGGATTATCTAGAACAGCATTTATTCGTCAAGCCATTATACATGAACTCAATAATCTTCAGTCTCAATTTGAACAAGACGATATTATAAAAAGCTTTAATGCAATGAAAAAATCTAAAAAATATCTAGAAGAAATGACAGAAATGACAGAAATCACTGAAAACTTAAATTCAGAATTACTAGAAGAAAAGGAAAAATGGTGGAGCAAAAAGAAATATTAACACGGGGCGGTATTTACTTGGCTAGGCTTGATCCTGCTAAAATAAATGAAGTTGGAAAAATACGTCCCGTAAGGCACTGTCCAAATAAGTGTGTAAATTTCTCAAAGGTTGTATAGAAGAAAATATAACAAAAAGAGAAATTACAATGACACAGAAACAAAATGCTGCAATGGAACAAGCGATAGATTTATTGATCAATAATGATACAGATGTATCAATATTATTCAGGGAAGATGGTTTATTAAAAGAAATAACCAAGCGTCTTGTAGAGAGAGCTCTACAGTCTGAGATGAATAATCATTTAGGATATAGCAAGTACAATCAAAGTGATGCTCAGAATTCACGTAATGGTTATAACACAAAGAATCTGATTACAAAGAATGGTGCTGTTGAGATTGAAGTGCCAAGAGATAGAAATAGCAGTTTTGCACCATCATTAGTAGCAAAGCGTCAAAGAAGGCTTGATGGTTTTGATGATAAAGTACTATCTTTGTATGCTAAAGGTATGAGTTTATCAGATATAAAATTACAGCTTCAGGAGTTATATGGAGCTGATGTAAGCGAGAGTTTAATTAGCCAAATCACAGATGATATAATAGAGGATGTTAAGCTATGGCAAAGCCGTCCATTAGATCCAGTATATGCTATAGTATTTTTTGATTGTTTAATAGTAAAAGTACGTCAGGATAAACGGATTATCAATAAATCGGTATATGTTGCATTAGGTATTGATTTAGAAGGGCGGAAAGATATTTTGGGATTATGGATCAGTGAGAATGAAGGGGCTAAATTTTGGCTTGGAAATTTTACTGAGATGAAAAATAGAGGTATACAAGACATACTGATAGCATGTAGCGATAACCTTAATGGTATGTCTGAAGCTATAGGTGCTGTTTTTCCAAAGACGGAGCATCAATTATGTATTGTACATCAAATTAGAAATAGTTTACGATATGTATCATATAAGGACCGGAAAGAGCTTGCTGGTGATTTAAAACCTATTTATACACTAGCACAGAAAAAGAAGCACTTTCCGCTTTAGAGGCTTTTGAATCTAAATGGAATAAACAATATCCTCAAATTGCTAAATCTTGGTATGTTCACTGGGATAATTTAATGATTTTCTTAGGATACCCTGAAGAAATACGGAAAATAATTTATACAACAAATGCTGTGGAATCTGTTAATAGTCAACTCCGAAAAGTCACAAAAAATAAACGTGTTTTTCCAAATGATAATGCTGTTTTTAAAAGCTTATATTTGGCAATTGATTACATGACCAAAAAATGGTCCATGCCCATACCAAATTGGAATGCGGCTATGGCTCATTTTTTAATAAAATTTGACGAAAGAATCTAGGCTTTTGGAAAAGTTTACACACTTAATCGGGAAGACTCGATTTTTTTGAAATATGAATAACTATTCCAACAAAAATCTTATTAATTTTCGCTTAAAAATATCTTATAATTATAATCATTAATCAAAAGTGTACAGAACCTAACTATCCTGCTTGTTAAATATAAATTATTTCTCTATAATGGCATTTTTTAAATAAAATATAAATCAAATGCCATTATCTAGAATTTTTTCATTCCGTAGTAAGAATAAGGAAACTAACACTCCAAAAAACCTCAAAATTGCGCATCCAAAGCCAATTAATGAGAGTGAATATGCAAACTCTCTAGCCGGTGAAGTTGTTACTATTAAACTTAATGAACAGTCTCATAATTTTATAAAGAGTGAAAAAGTTGTTCTAACCTCATTTAAACCGCCTTCTTCTCAAAGTAAAGACGAATTTGATCCTATCTTAAAAGATGTTGAAAATATTTTAAAGGATTTTGAGGTTTTCTTAGATAATATAGATACTAAAGCTTTAGGAGAGATTGATTCATAGTAAAATCGATAGTTTTATGCTGTAAGATTTCTAGCTGAAAAGGGCATTGTTGTACGGATATTAGGGACGTCATTGCGAGGAGATGCGTAGCATCGACGTGGCAATCTCTTAAGGTAAGTAGTATAAGGTTCATGAGATTGCCACGCAGCCTACGGCTGCTCGCAATGACGATTTAATATCCACTACGCCTATGCGGGAATGACATTGAGAACCACACAACAATATCATTATGCTATTTTTTGATATTCAAAATATATTTTCCTTACTGCATAAATCCACGCTAAGCATACAAAAGTAAATACCACCATTAGAATCGGTGAGATTGAGGTAAAAGTAGCAGTCGGAACTAAGGTAAAGATAATAGATTGTACAAGACCGCTAGAGGATTTGCCGACTTTCGCACTTATTACGTCAACTGCTGCTTTGCCTTTGGTTTTAAGTTCATCATCAAGCGGTATATATAACATTTCTCTAGAAGTATCCCATATAGAATATTTAGTACCTTTAGCTAAAATATTTTGAATACCGCCGATTGAAACGGCAAGTGCAAGCGGTGACATTAAAATTGCTCCATCAAATAATGATAAAATTTGTTGATCAAATACGATAAGTACAAAGAACAAAATGCCGGTCACCATTATTATAACCGGTGAAATAACTGCTGCTACAAACCAGTTGTGCATACGCATAACGTTATTACCGATGATGGTCATAACCATTATTGCAACGCCCGTCCACAGTATATACAGACTGTTAAATTCAGCATAGGTATTTACAGTAGGATATAATTCCTTAATTTTTGCTTTCCATACGGCTTCGACTAAGTTAATAGCAAATCCGAAAGCTGCCGAACAAATTAAAAGTAGCCATAAATATTTTGATTTCGCAATATATTTAAAGCTTTTAATCAGTCCCATACGTTCTGAAGTTGATCTACCGCTTTTTGCTTTAGCATAAAATAATGGGTTAGTAAAAACGTTCTTGCTAATAAATCTAACTAACACACAACAAACAATAGCAACAATTGCTACAATTGTCGTGGATACTTGAACTAAAGTGATTTTACTATCCGAAATACTCATAAACTTCTTAATAATAGTATCTTCAGATGATAGATTCATCATTAAAAAGCCGACTAATATTAAAGAAGAGTTGCCAAATAGAGAAAAGAAAGTATAAAATCTTTTTGCTTCTTCGGTAGTAGTAAGTTCATTAGCGAACTGCCAAAATAATAATACGTAAAAAATATTAGGCCAAAGCTCGGCAAGGCTATAATATACTATATAACCCCAATTACCTACTAATGAGATATACCACTTAAAATGAGGATAGCGTTCCATCCAGTCAGCTAAATTATCGGGATGTACATGAAAAACATGGATATTAGGATAGATTACAAAAGCAAATAAAACAAAAAAGCTGATGAAAAATGCACTTAAATAATAAAAGATCTTCTCAAAAGTAAAGCGATTAATCATTTTAGCGTAAATAATCACGAATAAAGCTGCAGCAGGCGTAACACAATAAACTTTAGCAAAACCTGCTATCTCTGCACTGATTTCAGAGATTAGAATACTATCTTTTAAGATTCGTAAAATATTTTGATTAAATAAGATACAAAACATTAAGGCACTCATCGGAATAAACTTTCCGAGTTCGTAATTATGCACAGGCCAAAATGCTGCTCTGAATTTGCTTTTAAACGATCGTGATGAGGTACTTAGCATTATAAATCCCTAAGGACAAAAAAAAAACTTAAGCACTTTAGGTTCTGTATACTTTATAATCATTAATAATAAAGTACACAGAACCTCAGATTTTATGAAAATATATTTACAGATAGCATCTGAGAGATTGGTATACTGTTTATTACACTATGAAGATGCTGCACTTATATAATATATTCAGCCTTTTGTCAAGAATTTACTTATAGAATATAGATACTAATAAATGTTAGATAGTAATAAACTACAGGAATATTTTGACCTTTATAATAATTATGCAAAGATACATAATTTAGGTAATAAATATTTAGAATCCGGTAAAATAGTAATGCAAACAGAGCATTATAGGGTGTTGTATTACTCGGTGTCATCCCGTGGCTTGTCCACGGGATCCAGTAATAAAAAATACAAAAAGCTCGATTTATCTCGCTTTATGTTGGATCCTGTGGACAAGCCACGGGATGACAATACTTTCCTCATCACCCCTTCCATCTTCAATTCACCGGAAATATTTTTTTTAGCTCGTGACAAAAATTTTATTGAAAATTTGAGAAGCTATGGTGAAGTTTATTTAATAGATTGGCTAGAGATTGGGGAACCTAAATATTTACTAGATGACTATGTGCATAAAATAATTGAAGTAATAGATAGTTTGAAAATTAAGGACATTAATTTAATGGGTCATTGTATCGGTGGTAACATTGCGATAGCTGCAAAAATACTTATGCCTAAATTTATAAAAACTCTGACTTTACTTACCTGTCCGTGGGATTTTTCTCATTTTTTCTATATAAGAATGTTGCATCGATATTTAAAACTAGATAGTGGCATAGAAAATTTACCGATAATTCCTAAAATTCATATACAGATTTTATTTTTTCTTTTATTCCCTGATTATTTTAATGCTAAATTAAAAAAATTTTTCTCTATAACTGCAGGTAAGGAGCAGGAATTAGCATTTAGAATAGAAAATTGGCTTATGTCCGGTAATAATATATCTAAAGGGGTTTATAATCAAATTATGCAAAATATATTAGATGAAAATATGTTTATAAATCTTAAATGGAAAATCGATAATTTTATTATTGATCCGAGTTTAATTGATTGTCCTGTATATATAGTAGGAGCGGAAGATGATCAAATAGTGCCTAAATCTTCCATTTTACCTTTGCAAAAATTATTAAAAAATTCTAAGCTTATAGAAGTAAAAGGCGGACATATTAGCTATTTGATAAATGATAAATTAGATAAATTATTTAAGGAGTACACATTATGACAAAACCGGTTTATATAACTCATGCGAAAAGGACGGCTTTCGGCTCGTTTATGGGTAGCCTTAGTACAACAGCTGCACCTATGCTTGCCGCTCATTTAATAAAGGATATACTGCAAAATAGCAAAATCGATCCTGCTTTGGTAAATGAGATAATACTTGGACAAGTAATAACAGGCGGTAGCGGGCAGAATCCGGCAAGGCAAACTCTGATTCATGCGGGGATACCGAAAGAAGTGCCTGGCTATACGATTAATAAAGTATGCGGCTCAGGTCTTAAAAGCGTAGCACTTGCAGCAAATTCGATTATGATCGGTGATAATGAAATAGTTATAGCAGGTGGGCAGGAGAATATGTCGCTCGGTATGCACGGTAGCTATATCAGAGCAGGAGCTAAATTCGGTGATATTAAAATGGTTGATCTAATGCAGTATGACGGACTAACTGATGTATTTTCAGGAGTATTTATGGGAATTACTGCCGAAAATATCTCGAAACAGTTTAATATTAGCAGACAAGAGCAGGACGAATTTGCCTTAAGCTCTCATAAAAAAGCAGCTAAAGCACAACTAGCAGGAATTTTTAAAGATGAAATCTTACCTATTGAAGTGACGATTAAAAAAACTACTAGTTTGTTTGAACATGATGAAACGGTAAGACCTGATACCAGCCTTGAAATCTTAAGTAAATTACGTCCTGCTTTTGATAAAAACGGTGTAGTTACTGCTGGTAATGCTTCCTCAATTAATGACGGTGCGGCATGTCTTATGGTAGTTTCCGAAGAAGCTTTGAAAAAGCATAATTTGATGCCGCTAGCTCGGATTGTTTCTTATGCTTCAGCCGGTGTTGATCCAAGTATTATGGGTACTGCCCCCGTTCCTGCCTCCCAAAAGGCTTTAAGTAAAGCAGGTTGGAGCGTTAATGATTTGGAAGTTATCGAGGTTAATGAGGCGTTTGCTGCTCAAAGTATTTATGTAAACCGTGAAATGAAATGGGATATGGATAAGGTTAACATAAATGGCGGTGCAATAGCAATCGGGCATCCGATCGGGGCAAGCGGCGGACGTGTTCTTATTACTTTAATACACAGCTTGCGAAGAGCTAAAGCTAAAAAAGGCTTGGTCACTTTATGTATCGGCGGCGGTATGGGTATGGCTATGTGTGTTGAATCGGTTTAAATGTGCATTTGATTATGAGACTGTTAACAGTCTCATACCTATTTTCGTAATTTGCTATTGAAAGTAACTACAGTTTATTATAATATATATCTGATTTAATATCACTACAACCTAATAATGCATCATTACAGTGCGTTATTGTACTTATAAACTCATGGAATGCAGAAGAGTTAGAAAATGTTTCCGGTTCGTAACTCTCCCAATAATTTTCTGCTTCTTCTATATTATTACAAACACGCTTTAGCTTTTGACCAAAATATTTAGGAATATTCCCTAAATTTTTTGCCCAACTCCATACCATAAAATAGTTAGGATTAAAACCAGTAGGATCTATAAGAGGAGTTAGTTTAAAATGCTTCAATAAATTAGAAAAGTTATTTATGAGTTTATGAGAGGCTAACGCTTCATTGGGTACGTAATTCTCATCATCAAATTTATGAAATATTTTTAATCTTTTTAGGCATATAGGTATCTCTTTTGCAAGTTCCACATAACGAGAAGATGGAAATTGTGTATTATAAAAGGTATA
This sequence comes from Rickettsia felis URRWXCal2, assembly GCA_000012145.1. Lineage (GTDB taxonomy): Bacteria > Pseudomonadota > Alphaproteobacteria > Rickettsiales > Rickettsiaceae > Rickettsia > Rickettsia felis. The sequence goes on from CP000053.1 coordinate 181,043, forward strand.
AGTTTGATTGATTTTAAGCCATTCCTGATCATTATTTATTATTTGTGCATCTTCAATTGGATATGCGTCATTCCCATCAATTAAACAAGACAATATATAACTTAAGGTAGCTATTTGCATGCTTGGTGACCAGTTTATAGGATTCCAAGAAGACCAAATGCTAGACACTATATATTCAATAATTACCTTATTATTTTGCATTTATTATATCCTGTTTGGGTTAAGGAAATATATTAAATGAGTTTGTAAAAGATAATAAAGTTTTATTAAAAATCATTAATAATTTGGCGATAATTGTGTTAATTATACACATCTTTATATGCTGTAAATAGTAACATTAAAAAGTTGTTTACTTCTTCTAGTTTCATACTTAGGATATTTCTATTTTAAGTGTAAACTTCTTTTTATGTACAATCAATCCGATGAACAAATCAAATCTATTCTAGATGTATGGAAGATTATTGAAGTACTAACTCCCAATAAAAACGAAAATTTAAATAGATATTTTGAAATTATTAGAAGTAATACAGATAAAAAAGGTAATTTTAGTTGCCAACTTGATAAGAAAGAAACGCTTTTTTCTTGAAAGATGCACCGTTTGAAAAGCTAGATAAAAAAGAACTCGGTAAAGAACTCGAGATTAATCTTAATGAATATGAGGTAGTCGTTCATTGGCACGTTTATTTAGGATATTTAAAATGGTCAGCAGCTGAAATTGATCTTTTAAAGAAAACTCAGAATATAAATGAGTTAGATCAAGAATTCTTAAATGATTATAATAATAAAAATTATCAAGAGCAGCCTACTATAACGCCTATTGCAGGACTCACTATCGATGAAAATGGCAAATATGTTGAACATTCGATGATTATTTCCACTGCTGCTTATGCTCTTGGCAAAATCATGAAAGAAGATTTTCAAGGAAAAGAATTAAAAGATTTAGCAAATTTTGTAGATAATAATAACATCTTAATAGATGAAGTATTTGCAGAAAGTGAAAAAATATATTTCATGGATAAGCCACAAGATTCAGCTTTAGGTAGGATTCTTGATTTAGAAATGATTAATATTATGATTGATCTTTTGGTACAAAAATTAGAAATTGACAGAAAATATTTATTTAGCCGCTCTGAAATATGCGTTAGAAGAGTTACATCGCAAAAAAAGAAAAAAGATAAGTCAGTAATTTTTACCCCTCCGTCTTTAGAAATGTTTAATAGTTTTTTTCTAATACCATTAGATTTAGTACGAAACAACATAGAAAAATTTGAGCCGGAATCAGCAATTGCCAAATATCTCGGAAAAGAAGATAAGCCTGATTCTATAGATGTTTTGGAGCGACAAGAAGCTTTGCAAAAGCTACTAGCTCCTCTTGAGATGCAACCGGCACGTTGGTGTTCATCGCCTAAAAACTCTCTTGCTGCTTTGCAAGCCGCTGCAGTTAATGAAGTATTATCTCCTACTTCAGAGAAGCTTTTTGCCGTTAACGGTCCGCCTGGTACAGGTAAAACTACTATACTTTTTGATATTATGGCAAATATTTATGTAGGTCGTGCTTTAAACTTAATAAGTTTAGAAGAACCTAAAAATGGATTTCAAAAGGGAAAAATTTCTCATTCTACTCCGGATTTTGATTATCATATAAGTTCTTTAAAACCGGAATTACAAAATTACGGTATGGTTGTAGCATCTTCAAATAACAATGCCGTTGAAAATATCTCTAATGAAATATCGCTATATAGTAAAATAGATGAATTATATCATGAAGATTTAAGTTATTTTAAACAACTTGTATGCGTTGAAGATAAAGAAAAAAATTGGGGTATGTTTGCTACGCCTTTAGGTAACCTCAAGAATAAAAAGAAGTTTATAAATAGTTTTTGGAAATTTAAAGATGACGAAAAAGGTAATGATGAAGATTATACAATGTTGCAATACCTTAATCTGCTAATTGGTAATAAATGTAAAGATAGAGCTCCGGGACATTATAAACCTAAATATTGTAATTCTTCGGAAGAGTTAAATAAGGCATGGAGTGAAGCTTGTACTAATTTTAAAAAAATACATAGTAAAATTAATAAAATTTATAATAATATTTCGTCAGTTATCGAGCTTAATAAGGAAAGACGTAATATATTAGAAAAAAACAATATTGTTAACAAGCACAATATAAAAGATTATGAAGAAGAAAAGGCACATTTAGAATCTATCTTAATTCATGCAAGAAACGAGATAATGATAAATACGACAAAAATTAATGATTATAATCTTAATTATTTCAAAGTTTTTTATAAGTTATTTAAAACAGAAAAATATCTTGCTTATAGTAATTTATTGCAGCAACAAGAGGAAAAGGTAAATTACGAAAAAGCAATTATAACAAAAATTAATAATTTTAAAAGGTTGATAGATATATCTAAACTTTTATCAGAACCGTATAAGTTTTTAGAAGATGAAAATTTTAATATTAAAGATTTTGAAGAAAATTTATTTTGGAAAAATTGGCAAGAAAATTCTGAAGATTTAAATAAAATTACTCCTTATTTTAATCCTAAATTTGAAATATTAAGATCAGCATTATTTGTAAGTGCCGTTAAATTACATGAGATATTTATAAATGCCAACGCCGATAGTTTTTGGCATAGTCTAAAGTATTTTTTTGATATAACAATAAATTCGTTAGGCAAGCCTGAGATGAACAAGATCGCTTGGCAAAATTTCTTTATGATTATACCGGTTGTGTCTACAACTTTCCACTCATTCGATAGAATGTTTGCAACAGCCAAGCATAATGAAGTTCCTTGGCTATTTATTGATGAGGCGGGGCAGATACCACCGCAATTTGCAGCTAGTGCTATTTACAAATCAAAAAAAGTCGTAGTAGTTGGTGACCCGCTACAAACAGAACCTATTTCTATATTAAAACAAGATTTAATCAAGAAATTATGCGAAAATTTTAAAGTTTCATACCGTGACTGGTCTCCTTCGGAAGTTTCGCTGCAAAATTTAGCCGATCGCACTTCTTTATATCAAACAAAAATAGATGATGTTACAGTTGGCTTTCCTTTATTGGTACATAGAAGATGTCAAAATCCGATGTTTAAAATATGTAATAAAATAGCTTACGGTAACAAGATGATTTTTGCGACCTCTAAATGTAAATCAAACATTAGAGCTATTCTAGGTGCTTCAAAATGGATAGATGTAGAAGAGAATAATGTTCAGCGTTATAAATATGAATCAGAAACCGAATTCCAAAAATTACTGGAGTTACTAAAGCAAGTATTAAAAGAGAAAAATGGAGATGATTTGCTCAAACAAATTTACATCATTACAATGTATAAGGGTTACAGCGAATTTATCCGTAAAAAATTGAAGGGAATATTTGATAATTCAAGGTTTGATAAAGCAATTAAAGAATTTGGATATAAAAATATCGGTACTATTCACGCTTTTCAGGGGAAAGAAGCAGATACGGTTATTATGGTACTAGGGGCACAACATCCTCTTGATAAAGGAGCAAGAAATGTTATGACCGATAAACCGAACGTCTTAAACGTCGGTATCAGTAGGGCTAAAAATAACCTTTATGTTATCGGTAACCTTGAGATTTGGCTGAAACATAAATATATGCCGGAAATCTATAATATGCTTGGTGATAAAGAGTAGACCACCCAATAGATGGTCTGCTATACTCTTCTGCTTTTAAGAATTACTTTTTCATTTCTACTTCAAAGTATACTGCTTAAATAAGAACTTTACTGAATTCAGCTTGGTTATTTTAAGGGGTTTAGCACCAATTTGCTGTATTATTTTTGCTGCTGTTTTTGTTCCAAATTGTCTGCATTTTTCTAAATCATAATTATTTAAAAAACCATATAAGAATCCAGCTGCAAATTGATCTCCAGCCCCAGTAGTGTCAGTAATATATTTAATATTATATGCAGGAATATAAATTTTCTGATCACGATATATGATATGAGCACCATTTTTGTTATCTGTAACGACAAAAATAGTATCATATTTTTGTAAATTATTAACTACTTCATCCCAGTTTGTATTTTTAAAAAGTGCATAAATTTGTTCTCTATCAGAGAAAATAATATCTATTTCTTTTATTAATTCTGACCATTTTTTTCGATATTTTTTTACCTGCTTGTAACTTCCAAAAGTAAAGGCTGTAATTACCTCATTATTTTTTGCAATATGTAGAAATTCCTTAAGTGCATCGTCGTCACCGTCTTCATGCCATAAATACCCTTCTAAAAGTATTATTTTATAATCTTTGATAATTTTATAATCTAAAGGAGGTAAATCTCGTGATATTCCGGGGTAGGCAAGCATAGTACGCTCTCCATCGGGAGAAATAATAATATTAACAACGCCTGTTTCTTTAGAACTATTAACTTTTCTTATTAAACTATATATTCTATATTTTTCTATAGCTTCGATATACTGTTTTCCTAGATTATCATATGCAACTGATCCTAAAAAACTAACTCTAGTTCCCAAATTTGCTAGACCGGCAGCGGTATTATTTACACTACCTCCTAGTTGCTTGCTAATTGGTTTTAAATCTCTTGAGATTTTTGCAGCTATGTCTTTAGAAATTACTACCGACTCCCCCTTTGGTACTTTAACTGATTTAAGATATTGCAAGTGCTTTTCTTCATCATCAAATTTATAGATAATATCATATACTGCTTGCCCTACTGCTAATATGTCATTTTTTTACTTTGCCATTGGTGATTTTCGCGTTTATCTATTACGGCATAGCTAGTATGCGATAATAATAAAAAACTTAATATAAAACATATATTTTTTAGCATCGATATCCCTATTTACTATAATAAAAACTTATATTTAGTTAGATAATATTAACTATTTCTTAGAAATTTTCTATATATTTATTAATATTTAATTTAAGATAATGATAAAAACTATACTTTTTATTTCAAGCTAGGTTTCGTGAAGAAAAATATGAATTTTTAAATTTTGTATTTGTGAATCTAAATTTGAAAAGCAGAAAACTTGATTACTCCTCGGCTTTTCAGAGTTGGCAGGGAGCGTGGATCAATTTCACCTCTGTCATCCTGTGGCTTGACCACGGGATCCAGTTAAAAATACTAAAATATTAGTATTTTTTATTGTTTTTATGGACCTAGTTAGCAAGCCACGGTGACGAGTAGGTTTTACCAATCCACGCAACAATGCCTCTCGGGAATGACAGTAGCACCTTAAATTATTTAACTAAGTCAGTCATAATTTAACCACTTAAATAATATCTCAACTACTAGGCAATAATTATTATACAATAATCATTGTAAGTTGAGTATTTAGGTGCTATAATATCTATGTGGGTTCGTCCTTTCCCACCAATGAGCTGAAGAGGTCGTTTACTGCGTAGCGGGACACGGCCTTTTTTATGTTATGATTGCGTAGTTAACGCTTTAGATTTATTCCTTAATTTCTGCTATTTTATATCTCGATTATATACTAGCTACCGGCTTTTAAATCAAATATGCTTTTTCCTTTATTGAGCATAGGACTTGCTCTATGGGTATAAACTCTATTTCTTTGATTCTAAAACCCTCCTGAAGTCCAAGAACTGTATTGATAAATTCTTTTAATCTCTAAATCTCGAAAGATTTTTTTAAACAAACTAGCATTCGTTTTTTGGTGTATAATTGCTAAGCATATATAAACCATATTAAACTTTAGGCTACAGGAGATAAATCTTGTATCTATATAGTTTTTTCTACTTTTTACTACAAACAATATGTTTATTAAGTTTTTACAAATTTTATATTGTAATCAAAAGCTGAAATAGCTAGGCTATTTTAATAAATAAAATTTAAGTATTGTAAGAGGTACAAAATGAAAGAACAAAAATTATTTATAAATGATATGAATTATATGAATCAACACTATACAATAAAAATTTTTGGTTTTGTTCCTAACAGTAGTTTTCAAAAGAAAATAGAGCTATTCTGTATATTTAATAATGAATCTTTTGGATTATCATACGTACCTATCACCGAAACTCTACAATTCAGATTAACAAGAAATTTCTTCGTAAAACTAGATCTAGAAACCATAAATGCTAGAGAAAATATTAATATATTAAATGCCCTTTCATGCGATGCTCAAAATCAATGGTATGCAGCAAAAGATGGCGAGGAGGTTAGTGTTCATTATGCTAACTTACAAGAAATAAAAGGATTAAGAGATTTAGTAGAAAATGATAAAGTTAAATTATCATCTCATGATAAAACAGAAACACTTGAGCTTATAGCTCAATATGAGCAAACCTATCCAGATTTAATTAAATTAATGGGTGAAGAAGATGATATTATATAATCTTAAATAGTTAAAGTTTTTAATAAAATTTAAAAAGGTAAGGTATGAAAAGACATTTTGCATGTAAATCTAATTTCCTTGTTAAATAAAGGAAATAAGGCGATAATTTGTATTTGCGAACCTTTAATGAGTTTAGATTATAGCTTATTAAGCCTACGCTTAAGTTTTGTTATGATTACTTTGAAAACTATTAATTTTAAAATATGGTTTATTACCCATATAAATATATGGACATTTATTATAGAACTAAGTATTATTAAATTAATCGATTAAAGGCTAAAAATGCATTCTTCTTTTGAATGGGACGAAGAAAAAAATAACATTAATATTGAGAAGCATAACGTAAGCTTTTATGAAGCTCAAAAAGCTTTTCTAGATATAAAAAGGATAATTCTTGAGGATATAGACCATAGTATTACAGAAAAAAGATATTTTTGTTTAGGTCAAGTTGATGGTAATATTTTAACAGTCCGTTTTATGTTTCGAGGTAATCATATAAGAATTTTTGGAGCAGGATACTGGCGTAAAGGTAAGAGAATTTATGAGCAAGAGAATAAAATACACTGATGGGGAAATAGGGGAAGTAAAAATAGTAAAAGATTTCTTACCACATCCTAGAGAACTGTTGTTAAAAGATGATTCTGTAAAAGTAACCATTTCTTTAAGTAAAGAGAGCGTAGAATTCTTTAAATCAGAAGCAGCAACTGCACATGTTCCTTATCAAAAAATGATTAGGATGTTACTAGATAAATATACTAAGCATTATAAAGAAAATAAAAGAGCATAGAGCTGGCGGAGAGAGAGGGATTCGAACCCTCGATACGGTATGACCCGTATAACGGTTTAGCAAACCGCCGCCTTCGGCCACTCGGCCATCTCTCCGGTTATGGCTTAACTTTATATCATCTAAATTATAAAATTTCTAGAATTATTTTAGAATTTTTATTATTGATTTAAATATTATTCATAATCATTTTCTGATAATGCAGAATTGCCAATAATCAAAGATTTCGTATCAAAGCCTGGTAGCCCTTTAAAGTCCATATGCCAATAACTAGGTAAGCCATCCCAGCTTCGGTAATATTCAACATATTTGTAAAAACGTTCAATCTCTGTTTCTATAGTTTTAATATTTGTATTATCGTTACAAATATTAAAAAGTTGCTCGGTTATATAATAAATAGATTTGGTATCATTTTTATATTTACCTATTAGGTACTCTATAATTTCGACTCGTTTTTGTAAGCTAAGATTGTAAGAGCTTGCAGTTAGAAACTTTACCAAGCCATCTTTATCGTCACAAATATTAAAAAGCTGCAGGGCTATGGGATAAATGGATTCAATATCATTTTTATATTCGTTTATTAAGTATTTTATAATTTCGATTCGTTTGTTTAAGCTAAGGTTCATAGAATCAGAAATTAATAATTCTACAAAATCCTCATTATCGCTACAAATGCTAAATAGTATTTCTGAGTGTTCTTCACCAAGATTATCAAATAATTTCTGATATTTAACTAAAAATCTATTCCAAGTTATTGCTTCGATATTTATAAAGTTCTTATAGTTTTTTGGTTGGTATTCAGTCTGATATTTTTGTGATGGTACTATAAAGTTGAGGTTATCTAAATTTTGATGAAAATTTTGTAGTTCTTCAAAATATGCAGCCATAAAAATAATTGTACACTGAGTAATAACAGAATCTACAAAATAAAATTGGTGAATAAATTTTATAATCTTTGATAATTCTGCTACTAGATCGGTATCTAGTTTTCTAATATCATTTACTATATCATCTATATATGTTAACTCTTCATTCGTGTGTGCTTCATATTTAATATTTAAATCTTCAAATGTAATAATTTTACCTTTCGCTATTTTATCTGTTATTGTATAGTTTTTAATTATAGGTTCTTCGTAATTAGCGATAATATAAATTTCCGGATTATATATATCTTTGAAATTATTTCGCAGCATATTTTTTACTGCTTTTACCGTATTTTGATTTAGATAATCAAGCTCTAGCATGTGAATATTGGTAAGTAGTAAACTTGCATTATCTTTTTTATCAAAAGGAACAACATACCATGGATACTCACCTTCTTTAATGTATCCTTTAATAAGAGCAATTTTCCTATAACATTCTTCTTTTAAAAATGTATCATTAGTATCTGTTAAAGCTAACTTTTCAAGTTCCGTTATTACCTTATTTAAATAGCTTCGCCAATCACTAGTTAATAATTCTAGCAATTGCTTAAAAAAACTAAAACTAATTTTCATATAATAATAATATTAAGTTAATTTAAAAACTTTATATACTCTGCTGCTTTCAAGAATTGCTTTTTTCTTTTATCAAGGACTCGCTTCCTCACCTATTTAAGTATAGGCTGCGGGTACTCACCTCTCAAAATAAAATGAGAGTTCTTGAAATCATTTGAGTATAAATCAGAAGTTATGAGAGAGTGTCTAAAAAATTCTGTAGTTCTTCTAAATTACTTATATTACTTAACTTATATGGATAATTAATTTTTCGGAGCATATTTGTTAATACGCTTCCGGCACCTATTTCTACTATATGAGTTATATCTAAGGTATTAAATAGTTCTAAAGTTTCACGCCATCTAACTCGTCCGCATATCTGAAGAATTAAATTTTGTTTGATTTCTGTAGGATCTAGAGTAGGTTTTGCGGTATAATTTTGAATTACCGGTATCAAAGGCTTATTAATTACAGCTTTATCAAGAGCTACTCGCATTTTTTCTTCTGCCGGCTTCATTAAGCTACAATGAAATGGAGCACTGACTTTCAGTTTTATCGCTTTATAGCCCAAATCTTTAATTATGCTAATAGCATGATCTATAGCTGCGGTCTTGCCGCTTATAACTATTTGTCCTTCGATGTTATCATTGGCAATTTGGCATAAATTTATTTTGTTGATATCTTCTAATATTTCTTCAAGTTTTTGAAGTGGAATATTGATACAAGCTGCCATGCTTCCCTCACCTTCGGGACATGCTTCCTGCATAGATGTACTACGTATATGCAGTAGTTTTGCTGTTGTCTCAAGACTAATACTTTCAGTGCTACATAAAGCACTATATTCACCTAGCGAATGACCTGCAGCATAATCGCAAAGACTATCCAAACTTTTACCGGTTTCAGCTTTGATAATATTTATTATTGCCATAGATACTGCCATTAATGCCGGCTGTGCGTTGGTAGTTAGGGTTAGTTCCTTGGAAGTACCGTTAAAAATTATGTCGGTAAGTTTTCGATTTAGTGCTTCATCAACGATTTGAAAAGCTTCTTTAGCGGGTTTAAAATTATCATAAAAATCTTTTCCCATGCCGATCAATTGCGACCCTTGACCGGGGAAGATAAAAGCTGTTTTCATATTTGGTATTATCGATTGAGTTTATTAATAGATTTTATTAAAATTTTCTAAAATAGTCAAATTATTTTAAGCATTTTAAAACTGTTTTTCAATTGCTACGCTACATATAATTTTTACAAAAGTATTAATTTTTCTTAGCTCTATAACTTGATTACTTCCAACTAGTACTATAAATTAAACTAAGAAAATATAAATAAGGAAATTAGTTATGAAGTTAAAAGAATATTTTAAAAAGTTAGAAAGTACAGCTTTGGTCCATGGCTTGCTGCATTTAAAAGATTATTTACAGAAAAGGAATTAGAAGAGGAAATAGCGAATATAAAACTAAACGAATCTGAAAAACAAGAGGTTAATAAAAAAGATTTAGTTATTTTATCTAATAATGTTATTGAAATTGAACAAAAAGATACAATAGAGCATGAAATTTCAAGAGTTAACCAATATAAAGAGAATATACGTTTGGTATTTACTCTAATTACCAATATTCAATTAGAAAAATTTGCAGAATTTATCTCTAATTTACCGAAAAAACGTAGTGAATTTAAGGATTACTTTCATAGTGAAGAACAAAAAGATGGGTTTTTTAAAGAAGATGCTTATAAAAAAGTTGTTAATAAAGGTAAATTAGTTGAAAAATTTCAAAACTCACATAAATATAATTATGAAGAAATAGAACAAAATGTTCATGAATTACAAGCTTATTTAGGTTCATATGAATATAAGTGTGATATTCCTAAATCTGATTTATTAGGGCATGATTATTACTATAATGCATAAATTATTATGCTATCTGAAGTAGCGGTTTCAATAAAGATCTTATTAATTTTCTTATGACAATATTTAAATATAAATGATTTAAATTTAAGATATAGGAGTTAAATTGAAATAAAAAATATTTAAGTTGAAATTTAAATAAATGTTACTACTATTATGTAGTGTAAACTAAATTCTATGAAATTTATAATGTTTGATCAGTTAAATATCTTATATCCTCTGTTAATAAGTATTTTTATTTTTCTTGTTGTAGTCGTTTTTTCTAAAATAACAATGTATAAAAAAACCTTAAAAGAAAAAAATTTAAGTATTATTCAATTTTATCTAGATAAAAAATTTCTTCATAATCATTTAAATAAAAATCTTAAAAGCCCTAGAACTGAGAATTATGCTAATTCTTTTTTAGAAAATATAAAATCTTATTTTAAATTAGATGATATAAAAGTAATTTCGCAGAAAGAGCTAGAAAGTGATCAGGAACTCAGTAGTTTATTTAAAGAAAAGTTAGAAGAAGTTGCTGCATCTTTTTTAGATGAAACAAAAAAAGATATAACAACTTTGTATGAGGTGCTGCATGCTAATAAAGAGTCGCAGGATCAAGAAGAACATAGATTATATATATATATTTACCGCCTGAACAAATAAAGAAGCAAGACGCCAAAAAACTTATTTATGTAAAATCTCCTTATAAATTTACTAAGGAAGAAATTGAAACGCTGGATATTTATATACATTTAGTGCAGTTATTTAATACTAGTTCGGAGTAAGCTAGGAAGTAATTGCTAAAAGCGGGAATAATATTAAGGGCATTTTCCGATCCATGCAGCCGTTCTTTGACAATAGCTAATTGACTTTTTTAAAAAATTAATTAAAATCTTCCGCAAGAATAGCAGTAACGTTATTCCGGGGTGTAGAAGTCCTATATCACAGATGGTTAGCATTATCCATTTAAAAATGCTCCTCAACTTTGTCATGGTTGGGGTGATTTTAGCTATGTTCAGGGTTTAAAGTTTGCACTTTAAACCTAAAAGCTATTATAACTGTTCTGTGACAGTTCTTCTAACGCCCCAACCACCCAAGGTCAAAATCTTCGGTGGTTGAAACTTGAGCAATTTAAGTTTGGGAGCATTTAAGTGTCAAATCAAGGCAAAAAAAGCATTTACGATATAGTATTAGATTCTACTGAAAAAGAGATAAACATGCTAAAAGATGAAATTGCATTTTTATTAAAAAATCCTGTCACAAAAGAAGATATAGAGAGAATCGAGCAACGTTTAGGAGAGTTGGAAAGCCGAATAATGACTTAATAAAGCATTGCTAACTAAAGAGAGATGATAATAGACTTCTTGCATAACTTGCTTCTAAGGGTAATTTGTACGTCGAACCGGTACTCGAATCCTCACGTACTATAGTGTACGCTGCGGTTCTGCGTTCCGTGTCTCCTTCAAATTCCTCCTTATTAGCTACGTTATGCAAGAAGTCTAATAAAAAAACTCGATGTCATCCCGTGATTTATTCACGGGATCCAAAAAAATACCTAAACATCTAGTATTTTTAGTTGTTTTCCTGGATACCGTGGTCAAGCCACGGTATGACATCTCTCTTTAGTTAGCAATGCCCTTAATAAAGCAGCTGTTAATTAAAAGTTTGCTTGACTATTTCATACCAACAATTTTCAGGAGCGGCTGCTTTATTGCTAAAACCGCATATAATTAGCCGGTCTTTAGCTCTTGTCATTGCAACATAGAGTAGTCTTATATACTCCTGTAAATCTTTTAACTTTTCAGCTTCTTTTAGTTCTTGTAGGAACTCCGGCGTATCTACAATATTGGCAGAAAAAAACATTTCCCCTTTATCGTCCCAAATAAATTTATTGCTACTTACCGGCAAAGTAGTAGAATCGCATAATATAACGATAGGAGCTTCAAGCCCTTTAGAGCCGTGGACGGTCATTACTCTTATCTTGTCTGAATGCTCCATATCACGTTTGATGTAGATATCGTTATTCTCAAACCAAGCAATGAATCCTTGCAGTGAATTATCTATATCATTTGTATAGTTTTTGCTTAATGTTAATAGCTCATTTATCATATCATCATCGTAAATCTCTCGTAAATTTAGATTATTCACCACTAAATCAAAGAAATTCTCAACAGTAGATATTTTATAAATTACAATTAGGGAATTTAACTTAGCGTATATTTCTTCACAAGCAGATAGATTATCCCATAAACTATTATCGGTTTTATTTACAAGAAGTTCGTATAATTGTTTTTCGTTCATGCCGATAATCGGCGATTTTAGTAAGCCGGCAAGGTTTAAATCATCATCAGATAATAACACAAATTTAGCTACCGAGATTAAATCCATTATCGTTAGATTTTCCTTAAGGTTAATTCTATCGCTTATCTCAACTTTAAGCTTCGCTTTGCTAAGTTCTTTTATCAGATTATTACTAAACTCATCTCTCTTTCTTACTAATATCATGAAATCTTTTTCGGATATTCTGCTTGCGGTAGAAGGCAAAATTTCTTTGCTTTCTATTTGTTCTTGTATAAAATTTACGATTTTTTCTATCAATAAATCAGCGGCGGATTTAGAATTTTCATAATCTTCAGGCAATGCCCAAAAAAGCTCTTCTTGTTTTTCACTGGTTACTAACGGCCATACCGTTATAAAACCTTGATGTGTACGAAATGAGGAGATTAAAGGGTTATCTGAAAGGAATAAACTAGGGTAATTGGATTTTATATTTTTCAAAACATTATGAGTAAATTGTAAAATCTCTGCACATGATCTATATGAATATTCAAGCGTGATATTTTTGAACTTCTTGTTAGCATTTGTAAGATTTGTTTTTAGTTGTTCATTTACTAAGCTGAAATTATGAAGATCAGCTCCTTGAAAGCTAAAAATCGATTGTTTATCGTCACCAACGATAAAGGTACTATTATTCGGCTTATTTGCCGCATTAAATTCTGTTATTAAAGTAGTGATAATATTCCATTGCTGGGGGCTTGTGTCTTGTGCTTCATCGACAAGAATATGATTTATTTCACTCTCCAGCTTATGTAGCAACCATTCATGTGTAGTTTTATTATTCAGTAATTTCTCGGTGTAGTAAATTAGATCATCGTAATCGAGTAAATTATTTTCTTCTTTATAGAAATCGTATTTTTTTAAAATAATATGAGCAAGTTTAGTAAGTAAATTCGTATGATATTCTAGCTCCTCTATGCGACGCAGCTCATCTAATCGGTAAATTTCAGAAGTGATTTTTTCTAGCTCTAACAATAATTTAAGATATTTTCTTATTAATTCTTTCGATAAAAAGCTTTTACGTTTTTTTCCGTCTTTGGTAAAAAAAATTTCTTTCGGTTCTATTTCCAAATCATATTCTGCAAATAAGTTTTTCACCTTATCGTAAATATTATTTAATTCCCCTAACGCTAATCTTTTATTAGATATTTCTTTCGGAATAGTTTTATGAGTAAATAACTTCTTGAATTTAATTTTCTGCTCGATTATCTCAGTAAAAATATCTTGCAATGTTATTTCATGAAAGCGGTTAAGTAAAATTTTAATTAAATCATTATGTTCATCGCTTAGGTAAATTTCATTTCTGATATTTAGGAAAATATCTTGTAATTTAGTTTCTTCAAGAATTTTAAATTCCGGTGTGATACCTGCTTCTAAAGGAAAAGTTTTAAGGATTTTTTGACAAAACGCATGAATTGTATAGATATTTAAAGGCTCATTACTATTTAGTATTTTATCGTATAAAGTTTTTGCGTTTTCTATTTCTTGCGGTAGCGGCTTATTGCCGCTCATTAAGAAAAGTTCTTCTTCTAGTTTCTTGGTATCGCAAAGAGAAAGATGTTTAAGTCTGCTATTAATCCTTGCTTGCATCTCTATAGAAGCAGCATTAGTAAAAGTAAGGCATAAAATATTTGCAGGTTCTACGCCTGTTATTAACAAACGTAAAAACCGATCGGTTAGGATTTTGGTTTTACCTGTACCTGCTGATGCCGAAACCCAAACGGAATAATTAGGATCGGATGCTTGTTGTTGTAGATTGCTCATTTTTTCTTTTTTCTATATTGTATGTATCAATTTTTCGTCATTGCGAGCAGCCGCAGGCTGCGTGGCAATCTCGTCAAATATCCTGAGATTGCTTCGTTAATTACTTACGTAATTTCCTCGCAATGACGAAAACTGATCCCTACACAGAAATGACATTACGCCGATAAATCACATATATTACGATTAAGGAAATAGCAAGACCAAACCAAGTTAGGGCATATTCTAAATGGTCATTTCTGATTGCTGCTAAATGATTTATTGAAAGAGGTAATAAAATATCTAGATTGCTAATATCTTTTCCTTCCGCAATAATATAAAAATCCTCTAGATTTAATTCTAAGGTTTGAGATGCTTCTTTTAAATCTAAAGTTAGCCACACATTATTTTTTATATCGTTAGCAGGTAAGTAGCTACGAGTTTTTTCAGACGGCATAGTAACACCGATAATCTCGTGTTGCCTGTCGTTTGTAGCTTGGGTGATAATAATTTTATTGCGATTACTAAACCAGCCTCGTGCTACTAAAATAACTTTATCTTCTATGGTTTTAAAAGGAGTAACTAAATAATAGCCGTCTTTTCCGCTCGACATTGACCTTCTACCATATAAATATATGTCTTTATTAGGTAAAAATTGACCGGTAATTTTTACTTTATGATAAGGTAAACTATCTTGAATTTCTGCTAAATTAATTGCAGGTGAAGTGAGGTTAGCTTGCATTGAGGCTAAGAATAATTTCTTTTCCTTTAAACGACTAAGCTGCCAAAAGCCTAAGGAAATAAGTATTGTAAACGTGATAAGTACAACAAGGTTTGTTTTCATAGGTAAGTTTTAGGAATGTTGATAATCGTCATGAGCTAAGCGACTACAAAGAGCGTGGCAATCTCATGAAACAATATAAAATTCCTGAGATTGCCACGTCGAGGCTTTGCCTCTCCTCGCAATGACGTTTTACTACGCAGTTTTTAAAATACTACTAAGAAACTCTTTATGTTTTTGCAGCTCTTCTTTTGTAGGTTTAATAACAATAGTAGCTTGCTCTGTTTTGTTATTTACTTGATTAGTTGCTAAATTATTTGTTTCGACAGATTTATCAACCATTTTAAAAGCGGATTGTCTACCACCCGTTAGTTCCACATATACTTCTGCAAGTAATGCCGCATCTTTCAAAGCCCCGTGAAGCTGCCTACCTGAATTATCAACTTTAAATCTTTTACATAATGCGTCAAGATTATATTTTGAGCCTGGAAACATACTTCTAGCCATAACTAGAGTGTCTATAGCATTGGACAGTTCTAAAAGTTTGATTTCCGCTCTTTTTAATAATGATAATTCATGATTTAGAAATTTAATATCGAACGGAGCATTATGAATAATAAGTTTGCTATCTGAGATAAACTCTAAAAAATCATCGGCTATTGTATGAAACAAAGGTTTGTCCTTTAAAAACTCACCGGAAATACCGTGAATTCTATAAGCATCAAACGGCATGTCTCGCTCAGGATTAATATAAAAATGAAAATTCCTGCCTGTTAATACCTTATTCACCATCTCAATAGCACCGATTTCGACGATTCGGTGACCTTGTCGTGGGTCAAGTCCCGTAGTTTCGGTATCTAAAATTATTTCTCTTAAACTCGACATTCCCAATCCTTTATTATTCTTTTAAAATCGTCATTGCGAGCGGGTATTGTTGCGTGGATACCAAAACCGTCATTGCGAGGAGCGAAGCGACGCGGCAATCCAGAAAATAATTAAAAAAATTCTATAAATCAGAATTTTTAACTGGATTGCTTCGTCGAATTACTACGTAATTCTTCTCGCAATGACGACTGGGGGTCTACGCAACAATGCCTACGCGGGAATGACATAAGTACCATACAACAAGCTTACAATTTCCTCGCAATGACGAGAATTAGCTTCTCTATTTGTTTTTCCAAGTCTAACATATCAACGCCGCTATTTATAGCAAAATCTGCTTTTGCTATTTTGCTCTCTTGTGATAGTTGAATTTCTTTGATTTTATTATAAATCTCTATATCAAATGAAGTTCTTGTTATTGCTCTTTGCATTCTTATTTCTTCAGAGCAGTATATTGTTACGACAAAATCAAAATATTTATCAAATTTAGCTTCATAGAGCAGAGGTATTTCGGCAAAGCCAAATTTGGAATTAGCGTTTTCTTTTTTAAATAAAATGAGTTTATCTATCAGTAATGGGTAAATAAAATTTTGTAATTTTTCTCTAGCTAGGTCGTTATTGTAGATTAAATTGCTGATTTTTCCGATATTGAAAGATTCAAGTTCAGGGAGTAATTTTAAGATTTGAGTTTGTACGCTCAAATCTTGATATAATTCTTTTATACATCTATCGGCACAAAAAGTTTTATATCCTTTTTCTGCTAAATAATCCAAAATAAAAGTTTTCCCCGATGCGTAGCTACCGGTAATACCTATTGCTAACATTTTGTTATAAAAATTTTATGTTCATTAGCGAGTTTTATAGTTAATTCTTCTTCGACTATAATTACATTATTTTTCTGAATTGCTACTCCTTTGTAATTATATTTAGCAAGATTCTTTATAGTATCCGGACCGATCGTCGGCATATCTAGTCTATTATCTTGACCTAATTTCGGTATTTTTACTAATACTCCTCCATAAGGTTTTTTACGTAAATCTGCACATCTCGCTATTAAATTATCCGTCCCTTCAGCAGCCTCTATACCAAGTATGTAACCATTTTCAACTATAACCGATTGTGCAATATCGAATGAACTTAAATGATTCAACAATTTTACTCCAAGCTCAATATCATTTTTATCTGAATTCGTAAGGGTGATATCAGTTATAATATTGGAGTTATCTTGTTGATTTTTATATATTTCGTTACTTGAAATTACTTTAAAACCGTAGCTTTCAAAAAAAGCTGCTACTATTTTTAGTAAATTATCATCTCCTCGAATTTTTTGCCCAACTATTTTGAAAAGCAATAAACCGCCTATTTTATCTACGGATAAATTTTTAAAATTCGGTCTATTAACTCCGCCTATAAAAATAATATTTTGTACCTCATTATCCTTAAAATATTTTATAGCTTCACCAATCATACCGATTTTTAAAATCTTATATTCAAAATCTTTAATTTGTTCTATATCAGCTTCGTCTTTAATCGCCGCTATATAACACTTGCCGCCTTGCTTTGTATAGTTACTTGCTATTAAGTAAGGTAATGAACCTCTGCCTGCAATAATTCCAAGATTTGGTAGCATAATTAAGTTTTTAATTTAGAATTCTAAAAATTTATTATAAGTCCATTTTAAATATAAATCTAGAATTCTTATTTGACCTTTACATTTTAATCAAATTAAGGCATAATATTTGGTGCTAATATAGCTATAGTAATAAACGTAATTTAGAATAGAGGTTGCGGACTCGGGGGCAGTACCCGACGCCTCCACCAAAACTTTCTAAATAACTTGCTTCTAAAGGTAATTTGTACGTCGAACCGGTACTCGAATCCTCACGTACCAAGTGTACGCTGCGGTTCGAGGTGAAGTGTCTCCTTTTATTAGCGGCGTCATTTAGAAAAGTTTAAATATATAATATAATAAAGAGTAGACAATACGAAGATCAACTTCAAAAAGAGCAAGGAGTTCACAAGGCGAGGAGCGAAGCGTATACTTAATACGTGAACACCGCAGCTCTTGTAGAACGACGTAGCCAATTTTTGAAGTTCATCGAGTATTTTATGGGGGCGAAATAGGATCGACGTACCTAATAAAAAGATTGCTTTTACTCGGGATGATTCCGCCGATGGCTTTGCCATATGGGTCAAAACAAAGAAACGCAAACGATAATAATCGTTATGTAGGTGCAGCTTTAGCAGCTTAATCCTACGCGGCTGGGGGTTTGCCGGGCAACAGAAAAACCCCACATAACTCATATACCTATTTTTATTTTTTTCGTATGAATATTGAATATAAAAAATTTGTGAATGAATATATGCTAGAATTTGTGAAAAAAATTCTAACTAAGATTCAGCTTGAAAATTTATATTGGGATCAGTTAATATACATATCGTACAGAACCGATAACCCTGCGGTAATTTTACCTTCAAAAGTTAAACAGGCATATCCAAAACAGATAACAATAGTACTTCAATATCAGTTTGAAAATTTAATAGTAAATGATACCGGTTTTTCCTTAACAGTAAGTTTTGACGGTGTTAAAGAAATAATTTACGTACCTTTTGATGCACTTATTAGCTTTGTTGATTCCAATAATAATTACAGCCTAACTTTTAATCAGTCGTTAAATATACAAGAAAATCACCAACATGAAGAGGAAATAAGTAGTAATAAAAGTTATAAAACTTCATTATCTCCAAATCCAAATGTTATAATGTTAGATAAGTTTCGTAACTCTTCTAAACCTAAACCTAGTTAATGCCCATATATGGATTCAAAAGTAGTTATATATACTGATGGTGCATGTGCAGGTAATCCTGGTCCTGGAGGATGGGGAGCTTTGCTTCAATTTAATGATACTAGCAAAGAAATATTTGGGTATGAGTTGGATACGACTAATAATCGTATGGAAATTACGGCAGCACTTGAAGCATTAAGGATTTTAAAAAAATCTTGTAATGTTGAGATTTATACTGATAGTAAATATTTGCAACAGGGAATTACCGCTTGGATTCATAATTGGATAAAAAATAATTGGTGTAAAAGCAACAATGAACCCGTTAAAAATGCCGATTTATGGCAAAAATTATACGCAGAATTGAGTAAACATACTATTATTTGGAAATGGGTAAAAGGTCATGCAAATAATAGCGGTAATATTGCTGCCGATAAACTTGCAGTGCAAGGAAGAGAAACTGCTATAGAAATTTTAAAATGTCGTGGATAGATAAGTTTTTTATTACTTTTTTTCATAAAAAAGTAGGAGAAGATGAGTTTTTGAATCAATATTATGAAAGCCGTAATATTGATTATTTAGGGCGTCCAAGGAGGTTTGTTATTTATAAGAATGTAAATGAACCTACAAAAATTCCGCCGAGTTGGCACGCTTGGTTACATCATTTAGTAAATGAGATACCGAAAAATATTCAGCTTTTCCCGTGGCAAAAGAATAATAAAATAGTTAAAAAGCCGCCTAAAACATCAAATCTTAAATATAGTAGATGGCAACCGTAATTAATTAATAAAATATAAAAAAACAATGAAACAAAATATTATTGAAACAATTATCGGTTTTGTAGTATTAATTATTGCTTTGCTATTTTTGATTTTTGCCTACAAGACAGGTAGTTCTATAGCTAGCTCAAAAGGTTATCAGGTAACTGCTAATTTTCAGAGTGCAGAGGGTATAGCAGTCGGAAGCGACGTAATGATCTCAGGTATAAAAATAGGTAGTGTAAAGAAAATTACTTTAGATCCGAATAGCTTTTATGCAAGTGTATATCTAAATATTAATGATGATGTTAAAATACCTAAAGATTCTAAAGCCCAAGTAGTCACCAGCGGGTTACTTGGAGGTAAATATATTTCAATTGTACCTGGTAATGATGATGAAAATTTAGCGGCTAATGAAGAGATAAGATATACTCAATCAGCAATTAATATTGAATCATTAATTAATAAAATTGTTTCTTCATTCGGTAGTAAGTAGAAGTAATACGAAATAAAAAATCATTAAATTTAGCCGAATCTAAACTAGATTTCGGTTTTTTTATTGTTTAAGCTATTGTAAAGTGTTTACAAGAGGAGTATCTTATAATTGTAAGCAAAGTAATTTGCTTAACAAAATGTAAACTAATAAAGGAGTAAATTATGAAAGAATCAAATTCAAATTCTGCTAAAGAAGATATCGAAGGTATCAAAAAAGATATTGAAAGCTTAGTGTCAAGATTACGTAATTTAAAAGGTAAATCCGGAGATATTCTAGATGAGCAGTTAGGTAATTTATCATCCGTTATGGAACATTATAAAGATAAAGGAATAGATAAAGGTAAGGCTAATGTAGTGGATTTATGTGAGTCGACACGTGACCACCCTTTGCGGAATCTCGCCTACGCTTTTGGTGCAGGCGTGTTGCTAGCTATTCTTATGAAATAGGTAATTCAATGTTAAAATCTCTAATATATGAATTATTAAAAAGTAGCATTAAGCAAGAAGAGAAATCTTATGGCAAACCATTTGTCTATTTTTTTAATATTCTAGGTTTAGTTTTAATAATTATTGCTAATTATTGTTATTGTTCGGATAGTATGGAATTTTATTTTCTTATGCAAAGCGGAATAATTTCTATTATATCTTCTATAGTTATTGAAGCTGTTAGATGTTATTTAAAATACAAAAATAGATATCGTACTCTAGATTCTTTAAGGTCCAAAAGTAGAGAGTTAGTAGGGAGCATAAGTACGCCGTTTACTGACTTAGTCTCAACTAAGACCTTAATAAGATATTTACCTACGATAATTCGCTATGTTCCAAGTACCGTACTGACATTTTTAGTATGTACTTATATTAAAAGAAAATTCTTAAAAAATGTTACATATCCACTTTTAGGTAAGTAGTAATTTATTTCTCGGTTTAGGTAATTCTAAACCGAGCTTTAAATAACTCTGTCTTAACTTAACAAATACAGTTTCAATTTTTGTAAGATTCGCTGTGACTATGTCATTCCTGCGAAAGCAGGAATCCAAACAAAAAGTATAAATACAGCAAATTTTTGAAATTAAAAGCTTAGGTTATCTTGCTTTATGCTGGTTCCTGCTTCCGCAGGAATGACACCTAGCAGTTTTCTTGAGCCATGCAACAACACTGGTCAAACGAACTAGGTGACAATGAACAGTCACGATTCGTTTATAGCTTCATTAAGCTCACTCTTAAATTAGTTATTCTTCTTTCTTAATTTTTTGGTAAATCTACATTATCTTAGCCAAGTGTATGAAAGTATTTAAGCTTTCTTCGTCGTCTTTGGTCATTATATAAGGTACTTTAACATATATAAGCATTTGATGTGTTTTGTCCGATATTTTATTTTTCTCTAAAAACACATATAATTTATGAGTATTGTTATATTCATCTTGTATACTAAACGCTTTATTTGCTACAACTGATTTATCAGATTTTGATATAAAATCATCAATAAAATAGTTTAAAGAATCTCCAAATAATTCGCTTAATTGCTGATGATTTTGAAGTTCTTCATATGATAATGATCTTGCAGTTTTCAACTTAAAATATGATTTAATCATTTCAAGAGCAGAATATCTATCGCAGTTATTATTAAGAATTTTATATAACATTTTTTTATCAAAATATGCAGGTACCATTTTTAAATCCTTATTAATAATTTGCTGTTTGTAATAAGATAATTGACGCATAAAAACGATAATTGTAGCTGTAAGACCTGCAACTAAGATAGAGTATAAATTTAGTGATTGAAAAAGCATATTTTAAATATATTTAATTATAACTACCAACGATAGTATAGTATTTTTGCTTTTCAATCTAAAAATGAACCATTACTATATATTACTTATTTTTTTCTTTCAATTAGTTTATTTATCACATATTTATTGTGCTAATAAATAATTAAATGTTTTTTTGCCACAAATTATAAGATTTTTTTGAAATAGGATTAGCTATTCTTTAAAAAATCTTATTCAATCCATGAAGTGTATTAAGTTGCACTTCATTTTCTTATTTATCGTGTAAAGCGAAATTTCCTATTGACTTTTATATAAAACAGTATAAGTTTCTTTACAATTTAATTTTTTGTAAAGAATTTATGCTAGGCTATGAAAAAGAACAGCGAAGCTTAACAAGAGAACAAAAAGAAGCCACAGGAATTTTATCTACAGCTACTTTTCTTGAGTATTTTGACTTAATGTTGTACGTCCATTTAGCAGTATTGTTAAATGAATTGTTCTTTCCTAAATATGATTCTAGTGCAGCTTCTCTTCTCTCTGCCTTTACCTTTTGTTCTACCTTTATATTTAGACCACTAGGAGCATATGTTTTCGGTCGAATAGGTGATAAATTAGGACGAAAGTCTACTGTTATTATGACAACTACCTTAATGGCTTTATCCTGTATAATTATGGCGAATGCTCCTACTTATGAACAAGTAGGTTATTTTGCTGCTGTATTAATCACAATTTGCCGTGCAATTCAAGGTATGGCTTCTGTAGGTGAAATAGTGGGAGCAGAACTTTATTTAACTGAAATTACAAAACCACCTATACAATATCCCGTAGTTTCTTTTATCGCCGTAGCATCAGTAATTGGGACAACTGCTGCTTTAGCTATAGCATCTTTGGTTACTACTCAAGGATTTAATTGGCGTCTTGCCTTTTGGATAGGTGCAATTATTGCAGTTGTAGGAGGCTATGCTAGAACTCATCTTAGAGAAACGCCTGATTTTGTAGATGCAAGTGCTAGACTTTTACGAAAATATGAAAAAGCAAATATCGACAAAAAAGAATTAAAAAACGATGAAATTTTTAACCAAAAACCTAATAAGAAGACAACTATATATTTTTTCATAATGAGTTGTGCTTGGCCCATATGTTTCTACTATACTTATATTACTTGCGGTAAAGTTTTAAAGAATTCATTTGGATATAGTGCAGCTCAGGTTATTCATCATAATTTTATTATTTCAATGTTCCACCTAGCTAGTATGTCTTTAATATGTTTTCTAAGTTATAAAATATATCTTTTAAAAATTCTTAGAGTAAAATTAGCTTTACTCTTTATATTTATTCTATTTTCACCATACCTTTTAAAAAGTACAACTACACCTTTCCAACTTCTTTTAATTCAAATAGGTTTGATAATATGTTCATTTGATACTGTTCCTGCTGTTTCAATCTTTTTTAGGCATTTTCCGGTTTTTAAACGCTTTACTTATAGTAGTATGATATATGCTGTTTCTAGAGCTTTAATGTATATAATTACTTCGTTTGGAATTATATATTTAACAAAATATTTGAGTCAATATGGTTTGTTTGTTGTGATGGTTCCGTTACTTATAATTTGTATGTTTGGTCTAAATCATTTTCAAAAGTTGGAAAAAGAAGCAGGTTATTCATGGTGAATAATGATATTTGTTTTTGTTGAGAAAATTTGTCTTTGTATAAAAACCTATAGCAAATTTCATTAAACTTTTCTTCAATTTCATAACACTCTAAATGTATAGCAACAACTAGAAATTTCTTAAATGTTTCCAAAATGATCTTCTTTGCTTTTTCAGGTGATTTAGCTGCTAATGTTTGTACATTATGAATACGATCAAATAATTTTATAAGTACGGTGTCATATCTTTTTTGTTTGATTAACAGGTTTAAGCTTTCCTCGGCACTGATTTTTCCATAAGGTTTGATTCTAGTTAAACCCTCTACATGTCTAGCTACTTCTATTTCAAAAATTTCGGTAATCATCTCTGCAGTAAGTTCTGTATCCTCAATAGTATCGTGAAGTAGAGCAGTATTTATCATATTAGAAGTAAAAAGCTTAGGGGCTTCGTCTGCTACAAACTCCGCAAGCATAATCGCTACCTCAATTGGGTGAGAGTAATAGGGATCGCCTGATTAACGCATTTGCAAGCCGTGATATTTACGGACGTAGTAGATACCTTTTTTGATTTCCTCTATATCAACAGGATTTTTTACTTTAGTGTTTAAATATTCGAGTTTATCAATCAGCTTTTTAGCGTAAACGCAAATTTTAAACTTTTCTTTCCAAGAGCTTATATCTTCCATAAAAGTTATTTATATTAATAATAGTTGATTACAATTAAAGCAAAAGTTAAAAAATCGCAATAATAAATAATTTTTTAACTTTAAATAGATTAATAACTTTTGATTACATTGTATTTAAACAACTTCATTCTATTTTATTATTTACTTTTGCTTCTTGTTCTTGCTGTAATTTATACTCTGCTGCTTTTTCTTCTATATAGTTAAAAAAGAAATAACAAAAAGTTAAAAAACTAGTGAGAATAATAGCAAATGTTATTAATATTAACTTAAGCTCTTTCCTTGCATTTTGAGCTTTTAAACGCTTTTCCTCCTCTTCATCTATTATTAACTCAGAGGTTAAAGTTTCTTCTTCTTTATTTTCCATATTTTAACTCTTAAAAATTAGATTATATTATGAATGACAGAGTTTAATTATCATTTAAGAGAAGTAATCTATAGAAGTAATTAAAATAAGTCAATAACTATAATTATTGATTGTAATAATTATAGTTTTATAAATTTAATTTACCTATAAATATAATTATTTAGAGTTGAAAAAATTATCATTAACAGAAAGGAATAACATTATGAATAAAAAAACAATAGAAGAAAAATTTAATAATGTAGTTAAAGCTATTTATAATGCTTATAACGGTGAAATCACAGAAGAACAAGCACGACAAGCAGCGAGGAATTTTATCGCATTTTGTCAAAAGCTTATAGAGGTACAAACTAGATTAGAAAAGGAAAAAAATAATAAAACGTAAAGTTTAATTGACTTTTTTGGGAAGTTGTATATAGAATCATAACCGGAATGGCAAAATGCTATTTTGGGGCTTAGAAACCTCTTGCTATTATGGTTATGTATCAGCCATTATATGGTGCAATCCTCAGCATTTATGGTTGGGGATGACGATAGACATGTCCAGAGCTTAGATGTTACTTTGAGTTTAAAATCTATTGTGAACTGTTAGTAGCGGTTTTTCTAACTCCCCAACCACCATGAAATATTTTGTGGTGGTTAAAACTTAAAAATCTAAGTTTAACTAAACGGGGCAAATCAAAATGACTTCTACTAAAAAAATAATAATCTTTCTAACACCACTTTCAAATTCTAAAGATCGTAAGCGTCGTAAAGAACTCCTTAATTCATATTGTCGGCAAAATAATTTCACTATATTAAAAATCTTAGAGCAAAGCTCATTTGATCATGCTATTTTAAGAGAGCTAGTTGCTCAAATCTTACACGAGCCTAAAGGAACCATTACTGCTTTTATTGAAGATAAATTATTAAACACTCCAAACAGTATAGTTCTCTTTTCAGTAATTGGGACTTTATATTTACTTGGACTGATTAAAACGGAAATATATAATAAATCTTATACTGAGTTAAAACTTTGTGGTTCAATACTTGATGATTTTTTAAGTATTGCGACCTTTAATCTTAATTTTTATATTCCAGGATAAATTATAGTATGCTAAGATATTGCTTTTAAAAATAAGTGATTATCAGTGTCAAAATTTTCTTTTAATATTCATCATCAGCATAAAAAAGCTAGAAACGGTGTTATCACAACCGCACACGGTGAGATTCGTACCCCTGCTTTCATGCCGGTCGGTACTAGAGGAACCGTTAAGGCAATGCTGCCTGAATCAGTAGCTGAAACCGGAGCGGATATATTACTCGGAAATACTTACCATTTAATGCTTCAGCCGACTGCCGAGCGTATAGCACGTCTTGGTGGTTTGCATAAATTCATGAATTGGGATAAGCCGATATTAACCGATTCCGGCGGTTTTCAGGTAATGTCGTTATCGAAGTTACGCAAAATAACCGAAGAAGGAGTAAGTTTCAGCTCTCATATTAACGGTGATAAATATATGTTAACGCCTGAGCGTTCTACCGAAATACAACATTTACTCGGTAGTACTATCACTATGGCTTTTGATGAATGTACGCCTTATCCTGCAACCTTTGAAGAAGCTAAAACTTCTATGCAGCTTACGACTAGATGGGCGAATAGATCACGTAATGCCTTTGTTAAAAGAGATGGCTATGCACAATTCGGTATTATTCAAGGTAGTGTTTACGAAGAATTACGTGAGCAGTCAGCTAGAGATTTAGTAGAACTCGATTTTGAGGGTTATGCTATAGGCGGGCTTGCGGTAGGTGAGGGGCAGGAGCTTATGTTTAAAGTACTTGATTATGCTCCCGATTTTCTGCCGCAAAATAAGCCGTGCTATTTAATGGGAGTCGGTAAGCCTGCTGATATTATCGGTGCTGTACGTCGAGGTATAGATATGTTTGACTGCGTAATCCCGACACGTTCAGGACGCAACGGTCAGGCTTTTACAAAATACGGCACGGTAAATATCCGCAATAGCAAATACGCCGATGATAACGAGCCGCTTGAGCATGATTGCCTATGCCCTGCTTGTAAAAACTATAGTAAAGCTTATCTGCATCTTTTAGTTAGAATCGGTGAAATACTTGGAGCAATGTTAATGACTTGGCATAATCTAACATATTTTCAAAACCTCATGAGCCGTATTAGGAAATATATTAAGCTAGGTAAAGATTTTGATTTTGATTCTTAAAATGGTTTGTTTTATCATATGACCTAGAAAAACCTGTTCGATGTCATTCCTGCGAAAGCAGGAATCCAGTAAAGCCGACAAAAAAACTTGTTTTTTTAGGTTTATTTTGTCAATATTAAGACAATTTTTTCTGGATTCCTGCTTTCGCAGGAATGACATAGGATGCTTTTCTTGATCAATACAACAAAGTCACTTAAAAAACATGATTTCCTAATGCAAAATATTGATTTAATATCTGAAGAAGAAGCAAAAAAATTACTAGAAGAATTAGCTGATAAAATAGCAGCGTATAATCATGCTTATTATATAGAGGATAATCCTTTAGTTTCTGATAGCGAGTATGATCAGCTATTTAATACCAATCTCAAGTTAGAGCAGAAATTTCCTCATTTAGTTTTAGAAAATAGTCCTAGCAAAAAAATAGGGGCTAAAATAACAAACAAATTTGCTAAAATTACGCATCAAATACCGATGTTGTCTCTTAGTAATGCTTTTGATGAGCAGGACGTAAGAGATTTTGTAGATCGCATAAAAAATTTCTTACGCCTTGATGAGTTTGCTCCTATTTTTTGTGAGCCTAAAATAGATGGCTTGTCTTTTTCTGCTATTTATAAAAACGGGCTGCTTACAACGGGAGCTACAAGAGGTGACGGATATGTTGGTGAAGACATAACGGCAAATATCAAAACAATCAAAAACTTTCCTCATAAAATAGATAATGCTCCGGAGTTTTTAGAAGTACGAGGGGAGATTTATATTGAAAAACAAGATTTCTTAAATCTAAATAAAGAACAGGAAGAGCAGGGCAGAGATAAATTTGCCAATCCTCGTAATGCTGCTGCAGGGTCTCTTCGTCAGCTTGATGCTTCTATTACGGCTCAAAGATCTCTCAAATATTTTGTCTATTCAGGAGGAGTAACTGAGCAGAATCTCGCTTCTTCACAAGAGCAACTACTTATAAAGTTAAAAGAATTCGGCTTTAGCGTTAATGAAATATCTAAGCTTACAAATTCCGAAGAAGAAATTTTCACCTTTTATGAATATCTCAAAACAAATAGAGAAAATTTACCTTATGAAATTGACGGGGTAGTATATAAGCTAAATGATTTTGCATTGCAAAATAGAATGGGGTTTATTGCTAGATCTCCAAGATTTGCTACCGCTCATAAATTTCCTGCTATAATAGGACGAACAAAACTGCTTTCTATTACGGTGCAAGTCGGTAGAACCGGTACGTTAACGCCGGTAGCCGAGCTTGAACCTATAGAAATAGGCGGGGTGACTGTTAGCAGAGCAACGCTGCATAATTTTCAAGAAATCATGCGAAAAGACGTACGTATCGACGATTATGTGTTCTTGCAGCGTGCCGGTGACGTCATCCCTAAAATCACGGGAGTTGATATAGGGAAACGTCCTAATGATACAATAGCATTTGATACTCCTTTATTTTGCCCTTCATGCAATTCTAAGTTGCATTATGCGCCTGAAGATATTATTATACGCTGTGATAACGGTCTTAATTGTCCTGCTCAGAATTATGAGCGTATCCGTCATTTTGTATCGAAAAATGCTATGGATATTGAGGGGCTGGGGCGTAAACAAGTTGAGTTTTTAATAGATAAGGGGTTGATTAGTAATCCTCTCGATATATTCTTTTTGAAAGAGAAAAATGACTCTAGCTTAACAAAGCTTGAAAATATGGATGGGTGGGGTAAAAAGTCAGTAGAAAATCTTTTTAAAAATATTGAGCAATCAAAAAATGTTAGCTTGCCAAGATTCATATACGCTCTAGGTATTAGGCATATCGGTGAGCAAAACGCTAAATTGCTTGCTAGAGAATTTGGCAGCTATGCTAATTTTATAGCTCAAATGGAACTGCTTAGTAAAAATGATTTGGATATCTATCAGAAACTAAATGATTTAGAGGGTATCGGTGATAAGATTCTAGTAGATATTATTGATTTTTTTGATGTTAAAGAAAATACCACGCTTATCAAAAAACTTGGTGAAGTATTAAATATTGAAGATTATAAAGAGACTAGAGAACAAAGCAGTTTAACGGGTAAGATAATAGTATTTACCGGTAGCTTACCAACCATATCTAGAGCTGAAGCTAAAGCAACGGCTGAAAAACTTGGGGCTAAAGTTGCAGCTAGCGTATCGTCTAATACGGATTTAGTCGTAGCAGGCGTTGATGCAGGCAGTAAGCTTAAAAAAGCTAAAGAGCTTAATATTAAAATTATTGGTGAAGAAGAATGGCTTACGCTTATAAAAAATGTTTAGGAAAAGTAACTGTTGCATTTTTTGCAACAGTTACCACCGATGGTAAAGCATATCTAGAGGAATAAGAGCTAATGAATAAAGAAATGGAAAGTCAGATAGTAATTTATCAAGATGAAAATGGGGAAGTTAATGTTGATGTACAATTATATGATGATACGGTTTGGTTAACTCAAAATCAATTAGCCAAGCTTTTTGATAGAGATAGAACAGTTATTACAAAGCATATTAATAAAATTCTAAAAGAAGGAGAACTAGATAATGCAGTATGTGCAAATTTTGCACATACTGCCGCTGACGGTAAAATATACCAAGTAGAATATTATAATTTAGATGCAATAATATCAGTCGGGTATAGGGTAAATTCTAGGAGAGGGATTGCTTTTAGAAAGTGGGCTACTAACTTACTTAAAGAATATCTCATTAAAGGCTATAGTAACACTGTTTTTACGAAAGATTGCACAGTAAATTATACTATGATATAATATATAATTAAACATATAGGAGATATTTATGGGACATAGTATTGTTATTCCTGATGATCTAAACAATGAATTAACAACTGTATAACAACTGTAGCTAAATTAGAAGAGATACCTAAATCTAAGCTAATACGAGAAGCAATTAAAAATTATTTACGTGAATTAAAAGAAGATAGAGAAGATGCAGAAATTGCTTTAGCAAGAAGTAATAATCCAAATAAAAAATTTTATACCTCAGAAGAAGCAACGGAATTTTTAAAAAAGAAGTATGGTTTATAAAGTATATGTTCTATGTCATTCCCGCAGAAGCGGGAATCCAGTATTAATAACAAGCGTAAGTGCAGTTAATTTTTATAACCGATTATTGAATTTATTTAATTTTTTTCTGGATTTCCGCTTCTGCGGGAATGACATAGAACTATGCGAGCGAGTTGGTCATAGAAGTGAAATTTATGATTAATTTAAAATGAACTATCGTCATATTTATCATGCAGGCAATTTTGCCGATATAGTCAAACATTTAGTGCTAATTAGCATTTTAGAACAGCTTAAGAAAAAAGAAAAACCTTTTGCAGGTCTTGGTCTTTACGATTTAAACTCGGAGGCGGCTTCTAAAACTCTAGAAAGCGATACGGGTATTAATAAATTACTGCAAGCTACCAATCCTATCCCTCTACTCTTACAAACTTTCTTAAATATAATAAATATAGCGGGAGAAAATCACTACCCAGGCTCACCTTTTATAATTAAGCAATTATTAAGACCAAATGATCGTTTAATTGCCTGTGAGCTTCATCCAAGCGATTATTTGAGCCTAAAACAACTATTACCGATTAATGCTCACAACATAGATGCTTATAATGCTATAAAAGCTTTTCTACCTTTTAAAGAGAATAGAGGATTAATTTTTCTTGATCCGCCTTTTGAGGTCAGAAATGAGTTTCAAAAACTACTCGAAGCACTTAAAAAAATTAAGCTACGAGTTCTTAATAATCCCGTCTTAATTTGGTATCCTATAAAAGATTTACCTTTGATCCGTGATTTTTACCACAATTACAAGAATATCGGATTTAAAGAAACTATGATTATTGAATATGAGCTTTTAAATAGTGATAAAAATATGGTAAAGTGTGGGTTAATGTTAATTAATCCTCCAAATATAAAAGAGGAATTAGAAAAATTAACGAAATATTTAAGTGCATCTCTTAATTTAAAATTTACGTATCATACTCGTTGAACTTGAAAAATTGGCTTTGTTATTTTTTGCTTTTAATCCTCACGTACTAGTATGTATGCTGCGGTTAAAAGCTTCAAAATGCTGCTCTTTTCCAAGTTGAACTTCGTATACCAACTCTTCATTTCACAGGAGTATAGTGATCTTTAATGTCTTTCCAAAAATATATCTTTTTACTGTTTATAGTTTTTCTTGTTCAAGGTTGCAGTAGTATTAAAGAATCTAGTGATACTACATTACTTTCTACTACTTCATCTCAATTAAAGCAAAAATATAAAATCAGTCATGCGGATTTAGTAGTACAGTATGATTTAACAAATAAAAATAGCAAATGTATATATGCAAAAAACTTAGGTCTAATAATTAATAACCCTAAACAAAATAAGATTTTTCTACAAAAATTCCATAATAAAAATCCGGCAGAATTTAATAAAGCAGCCGAAATAAAAATAGCTGATATAAAGACAGTTGTAACAAAGCTAAATTCAAAATATAAGTTTCTCTCTAAACCGGAAGCTAGCTATTTTGCAAAAAAACAAACTCATAGGAATAATATCTCGGAATTAACCAAGCTTGATAAAATAATTAGTACAATACCGCTTATGATGCCGGAATATGAGCCGAAAATTACTAGCCATTACGGAACTAGGAAAAGTCCTCATAAAAAGAAAAGAAAAAAGAAATGTTTCCATAGCGGTATTGATTTGCAAGCTAAAAAAGCAGCACCGATATATGCAGCAGCAAGTGGAATTGTTATAAAAGCAGCAAGAGCACCTGACTACGGAAATTTTGTTGAGATTAAACATGGACGCAAATTTGTTACGAAATATGCTCATTTAAAGGAAATGTCAGTTAAGGAAGGAAATAAAATTAAGAGGGGTCAATTTATCGGTATACAAGGAAAAACCGGT
Organism: Rickettsia felis URRWXCal2; assembly: GCA_000012145.1. GTDB lineage: Bacteria > Pseudomonadota > Alphaproteobacteria > Rickettsiales > Rickettsiaceae > Rickettsia > Rickettsia felis. The sequence goes on from CP000053.1 coordinate 212,916, forward strand.
AATGCTACGGGTGAGCATTTGCATTTTGAAATTCTACTAGATAACAAAGCAATCAATCCGTTTGACTTTATTTTTAACTGCCGTAAATGTTGATTGTTCTGTCATTGCGAGGAAATTACGAAGAAATTGACGAAGCAATCTAGTAAAAAATGCTATAAAATTTATTGCTGAATTGCCGTGCTCCCTATGGTCGCTCGCAATGACGATTTCCGAGCCATACAACAAAACCACTATTAACATGATATACATTAACTATGATCAAACTTTTATATCCTGAATTTTGGCAGAAGCGAAATATTATAGCTTATTTGCTTTTGCCTATAAGCTTGATATATCAATTTTTAGGCTATTTACGAGCTAGTTTAGCACGTCCTATTATGTTACCTGCTAAAGTTATTTGTGTCGGTAATTGTAGTGTAGGAGGTACGGGTAAGACACAGATAGTAATGTATCTAGCCAAATTACTGAGAGCTAAAAATGTAAGTTTTGTAATAGTAACTAAGGCTTATGGTAGTAACCTTAAAAGTGCAACTACCATACATCAAGGACATACAGCATTAGAGGTAGGAGATGAGGGAGTAATACTTGCAAAGTATGGAACAGTTATTGCTACTAAAAATATTAAAGAGATTTTACCATTAATTAACGAGCTTAAACCTGATATAATAATAATTGACGATTTTCTACAAAATCCTTATTTTCATAAAGATTTTACTATAGTTTCAGTAGATAGCCAAAGGCTTTTCGGCAATGGCTTTCTAATTCCTGCCGGTCCTTTAAGACAATATCCAAATAAAGCCCTTGATACAGCTGATTTAATTTTTTTAGTCAGTAGTACCAATGATAAAATACCGAATATTTTAACTCCTTATATTGATAAGCTAATCAATGCTCAAATAATTCCCTCAAGTGATGTAGACAAAACTAAAAATTATTTTGCTTTTAGCGGTATCGGTAATCCTGAGCGTTTCTTTTCGACTTTAAAAAATTATGGACTGAATATAACCGGTTACAAAATTTTTCCTGATCATTATAATTATTTACAAGCAGATTTGGAAAATTTATATTCATTAGCTAAAGAGCATAATGCTACCTTAATTACTACACGAAAAGATCATATTAAGTTCAATGATTTAAATAATAATATTGTCTGTTTAGATGTAGAACTATCTATAAACAACCCTGATTTATTAAATGAAAAAATTTTTAAAAAAGCTCAGATATTTAATTGAGTATTTTATCGTCGTTATATTCCTTAAAGTAATAGGAATATTCGGTGTAGATAAAGCGGCAGATATTTGTAGTTTTATAGCAAGAAAAGTCGGTATATTATTCGCCGTTAATAAAATTGCTAGACGAAATATTAAAGCAGTATTCGGCGATATGTGTGATGTTGAAAAAATCATAGATCAAACTTGGGATAATTTCGGTAGATTCATCGGTGAAAGTGCTTATGTTAATAAAATGAGCGAAGCTGAGCTAGAAAATAGAGCCGAGATAATAGGTATTGAGAATATTAAAAAGCTAGGAGAGCAACCCTTTTTATTATTTAGTGGTCACTTTGCCAATTGGGATATCGGTCTTAATCTTCTGCATAAATCTTATCCGAAATTTGCTGTAATTTATCGTAAGGCAAATAACCCGTATGTTAATAAGCTAATTAATGAAAGTCGGACTAGTGATAAATTGAGGCTTATACCGAAAGGTCCTGACGGTAGCAGAGCTTTAGTTAGGGCTATCAAGGAGAGTGAATCTATTGTTATGCTTGTTGATCAAAAAATGAACGATGGAATTGAAGTGCCTTTTTTAGGACATCCTGCTATGACTGCAAACGCCATAGCTAAAATTGCTTTGCAGTATAAATATCCAATTATACCTTGCCAAATCATTAGAACTAAAGGCAGTTATTTTAAAGTAATAGTTCACCCGCAATTAAAGTTTGAGCAAACCGGCGATAATAAAGCCGATTGCTATAATATTATGCTTAATATTAATCAAATGCTAGGAGAATGGGTTAAGCAAAATCCTTCTCAGTGGTTTTGGTTTCATAATAGATGGAAGAAATAATGTATACTCGTTTAATTTGAAAAATTGGCGTCGTTGTTTTATATTTTTTGATCCTCACGTACTAATATGTACGCTGCGGTCAAAAAATATAAAACGCCTTGCTCTTTTCCAAATTAAACTTCGTCTACTATTTTTCATTTATTCAGAGTAGAGTCTTTAATTTTTCAAGTACTTCTTGGGCGTGATTTTTAGCATTTACCGAACGCCAAATATGTTTAACTATTCCTTTCTTATCAAGTAAAAACGTAGCTCTATCAATGCCCATATATTTTTTACCGAACATTGATTTTTCTATCCATACCCCTAATTGTTCACATAAATTTGAATTTGCATCAGAGGCTAAATCAAATCCTAAACTATATTTTTCTTTAAATTTATCGTGAGAGTCAAGCTTATCTTTAGATACTCCAATAATTACCGTATTAAGTTTATCGAATTCCGGTTTTAGCCTATTAAAATCTTGTGCTTCAATAGTACATCCAGGCGTATCGTCTTTCGGATAAAAATATAATACTATGAATTTTCCTTTTAAATCCGATAGTTTAATTACTTTATCGTTACCTATGTGCAGCGAAAAATCAGGAGCTTTTTTTCCTAGTTCTAATGTCATAACATCCTCAAATTTATTTTGTACAATAACTATATATTAAATAGGTATTTTTTAAAATTGCTTTTTAAGGTTATATTATTTATGATTCTGAATATATAATATTTAAGTTTAATTTTTATTAACTATTAGACCTCTTCGGAAACTCGCTTATAGAGAGGAATTTGAAGGAGACACGGAACGCAGAACCGCAGCGTACACACTAGTACGTGAGGATTCGAGTACCGGATCGACGTACAAATTACCCTTAGAAGTAGAGTTTCCGAAGAGGTCTATTTCAAAAAGAGGTGTTATGAGAACTATAGGTGAAGCACTTGAAGAATTACATAAAAACCTTAAGAATTCTGCTGAAATTATTACTGCCGACTTTAATAAAAAATGTCATAAAGTAGCGGATAAATTATCTGTCAAAATTAATGATTTAGAGAAATATACTAAGGATAGTAAAGACCACTTGTTAGAAACTATAAAAGAGCAATATAAAAGTTTAACAAAAGAGTTGCAGGATTATCAGAAAATTAAAGATGATAAAGTAGAAGAATATAGACAAACTCTTGTAAAAAACTTGATGATTTAAGTAAGAAAATTGAACAATATAACAATAAATATAAATAATCGGAGAATATAATGAAAAGAATATTAATAACACTAGGGGCTACCGCTACATTATTATTAACACCTAGCATTTTTGCAGATTCGCCTACCAAGGATGAAACAAAAGTAAATGAAGTGCAAACTGAAGAAGTAGCTACAAGCAGTACAAAAACAATTACCGAAAATTTACAGGAATTAAAAGACAATTTAACAAAATTAGCCCAAACGGGAGCCGATAAATTTAATCAGACCTTAAGCGATACTTACGATCAGATAGCACAAAGTGTTGCAGAGATAAAAAAGAATGTGAAAGATCAGAAAGATAAAGAAGGTGAAGAACTGCAAAAATCTATAGATGATGTAAAAGCAAAAATGGAAGATTATAAAAAAGCAGGAAGCAAGAAGCAAGAAGAAATACGTCAGCACCTAGTGGATAAATTAGAAGAGCTAAATAAAAATATTAACGAATATAATAAAGAAAAAGCAAATTCGTAATTTTTTAACGTCATTGCGAGGAGAAACTATAAGTTTCGACGAAGCAATCTCAGGAGTTTATCCTACTTCATGAGATTGCCGCATCGAGGCTTCACCTCTCCTCGCAATGACGTTGTACCCTTAAAAATCGGTATTATTTATGACTATTACCAAAGAAAAAATTGCAACCATGTTAAGCTCCAAATTGGGTTTTTCAAATAATTTATGTGAGGAAATAGTTAATACGGTTTTTTTTAATATTTTAGAAATAGCAAAAGAGCAAAAATTAACTTTAAAGAATTTCGGCAGTTTTGAGGTTAAACAAAAAAATCCACGTCCCGGAATAAATTTTCATACTAAATCACCAATAATTATAGAATCAAAAAAGAATTTACGTTTTATCCCGTCTACCAAATTAAAAGCTTTAATTAACGAACATGACAAATAATAGATTAATAGACTCTTTGCAGAACGAAGCTAATAAAGAGGAATTTGAAGGAAATACGGAAGCGCTTGCCACCGCAGCGTACACGCAAGTAACGGAGGATGCGAGTACCGGATTGACGTACAAATTACCTTTAGAAGCAAGTTATGCAAAAAGTCTAACAAAAAAATATTATTCTGCTAGTGAAGTAACTAAGCATTTAAATATTGCTTTACATCAATTAAGATATCTAGAGACAAAAATCCCTGATTTATCTAATTATAAAATAAATAATAGAAAATATTATACTGTTAATGATATTGATCTACTTCAAAAATCTTTAAAGAAAGATATTACATCTCCGTCTACCGATAAAGTTCATATATTACTTACCAACTTCCATAATTTATCTCTTCAAATAAAAAAAATTCTTGCCGATTCCTCTATGACTTGCGTATAGTACTTGTCATATTACGTTTTAAAAGAAAGAAAGGAGCATATTATGACAATAAGACAAATGGTAAAGCCGGTAATTATAGGCATATCCGGTCCTGAATTAACCGATGCTGAAAGAGACTTATTTGAAGAGCATAATCCTTTAGGTGTAATTTTATTCCGTCGTAATATTAGAAAGAATGATAACGGTGAGCAGGATAAAGAAACTCTTATTAAGCTTATTGCAGATATAAAAGAAGTATTAGGAGAAAATACTATCATCTCTATAGATCAAGAGGGCGGTAGGGTAAAAAGGCTCATAGCACCGACTTTTTATGACGCTCCGGCTGCGAAAGACTTTACTAATCCCCAAACATGTAAACACAATTATAGCACTATAGGCAAAGAGCTAAGAGAAGTAGGTATTAATCTAGATTTTGCTCCGGTAGCGGATTTGATTCACGAAGGAGCAGACAAGATAGTCGGAGATAGAAGTTTTGGTTCAGAGCCGGAAGTAGTCGTACCTTTATGTTTAGCTGCTATAGATGGATTACAAGAAGAGAAAGTCGGGGCTTGCATCAAGCACATTCCAGGGCATGGTAGAGCTAAAGTAGATAGCCATATAGGGTTACCTATTGTTGATACTAGCTTAAAAGAACTAGAGGATACAGATTTTAAAGTATTTAAGGAGCTAGCGAAGCACGATAATATTAAACTTGCTATGACGGCACATATAATTTACAAAGCTCTTGATTCTGAGAATCCTGCCACCCTATCAAAAAAAGTTATAGACTATATTAAAAATAATATCGGCTTTAAAGGGCTTATTATTTCCGATGCAATAGATATGAAAGCTTTAAGCGGTAGTATGGCAGATATTACCAAAGGAGTTTTAGATGCAGGCGTAGATATAGTGCTTGAATGTACCGGAGAATTTAACAAAATGTCTGAAGTTCTAGGTAGTGTTTCGGAAAGTTCTATAGATAAATTTTCTGATCTGTTAATTGCTTAATGCTATTCGTCATTGCGAGGAGGCGTTGTTGTGTGGTTCGGTTTTTCCGTCATTGCAAGGAAATTACGTAAGTAATTGTACGTCCGCAATCTCAGGAATTTGTTATTATTTCATGAGATTGCCACGCGGTCTTCGACCGCTCACAATAACGATGAAACAGATCTATCCAATTAATCTAAGTTAAAATTAATTAAACAATTTTATTGAAAAAATTTATTTTTACTATTAATCTGTTTTTTAATTTTTAGTTAAAGAATTAATTTTATAAATTACTTGAATAGTATTATGTACAGTCTTAAGGATTTAAGTTCTAAAAGCTATAGGTAATATTTACTAAGAATAGAGATATATAGAATTTTAGGTAGCAGGAGGGGATTTGATTTGTGATATTATTAATCTGCTTAAAGAAGATTTAAATAAAGCAGATATAGAAAATGAGATATATATGCGTCTTAAAGAACCTTATTCTGTTTTAAAAAAGATGAAAAGGAAAGAAGTGCCGGTTGATGGATTGAAAGACTTAATTGCATGTAGGATTATAGTTAAATCTAAAGCTCTATGCTATAATGCTTTGGACGTAGTTAAGAGTTCTCCGCATTTAGATTGGTTATACACCAAAGATTATATCAATAGACCAAAAAGCAACGGCTATCAGTCTCTTCATAATATAATGCAGCTTTTACATTCTAAACGTAATTTTGAAATACAGATAAGAAGTGAAGATATGCATAAAGATGCTGAGCTTGGTAGAGCAGCTCATTTAAATTACAAAGAAGAACAAGACCGTCATTTGAAAAAAGTTTTTGACGTTAGTAATGACACGATACTTTCTAAAGCACGTCAAATGGTGAAACAATTTGAAGGATTAGAAGAACAAATTGTAGAATATGAAAAAGAAATTATGCGTATTTGGGATACTAAATACGACGAAATGCTAAAATGGGAAAATACTGCTGAAGTGCTAATATTTAATGAAGAGTAGTTTTTTCGCGAGGGGGCATTTATAGTACCGGACAATTTTTGTTCTATGTCATTCCCGCGTAGGCGGGAATCCAGTAAAGTAAAGCTTTTTTTAAAAGCTTTACTTTACAAAAACTATGTAATAAAAAATCTTTAATTTTAAAGATTTTTTAGTCTGGATCCCCGCTTTCGCGGGGATGACATCGAGATCTTTTAAAAAAATGTCCGGTACTATTCACGGTATGACACTGATAAGGCATAACGCCGATGTGATAAAAATATAACATTTATTAAAACTTTATGAAAAAACTATAGCGATGCTTGTAATTATATACAATATATAGTATGCTCAGCTCGTAGTTTAGAAACTATTGAAACAAAATATTAGGTTATTTCCTTATCAAATGCGGGATATATTGACTTGTGTTTGATAAGTTTGTTTTAATACTAGGTACTAAATTTTAACTTAAATATAGGAAAAAAAATTATGGCTCAAAAACCAAATTTTCTAAAAAAATTAATTTCCGCAGGATTGGTAACTGCTTCTACAGCTACCATAGTAGCCGGCTTCGCAGGCTCAGCTATGGGTGCTGCTACACAGCAGAATAGAACAACAGTCGGAGCTGCTACAACTGTTGACGGTGCGGGATTTGACCAAACTGCCGCTCCTGCAAATCTTGCAGTTGCTCCAAATGCAGTTATTACGGCTAATGCTAATAATGGTATTAATTTTAATACTCCAGCAGGTAGTTTTAACGGTTTGTTTTTAGATACTGCAAACAATTTAGCAGCGACAGTTAGTGAAGATACTACTTTAGGATTTATCACTAATGCTGCTAATAACGGTAACTTCTTTAATTTTACTCTTGGTGCCGGTAAAACTCTTACCATAACAGGACAAGGTATTACTGCTGGACAAGCTGCTGCTACAAAAAATGCTCAAAATGCTGTTGCACAAGTTAATGGTGGTAATGCTATTGCCAATAATGATCTTAGCGGTGTAGGAACAATAGATTTTGGTGCTGCGCCTTCTACATTAGTATTTAATTTAACAAACCCTACAACTCAAAGAGCTCCTCTTATACTTGGAGATAATGCTGTAATAGCTAATGGTGCTAACGGTACATTAAATGTTACTAATGGATTTATTCAAGTTTCAGATGAAACTTTTGCTACTATTAAGACAATTAATATCGGTGACGGTCAAGGTTTCATTTTCAATACTGATGCTACTGCCGGTAATGCTTTAAATTTACAAGTAGGTGGTGCTACTATTAATTTTAACGGAACAGACGGTACCGGTAGATTAGTATTATTAAGTAATGCTGCTGGTGGCGGTGCTACCGACTTTAATGTTACAGGAAGTTTAGGCGGTAATCTAAAAGGTATTATTGAATTTAATACTACTGCAGTAGCAGGTCAACTTATAGCTAATGCAGGTCCTGCTAATGCAGTAATAGGTACCAATAACGGAGCAGGTAGAGCTGCAGGATTTGTTGTTAGCGTAGCTAACGGTAATGCAGCAACAGTCGCTGGACAAGTGTATGCTAAAGACATGGTTATACAAAGTACTAATGCAGGCGGACAAGTAAATTTTGGACACATAGTTGATGTTGGTACGGACGGTACTACTGCATTTAAAACAGCAGCTACTACAGTTGCAATAACCCAGAACTCGAACTTTGGTGCCGTTGATTTCGGTAATACTGCATCACAAATTACAGTTCCTGATACTAAGGTTCTTACAGGTAACTTCACAGGTGATGCTAGCAATAACGGTAATACTGCGGGTGTGATAACTTTTGCTGCTAACGGTACTTTAGCAAGCGGTAATGCTGATGCAAATGTTGCGGTAACAAATAAAATTACAGCAATCGAAGCAGCAGGTGTCGGAGTTGTCCAATTATCAGGAACACATACTGCTGAATTACGTTTAGGAAACGCTGGTTCTCAGTTTAAGCTTGCTGATGGTACAATTATCAATGGTAACGTTAACCAAACTGTTCTTGTCGGTAATGCTGCTCTTGCAAATGGTGCTATTCAGTTAGATGGAAGTGCTACAATTACCGGTGATATAGGTAACGGTGCTGGTAATGCTGCTCCGATACAAGGGATTACTTTAGCTAACGATGCTTCAAAAACATTAACACTTGGCGGAGCAAATATTATCGGTGCTAATGCCGGTGGAACAATTGATTTCCAAGCTAACGGAGGTACTGTTAAGTTAACAAGTACTCAAAATAATATTTTAGTTGATTTTGATTTAGCTATCACTACTGATAAAACAGGTGTTGTTGATGCAAGTAGCCTAATAAATGCTCAAACTTTAACTATTAGTGGTAATATTGGTACTATTGCAGCTAATAATAAAACTCTTGGACAATTTAATATCGGCTCAAGTAAAACAGCTTTAAATAGTGGTGATGTTGCTATTAATGAGTTAGTTATTGGAAATAACGGTTCAGTACAACTTGCTCACAATACTTATTTAATAACAAAAACTACAAATGCTGCAAATCAAGGTAAAATAATATTTAATCCTGTTGTAAATGATAATACAACTCTTGCAGCTGGCACAAATTTAGGTAGTGAAGCAAATCCTCTTGCTGAGATTAATTTTGGTTCTAAAGGAGTTAATGGTGACACTATATTAAATGTTGGTCAAGGCGTAAATTTATATGCTACTAATATTACTACTACCGATGCTAACGTTGGTTCGTTCAGCTTTACTGTCGGTGGAACAAATATAGTAAGCGGTACAGTCGGTGGACAGCAAGGTAATAAGTTTAATACTGTAGAATTAGATAACGGTACTACTGCTAAGTTCTTAGGTAACGCAATATTTAACGGTGAAACTACAATTGAAGCTAACTCTATCTTACAAATCGGTGGTAACTATACTGCAGATAAGGTTGAATCTGCTGATGGTACCGGTATAGTAGAATTTGTTAACACCACTCCTATTACCGTAACATTAAACAAACAAGCTGGACCTGTTGATGATTTAAAACAAATAACAGTTTCCGGTCGCGGTAACGTAGTGATTAATGAAATAGGTAATGCAGGTAATGACCATGGTGCGGCGACTGATACAATTTCTTTTGAAAATGTAAGTTTAGGTGCAGCTTTATTCTTACCTAACGGGATCCCATTAGACGGTTTAACAATTAAAAGTACAGTAGGTAATGAAACAGCTACAGGTAATTTTGATGTTCCTAGACTGATTGTTTCAGGTGTTGATAGCGTAATCGCTGACGGTCAAGCAATCGGTGATCAGGATAATATTGTAGGTCTTGGTCTTGGAAGTGATAACAGTATTACTGTTAATGCTACTAAATTATATGCAGGTATCGGTAGCGTAAACAATAATCAAGGTACTGTCACACTTAGCGGCGGTATTCCTAACACCCCAGGTACAATTTACGGTTTAGGTATAGAGAACGGTAGTCCGAAGTTAAAGCAAGTAACGTTTACTACAGACTATAACAACTTAGGTAGTATTATCGCAACTAACGCAACAATTAATGACGGTGTAACTGTTACTACAGGTGGTGTAGCCGGAACAGATTTCGACGGTAAAATTACCCTTGGAAGTGTTAATGGTAACGCTAATGTAAGATTTGTTGACGGTACATTTTCTGATTCTACAAGTATGATTGTTACTACTAAAGCTAATAACGGTACTGTAACTTACTTAGGTAGTGCATTAGTCGGTAATATAGGTAGTTCAGATACTCCTGTAGCTTCTGTTAAATTTATAGGTAGTGATGATGGTGCAGGATTACAAGGAAATATTTATTCACAAGTCACAGACTTTGGTACTTATGACTTAAGTGTTTTAAATTCTAACGTAATTTTAGGCGGCGGTACTACTGCTATTAACGGTGAAATCGATCTTCTTACAAATACCTTAACATTTGCAAGCGGTACTTCAACATGGGGAAGCAATACTTCTATTGAAACTACTTTAACAGTAGCAAACGGTAATATAGGTCACATCGTTATTGCAGAAAATGCTCAAGTTAATGCAACAACTACGGGAACAACAACTATTAACGTACAAGATAATGCCAATGCAAATTTCAGCGATACGCAAACTTATACTTTAATCCAAGGTGGTGCTAGATTTAACGGTACTTTAGGAGGTCCTAACTTTGCTGTAACCGGAAGTAATCGTTTCGTTAATTACGGTTTAATACGTGCTGCTAACCAAGATTATGTAATAACACGTACTAACAATGCAGCAAACGTAGTTACTAATGATATCGCAAATAGCCCATTTGCAAGTGCACCGGGTGTAGGTCAGAACGTTACAACATTTGTAAATTCAACTAATACTGCGGCGTATAATAATCTTCTTTTAGCTAAAAATAGTGCTGATTCTGCTAACTTTGTTGGAGCTATTACTACCGATACAAGTGCAGCCATAACTAATGCACAATTAGATGTAGCAAAAGACATCCAAGCTCAACTTGGTAACAGATTAGGTGCTCTTAGATATTTAGGTACTCCTGAAACTGCTGAAATGGCTGGACCTGAAGCTGGAGCAATACCGGCTGCGGTTGCTGCAGGTGACGAAGCTGTTGACAATGTAGCTTACGGTATATGGGCAAAACCTTTCTATACTGATGCACATCAAAGTAAGAAAGGCGGTTTAGCTGGTTATAAAGCTAAAACCACCGGTGTCGTAATAGGTTTAGACACGCTAGCTAACGATAACTTAATGATCGGTGCTGCTATCGGTATTACTAAAACCGATATAAAACACCAGGATTATAAGAAAGGTGATAAAACCGACGTTAACGGTTTCACATTCTCTCTATATGGTGCCCAGCAGCTTGTTGAGAACTTCTTTGCTCAAGGTAGTGCAATATTTAGCTTAAACCAAGTGAAGAACAAAAGTCAGCGTTACTTCTTCGATGCTAACGGTAAGATGAATAAGCAAATTGCTGCCGGTAATTACGATAACATGACATTCGGTGGTAACTTAATGGTCGGTTATGATTACAATGCAATGCAAGGTGTATTAGTAACTCCAATGGCAGGACTTAGCTACTTAAAGTCTTCTGACGAAAACTACAAAGAAACCGGTACAACAGTTGCAAACAAGCAAGTTAACAGCAAGTTTAGCGATAGAACTGATTTAATAGTAGGTGTTAAAGTAGCCGGTGGTACTATGAATATAACTGATCTTGCGGTATACCCGGAAGCTCACGCTTTTGTAGTTCACAAAGTAAATGGTAGATTATCTAAAACTCAGTCTCAGTTAGATGGACAAGTTACTCCGTTCATCAGCCAGCCTGACAGAACTGCTAAAACATCTTACAATATAGGTTTAAGTGCAAGCATAAGACCTGATGCTAAGATGGAATACGGAATCGGTTATGATTTCAATGCTGCAAGTAAGTATACTGCACATCAAGGTACTTTAAAAGTACGTGTAAACTTCTAATCGCTCCCGATTAGTAAGTTTATAACTTTCTAAAGAAAAAAGAGCTCTCTTTGAAAAAAGGGGGCTTTTTTTTATTCTTTCTTCGTGCCTACAGGTCTTGTTGCGTGGCTCGGTAAACCCCACTATGTCACCTAGTTCGCTTAACCTATAGTACCGGACAATTTTTAAAAAGTCCTCGATGTCATCCCCGCGAAAGCGGGGATCCAGGCTAAAAAATCTTAATTTTAAAGATTTTTTATTATATCGTTTTTTTAGGATAAAACTTTAAAAAAGCTTTAAAGTACTGGATTCCCGCTTTCGCGGGAATGACATAGAACAAAAATTGTCCGGTACTATAGGTCAAACCACGGGATGACAGTGGTGAAATCGAGCCATGCAACAATGCCTCGCCTATGCGAGAAGAATTACGAAGTAATTCGACGAAGCAATCCAGTAAAAAATTCTGATTTACAGAATTTTTTTATTATTTTTTCTGGATTGCAGCAAAGCTTCGCTCCTCGCAATGACGATTAGATATTCATGCAACAATGCTATGCGAGAATGACATCACCTAATTTTTCACCAAGTGCAATATCTTCATTAACATCAAATTTTATTGACTTTTAGTCGAAAAGATATAAAGCTTTACAGCTAGAAATTTAAAATTAATAAATATTATGAAAAAATATATATTAGGGATTATTGTGCTTCTAATAAGCGGAACTATATTTGCTCAAAGTCAAATATCTAATTTAGTTGTACCGGTTAGCTATTTTATAAATCATGTATCGCAATTGGAAAAGCTAAAAGAAAATCTTAATAAATACAAGCAATCTAGTGTAGTAGGGGGAAACGGTATGGGTAAAACCCAGCTTGCTAGGATGTACGCTTATGAAAATAAAGAAAACTATAACATAATTTGGTTTATTGATTGTAATCTAAATATAGAGCAGCAATTACTCAAATTATCTAAAGCTATTAATACCGAAGTAAAATCACCGGTGATTTCGGAAGATATGGCAGTAATGAGGAAAGATTTAATAGCTTATCTAGCAAGTAAAGATAAATGGTTATTGGTGTTTGATAATTTAAAAATAGGCGAGAATAAGAAAATAGAAGATTTTATTAATTGGGAATATAACGGTAATATTATAGTTTGTTCTCAAGATGATGAATTATTATCTAATATAATCAAAGCAAATGCTTTCACTAAGTCGGAAACTGCATTACTTGCAAAAAATATATTGGAAAATAAAAATCCGGAATTAATAAATTTTTTGACTCAAGAATTTGGAGGCTATCCGATTCTCGTAGTTCAAGGAGCACAAATATTAAATCAAGTACAAGGTTTGAACTTAGTAGAAGAATATAAGAAAAAGATAAAAGCCTCTAAGGATAAAATTGAGCTAAATATAAAACTTGTTAGCAATGAATTAAACCCTAGTGCCAAAAGATTACTAGATGGGATAGCACTGCTTAATAATCAAAGTTTTTCAAAAGAATTATTAAATTCTATTACTGAAGATAAGAACAGTTTAGATGATGATATTTATCAGCTTTCTAAATTTGCTTTGATCTCTAATATTGAACCTAATGAAGTTAATCCGATATTTGAAATGCATGATGTTATAGCTGAAAAAATATTACAAATAAATGGAGATAAAGGAAATAAAGAATATCTTGAACGTAGTGTTACTAATCTTTTAAATTCCATACCTAAAAGTTTAGTAAAGGGGCGTATTTTTAGAAATGCTAAAACTATATCGGATAATATTGAGATAATTACAAAAAATGCAGAAAAATACGATATATCGATATATAAAATTCTAGAGTTAAAATTAAATTTATTAATACAATATGCTAATTCTTCCGATTTATATAACTCAAAAAAATTAGTAAATTGGTTTGATAAAAACGATCAAAAAGGTAAATTTAAATTATGGACAATGAATAATGAAGAAAAATTTGCTTATGCTGCATATTTAGGACGCATAGGGTGGTATTATAGAACTTGGTCGGATCCTAAAAAAGCAATTGAATATGATACGAAAGCTAAGCAGGTATTTGATGAAGTAAAAGGATATGATTCCATAAAATGTAATGTAGTTTTCGGTTCGGCTATATCCAATATTCAGCTAGGAAATCTAGAGGAGGCAGAAAAAAATATCCAAATTATGGAAGCTATGTTCGATCAAAATTTGGTAGATCAAACTGATATAGCAACTATATATTATGCAAAAGCTAAATTATTTAATATCCAAGGTAAAAATTATGAAGCATTAAGAAGAATTGACGATAGTATAAATGCTTGTATTGAAAACGGCATGAAACTTCAAGATTTATTTCTTACTGGTTCATATCTCATTAAAGTAGATGTATTAAATAATCTTAAGAAACATCAGGAAGCTCTTTCTTTATTAGAACAAGTATATGATATGAATAAATCGAGTAAAAAAGAGGAAAATCAAGTATTTGGACGAATTTTTACCCAAAAATCAAGAGCAAAGCTAAGACTCGGTGATGTTACCGAAGCTCTAGAATACGCCAAAAAAGCTAAAGCAATTTTCTTTAATGATCCAACTAGACCTAATAAAGAGATTATTATATCACCGGATATAGATTTGGCAAAAACGTTTGTTGCTGAAGGGGATGCACTAGTGTTACTTAATCAAAATGAGGAGGCGGTAGATGCTTATGCTACTGCTGAAAATATATATTGGAATAACTATAAAGAAAATATGAAAAATGTGTATGAAATAAGTAATATGTATCTTGCAGCCGCTAAAGCTAGTTGCACTTTACCTAAGAAATTTTGGTATGAAAAATTCCGTAATAATCAGATAGAAAAATTCGGAGCTGATCATCCGAATAGTATAAAAATTTTAAACCTTAAATGTGATGGTTCAAATTAGCTAGAATTTTTTCTGATTAGTGCAATAAAAAAGCCGGAAGCGGTGAGAATAATTCCAAGCCAAATAAAGCTCATCATTGGCTTATAATATATTTTAGCATGAATTATATCGCCGTCTATATTACTTAAAACGGCGTAAAGATCATATGATAAGTAAGAATATATATCGCTTTCTTGCGATAAGCTCTTCTCAACTATATAAAGCCTATTTTCCGGCTTTAATATAGTTATATTACGGCTATTATCCTCAAGCCAAAATTCAGCGATTTGTCTATAATAATTTTTACCTTGAGCAAACTTAATATTTTGCAATGTTATTTTAAATTCGTTAAATGTTTTACTTGCCCCTATTTTACCGGTAAAATCCATTTCACTTTGTAATAGTGCATTCATAGTAATACTGAAAGCAATTAGTGCAAAACCAAAATGCCCTAAGGTCATACTAGCAGTACTTGCTTTAAGCCTATTTCTAAAATAATTAGTTTTAATCAAAAGATAATGAACATTATGAAGCATCAAAAATATAGATGCAATTATAGTTAAAATCGATATAACACTAAATGTTACTTTTAACGAGATAAAATAAGTAATTATTAGAGATAATATTAGAATTATAATATGTTTTTTAATAGAGCTTTTAGTAGCAAATAATCCTATAGTACAAAGAATAGGGATAACGAATATAATAAAATTATTAATAAAAAATGTTTCACCGATAATAATAGGTTTATCGTCAAATAAAGAGTAAATTGGCGGGTAAAGTGTGGCAGCTATTAGCACAATAAGGCTAAGTAGGAAGAAGATGTTGCCGAGGAGTATGGCGTTTCCACAATTCGTCATTGCGAAGCCACGAAAGTGGCTGCGGCAATCTCGGATAGTTTCCTGAGATTGCTTCGTTAATGCTGATGCACCTCCTCGCAATGACGTGGTAGTATACAACCCAATACTACCAATCCCCATAATCAAAAATATCCCAAGTAAGTATATTCCTCTCTCAGGTGAGAATGCAAAAGAGTGAATTGAGGTAATAAAACCGGAACGTACTAAAAAAGTACTAAATATTACTAATAAAAAAGTAACAATTGATAAGATTATCGTCCAGTTATGCAAGGGGGCTATACGGTTTGTTTTGGTAGTAACTATTATAGAATGATGTAACATGATTCCGGATAACCAAGGAAATAGCGAAATATTTTCTACCGGGTCGAAAAACCAAAATCCACCCCAGCCGAGTTCTCTATAGGCCCACCAAGAACCTAGGCTAATTCCTATGGTAGTAAATAAGATACCGATATTGGAAAATGTTTTGAGAAGTTTTATGTCATTTATGGATTCCTGTTTTCGCAGGAATGACATAGAAGAGGAATGGAATAACATAGCGGCACAAACAATAGTAAAAGGCACTACATAGCTGACATAGCCTAAATAAAGCAGAGGAGGATGGATGCTCAAAGCAATATCTTGTAGCATCGGGTTTAGTCCAAGCCCCTCTTTAGGAGCGAAAGAAAACACGTTAAAAGGATTGGAGGTAAAGTAAATAAAACTGCTAAAAAATAATTGTATGGCTGATAGAATAATAATAGATAAAAATTTAAGCCGGTTATCTTTAAGTAAAAATATATAACAGCAACTAACGATTTGTAATAAACAAAACCATAATAACATTGAGCCTTCGTGGCTCGACCAACTACCGGCTATTTTATATATTAAAGGTTTTAAAGTACTAGAGTTTAAAAAGACATTTTGTAGTGAAAAGTCAGAAATAATAAAAGCATAGACTAGGGTAAAAAAGGCAAGTATAGAACATGAGGCACTTGCGTAGAAAGAAAAATTGATAATATTGTCGTTGGGAGGAGGCCCGAAGTGTCGACGCGGCAATCTCAGGAGTTTTTGTATTACCTCATGAGATTGCCACGCTCCTTTTAGTCGCTCGCAATGACGCGTTAATAAGCCAAAAACAATCGACATCCCGCTTAAGCACATCGTTGTTAGCAGTAAAAAATTACCGATTTCACTCACTGCTTATTGTTTCCTCAGTAGTAGGTAATACGGTAATTTTTACGCTATCAATCTTATTGGCAATTTTCTTTAAAATTATTATTTTAAAGTTAAATATTTCGATTACCTCTCCTTGATTTGGAATTCTAGCAATTTTATGGATTATTAACCCCGCTATAGTGTTTGCATCCTCGTCCGATAAATTCCAATCAAGTTCTCGGTTAATATCTCTAATAGTCGTAGTGCCTTTTATAATGAACTCGGTATTAGACTTCTTGATAATTTCATTATTAAGCCTATCATGTTCATCGGTAATAGGTCCTACGATTTCTTCTATAACATCTTCAAGAGTAATAATTCCCTGTAAATCGCCATATTCATCTACAACACAAGCAAAATGATTATTACGCTCTCTAAAGGCATGTAACTGATCTACTACAAGTGCATTCTCAGGGATAAACCAAGGTGGAGTTAGAAGTTTATTAATATCAACTTTTTTTGCATCATTATTATTTTCGTATAATGCTTTAAGCAAATCTTTTAGATTCAGAATCCCTATTATATTATCTCTATTATCTTGCCATAAAGGTATACGTGTATGAGCACCCGATAATAAAGTTTTAATTATCACTTCATGAGGTAGGTCGATATTAAGGGCTATAATACTACTTCTGTGAGTCATAATTTCCGATACCGTCATATTACGTATATCTAATATTCCGCCGAGCATATTACGATCGGATTTATAAACTCCGCCTTCTTGGTGGTAATGCTCAATCACGCCTCTTACTTCTTCCGTTCCTGATATTTGAGGATTTAAATTAATACGAAATATGAAGCAAAATATTTTTGTAATGTAATCAAGAGCAATATTAATAGGTTTGAAAAGCTTTAAAAATATTACGATAGTTGAAGCCATTTTTAATGCTAATTGTTCAGGTTTAGCAACGGCTATTGCTTTCGGTACTACTTCGGCAAAAACAATAATTATAAAAGCCATAACGCCGGAAGCAACAATAGGTCCATTATCTCCAAGAAAGCTAATAAAGAGAGTAGTAGCAATAGTAGTACAAACAGTATTGATTAGGCTATTACCGATTAGTAGGGTTCCTATGACCTTTTCTTTTTTCTTAAGAACCTCTAAAACTGTTTTAGCACGCTTATTACCGGCGATTTTAAGCTTATGAATCTTTCCCGGCGAGGAGGCGGTAATAGCAGTTTCGGTAGCAGCAAATAAAGCAGATAAGGCAATCATTATTATAATAACGATCACAAGTATGGTAGTCATTCTTGTTAAATATAAATTAACTATAAATAATTATATTAGGAATTAGAAATTTTGCCTAATGTTTTTTTGTATACTCAGGTAGAATTTGAAAAATTGGCTACGTCGTTCTACAAGAGCTGTGGTACTCACATATTAAGTATATGCTCCGCTCCGAGGACTTTGAACCGATTACTCTTTTTAAAGTTGTATCAAGTATACTACTTATTCTTATAAGAGTATATTAGAGTCGTCTAGAGTGATCAGTTGTTTTTTGATTCTTCACTAATTCTTGTGAAATTTATTACTTGATTGCTGTACAGAATTTGTTTTTAACGGTCTCACGATTTCTTGTGCTTGCTGTTGCATTAATAGTGTATTAGCTTGAGCCTTTCTTAAATTTATACCTTGTCCTTTAGATTCTTCAGTAGTTAGAATTTTTTGACCTTTAGAAAATTTTATTGCACTATCGCATACGAAAACTCCGCAATCATAAGCGTTTTCTTGTTGTTTGGTGTTTAGATCTATTATTTTTGCACCGGGATAAACTTCGTTAATATATTCTGTTACTTTTGGACGAGTTTCTAATGGCTCACCATAGGGGTCATTATAAATAAAGTTTATATTACCTTTATCATCTTTACTAGCCGTTAAGAGTAACCAATGTTTATGTCCTGTATTTAGTGGTATAATTGCAGATTTGTTATCTAATAGTAAACCCTCTCCTGTAGCATGAAGAGTATCTTTTAGTATTTCCGGCTCTTCTAAAGAGGCATGATGAAATATAGAGAATTTATTCTTATCTATATTTGCTTCCAGTATATTTTTTATATCATCTTCAGTGTATAAATACTTAGGTTGTTTTATATTTTCTGTATTATAAATACCGGCTTGAGCTTCAGTATCTTCAGTATTTATAATCGGTGATGATTTTTTTTCAGGTATTTTTGGCTCTATTAGCGATTTAATTAATTGTTTTTCTGCTTGCAGAGATGCTTCATACATTTTTTGTGTAATTCCTAGTTCTTCCCATGGTTTTGTATTACTCACAGAAGCTTGTTGTTCCGGTTGAGTTATAGGAGGGACAGCAACTACTTGCTGTTCTTGCGTCATTGCTTCCGTAGTTGGAGTTGTTGATTCTTGAGTTTTAGGTTCTTCTTTTTTGCCAAATATTGTTTCTTTAAAACTAGTTACTATATCTTTAAAATAGTTAAAAACTCGTCTAAAAAAACCTTGCTGTTGTGGTTGGATTTCTTGTAGAGGTTCATATGGTGTTGTTTGTTCTTTTTGTATATCCTCAGCTCTATCTTTCATAACTTTCTTTGTATTAAAATTAAAGTCAATAGGGTTTACCTCAGCTTTACCTAAATCTTTTTGAAATTGCCTAGATATTTGTGATACATATTTTTTAAAGTTTTCAGCAGCATTATTTGGATCTTTTAAGATTTCATTAATTTCAAGTTTCAATCCGTAAATTTGATCTTCAGATCTAATACCGAATTTAGCAGTGATAAGATTTGTTGCTTCGTCTGCAGAAAGAGGCCAAGTTTCTATAATTACTCTACCACCTTGATTTTTAGCTGTTTTTATTAGTTTGTCTAATTTTGCTTTGTCAGGTATCGTACCGGAGAGCAACTGGTCAATTTCACGATCATATACAAGATTGTTAAAAACAGATGTTACTAAACTTATATCCGTAATTGTAGTGGTTTTATCTTTTGGTACTATACCATCGGCTATAGCTAAATTTTGATCTGCTTCATTTGTGAAAAAAACATGATCAACTTTTTCCATAATTTGCTTCCAATAAGCTTCCAAGTCAGGATTTTGGGTTAATGAATTATATTGATCAAAAGTAATAGTAGTTTTTATATTTAAATTTTGCGAATTAATTAAATCTTGCACCCGAAAAATTGGTTTTACATTATTATTGTTAAGTTGAATGTTAAAAATCGGTGTTTTGCCCTCTTTGAGGGATTTTTCTAAGATTTCCGAAAAAATACGTTCTTTATCGGATATATGTGATTCTTTATTAACTTGAAGCGGGATAATAGGTAGTTTATTTTGAGCTTCCTGATTGTTTATTCTTTCTAATATCTGATCTTTATTGCCAAGTAAAAGAGTAAATATAATAGGCTCAGCCATTACTAACCTTTATTAAATAAATAGCATTAATATAATTTAATTATCAGAATTTTTGGGCTTCAAATCAAGCTATATTTAATAATCCGTGCTTTAGCTTATATAATTTATCCATTTTATGTGCTAACTCATGGTTATGTGTTACCATAATAACTGCGGTATTTTGTTCTCTTGCTACTTTTAAAAATAAATTAAATACTTCATTTGTAGTTTTGGGATCTAAATTACCTGTCGGTTCATCTGCTAAAATAATTTTTGGCTTATTAATTAAGCTCCGAGCTATAGCGACCCGTTGTTGTTCTCCGCCCGATAATTCTCCGGGCATATTATAGAGTTTTTTCCCAAGTCCTAAATCATCTAATATCTTTGTTGCATCTTCTATTGCTTCTTTTTGATCAAGACCGCTAATAAGTCTTGGCATAATAACATTTTCAAGAGCGGTAAAATCTTTAAGTAAGTGATGTTGTTGATAGATAAAACCTAAATAATGAAGACGAATGAGATGATATTTTTGATACTTGCTATTTGGTATGATGACTTGACCGTTTGTAGGTTTATCAAGCAAGCCGGCAATATGTAGTAAAGTCGATTTGCCGCTACCTGAAGAACCTATTATAGCGATTAATTCACCCTCATTAACCGTTAAATTAAGATCATCAAGTACCCTAACAATAGTTTTGCCTTGGCTGTAATGTTTTGAGATATTTTTTAGAATGAGGACTGTATTATTCATATCTTAGGGCATCCACGGGATTTAATTTTGAGGCTCTATAAGAAGGATAAATTGTCGCAAGAAAACACAATATTATAGATAAAGAGGTAATTAAAATAATATCCTCAGCTCTTACTTTTGAAGGTAAACTATAAAGAAAATAAATAGCTGCCTCGAAAATTTTAGTACCGGTTATACGCTCCAAATAATTTTTGATAGTTTGAATATTATAAGAGAAAGTAACCCCAAGGATTACACCTAGTGTTGTGCCAAGTAATCCTATAAACATTCCGTTATAGATAAAAATAAGCATTATTTGCTTAGTGCTTGCTCCCATAGTTCTAAGAATTGCAATATCTGAAGTTTTATCTTTAACAAGCATAAATAAGCTTGAAATAATATTAAAGGCGGCAACCGTAATAATTAAAGATAGAATAGTAAACATAGCCGTACGCTCGACAGCAAGGGCACTTAAAAACTGTGAATTTAAGGTTTGCCAATTAAATACGTATAGGTTTGGACCTAATAATGATTGTATTTTATATGAATATGCGAGAGCTTTATCGGGGTCTAGACTATTAATTTCAATTAAATTAATATCGTCGCCGAGAGATAAGAAATTTTGTGCTGCGGTAAGCGGCATTAATATCGTTGTCAAATCATAATCATACATACCGCTATTGAAAATTGCGATAATTTTAAATTCTTTTGATCTTGGCATACTGCCAAGGGCGGTAGAAACTGAATTTGGGGAAATTAATCTAATCTTATCCCCAATTGTTACGCCTAAATTACTTGCTAATTGTTCTCCGAGTGCTATTACGTTTTTGCCGTGAAAATCATCAAAACTACCGAAATTTACATTTTTAAAAATTTCATTTCTTAAACTTAGATCCTTTAATTTCATACCTTTAACAAGCACGCCGCTATTATTACTTTTACCAAGAGCCAAAGCTTGACCGTGAGCGATGAATGTTACATGCTTTACATAATCTTGTTTTAGGAGTTTAGCTTTAATTTCTTCATAGTTATCAATACTACCGCCTTGCCGATTTATTACTATATCCCCATTTAAGCCGATAATATTTTTAGTAAGCTCTATATGAAAACCGTTCATAACAGACATAACTACTATCAATGCTGCAACGCCGATCATTACGCCTACTAAAGAAAAGGCAGAAATAATAGAAACAAATTTTTCGTTTTTCTTAGCTCTAAAATACCTGAAAGCTATCTTGAAAATAAAATTGTTATTGATCATTTTTTTTATTTGTTCTTATATCTATATCGTCATTGCGAGGAGCGAAGCGACGTGGCAATCTAGTTTTTATTTCCTGAGATTGCCACGCTCCTTGCAGTCGCTTAGCTCATGACGAAACAAAGACCTCTACACTCTATCGGAAATCTCAAAGACTTTATCGTACTTAAATAATTTAGGTAATGTTATTAACCCAAATAGCGTAACAATGGATATAGTAATGCCAAGAGGGGTAAAAGTACCGTTATATAAAAATCCTACTAATTGCAGCCCAAATGCCGTTAAAATCAATCTAGCCGCAGTAAACATAGCCGTCATACGAGCTTTACCGTCCGGAATAGCTTCTAAAAGCAATGGCCATAATATGTTAATCGGATATATCACGCCAAGAGATAATAATAAAGTAACTATTGTTATAGTTAAAGGATTATTAATATTATATATAACTAATATACTATTTCCTAGTAGGAATAGTATTATAAATATAACTCCAAAATAGAAGCAATTTCTAATACCGAATTTTTTAAAGCAATAACCGCTTGAAAAGCTCATAATTGAGAATAGAGCCGCCATTGCTCCTTGATAAAGTCCGAAATATTCTAAAGTTACACCTAAATCTAGCATATATAAAATAGGAGCAATCCCAATAAATATCCAATATCCTTGTGCAAGAAATATCATTGTAAGTATATAATATATAGCTTTTGGCGATTTGAAGATAGGTATATATTCTTTTAAAGAAATACGTATTTTTTTATTAACTTCTCTTTTCGGAATAAATAATATACCAAGAATTAAGCTAATTAAGCCAAGTGTGAATAATAAAGCAAAATTACCTCTCCAACCCCAAAATAAATTGACGTAACTGCCTAGCACCGGTGCAAAAGCCATAGAAAGCGTAATAGTACCGTTTAAAATTCCCATTAATTTTTGTTGTTCTTGTACTGAATAAATATCGGCAAGAACAACATATACTAGCACTGCAACCGATGATATCCCGCATCCTTGCAAAAATCTTCCAAATAATATAGCTTCATAATTATTTGCAAATACACAAAATAAACTACCAAGATTAAAAATCAGTAAACCGAGTATAATAATCGGTCTGCGTCCGTATCTATCTCCTAAATTACCGACTATAAGCGAAGTAATACAATAAGCGGTTAGATTTACACCGAGTAGTAGTTCTGTCATAAAAGTTGAAAGGTTGAATGTATCTTGTATTTCAGGGAAGCTTGGAACGAATAAATCTATTTCTGCTCCAGCGAGTATTTCCATGATGATTACGGTAATAAGTAATTTCATAAGTAATTGTTAGTTTAATAAAGTGTGGTTGTATGGCTCTAATGTCATTCCTGCGAGGCGTTGCTGCGTGGATCCCACCCCGTTATTGCGAGGAAAATTACGTAGTAATTGACGAAGCAATCCAGTAAAAAAATGTTAAAATTAGCATTTTTTGCTAATTTTTCTGGATTGCCGCACGAACGATGTTCGTTCGCAATGACGAAAAACCGAGCCCTGCTTCCGCAGGAATGACAACGTATTATTTTACTAAAGAAAGAATAAATGAATATTTATACTCGTCTAGCAATTTTTATTTATCAATGAGTATATACATGACACGATAACAGGAAGACTGAAAGGAAGTGAAAGCAGAAACTTTTAGTGATATATGTTGAGAATAATTATTCCTAACATATGGGACTATTAACAAAATAAATTTTAAAGCTAATTAAGTTTACTTTTGCTGTAAATTATAAAACTTTTTTGAAATAGTATTAACTATTCCTTCAAAAATCTTATTAATTTTCGCTAAAAATTCTTTTTAATTATCAATTAGAATTATTTTGTTAACAGTCCCCTATCAATTTTAAAAATCAATTAAAATATTACTGATTAATTCCTAAAGCTTGTTTTTGAGCATCGGTAGTATTTTCCATTACCCACTTTTGGACATCAGGACTTAGCATATTATACTGATCTGCTGTTAAACTAGCAACCCAAGCTTGTTGATCATCAGTACTCATAGCTTGTATTTGGGTTGTTGTAACTGAAGCTGGGTCAGGCATTTGCATTGATGAAGCAAATACTGGGCTTGCGAAAGCTAGAATTAATAAAATCTTTAATAAATTTTTCATTTTGTAAACCTTTTTTGTTTTGTAATTACGATTATAACAAAGCCACGGCAGCTTTCAAGCTAAATTATATTTAATATTTAAATTTTTTTATACTACGGAGCTTTTATTGTAACAAATATATCAATTATCTACTTTATTGTCATTCCTAGTTCAGCATTATTGCGTGGATACCAAATCGTCATTGCGAGCGACCGTAGGGAGTGTGGCAATCTCATGAAGTAATAACAAACTCCTGAGATCGCTTCGTCGAATTACCTTGTAATTCTTCTCGCAATGACGGAAAACCGAGCCACGCAGGCAATACTTTCGTAGGAATGACATACCCTTTTATACTGTTAACTGCTCTCTGCAAATATTACGATAGATTTCTGAGTTTTTAGATAAATCATTATGTGATCCGCTAGCCGCCACTCCTCCTTTATCTATGACTAAAATATAATCAGCTGATTCTATACTACTAATCCGATGGGCAATTGATATAATAATTTTCCCTTTCATTATTTCTTTTATAGATTCTAGTAATTTCTGCTCGCTCATCGTATCTAAAGCACTCATTGCTTCGTCAAGAAGTAAAATTTGCGGCTTGCGAAGTAATGCTCTAGCAATAGCTATCCTTTGTTTTTGTCCTCCTGATAATCTAACTCCTCTCTCACCGATTTTAGCATTGATACCGTCATGAAGTTTAGCAGCAAATTCTTCTATTCCCGTAATTTTTATTATCTCATTTATATCGTCGTCGCTTGCTTGCGTATTACCAAATATAATATTTGATTTTATAGTGCCGGAAAAAATGTTAGCTTCTTGGGGAACATAGGCAATTAATTTACGAATTTCAGCAGGATTTGAAAGAGTTATATCTTGATTGTTAATAAGGATAGTGCCGCTTTCTTGCCGGTAAAAACGCAGCAGTAACTGCATCAAGGTACTTTTGCCTCCGCCTGATCTGCCTACAATACCGATAAATTTATCGGCATTTATCTTCAAAGACATATTATTAATAATCCTTAAATTAGGTCTTGAATGATAGGTAAAATCGACATTTTTAAATTCTATTGAAATTGGATCGGAATTATTTAATTCTAAATAACTATTATGTGTTATAGGAGTCTTATCTATAATTGTAATTATTCGCTCTAGTGCGGCGAGCGGTAGATGTATTTCACTTAATAATTCAAAAATACCGCCGCTACTAAAGCCGGCAATAATAGCATAATAAATAAACGAGATAATTTGACCGGCAGATAAATTCCCTTTAACTATATCCGAAGCTCCAATCCAAACAACTAAAGTAATTGCAAGAAATATAATTGCTATTGAAATCGCAAAGAATAAAGCACGAATTTTTAAACGGGTTTTGCAGTATGTTAAATAGTTTTGTAGTTTAGTATCAAAATCGGTAATTTTATTTGTTTGATTGTTAAAAGCATAGATAGCTCTAATATTATTAAAAGTTTCATCAATATCCGATGCTAAAAGTGACTTAGATTCTAGAGCTTTTTTAGATAAAGCCTTAACATGCTTGCCGAATTTAATTAAAGGAATTAATAAAATAGGAATGGTAATAATTACTATAGAAGCGAGTTTAAAGCTTTCAAAAAACATTAAAGTAACGCCGCCAATTAGCATCACTGAATTGCGAATGAAAAAAGATAAGAAATTAACTATGAGAGTAGATATTTGATCTATATCATTTGTTAGGCGTGAAATTATATCGCCGATTTTTAGTTCTTCAAACTCTTCAATTTCATAAGTAATTAAATTACTATAAGCATCTTTTCTTATTTGATTAACTGCCTTTTCAGCAACATTATTGATAAAATATGAACGGAAAAAACTAGCAATACTTAAGATGATAATTAATAAACAAATATATAATATAGATTTATCAACCGATAAAATATGGTTTTGGCTTAAGCCGTTATCAACTAAATTTCTAAAAACACTACCGATTAGTAATAATGAAGCGGATACGCTAAGTAAAGAAATCATAACGATGATCAAGTCTTTTTTATAGAACTTTAGATACTTAATCAATCTATATAAAAGTTTGATATCCATAAGAAAAAATGTCATTGCGAGTGACTTTAGGTGTTGTTGGATATCAAATCGTCATTGCGAGGAGCGAAGCGACGTGGCAATCTAGAAAAATAATAAAAAAGTACTAACTTTAGTATTTTTTTACTGGATTGCTTCGTCAAATTACTATGTAATTTTCCTCGCAATGACGATTTGGTAATCACATAACAATCCCAAAATATGGGGCGAGTGACGGGTTTCGAACCCGCGACCCTCAGAACCACAACCTGATGCTCTGACCAACTGAGCTACACCCGCCATAAATTAACAACGTAAATTTAGATTATCAGAAGGATTTAGTCAAGAATATTTATTGTATTAACATATATTATTTGACTTATATATTATAACTATATATAGTTACAGTATGAAACAGTATATAAAACTTATAAATAAAGCTAAACAAAATCCTAAAGGACTAAGTTTCTCTGAATTTCATACTTTAATGACTAAGTGCGGTTGGGTTAAAGATAGGCAAAAAGGTAGCCATCAGATTAGGTACTCACCTAAAGGAGATAGGTTGTCTATTCAGACTTTGGGAAATATGGCAAAAGAATATCAAGTTCAACAATTTTTAAACTTTGAAAAAGGAAATGAAGATGAAAACAAATGACGCATTTGATGGGTTTACTATAGAGCTTTTTAAAGATACGGATGGAGATTGGCTAGCAAGATTTGAAGAGCTACCGAACGTATCGGCTTTTGGCAATTCGCCTGAAAAAGCACTGCAAGAATTACAACAAGCTTGGACTTTAATGAAAGAAAGTTATATAAGTCATAATCAGTCTATTCCTTTAGCACCGTCTAGGAAAGAATATAGCGGACAGTTTAATGTTAGAGTAGATAAACGTGTGCATCGAGCTTTAGTACTTGAAGCACTTAGAGCAAAAATTAGTTTAAATGCTCTAGTATCTCAAAAATTAACTTTATCGGTAAACAATGAAAAAAGCAGTTATTCTAGTTAGCGGCGGGGCAGATTCTGCTACGGTTCTTGCAATAGCAAGAGAAATGGGTTATGAAATCCATGCTATGAGTTTTAATTACGGACAACGTAATAATGCAGAACTTCGGAAAGTTAAGGAGCTTATAAAAGAATATAACGTCAAGCAGCATAAGATTGTTTATATAGATTTGCGAGCTTTTGGTGGTTCTGCTTTAACCGATAATAATATAGATGTTCCGCATTATCACGATGTAAACGAACTACCTGAAGATGTGCCGGTTACTTACGTGCCTGCTCGTAATACGATATTTTTAAGTTATGCACTAGGGTATGCAGAAGTAATAGGAGCAAAAGACATTTTTATAGGCGTGCATACAAGCGATTCGGCAAATTATCCTGATTGTCGTCCTGAATATATTAAATCTTTTGAAGAAATGGCGAATTTGGCAACCAATATAGGAAACAGAATTACCATTCATACTCCTTTAATTGATATGGCAAAAGAGCAAATAATTAAAACAGGGCTGGAGCTTGGAGTAGATTATAAAAATACAATTTCATGTTACGACCCTACGGAGGATGATTTATCTTGTGGTAATTGCCTTGCTTGCATGATAAGACTCGATGCTTTTAAAAAGAATAATGTACAAGACCCGATTAATTATGTATGATAAATAGAGAATATTTATATGCTCCTTTTCCTGCACTTGATTTAAACGATATAGTTTTACGTGCGTTAGTCGAAGATGATGCACAAGATTATTTTAATTATATGAGTAAGTCGGAAATGGCTATTTATATAACTGATAGTAATAGACCTAAAGACTTAGAAGAAGCTAGAGAAGAAATACGTTATTGGTCTAGTTTATATAAAAATCATAGAAGCTTTTATTGGGGAATTGCCCTTAAAGACGATAATAAATTGATAGGTACAGCAGGGTTTAATATAATAAATCTAGAGCATCATAGAGCAGAAATAAGCTATGATCTAGATCCTAGTTTTTGGGGTCAAGGTATGATGTTAAAATCTATAAAAAATATATTAAAATTTGCTGATTATATTGGTATTATAAGAGTACAGGCAACAGTAATTACTGATAATTTTCGTTCAATTAATCTTCTTGAGAGATGTGGTTTTGCTAGGGAGGGAATCCTTAAAAAATACGAAATAGTTGCAAATGAGCATAAAGATTATTATATGTATGGTAGGGTTGTATAGGGTGTTGTTGACCGTCATTGCGAGCGACTGTAAGGAGCGTGGCAATCTCATAAAATAATACTCCTGAGATTGCGTACGTACAAAACTTATAGTTTTTCCTCGCAATGACGATAATAAGAACTATTAAAATAAACATAAAAAAGAAAGTTAATGGTAGTAGAAGCTGATAAAAAAGAATTGATTTGTTCATTTTGTAGTAAAAAACAACATGAAGTAAAAAAACTAATAGCAGGCCCTGCGGTATTTATTTGTGATGAATGTATAGATTTATGTACGGATATTATGAAAGAAGAAAGTAAAGTTGCGTTAAAGCAAATTACTTCTTCAATTCCAACACCGCAAAAAATATGTGCAATTCTAAACGATTACGTAGTTGGTCAAGACCAAGCTAAAAAGATTTTAGCAGTAGCGGTTTATAACCATTATAAGAGACTTGAATATGTACAATCCGGCAATAATGACGTTGAGCTTAATAAGTCGAATATTTTATTGATTGGTCCTACCGGCTCAGGAAAAACTTTACTTGCTCAAACGCTTGCTAAAATTCTAGACGTACCTTTTACTATGGCAGATGCTACTTCTTTAACGGAAGCCGGTTATGTCGGTGAAGATGTTGAAAATATTTTACTACGCCTATTGATAGCAGCTGAGTTTAATATAGCAAAAGCACAAAAAGGCATAATTTATATTGATGAAGTTGATAAAATTGCCCGTAAATCGGAAAATCCTTCTATTACTAGGGATGTGTCAGGAGAAGGCGTACAGCAGGCATTACTTAAAATTATGGAAGGAACAGTTGCTTCCGTACCTCCTCAAGGCGGTAGGAAACACCCGCAACAAGATTTCGTACAGTTAGATACTTCAAATATCTTATTTATTTGCGGTGGTGCTTTTATGGGGATTGATAGCATTATAACCGCAAGAACTAATCATAGTTCTATAGGTTTTGCGGCTAACGTAAATATTGATAAAGAGAAAAATAATAGTGAGATTCTTAAATCTCTAGAAATCGAAGATTTAACTAAATTCGGCTTAATTCCGGAGTTTATCGGTAGGTTACCTATCGTTACGACTTTAGACGAGTTAGATAAAGATGCTTTAATTACAATTCTAACTAAGCCTAAAAACGCTATAGTAAAGCAATATCAGAAACAATTCGAGCTTGATGATGCTGAGCTTGTAATTGAGGCTGCCGCCCTAGAAGCTATTGCCGAAAAAGCTCTAGCTAAAAAGACGGGAGCAAGGGGACTTCGTTCAATACTTGAACATCTTTTGCTTGATAGTATGTATAAAGTTGCTGAGCTAAAGAAACAACGCGTTACTATTACAAAAGAGGTAGTTAACGGCTTAGTAGAACCGATAATGACCTCTCTCATTTCTACAAAATCAAACAAAAAACAACCGATTATTGAAGATATACCGGCGTAAATATTGTTTCCTCTCTATGTAATTCTTACGGGCTTGCCTGCGTGTATCGAAAAACGCATTCGGTGTCATCCCGTGGCTTGACCGGCGTTGTTGCATGGCTCGGTTTTCCCGTCATTGCGAGAAGAATTACATAGTAATTCGACGAAGCAATCCAGTAAAAAATTGCGTAAATCAGAATTTTTTTATTATTTTTCTGGATTGCCACGTCGCTTCGCTCCTCGCAATGACGGTTTTGATATCTACGCAACAATGCCATGCGGGAATGACATAAACGAGCCATGCAACAACACCGGCTTGACTATAGGACAACACTAATTTAGGATAAAATTTATCCTAAACTAATGTTATAACGGTTTAAATACCATTAAGAAAAAAATAATAATCAAACTGATAAATGCTGGCCAGCCTAGGTAGAACCATAATTTAAATAATTTATAATATTTTTCCGGTAGGGGAGTTCGTTGTTTTAATGCTTCAAATGCCATATTTCGTAGTTGAATTTGAATCCATACCACCGGAAGCCAACAACTACCGGCGATTATGTATCCGATATAAGTTAAGATAAGCCATAAATCAGAATAATTATAGCCAAGCATATTTACTAATATTATGCCGCTAACTGGTTGAATTATCACAGTTGGAGTAGTAAAAAGAAGATCAGCTATAACTGTAGTGCGAGCTGCGTATGCCTTTGCATTCAAGTCACCGGTTTTATTTGTCCACCACATAAAAAAAGCAGTACCGATTCCAGTACCAAATAAAATGGTAGAGCTAATAATATGAATAGTTTTTATAAAAAGATAATCCATTATTTATCTCGTTCTATAGCCATTAATACTAAAGTAAGTAATATTATTGGAATATTTTTAAATATCGGACCAAGCGGATCTAGCCATAATATTGGCTTAAGATATGTTAATAGTAGAGTATAAGCTAGTATTAATAAAATTTGTAAACTACATATCCTACTTATTTTATTTTTGATAATTAATAGAATTCCAAGAATAATATCTGTAAAGCAGCTTCCATA
This sequence comes from Rickettsia felis URRWXCal2, assembly GCA_000012145.1. Taxonomy (GTDB): domain Bacteria; phylum Pseudomonadota; class Alphaproteobacteria; order Rickettsiales; family Rickettsiaceae; genus Rickettsia; species Rickettsia felis. Next base: position 244,039 of record CP000053.1, read on the forward strand.
TAATATATAAGGTGCTATTTGTTTATCAAATCCTAGTGATATTATAATTTGCATACTAGCATCATAAGCAAAAATGCTTGAAATAATTCCTGTCATTATCCAAAATAGCCCTAAGACAATTTTTATCACAGGTTTTAGAAAATAAAGCCTAGCGTGCCATATGGATTGTACGGTTAAAGGTTCGGTTGCAAAACCTTGTTGCAAGTTTCTAGGGATTATAGAAGTAAAATCGATAAAATCTTTTTTATCAGCAATATTAGGTTGAAGTAACATATTATACGCAGTAGAATTAATGGGTCCTATTTTTAGAAAATCCCCTAATTTAGCTGCTATTTTAATGAATATTAGAGGAATTTTTATTAGTCTTCCAGGATTAACTCCAAGCCATCTTCTAAATCCAAGTAAGATATCCTTCATGGTAACTATGTCTGGTCCAACTATTTTTAATAATTTGTGGATTTTTCCTTCCCTTTCTATACAGTGAATAATTACTTTCGTTAAATCATCAATATGAATAGGTTGAAATTGTTGTAAACCATCGCCTATTAAAGGAATAAAATACGGTAATGTTGCAAGAGCCCCCCTAAATAGTGAGGTACCACCGTAACAACCGCTTGCGTAAACAAGAGATGGCTGTAAAATTACCCAGTCTATATTTTCTAATTTTTGTAAATATGCTTCAGTTGCTTTTTTAGTTAAAGCATAAGCAGTGTTTTTTTCATCATCTATTCCAAGAGCTGAAATATGAATAATTCTTTTTACGTTAGTAAGGGTACAAGCCTTAAATAGAGCCTTTGGACCATTGACATGAACATTTTCAATATTATTAGCATGACTAGACGCTAATACACCTGATACATTAATAACTATATCTATGTTATTTAATCTATTTATCCAGCTTTGTGGTGTTAGGTCTATATTAAAATCACAATATATAACTTCTGCAGTAGGGAATTTTTTCTTGGTAGATTCAACATCTCTAACACAGCATATTACTTCATAATTATTCTTTAATAATTCAGCTGTAATATATGATCCAATAAAGCCATTAGCTCCTGTTATTAGTATTCTCATTATAATATAAACGATTTAGATAATAGACTTCTTGCATAACCTCCTTCTAAAGGTAATTTGTACGTCAATCCGGTACTCGCATCCTCACCACGTACTAGTATGTACGCTGCGGTTCTGTGTCCCGTATTTCCTTCAAATTCCTCTTTATAAGATAGGTTATGCAAGAAGTCTATTGATATTTTTTATATCATTAATCAGATCCTGTTGCAAATAGAAGATAAAAAAGGATATGTTATATCCATAACTATTGTTTTTTGGTTAAAAACTTTTGTACCCCAATACTCTTCTCTCTTATCATAAACCGGCGTTGCCCGTGTGTGATTTTAATATTATCTCATAATAAAATAATTAAAGATTATAAATAATTACATATAAAAGATTTGAATAAATATTAAGAGATTTTTATATTTTTTATTTTAACTTTAATATTTATTTAATTGAAATTATGAGTAATAAACTAGAAGTAATAATAAAATATTATAATGATATATCAAATTTAGGTGTAAGATTATGGAAAACTACTACAGCACTTGCTAGTTTTAATTTAGGTGAGGTATTGAAAATATGGTTCTGTGATAAAAATTTTAAAGATTTAACGATACTAGATCAAAGTTTTATTTATACTCAATATTTAGAAACAATGTTAAGTAAAGTAGCTGCTACCGGAAAGTATCAAGATGAGAATATCGGTCATTCTCACTGGAGCAATTGTTTTGAAGAGATAAATAATCAAGATCATTTTTTAGATACAAAGCTACAGAAGTTGATAGGAGTAGAAAACAAGAATATCATTGATTCTATGTTAGATAATATAGGGGATATAAATTCACTAGAGTTTAGTACCATTGTTACTAAAGCCCAAGTATTTTTAAAAAATAATTTAGATCAATCTGAAAACTTGATTAAAGCAGCCAAAGAAATCGATGCTATGGCATATCCTCTGACGAGAGAGTATTTTTTATATCGCTATATAGCTAAAGCAATATTACTTACAAATACTTTAAATGTATCTTCCTCTTATGAAGCCGAGTTTAATATAGTAAAAAAAGCTCATTTAAATTTTGCAAATTATCTTAATTCATTAGAGCAAAGTCTTACTAGAATAGAAAAAGCTACGAATAAAGATCATAAAATTGCTTCTTGGTTAACTGAAAAATCAGATTTAGTTAGCAACCATTCAGGTAAAATAGCAGCTACTTATGCTGCTCTTATAGCCGGTGTAATTGCTTTACGTTCGTATGTAATTGATGAAGAGGATCCTTGGTATGAATTATGTGCTTTACCGACCACTAGCCTTGCGATGCTACAAATTTTATTATCTTTTCCAGGTACGGTCTTATCAAATAGACAAACTAAAGAGATTAATAATAATATGTTTCAAGCATTAGAAAATAACAATGACAATGAAAATGCTGAAGATATTAAATTTTTATTTGATTGCACTCCAAGTTTTGCTAATGATGCCGTAAATACAACTGCGATTTGTTTTAGATATGCTGCTAATTTAGGGTTACAGCCTATCGATTTATTAAATAATGATATTGTTAATCGTATAATTGTATATACGGCTTTACGATGGTCTGCAGCTGCAGGAGTAGTAGAAGAACAAAGTAAAGTTACAAATTTTATGCAAAATAAATTAATTAAATTTTTGCATGATAAAATTGTACCGGCTTTAATTGAGAATAAGAAATTTACAGCTGAAGAAATTAAACCATATTTTCAGTTACTATATAAACATTCTGAAAAAGATAAGAATACGCAAATAAAACTTCAGGCAATATATAATAAACTTACCAATCAAGATATAGATTTTAACAATATTGAATCAGACATTAGTGCCTATCATGGATGGAAGAGTACTGCTATGTGTTCGGCAATAGCCACACTGATTTTAGATTATATCTGTTTTTATTTTCGTAATCCAGAATTAGAATTTTATGAAGATCCAATGTTTTATGCCTCCACTTCTGTTAAATTAATGCGTCTTGCTTCTTTATTAGTATCAACATATTGTGGCAATAAAGTTATAGAAAATATCACCGGCGAAAAATTAACTAATGATGTGTTTTTTCAAAAGTTTTACTATAATGATGCGGCAAGATTGACTGTAGCGATAGTACCCTTAATAATGTTTGAGTCTATTAAAGATTTAAAATTCTTAAGTCTTGCAACTTTAATAGATGTTTTAACAACTGCTATATCGGATTTAAATGTTGGTAAGGCAATTAGTAGTGCAGGTAAAAATATTGCTGAGAAAACCGCTACTACCCTTACTTGGCTTAATAAAATTGCCTCAGGTACAAACGATGATACAGTTATTAATATTGATGCTACAGAAGAAGTACCATTTCTAGGTTCTGTGCACTTTTGATTAATTATGATTATTCTATTAAAAGTAGACAGAATCTAGTATAAAAAATTATAATATTACTAATTTCTTTTTTTAGAGTATTTATGCGTATTAAAAATAAATCGAAACTTGTGTTAATTTTTCCATTTATATTATTAGCAGTAATTTTACCAATATATTTGTTATTAGAAATTTATGATCTAGGAAAAAATGGTATATATCGCAAGGATCTATATCAGGGGCTTTATTATAATTTTTCGTCCCTTTCATTACAGAAACAGTTAGAAAAGTACAATTATACCGTACAGCTTCCTAAAAATCCAAATGCTCCTTACAGAATTGCAATACTATGCAGACATGATCGTTTGGCCTGTATGAGGATACAGCAAGCAGCGAATAATCTTGGGTGGGAATCATTATTTATTTCAATAAGCACTAATATGCATCCGATAGATATTTTTAGAATGTATAGTATAGTTAGACAATTTAATCCTGATTTTACTATATCCGCAGCTGATTTTGGTAAGGTTGGGGATATTAGACACTATTTTATTTTACATTTTCCTTGTCTGAGAAATAATGCTAAATATTTGATAGACATTGCTTTGGTTCCCTATTATTGTCCTAAACCTATTAAATCTGATGGATTGCTTGCTGTTACGGATTTTAAAAAAATTAATCAATATTATGAAGATATTTCCATACCTATAATTGATTTCAAGTTTTCACGACCTAAAACAGAGTTTATTAAAATTAATTATTCGAGGTTATTTATGTGTGGTTATAATTGGGATAATACTCGCTCTGGTCTCAAATATAAAAAGTTATATAAACTACTTGATAAACGTAAGGATGTAGACATGTATGGTCCTAGATCAGGTTGGTTACTGCTTAATTCCTATAGAGGATTTATACCTTATAACGATCAGTTATTTGTTGATACAATAAGAAAAAGCGGTATTGGTTTAGCATTGCATTCGGAAGATCATATTATGGAAAACTTTCCTTCCGGACGAGTTTTAGAACTTGTTAGTTCTTCAGCATTGGTAATTGTTGATGAAATGCCGTGGGCAAAAGAAACTTTTGGTGATAATATACTATATATAGAAACTTTAAACAAATCTCCTGAGGAAATATACTCTCAAATAAATCAACATTTAGAATGGATTAAGTCTCATCCTGAAGAAGCTTATGAAAAGGCAAAAAAAGCTCATCAGATTTATCTCGATAAATTTACTATGGAACAAATCCTTACAAACGTAGCTAATATGCATAATAATATTGTAAGCCGGGAGAATTAGGGGGCAGAGAGTGTATAAAGTTATACTTATAATTTTTATGATTATTTGGGGAACAATAAATGTGTACGATTCTTCATTTATCCGTTTTTTTTATTATAGATTTTTACCTGTAGAAAAAATTACTAAACTGGATGTTATTAGTGATGAAAACCTGCAGACTGGTAAGTTGGAGATGAGTAAACATAAGGTTGTTTTTGCCGGCATTACAAGGAGTAATGCACCTCATTTACCAAACGCAATGCGTCATATAGAATATATAGGACAGTTTTTTTCAGATTACAGAATAATAATTTTTGAAAATGATTCTACCGATTCTACAAAATTAATGCTAAACTTGTGGCAGTTAATAAATCATAAAGTAAAAATTATATCACAGGACTTTTTTAACCAAAAAAGACCTTCTATAAAGTTCCTAGCGGATATTAGGAATAAATATCTAGAAATTTTAAATACAAGTGAATTTGATGAGTTTGATATAGTAATTATTCTTGATATGGATATAGGTTACGGTATTGATATTAGGGGAATATTAGACAGTTTTAGCAAAATTGATCGTTGGGATGTTGTATGCTCAAATGGAATATTTAACTCCAAAGGACAAATGTATGATGCTTTTGCCTTTCGTAATGAAGAATTTTCCTATACACCGTATGAGTATAACCTAAAAACCGGCAAGAGTTATTTTGATACGGAAAACCTTGCTTTAATGCAGAAAATATATCCTCCGGATTCAGATTTACTACCGGTAAATTCGTGTTTTAATAGTCTTACCATATATAAAAGAAAATTTTTTGAAAACTGCTTTTACGATTCCATAAAAGAAGATTGCGAACACGTATACCTGCATGAGTGTATGCGTTCTAAGCATAATGCACGAATATTTATGAATCCAGTACAAATTATCCGTTATGAGCATTATAGGTAAGGTTATAGTATACCTCTATAATTTTTCTTCTATTTGTGGTGGATTTTCTGCTTCTACTTCGATAATCTCAGATTTAGAAGAAACGATTTGATAACGCTCTAATGCTGCTGGCATGGCTTTATTTCCTGAATCAATGCCGAGTTTGTGAATGTTCTTAACTCTCGACATAAAATTACGATTAAACGAGGCAGCAAATTTATCATAATTAGTAACCATATTATGCAGGTTATTACCGATTTTTTGAGAATAATCAGCCATAGTACCTATAGAGCTTAGTAATTTTCTTACCTCTTCAATAATTACCTTATAATTTTCCGAACGACGATGATCAGTAATTTGAAATTTTGCAAATGATAGCATATTCATAAGCCCGGCAGGTCCTACGGGAAAGATATTACAGCTCCAAGCTTTTTGTAAAAACTCGGGATCGGCTGCAATAACTTTCTCGACCGCTTGTTCAGTGGGCAAAAACATTAAAGTAATAACATTGTTAAAGTTTTGATCCTTCTTGTTTAGATTAGTTAAAATATTCTCAGCATAGTCTTTATTAGCTAGAGACTTCAAATGATAATTCATAGTTTTGCTAAGATTCCCGCTATTATCCTGCTCGTCTACAAGAAATTTAGAAGCTTTGGAATCAATGACCATTAAATTACCGGAAGGAAGAAAAATAAGAGCATCAGGTCTTAGCTTTCCGCTATCTGTTGTAGTTAGACCGTATTGCATAATGAAATCTAGATTAGGACGTAAGCCCGAAGATTTTAAGATATTCTCAAGCGTAATTTCAGCAAGTAACCCCGCACCGATAGGAGAAAGTAGTGACTGTTTTATCAAATCAACCGTACCTTTTGATTGCTCTATATCTTTATTTAATGCTCCTACCATTGTAATTAGCCGCTCAAATTCGCTATTAAATTTTCCCGAAGCAGTAGCAATATTTTTCTCGGCTAGCTCTCTTGCGGCATTGTTTTCCATTTTGTGAATTTCGATTAATTGCTTAGACAAATCTTTACCTAAATCAAATAATGCAGCTTTCGCCGATGAAAATGACTCTTCCCTTATTTTTTCCGAATCCTTAATAGTCTGTTCTTGATATTCTACTTTGCACTTTAATTGCTCAATTTTCTGTAAACACCCTATTTTCTCTTGATTCAGTAGTTGGTTATTATTACTAATTTCTAGATTCTGCTCCGATAAGAATTGTAGCTGCGTTTTAAAGGTTTTAGTTTTTACATAAAACCAAATGATTAAAGCTAATAAGATAAGTAGTGCAGCTGCGGTAATCGGTAATAAATAAGGCATATGTTTTGTAATTTATGTGACCATTTCGTTGCTAATGTCGGAATAGCCTTGACCGTTTCGATATTAGCTTATAATATCTTTATAAAGTTATGGCATTACTAACAGACTCTGTGTCATTCCTGCGAAAGCAGGAATCCATTACTTTAAAGCTTTTTAAAAGCCGAGGTTATCTCGCTTTATGCTGGATTCCTGCTTTCGCAGGAATGACATAAAAAGTCTCATGTTGGCAACACTTATAGAGATATTATAATGGATAGGTTATATAAAAAGCAAGTTGAAGAATATCTAACAAACTATGGTAAGCTTGTATTTATAAGCGGAGCAAGGCAGGTAGGAAAAACTACAATATCAAAACAAGTAATCAAGCCTAATCCCAATTCAATTTACCTAAATTGGGACTATCTAGAAGATAGAAATAAAATCTTAAACAAACATGCGGAACTTTTTGAAAGTCTACTATCTACCGTATCCGATAAGAAACCGTGTCTAATATTAGATGAAATTCATAAATATAAAGATTGGAAAAATCTTGTAAAAGGGTTTTATGATAAATTCGGAGAAAATATTGAATTTATTATAACAGGTAGTGCCAAATTAAATATATATAAAAAAGGCGGCGATAGCCTAATGGGGCGTTATATAAATTTAACCGTGCATCCGTTATCGGTATCTGAAATAGCTAAAAATTTTGATAATAACACTGATTATATAAAAAGCCCAAAAAATATCACTATAGATGAATTTGAAGCTCTAATAAATTTTGGAGGGTTTGCAGAAAGCTATTTAAAAGCAACTGCTAAATTTCATAGAATATGGAGTAATCAAAGATTCGAGCAATTATTTAGAGAAGATGTAAGAAATACTGAAGATATCAATAATATTTATGCATTAGAATTGCTTGCTAGCATTATAAACGAGCAAGCAGGATCATCAATAAGCTATACGAACCTTGCTAATAAAGTTAGGGTTTCAGATCAAACAATAAGAAGATGGCTATCCTTGCTAGAAAAGCATTATTATTGTTTTGCGATTAAACCGTGGTCTAAAAATGTAGTAAAAAGCTTAATAAAAGAGCCAAAAATTTACCTTTGGGATTGGTCGCAAATAAAAGATATAGGAGCGAGATTTGAAAATCTTGTAGCTTCTCACCTTTTAAAAGCCGTGTATTTTTGGAACGAAACAGGGCTTGGTGATTTTGGTTTATACTATCTTCGAGATAAACAAAAACGTGAAGTCGATTTAGTAATAACAAAGGATGAGAAACCTTGGATTTTGGTAGAAGCAAAAGTAAGTGACTCAACCGTTTCTTCAAGCTTAAAATATTTTCATGAATTACTTAAACCTGAGTTTAGCTTTCAAGTAATTCAAAATAAACAAGCTATTTCGGGTTCTTGCTTTGATAAATCGGGTTTATGGATAGTACCGGCTATTACTTTCTTATCTCAATTTGTTTGATATGAATTTTTGCAAAAAAGGTAATCTAGTCAAATGTAAATCATGTGACCATTTCGACATTAATTATAAGCCATATCCTCGCACATACCAATAAATGTAGCTGAATTGACTATATTCACTTTATCTTCTAGAGGTCCGAGTGGCTGAGCCGGTTTTAACAATTCCGGCGTTAATATAAATTTGGTTTTTTTCTTGATATTCGATAAAAAAGGTAAATGTAAGCTATGAGGACTGTATATTATTACATATTTATCCCATTCTAGATATTGTCTATTCAAATGCTCTTTATATTCAGATGGACCATATACTTCTATACTACCAAATTTATATTTTTTTAAAGGATATAGTTCATAATCATAAAAAAAATCATTTGGATATTTATTACGCATACTTTGATTAAAATGAACAAATTTATCATTTTCTTTATGAAATACGAAAATATTTAAGCATCTTTCCCCGCAAATTACATAAATTTTATTATGTTTAACGCGATATCCTAATTGTTCAAATTGCGGTAATATTTGTTGCAAATGTATTTCGTCTTCATGCATAATACCGATATCTAAATCATCGTCAAAAGGAATTATGCCTTGATGTCTAACAGCTCCAAGCAGAGTGCCGCCTTCTATCCAATAATTAATATTATTCTTACCAAGTAGCTCATGAGTATCTTTCATTAGCTGATAAAGGCTAAGTGCTTTTTTCTCACTAATTCTATATCTCTTTACTTGTTCATCGTTTAAGAACACATATCGCCAATTATGTTCTAGTAGATAAGCATAGCAATACACCGACGAAAATAGTAAGAATTAAGCGTAAAATATTTTTAAAGGATAATATCGACTTTAATTTTATCACCTTGAACCTTAAATTACATTTTCCCAGCTGATATAACATTTTAAAACAACTGGCTATTACTTCTTTATCTCAATTTGTTTAAAAGCTTATTCTATCCTCTAAAGGACTAAAAGGCTGAGCCGGTTTTAACAATTCCGGCGTTAGTATAAATTTGGTTTTTTTCTCGATATTCGATAAAAAAGGTAAATGTAAGCTATGGGAATGCTCTATCACTGCATACTTATCCCATTCTGGATATTGCCTATTTAGATTTCCTATAGGATCAGCGGGACCATAAACCTCTATACTACCGAATCTATATTTTTTTAAAGGATATAATTCATTATCATAAAATGAACTCTTCGGATACTTATCTCGAGCTGCTAAATTAGTATATATAAATTTGTTTTGTTCTTTATGAAAAATAAAAATATCTAAACAAGCTTTTTTGCATATATTATAAGCTCTCTCGTAGGAAACAGTATAACCGAGTTGCTCAAATTGCGGTAATATTTGCTGCAAGTGTATTTCTTCTTCGTGCATTATCCCTATATCTAAATCATCGTCAAAAGGAATTATACCTTGATGTCTAACAGCTCCAAGCAGAGTGCCGCCTTCTATCCAATAATTAATATTATTCTTACCAAGTAGCTCATGAGTGTCTTTCATTAACTGATAAAGGGCAATAGCTTTTTCCTCGCTAATTCTATATTTTTTTACTTGTTCATCCCTTAAGGTTACATATCGCCAGTCATGTTCTAATATATAAGCATAAAAAAATATACCGGCAAATATAATTAATATTAAGCCTATAATATTTTTAAAGGATAACATTGACTTTAATTTTATCACCTTGGTCCTCAAATTGTATTTCTTCTGCCGATGTGACGTTTTTTAAATCTTCTGTTAATTCTGCAGATAATTCTATGCCGCTAACTTCAAGCAATTTTATCGGAGCTTTTATAGATAGATTTTTCTCAGCTTTGAATTTTCTGACGATATCTAGGATTTCAAGCAGTCCTTCTGCTCCTTTTGCATCGATTTTATAGTTTAAGTCACCGTAATTAACCCAATTGCCTTTTTCGTGTACAGATTTATCACTATATAATATTTGATATAATTCTTCGGTAATATGCGGCATAAACGGTGCAAATAGTTTTAGTAAAATTTGCATAGTATGATATAAAGTTAATATGCTACTATATTGACCGCTAGGGTTTTTGTTTTCCTCGTCATAAGCTCGATTTTTGCTTATTTCTAAATAATTATCACAAAATATCGCCCAAAAGAATTTTTCCGTCAGATGCATAGCATTTGCATATTCGTAGTTTTGCAACTCATTTGTAGCTAGCTTAACTAATTCTACTAGCTTATTAATCATCCACTGATCAAACTCGTTAGTGATTTTTTCTTTAACGTCTAAAAGCTTTGCTTGTTTATCTTTATCTTTTAATTTCTCAAAATGTATAGAAACAAATTTAGCGGCATTCCACAGCTTATTAACAAGCCGTTTGCCGTTTTTCATAACGTCTTCAGAATAGGCGGTATCAGCACCTAGTTTTGAATTTGCCGACCAATAACGTATGACATCGGAACCGTATTGTTCGAGTAGCTTTTCAGGAACTAAAACATTGCCTTTAGATTTAGACATTTTGCTTCGATCTTCAGCTAAACACCAGCCGCTTACCATGATGTTTTTCCACGGCAAAGTATTTTGGTGTAGATGAGCTTTTAGGATTGTATAGAACGCCCAAGTCCTAATAATTTCGTGTGCTTGCGGTCGGAGTTCCATCGGAAATAATTTATCGTGTCTCTCTTTATTAACAGTGAAATCATCAGAAATGCCATGAGTAGAAAGTTGCGGCGAAACAGAACTTGTTGCCCATGTATCCATAACATCTAAGTCAGGCTCTACTTCCTCCTTACTATAACCGATAGGTAAATCTTTTAATGGATCGACAGGTAGCTGTGAAATATCGGCGTATAAAATCTTGCCTTCTTCACCTACTCTTTTAGAGTACCAAACAGGAAACGGTACACCGAAATAACGCTGCCTACTTATGCACCAATCCCAGCTTATAGAATTAATCCAGCTCTCTAAACGAATCTTCATATTTTTAGGATGCCAATTTAACTCACTTGCTCTTTTAAGTAACGCTTCTTTATGTGATATCGTTTTAACGAACCATTGCGGAACGGTTAATATCTCAAGAGGAGCCCCTGACCTCTCAGCACATTTAACGGTATGAGTTATCTCTTCTTGTTTAGTAAGTAAATTCTGCTCTTTTAAAATATCTATTATTTTTGTCCTAGCTTCTTTAATTTTCAAACCATCTATAGCAATATCGTGAGGGAAGTCTATCGTACCTTTCTTAGTGACAATAGTTTTTAAAGGCAAATTATGCGTTTTCCACCAAGTAATATCCGTTTGATCACCAAATGTACAGCACATAACTAAACCTGTACCTTTATCTTGTTGTACTAAAGGATCGGCAAGCAGCGGAACTTTCCCATTAAAAAGCGGGGTTATAGCTGATTTACCTGCTAGATGCTTATAACGCTTGTCATCAGGGTGATAAAATACGGCGACGCAAGCAGGCAATAATTCAGGTCTTGTAGTTGCTATAGTAATAGACCTCTTCCCAAACTCTACTTCTAGAGGTAATTTGTGCGTCAATCCGGTACTCGCATCCTCACGTACTTTTATGTACGCTGCGGTGCTGTGTTCCGTGTTTCCTACAAATTCCTCTCTATAAGCGAATTTGGAAAAAGGTCTATCATCTTCTTCAATTTCAAAAGTAATATAATTCATGAAAGAGGTTTTTTCCTTATCATCAATATCAGCTTGGGCAAGAGCTGTACCATCTACTGGATCCCATAATATTGGCTGATCATTGCGATAAACTTCGCCTTTTTTAACTAAATCAAGAAAAGACATTTGAGAAATTTTTCGAGATAAAGGACTGATAGTTTGGTACTCTAAACTCCAATCAACCGATAAGGCTATTTGGTTAAATAGGCTTCTAAATTTTTCTTCTTCACTTGCTACTACCTCTTCACAAATTTTTATAAACTCAGATCGAGACATATTATAAGCTTTGATCTGCTTCTGTTTTTCAACAAGTCTCTCGGTAGGTAGACCATTATCGTCAAAACCCATAGGATAAAAGATATTTTTGCCCATCATACGCTGAAAACGTACGATAAAGTCGGTTTGCGTATAGCTGTAAACATGCCCGATATGTAACTGTCCTGAAACTGTCGGCGGCGGCGTATCAACTACATAGATTTCGTCTTTTGAAATATTTGGATCATAAGCATAAATTTGTTTCTCTTGCCAAATTTGCTGCCATTTTTTTTCATTTTCTGTAAAATTATAATTTTTCGGAAATTCTTTCATAGATTTTATAGTTGATTCAAGAATCTTATTATAAAGGTTATATGTGATTATGACAATAGATGCTTTTCCTTAGGAAGATATGGATATTTAGAATTTGTGCAAGTGGTACTTGCACGATTAATGACTTTTTACAACTGAGCGAACAAAAGTTTCTTGAAGACCTGTAACCTTGGCAATAACAGGAATTTTAAAGCCCTGAGTGAACATTTCCTTTGCTATTATTATCGCCTTATTATGTTCGCCCTCAGCTTTTCCTATCTCTTTACCTTGTACCACACCTTCTTGTCTTCCTTCATCTCTATATGTGTCAGCTATAGTTTTCATAATGCTCTCCTTATCTTTAGATGATAAATGCTTAGTAAATACTTGTACTAATTCCGGTTGTTTTTGTTTTGATAGTTTCGTATCAGTATACCATAAGAACGATCTTAGGTAAATATAACCTTTTTCTTTATCCAATATTATAATATGTTTAAACTCTGTTAAAAACTTTTCCCATAGTTTTATCATATCTCGCATATGGATATGCTTTATCATATATTCTAGCATACCTAAATGCTTCTTCTTGACGATTTCATCATCTGACATAGCTTGCAAATCAACTAATTGATAATCTTCAGTCATTAATTTCTTTGACATTACACTATCAGTAAATAAACTCCACAAATTACTTGGAGCATTATAAATTTCTTTACCGTTGTAAATAACTAAATTATAAACTAGCGTCAATTTATCCTTTCCTCTCTTATGTCTTTCACATAATAATAGTGTATATTTCCATAGACGCAAAGCTGCCCAATAATCAATTGTTGATTGGGTCTCTACTAATACATAAACAAACGCTTCTTTTTTATTATGGGTGCTAATTTTATATATTATATCACTATATCTCTTATTTAAAGATTCCTCAATGTAGCTTTCTTGTTCTACCGTTATTTTTGATAAATCTACTAAGTTCTTAAAATCATCGGGTAAGTAATATTCTAGAAATTCTTGTGCTGCTATCGGATCGGTCATTATTGTTTTTACTAATGAATCATGTTTTAATTTTTTGACCATAAAAATCTAGTAGCTTTATTTTATGGCATATTTTATCTTAATTCATATAAAATATCTACATCTATTTAAATTTAAAGTTTAATATTAATAATGATAAACAAACTTTTACTTACTTTAAAATTAATGCGGGCAGATAAGCCGGTACCTTATATATTAGTTTTTTTCCCTGCTTTATTTGGATTGCTGCTTGCAAACCCTTCTAACACTGAATTAGCTTATTTATTACCGTTATTTATTTTAGGTAGTATAACGACAAGGAGTAGCGGGTGTATTATTAACGATATATTTGATCGGAAATTTGATAAACATGTTGCAAGGACTAAAGACCGACCTTTAGCAAGTGATGCTGTGTCTGTTTCTTATGCTATTTTTATACTCTTTATTCTTAGTATTATATCACTTTATATCTTGCTACTTTTAAACAAAACAGCCATATATACAGGTTTTTTTGCTGTAATAATGATTAGCCTATATCCGCTAACGAAACGTATTACCTACTTCCCGCAAGTATTTATGGGATTTACCTTTAAGCTAGGGGCATTAATAGCGTATGCGGCAGTTCAGAATAAACTTGATGCGGCAGCAATTATTATGTATTTAGCATGCTGTTTTTGGGCAACCGGCTATGATACGATTTACGGATATATGGATATAAAAGACGATAAGAAAATAGGAGTGAAATCTTTAAGCATATATTTAGAGAACAAGCATCCTAAATTTTGGCTTTATGTATGCTATATAGGTTTTATATTATTATTTATCTTAGCAACAAAGATAGCTAACAATAATAGCGACTATTTACCTATTTTAGCTGCTTTAATTTTACTGATATTGCAAGTAGCAACTCTTGATACCCGAAACCCAGCTGATTGTATGACAAGGTTCAGAGCTAATAATTACGTTGGGCTGCTTTTAAGTTTAGTATTTTATTAAAAAATAGTTTACTTTTTAACTTTTTATTAGTATAATTACTCTAAATAATAAAAAGGATATGAACTATGTTAAGAAACAATACTTATAAAAAATCTTTTGCAGCATTAATAAAAGACCCAACAGCAGAATTTTATTATTCAGCATATTTTTTGTGTTTTATAGAAAAATTTACTGACCCTTTGGTTTCAAGAGGGGAGAAATATCGCTTGTATACTGATTCTAAAAAATTTTGGAGTAGCAGTGAGTATAATAGTCAGAAAGTTTATAATCGTGAAGATGTGAATAGCATGATATTTGATAAAGTAGCAGAAAAATACGGCACTAAAGATAAATCTGCATTTAAAGAATATATACATATTATCCGTAATAATTATATGGATATCGAGTACGCCGGACACATTAGAGCAGGTTGTGAATCTTATAAAATACCTAAGTTTTGTAGACTTGTAAATGATGATTGCTATAAAGAACTAACAGACATTATAGGAGTAACTCCTGATGCTTACTTAGAAGCGGTATCTCATTAACGTTCCGCTCTCACAGCCCATAAAGTTACCATCGAGATTACAGCTATATAAACCGCAATTGATAAAGAGCTGCCGGTTACATGCCAAAGCATTAGGCAGATTGACGGGGTAAGGCGTCCGATTAATGAAGCACCTATACTACTGCCGATACCTACTAACATATATTTATCGGCAGTTTTAAATAAATCATTTAGCCAGCAATTCAAAGGTGCTAAGAAGCCAACACCGAGTATTATAATCCAAATACGCACGAAATTAACATACCATATAGACGAATTATTTAAGAACAGCCATAAAGGAATTATACTTAAACTCATTAAAATAAGAGTACCGTTTAATATTTTAAGGTAATGGAATTTTTTTGTCAGATGACCTATTATCGGAATCATAACCATATCAAAAATCAGAAATTCCGTATTAAATTTCATCATTGTTTCAATTGATATATCAGTGATAAGCGGAATAAAACTATTCATAAAAACGAAAGGCACTATATAGGTCATATATGAGAAACCTACGACAAAACTAATGCGTAAGATACTTAGTTTGCTGTTCCAAATTGTGTTTAAGTCAAGTAATAGTGAAGATACTACGTCATTGCGAGGAAAAACCGTAGGTTTTGGCGAAGCAATCTTAGGCAAAATTCCTGAGATTGCCACGCTTCTTTTAGTCGCTCGCAATGACGTGTAATTCCCGCTCTTTCTTAAAAAATAACCTATAAGGGCCGTAAATCCGCCAAATATGAAACATAAACGCCAATATTCATTATACTCTACATTTAAAACTATAGTACTGATAAATGAAGCAAGGATAATACCGACCATAGTAGATGTTTGATAAAGGTAAGAAGCTTTAAACGCTTTTTTTTCTTCTTTATTCTCTAAAATATACAATTTTGCAATAGCACATTCACCCTCGGAATATATACCTTGTAATGTTCTAAGCAAAACTAATAATAGAGGTGCAAGCCAACCTATTTGTGCATGAGACGGTATCAAACCTATCAGGCTAGTTGTGAAAGCAACGCCGATTAAGGAATGAGATAAAGCAAAAACCCCGTCGTATTTTTTAGCAATTACGCCAAAAAAATAAGAGCCTACAGGGCGTGTAAATAAAGACGTAGCAAGAACGCTATAGGTAAGTATTAAGGCGACGACTTTATCATGATTCGGGAAGAAAATACCGGCAAGTAGCGGAGCAAGAAATCCATAAAGTGCAGTATCAAAATGGTCCATCGCATTACCGATTAGAATCGAAAAATCCCTTTTGCTTAATGAATTGCTCATATATACTACGAGTAAATGAAAAATAGGTATACTTCGACACAACTTCAAAAAGAGCAAGGAATCCACAAGGCGAGGAGGCCTTGCGTGGACCTGCTTTTCCGTCATTGCGAGAAGAATTACGTAGTAATTCGACGAAGCAATCCAGTAAAAAATTCTGATTTACAGAATTTTTTTATTATTTTTTCTGGATTGCCACGTCGCTTCGCTCCTCGCAATGACGATTAGATATCCACGCAACAACGCCAGGCGAGGAGCGGAGTGTATACTTAAACGTTCAGCACCACAGCTCTTGTAGGATGACGTAGCCAATTTTTGAAGTTCATCGAGTATATTAATAATTTCTTGAAATACAAGCAGTATATAAGTATGTAATCTTCCTTGTAAATATTTTTTTAAGAGATATGATTATAAAGTTATAGCTTAAAGTAATTGTAATTAATGAATAATTTGAAACAAGGAAAGTTTATTACGTTTGAGGGCGGGGAGGGGATTGGCAAATCTACTCAATCTCAAATGCTCTATGAATATTTAAAATCTCAAAATACTCCCGTTATTTTAACTCGTGAAGTCGGTGGTACTGCCGTCGCCGAAAAAATGCGTGAAATTCTAGTACATGAAGAATTGTTACCCATGTCCGAGCTATTACAAGCTATGGCAGCACGTTATGATCATATGGTACGGAAGATTATACCGGCTCTGCAAGATGGACATATCGTAATATGTGATAGGTTTATTGACTCAACTGCATGTTATCAAGGATTAGAGCTAGAAAACGGCATAGATTTAGTTTATAATCTGCACAAAACTTTAATGCCTTCTCTTATGCCGGATATTACGTTTTTTATTGACGTAGAGCCGGATACTGCTATTGAGAGAGTAAACTTACGAAATATGAGCAATAAATTTGACGTAAGGGGTATAGATTTTTACAAAAAAATCTATGATTGCTTTAAAGAATTAAGTAATAGATTTCCTGAGAGAATAAAAACAATTAAAGCGTCGGATTTAAGTCCGCTTGAAGTACATGAGTTAATAAAAAAGCATTTATATACTCGGTGAATTTCAAAAATTGGCGTTGTCGCTCTACAAGGACGAGGGTGCTCACGTATTATTATACGCTCCGCTCCTCGTCTTGAGAACTCCTAGCTCTTTTTGAAATTGACCTTCGTCTACCAACTCTTTATTTATTAGAATTATACTATGAAGAATACTTACTACATTACTACCCCTATATATTACGTTAACGATGTTCCACATATCGGTCATGCTTATACTAGCGTTGCAAGTGACGTTATTGCTCGTTTCATACGACTTTGTGGTTTCGACGTAATGTTTTTAACAGGTACCGACGAACACGGGCAGAAAGTAGAAAAAGCAGCTATCAATAAAAATATCGACCCACAAAAATTTACCGATCATACATCCGAAAGTTTTCGTCATCTGATGAATGTTATGAATATTTCCAATGATGATTTTATCAGAACAACGGAAAGCAGACATAAAGAAGCCGTAGCTATTTTTTGGCAGAAATTACTAGATAACGGTACAATCTATGAGGGATTTTATGAGGGCTGGTATGCAGTGCGAGATGAGGCTTTTTTTGATGAGTCGGAACTTACGAGTGACGGTTTAGCACCGACGGGTGCCCCAGTTGAATGGGTTAAAGAGCCAAGCTATTTCTTTAACCTTTCAAAATGGCAGGATAAATTGCTTGAGTTTTATGAAGCAAATCCTGATTTTATTAGACCTATATCAAGGCGTAACGAAGTAATTAGCTTTGTTAAATCAGGTCTAAAAGATTTATCAGTATCGCGTACTACTTTTAACTGGGGAATAAAAGTTCCAAATAACGAAAAACATGTAATTTATGTTTGGCTTGATGCACTTGCTAGTTATATTTCGGCACTTGGTTATCCTGATAAGCAGAGTAATTACGGTAAATTTTGGCCGGCTGATTTGCATGTAGTCGGTAAAGATATCTTACGTTTTCATGCGGTTTATTGGCCGGCTTTCTTAATGGCTGCTGAAATCCCGCTGCCGAAAACAATTATGGCTCATGGTTGGTGGACGAATGAGGGGCAGAAAATCTCTAAATCTCTCGGTAATACCATTGATCCGATTAAATTAATCGATGAGTTCGGCGTTGATCAGGTTAGGTATTTTCTGATGCGTGAAGTAACTTTTGGAGCGGACGGTAATTTTGCTCGTAGTAATTTAGTTACCCGAATTAATAGCGAACTATCAAACAAGATAGGTAATTTATTACAGCGTACTACAGCTTTTGTTTATAAGAATAATGACGGCAAAGTGCCTTTGCTTATGCAAGGTATCATAGATAAAATATATGAGCTACCGATTTTAAAGACTGCAAGTAAATTTGCCGAACAGAATATTTTATTGATGGAGAAAACTGAAATTAATAAAGTGCTTGAAAATATTATTAATTTGAGCGAAGAGGCAAATATCTATATTGATAGTGAAGCACCTTGGAATTTGAAAAAAACCGATCCTGAAAAGATGTCAGAGGTGCTATATACTCTACTAGAAGTATTACGCTATATTGCAATAATGCTTCAGCCTTTTATACCGAGTTCGGCGAATAAAATGTTAGATCAGTTAGGGGTAAATAAAGAAGAACGTTTATTTAAGCATTTAATACGTGATTATGCTTTAAGAGCAGGAAGTAGTATTTTAGAACCTGCCATAATATTTCCGAGATTTGAGGGGGATGTTGTATAAATCTTGTTGTGTCATTTCCAATTCCTTCTATGTCATTCCCGCAAAAGCGGGAATCCATTTTTTTAATAAATTATATATTAGATTTTTATATTATTTTTTATTGGATTCCCGCTTTCGCAGGAATGACATCGGCATTATAGCATGCTAATAGATTCGCATTGTCATCTTAATTTACTTACCAAAGATACGGATTTAGATTCCGTCATTCAAAGAGCATTAGAAAATAATGTACAGTATATGCAAACTATCTGCACTAAAATTGAAGATTTACCAATTGTTTTAGAAATAGCTGAAAAATATGAAAATGTTTTTGCTTCTGTTGGGGTACATCCGTGCGAAGTGAATTCTTCTATTAGTCATTGCGAGGCACTGCAAGTGCTGTGGCAATCTCAGGAAGCTTGGACAAGATTGCCACGTCAAGACTACGTCTCTCCTCGCAATGACGCTGAGGTAATTATTAAGCTTACCAAGCATCCGAAAATTATCGGAATCGGTGAGACAGGTCTTGATTATTATCATCAGCCTTACGATAAAAAATTACAGCAAGATTCATTTGTAGCACATATACATGCGGCATCCGCTACTAATTTACCTATTATTGTTCATACAAGAGAAGCAGATGAAGATACTATTGATATTTTAACCTCGGAAATGCGTAATAGTAAATTTCCTGGGCTAATCCATTGTTTTACCTCATCAAAAAATCTAGCAACAAAAATGTTAGATATCGGTTTATATATTTCAATGTCCGGTATTATTACTTTCAAGAATGCAACTGATTTGCAGGAAATAGTTAAATATGTGCCGCTTGATAGATTATTGATTGAAACCGACTCACCTTATTTAGCACCTACGCCTATGCGAGGCAAACAAAACGAACCGGCTTTCGTTAGATATGTTGCCGAGAAAGTAGCCGAACTCAAAAATATCACCTCAAAAGAAGTAGCAAATATTACTACTCGTAATTTTAAAACATTATTTTCTAAATTTGAAAAGCATATTCGTTTAATTTGAAAAATTGGCGACAAAGTCTTTTGCTGATAATCTTCACGTACTAGTTGTAAGCTGCGGTCATCAGCTTCAAGACGCCTTGCTCTTTTCCAAATTAAACTTCGTCTACCTACTTTTCATTTGCTCATAGTATAAATAAATAATACTTTATAAAATCATAAAGATTGATAATTTAAAGTTGAAATTTATAAAATAACATGTATATTTTATAGTATTTCAATTATTAGTATATTTAATATGGAATTTGATCGCAAAAATGCCATTATTAGTTTTTTAAAAGAAAATGAAGATCAAAAATTTACCTCTTATGGAATAGCTGAATGGCTTGTAGAAAATTACATTGAAGAAGCAAGACTCAAAGCAAATGCAAGTACAAATAAGAGATTGTTAGAAGCAAAGACTCAAGAAGAAAAAGATAAGGAGATTATAGGAATTTATGCAGGGGAAATTAGTAGTAGTAAGCTTTCTGCTGAACGAAGACAAGAACCTAATATTAGAATAGAGCTAAAACCTAAGCTAAAATTTTATTATTCACAAAACCCTGATTACTATGTCAATAATGAACAAGCCACAGAACCTAAAATAAATGCAAATAAAGAAGATAAAATAACCGAAGAGCAAGTATGTGATACACTTGCATTATATCTTCAAAACAAATTGAAGATTCATAATATGCCTATTAAGCATAATTTTTCTTCAAATAAACAAGGAACTAAAGGTAATAAGTGGTTACATCCAGATTGGGTAGGTATGGAGGTTCTTAATGAAAAATGGGGATTACTAATTAAAGATTGTGCTAAATATTATGCAGGAAAACAAGCACGACTTTGGTCTTTTGAAGCAAAAACAAAAATCAACCGTAGTAATTTACGAGAATATTTTTTTCAGGCTTTATCAAATTCCTCATGGGCACATTATGGCTATTTAGTTGCTGCTGATTTAATTGAAAGTAGACAAAATGATACCAGGCATGAACTTGAAATGCTATGTACTAGGTATGGTATAGGATTTATTTTAGTAGATATAGAAAATCCTGAAGATAGTAAAATATCAATTCCTGCTAGAGAAAGACCGGAAATAGATTGGAATATGGCTAATAGGTTAGCAGAAGAGAATAAAGATTTTGAAAATTATATAAATAATATTGATACATTCTATAAAAAACAGAAAGTAAATGATAGTACTTGGTTTAATATTAATGACCACGTAAATAAAATTCCTAAGCAAAACAAGAAGAAAAAATAAATATTATTTATATTAAAGCTATTTTGTTAACAGTCTCATAGACCATTATTATCACGCATTTATAAAAATTTAAGTTGTGAACCCTAAAATTAATGTTACTAAAGAAATTTTTGATGTTAAACTAAATGATTATATTAATTATTTTTAGATTTAGGGATAAATTATGATGAACTGTGATTTAAGTACTAATTATACATATTATATATTAGAGGGGCTTAGAGCACAAATTGCTCCAATACATTTAGGTATAAAAATCCTGAAAGAGGCGTATGAACATGAGTCTCTAGAGGATAATGGGTTTGCAAGAATTATGCATTCTTATTTAACGCTTTGTGAACGCATGACTAGAAAATATGAAAAACCCGAATTTAATATTCTTGAAACAATTATTGATGATAAAACCTATAACATTAATGAAAAAGTTATACTAAAAAAGTCTTTTTGTGAACTAAGGCATTTTCAGAAAATAGGTTTTAAAAAAGAATTACCTAAATTATTAATAGTAGCACCCATGGCGGGGCATCACGCTACTTTACTTAGATCAACCGTACAAGAATTATTACCGTATACCGATATTTATATTACAGATTGGACGGAAGCAAGTTTCGTGCCGCTTGAAGCAGGGCATTTTGATATGGATGATTATATTGATTATGTAATGGAGTTTATCAATTTTATAGGACCTAATGTTCACACTATGGCAGTTTGCCAACCTACTGTTCCACTGCTTGCCGCCATTAGCTTAATGTCGGAGAGTAATAGCCCGAATGTGCCGAGTTCGATGATTTTGATGGGTGGACCTATTGATGCTAGAAAAAATCCCACTGCAGTTAATGAATTTGCTCAAAGTAAAAGTTTAGAATGGTTCTGCAAAATGGTTACAATGCAGGTGCCGCCAAACTATCCAGGTCATGGAAGAAAAGTATATCCCGGCTTTCTCCAACTTGCCGGCTTTATGAGTTTAAACTTATTCCGTCATATAGATTCACATTTAGAATTATGGCAAAGTTTATTAAATTCTGATTATAAAAAAGCCGATCATACTATTAAATTTTATGATGAGTATTTAGCAGGTATGGATATGCCGGCAGAGTTTTACTTACAAACTATAGATGAAGTATTCCAACAATTTTCATTAGCAAGAGGTAAATTAGTTTCTGAGAAGCGTCCGATTGATTTAAAACATATTACTAAATGTGCTTTACTTGGTATTGAAGGGGAATTAGATGATATTGCAGCGGTAGGGCAAACAAAAGCTGCTTTAAAACTTTGTTCAAATATACCTGAATCAATGAAAAGATACCATTTACAAAAAGGGGCAGGGCATTACGGGGTATTTAGCGGAAGTAAATTTAAACAGTTTATAGTACCTATTATCAAAGATTTTATCTATGAATTTGATAAAACTAATTTCAAGCAATCTAAACTTAAGGCAGTATAAAAATAGTTATTTTTTTGGATTGCCACGCTCCTTGCAGTCGCAGCCTTGTTGCATAGAACAGTATTTTCCTCTGTCATCCCGTGATTTATTCTATAGTACCGGACAGTTTTTGAAAAGACCTCGATGTCATCCCCGCTTTCGCGGGAATGACATCGAGTGGGTTTTGCGAGCCATACAACAACGTCGCAGTCGCTCGTAATGACGGGGTGGTATCCATGCAATAATGCCTTGCTGGAACGATATAGCAGCCATGTAACAAGACCATAATTAAAAGAGAATTGTGGTAATCTAGTATTCAACTCTTATTAGTTTTTTGAATTTCTTGTTGTTGCTGTTGTTTGTATTCTTCCGCTTTTTCTTCTATGTAATTAAAAAAGAAATAAGTAAAAGTTAAAAAACCGGTCAAAATAATACCAAATGTTATTAATATTGCTTTAAGTTGCTTTCGCGAATCTTCTGTTTTTAATCTTTTCTCTTCTTCATCTATCTCTTCATCATTTTTGAATTCAGATATTATTATTTGTTCTTCTGTAGTATTTTCCATGTTGTAACTCAACTAAAATGAACTTCTTTATTACTAAGTTGTTCCTATAACTTACAGATTTTTGAAGTTTATAAGATTAGCTATATTTATAGTAAAAGAAGTTGAATTATGTTCAATAGACCTCTTCGGAAATTCTACTTCTAGGGGTAATTTGTACGTCGAGCCGGTACTCGCATCCTCACATACGCTTTTATACGTTGCGGTGGCAAGTGCTTCCGTGTCTTCTTCAAATTCCTTCCTAAACCCTCGTTTCCGAAGAACTCTAATTTATCCATTATCTTTTAATTTTTTAAAAACATACCTCATACCGTAAATGGGTTAGCTATTTGCCGGTATTCGCTATATTCTTTAAAAAATAAAATATTTCCTATAAATTGGATATAATTCAACCTCTATTACTATAATGATAAGGTTTAAGCCTCGTAAAAATAGGATATATAAGCAATAATACTATGTCAATAGTCTTGAATATTAGTAGTAAATTATGTAGTAATATGTGTTCAACCATGGTTATACATATTATTATAATTTGGGTCTCCTATATAATTCTGAATAAAATTATTAACAGTAGACTCAAAGCTTGTATATTTTGTAGGATATGAATAAACAAGCTGTGTACATTCTGTATTTCCGAGTTTACTTCCAATCAATATTAATAACATAGAGTTATATTCATCTTGGGGATTACGATTAATTATTTCGTAAGTTTTAGCAAGAATATAACAAGCTTCGTTATTTCCTTTTATAATTTCTAATTTTATTTCTTCAGAAGACAAAATATTATTTAGAAAGGCTTTTTCATATATTTTATAATTCGGTGATGAATCAGATTTTCCGTTAAAAAGAGCAGTAAATAGGATTTTAGCTTTCTCTAGATCATTCATTTTAATTTTGCTCTATTTTCATTACTAATTCTTTGATTTCATTCATTTTTGATTTATCGGCGACCAAAAGACCGTTCATAGTATCGATAATTATGACATTGTCAAGACCAACTACAGTAGTTAATTTATTATTAGAACTAATGAAAGAGTTTGTAGTATTGCTTGTTACTACGTTCCCCTCACAATAATTATCATTTATATTTTGATGTTTTACCTGTAATAAGGAATGCCAAGTACCAAGATCGTTCCAAACAAAATCAGCTTTTATCATGACCATTCCCGAAATATATTCCATTATAGCATTGTCTATAGAAATTGCTTCGATTTCATTATAAGCCTCATCGTCTATTGCCAAACTTTTCTCATTTTTTATAGCAGTATTAAGTGCTTTTTCTACAATACAAAATAAATCAGGTTGAAGGTTCATTGCTAAGTTTAAGAAGAAGTTAATATCGTATACAAAAATTCCTGAATTCCAAAAATATTCATTACTTTGAAAATGTTTTTTTGCTTGCTCTAATATAGGTTTTTCAATGAAATGATCAACTAGATAAACATTTTCTGCAATTGATAATCCTGTGTTTATATAGCCATACTCGGCACTTATAAAATTTATAGGAATGCCTATAGTGCAAATACCGAATTCATTAACATAATGTAAAGCTTTATTTATAGTATTAAGATAATTTAGATTATCCGCTATATGATGGTCCGAAGGTAATAACACTACGATATCAAACCCTTGTGCTTTAGCCGATAATGCTGTAATAATGGCACAAACGACAGTATTTTTTTGTAAAGGCTCGGTAATTAATTCTATTTCTACATCTATTTCTGCTGCTTGTTCTTTAGTGATTGATTCATATTTTTTGGAAGTAATAATAGTAGGTTGTCCTAGAAATTTATTTCGGTTTAATGTTTGCTGAAGTAAAGTTAGATCACTCAATATTTTTTTAAATTGTTTCGGTTTATCCTTAGATGATAAGGGCCATAGTCTTTTACCGCTACCCCCCGCTATAATCACCGGCTTTATTCTCATATATTTTACAACTATTAATTGAATAAACAATAGAGAGCTTTATAAATAGTTTTAAAAAATATGTCAAGTAAATTCACTATATTGACAGGTCCTACAATAAAAAGTACTTCTGCCTGAATGTTTTGTCTTAATAATAGTGCTAGAGCAGTTTAAACAATTTTGTCTTTCTCTGCCGTAAACCGTAAGTTGCTGGGTAAAATAACCGGGTTTGTTATCACCGTTTACAAAATCTTTAAGGGTGGTGCCACCGGCAGTTATAGCTTTAGCTAATACTTCTCTAATCGATTTAATTAAACTTTCTATTTCATCATCCCTTAAATTGCTACCTAATTTATCCGGATGAATTCTAGCTAAATAAAGACTTTCTGAAGCGTAAATATTGCCGACTCCGACTATAATTCTATTATCCATAATTAAATTTTTTATCGGTATTTTTCTAGTAATTAATTTGCTTTTTAAATATTCCAGTGTCAATGAATCAGAAAGCGGCTCTACCCCTAAATTATTAAATAACTCTTTTTCTAGGAAGTTAGTTTTAAAATTATAAATCATTCCAAAGCGTCTAGTATCGTTAAAAATTAACTTTTCACCGTTACTTAAATCAAAAATTACATGATCGTGTTTTTTAGTTTCATAGTTAGAAGGTTGCAGAGTAAATCTACCGCTCATACCTAGATGAACTATTAAAGAATAATCATTATTAAAATCTATAATTAAATATTTTGCACGACGCCTAACATCCAGTATATTAGTATTTGAGATTTCGGAAGCTAAAAGCGGAGATAGTTTATAACGTAAATTATCTCTTTTTAACTCTACATTTTCTATAATAAGCTCAATTAGCTTATCTTTCAGAGAGTTTTTAAGAGTTTCTACTTCAGGAAGTTCCGGCATTTGATACTAATATTTATAATAAAAAACTATGAACCAAACAAATTTTGGCTTTAAAAAAGTAGACTACACTAAAAAACAAGGGTTAGTAAATAGCGTTTTTTCTAATGTCGCTGATAAGTATGATTTAATGAATGACTTAATGAGCTTTGGATTACATCGCTTATGGAAAGATGAATTTAGTAGGCAAATTCCAAATCTTAACTCTCATATATTAGACGTCGCTAGCGGTAGCGGTGATATCGCTTTAAAGCTTGCTAAAAAAGCAAGAGATAGAGGCAATAATATTGCTTTAACTTTAAGCGATATAAATGAAGAGATGCTAAAGAATGCTAAGAAAAAAGCAATTGATCTTAATTTATTTCAGAACCTTAAATTTACTGTAGCAAGTGCAGAAGAATTGCCTTTTTCAGATAATAGTTTTGATTATTATACTATAGCATTTGGTATTAGAAACGTACCTGACATTAATAAAGCTTTAAAAGAAGCTTATAGAGTTCTAAAACCGATGGGTAAGTTTATATGCCTTGAGTTTTCAAAGGTAAAAGAAAGTTATTTTAAAGATTTTTATAAATTTTATTCATTTAGTATTATACCTACCATCGGTCAGGCAATCACCGGTAATAAAGAGGCATATGAATATTTGGTCGAAAGTATCGAGTTATTCCCCTCACAAGACGAGTTTAGAATAATGCTTAAAGAAGCAGGATTTGAAGAAGTTAGTTATAAAAATTTGAGCGGCGGAATAGTTGCTATTCACAGTGCGTATAAGATATGATAAGTAATTTTTTTAATTTAATACGTATTTTTCGTATCATCAGTAAAAAACGAATTCTAATTGATTCAAGAAGCCCTAAATATTTCAGGTTTATCGGTTATATATTAGCTTTATTTTCTGCTCCGTTATCATTATTTAAAAAACCGCATGAAGATTACGGCAAACGCCTAATAGATTGTTTAAGTGAACTTGGACCTATTTATATAAAATTCGGACAAACTCTTTCGACAAGACCCGATTTAGTAGGAGCAGAGATAGCAGGTTATTTAAGGTTATTGCAGGATAAGCTACCTCCGTTTGATGGCGGGGTGGCGAGGAAGTTGATAGCGTCATTGCGAGGAGACATTTATGTCGACGAAGCAATCTCAGCAAGTAAGCAAAAGATTGCCACGCATTCTACGAATGCTCACAATGACGCCCTCCCTTTCCTACATTTCGACGATCGTCCCGTCGCAGCCGCA
Organism: Rickettsia felis URRWXCal2; assembly: GCA_000012145.1. Classification (GTDB taxonomy): domain Bacteria; phylum Pseudomonadota; class Alphaproteobacteria; order Rickettsiales; family Rickettsiaceae; genus Rickettsia; species Rickettsia felis. The sequence continues at coordinate 271,524 of CP000053.1, forward strand.
TCAATCTCCCAAGTACATAAGGCACAACTCGCAACCGGTGAATATGTTGCGGTGAAAATTCTGCGTCCTGGTATTCATAAAAAATATAACAGAGATATTAAGCTGCTATATTTTCTTGCAAAAATTATCTCAAAATTTTCTAAAGCAAAGAGGCTAAAACCGATTAAAGTAGTTGATAAATTTCATGAAACTATGAGATTTGAGCTTGATTTAAGGCTAGAAGCGGCAGCTTCTTCTGAGCTTATGGATAATATGCGAAATGATATTAATGTGATAAACCCTAAAATATATTGGGATTTAACGTCGGAAAATATACTAACTACCGAGTGGTTAGAAGGAACTTCTATATATGATACTTCGCTGCTAAAAGAAATGGGATTAGAGCCTGCAAAAATAGCTCAGAATTTCGCCGTAATGTTTTTCAATCAAGCCTATAGAGACGGGTTTTTTCATGCTGATTTACATGCAGGCAATATTTTAGTGAATAAGCAAGGTAAGATAATTTTACTTGATTTCGGTATTATGGGTAGGCTTAAAGAAAAAGATCGCTTAGCCGTTGCCGAAAGTCTATTTGGTTTTTTAAACCGTGATTATAAATTAGTTGCTAAAGTACATTTAAGAGCCGGCTACATCCCATCAAATACCGATTTAGATTTATTCGCTCAAAGTTGTAGAGCAGTTACCGAGCCTATATTAGGGACACCAACAAAAAATATTTCTATAGGTAAGCTGCTTGCACATTTATTTAAAATCACTGAAGATTTCGGCATGGAAGTACAACCGGAATTATTGTTATTGCAAAAGACTTTAATAATGGTTGAAGGGATAGGCAGACAGCTAGACGGTAATGTTAATATGTGGCAACTCGCCGAACCTTGGATTAAAAAATGGGCAGTGAAAAACTTAAGTTCTGAAGCGAAGTTGCTACGACTGGTAAAGCATTACCTAGATAGCCTAGAGGATATTGTTTGACATATAAAAAATTATTAATATTATAGCCTTATATATTAAGAAATTTTTTATTATGAAACTAAAAGATTTATTTATTAAACATGCTATTAAAACTCCTTTTTTGGTTGATTGTAAAGACGATAAAATTGTATTTCCTTCAGATAAAGAGCAAGAATATAAAAATAGACTAAAAGAAAAAATAGGCGAGGAAGAGTTTGAAGGATTAACGGCTTCAGATAGAATAGTTCAATGTCCTGAAAACTTAGAAAATATCGCTTATAGCAGCAACATTTCTTAATGATATACAACGTGAATATTATATAATCCATATAGATATCGATAATAATATTAAATCGATTTTGCATTACTCGCAAATATATTGTATCGGTGATATAGGGGGGATGCCGGCTGAAGTTTTAAAACGCGGATATAAGTTTGGTACTATACCGCCAGAATCTTTGCCGAAAATCACGGAATTATGGCCTAACCCTTATTACTACGACTGGATTCAGGGAAATAAAGAGCATAACAACCCGGATATAGATCCTCAGGTAATGGAGAATATTGTTTCATTATGTGGAGAGGTTAGTATGGATTTACCGGTAAATAGTGATACAAAAGGGGTGCCGGCTGAAGTTTTAAAATATGAGTATAATGTCAGTACTATCGAGCAAAAACCTTTATCGAAAATAATGGAATTATGTCCTGACCCTGATTACTACTACCACCGGATTCAGAAAAATGAAAAGTATAATAACCCCGATATAGATTTTCAGGTAACGAAGAATATTATTTCATTGTGTGGAGAGGTTAGTATTGATTTACCAGTAAATGAAGAATTACAGTAAAAAACCATTGCAAGATAACCATGACTTTAAAAATTAACAAAAATTAAAAAGTAAAATTTTATAAGCCTTTAAATAATTATAGTAAGATAATATTATATTAAAGGTATTTAAATGTCTAAAAGCCAAGAGCAGGAATCCATTGATAATATAAGGCAACAGCTTGATGAAGTATATAAAAACCTTTCTTGGGTTGAAGCTGGATGGGTAGCTATTGGGTCTGAAACAGGTAACAAAAAATATGATGAGTTAAATAAACAATATCTAGATCTTAATAAAGATAATTTAGGTATAATACAAAGTGTTATCCAAGCAGTCGGGGATGTCCCTAGTGCATTGCAATTTACCTGGGAGGCTTCTCAAGTTTTACCTGATCTTGCACTGGAGCTTAATAACCTCAGAAAAGCGAGAAGTGCTACCACTAATGTAGACGCCGGTTGCAAGATAATAGCAGATGCAGAATCGCTTATAAAAAAATGTGCTGCTGTTTTACATTCTGAAACTATATCTAATAGCTCAAAAGAAACTATTTTACAATCTAAAGTTATCCCATATCTTCTCACGCCTATTTTAAATAAGAGGCTTAACAAGATAACAAAAAACTTTCAAACTTCCGAAACAGAAAAAATAAATATATTAGACAAAATAAGTCCTAAATTTGTCAGAGAATTATCTACTCTAGGAGTAGATTTAATATCTAAAGCACTAGAAAGCGATTTAAACCCAAAACTACAAGAAATATATAAGAATATTAAACAAAAAAACGAGTCATCTCAAGGTGTTATATTAAAAAATATACATGACATTATTACTTCAGACAAAGTAAAGCCCCTTCTTAATCACGATTTAGTACAATTTTTAAAAAATCCTGATAATCAAAAGGAGTTAGTTCAGATTACGGAAAATATAATAAATAATAAAGCACAGAAAATCGCTAAACCTGAATTAATTGCAAATACAGTAGCACTACTTGCAAATTCTAGCGAAAAATTAATTGAAAGTACTCCTTCAGCTATAAAAGCTTATAGTCAGCTTAAAGAAAATCAACGTTGGACTAAAATTAACCTAAATATGGAAGGGTTAGATACTGAAACTAAAAAAGAGTTATTAAAAGGAAAAAAACCTCAAATAGTAGAGTTAGTTAAAAATGCCAAAAAAATTATTGATAATTTAGCTCCTGTTTTAGAAAAAGAATTACCACAATATTTAGATAGTAATAAACAGGATATATTAGATGTTTTAAAACATCCTAAAGTAATAGAAAGAATAGAATCAAAAGGAGAAGATCCTGAGTTTATACATAAAGCACTAGATGCCTCTATGCCTTTTGTAAAAGATGTTCTGCCGTCAATTACTAAACTTTCTAGCCTTGCTCTTTCCGATAGCGATAAAGTTGCCGATATAATACAAAAAGCCCAGTTAATTAAGTCACTTCCAAAGGAAGAGAAATCAAAAGAGGTAAAGGAATTGATTAGTACTTTGATAGAAATTAAAAATAATAATCCTGAAATAAGCAAAATAATTGAAAAAGACCTTCCTGAACTGTTAACAAAACATGCAAGTAGTTTAGGACCTGTTGTAGATGAGTTTTTAAACAAAACACCTAAGGGTCAAAAATTAAAATTAGATGGTGAAAAATTAGTAAAGATAGCCGGTAAGCATGCACCTGAATTAATTAAAATTGCCGATAAATTTAGCAAACATGAATACGGTAAAATTATAGTGCCGGCGTTAAAATTATTATCAGACCCGAAAGTTCTAGGAGTAGTAGCAGAAACTATAGTTAATTTAGGAAAAAGTAAATTTAGTAAAGATAAAGAAGCGGTAGGATCACATACAAGTAAGGTATTAGAAGAAAGACAAAGAGAGATAGGAAAAGACGGTAGGGGAACCTAAATACTGTGTACTTTTAATAGAATAATCATTAATCAAAAGTTTACAAGACCCAGAAAAATCTTGCTATTATTTGATTAAAATTATATTGTAAATTCAAAGTGTCATTATGAAATTACAAGGATGATAGAAAGAGATTATTATTTAACACATATCAAAGATTCTTTTGAAATATTTCCTATTTGTGCCATTCTCGGTCCAAGGCAATGCGGTAAAACTACCTTAGCTCATGCTTATATTAAACAGCTTAAAGAAGATGAAAAGAGTTACTTTTTTGACCTTGAGGATCCGGCTCACTTAGATCAATTTAAGAATCTTAAGACAACTCTTGAGCCTTTAAACGGTTTAATAGTAATTGATGAAATTCAAAGACAACCTGAAATTTTTCCTTATTTAAGGGTTCTTGCTGACTATTCAAACAAAAAATTTTTAATATTAGGTAGTGCTTCTGGAGAATTATTGCGACAATCTTCAGAATCATTAGCCGGCCGTATTGAATATACGGAGCTTACTCCGTTCAATTTAATAGAGATAAATGATTTTAGGGAGTTATGGTTAAGAGGCGGTTTTCCTAAATCATATTTAGCAAAAAATTATGTTCAAAGTCTTAGATGGCGTAATAGCTACATCACTAGTTTTATCGAGCGTGATTTGCCTAGTTTAGGAATATCTCTTAATGCACATGTAATGAGACAGTTATGGTTGATGCTTGCCCATAACCATGGGCAATTATTAAATTATAGCGAGCTTGGAAGGTCGCTCGGTTTAACGGATATGACTATCAAACGTTATACTGAAATATTAGAGCAAACTTTTATGATTCGGTTATTAAAACCTTGGTATGAAAATATCTCAAAACATCAAGTGAAAGCACCGAAAGTCTATATACGAGATAGTGGAATACTACATGCATTATTAGGGATTCACGAACATGATTGGTATGTTCACCCAAAACGCGGTCTTTCATTTGAAGGGTTTGTAATAGAAGAGTTAATACGTAAATTTAAAACGGATGCAGAGTATTTTTTTTGGCGAACGCAAACAGGAGCAGAATTAGATTTATTAATTATTAAGAACGGTAAGAAATACGGCTTTGAAGTAAAAAATGCTGATGCTCCTAGTATTACTAAATCAATGTATACCGTTCTTGCTGATTTGCAGTTAGAACATTTATATATTGTTACCGCCGGTAATAATACATATAAAAAAACAGAAAAAATAAGTGTAGTCGGAATAGAGAACTTATCTAATTTACAGCTTGGTTAAAGTATATAATTTACCATATTTCATTACCTTTAGTCTTATCATCACTTAATAATTCATGATGACAATTAGAGTCAGTAATATTATCTAGTAATATATCTAATTCAGATTTTTCTGTGCTTAAACTGTTATTAGTGAATGTTAAACTACACATAAGGATTTTTAGTTTTTACGTAAGTAAATCTAATAGGAATGCCTGGCATGTCAAAAGCCTCACGCATATTATTTACTAAATACCTGGTATAGCTATCGGTAATTTTTTCCGGATTATTGGAGAATAATTTGAAAGTAGGGGGGCGGGTTTTTGTTTGAGTCATATATTTTACACGCACTCTTTTACCGCCTTTTTGTAGAGGTAGTGGATGTGCTTCCGTAGTAAAATTAAGCCATTCATTTAATTTGCTAGTAGTTATTTTCTTATTCCAAATTTTATAGATTTTAAGACACGCATCTAAAACCTGCTCTATATTTTGTTTATTTATTGCTGAAATAAATAGAACGGGTACGCCCTTAACCTGAGGCAGATGAGTATTTATCTGATAATAAAATTCTTCCTGAAATGCTTCTTTTTCGGATTCTTTAACTAAATCCCATTTATTCACTACTATAACTATACTTCTCCCCTCATTTACCACATGGCTTGCAATATTTAAATCTTGCTGTTTTAAAGGGGCTAAAGCATCAATCATTAAGATTACAGTATTAGCAAATTTAATAGAGTTAATAGCATCTGAAGCCGATAATTTTTCTAAAGACTCTGTAATAGTAGATTTTTTGCGGAGTCCTGCCGTATCGATTAATTTAATGTGATTATTTTTATATTGCCAATCAATTTCAATTGATTCACGAGTAATACCAGCTTCAGGACCGGTTAATAATCTTTCATCATTAATAAGAGCGTTTATAAAAGTAGATTTTCCGGCGTTAGGTCTGCCACTAACTACTATCTGCAAACAATCTCTTTTAATTGGATCGGCTATATTTGTCTCGATTGATTCTTCTTCAGGTAACTTGGCAATAATTTCGTCATATAAATCAATTAAGCCTGTGCCATGCTCGGCAGAGATAGCCACCATACTATCAAACCCTAATTTGTAGTATTCTTTATCAAAATCAAAAGCTTTCTCGCATTTATTAACTATCAATATAGCAGGCTTATTATATTTTCTAACAAAGCTACCAAGTAGCTTATCATCGGGCAATATTCCGCTTCTACCGTCAACCATAAAACAAATTAAATCTGCCTCTAAAATTGCTTTAGTAGTCTGTTCTATTAACCTTTCTCCCATACTATCAGGATTCTCTTCAAGTCCTGGGGTATCAATTAACAAAAATTCAAAAGAGCCGATTTTGCCTTCTGTATATTTTCTATCCCTAGTGACGCCCGGCAAATCGTGAACGATAGCTTTTTTACGTATGCTTAATCTATTGAAAAGGGTTGATTTGCCTACATTCGGACGACCAACTAAAGTAATGATTTTCTTAGTCATTATTAATATATTATTATGGTTAAGAGAACTAATAATGCTCCGATAAAACCTACTATATTTGCTATTATAATAGGTGTATTTTTTATTAATATGCCGTATATAAGCCAACTACAAAGAGCAATAGCACTTATAGTAAAGGCAGGCATAGAAACGGAAGCCGAAGATTTGCAGGTGAAAATCTTATGAGCCTGTACATAAAACATAAAATTGCCGATTGTACCGACAATCGTCATATATTTTTCGTAAAATTTCATGAATTTTGGAGACATATGTTTATTCCTTATTTTTTCGTCATTGCGAGGAGAAACTGTAAGTTTCGACGAAGCAATCTCAGGATATTTCATGAGATTGCCGTGCAGCCTACGGCTGCGTAGCTCATGACGGGCGCTGATATCCACACAGGCAATAACATTCACTGACTATCTCTTAAAACTCGCAATTACCGGTATATGATCTGAAGGTTTTTCTTGAGTCCTTAAATTATAATCCATATAGCAATTTTCTAAATAGTCAATAGTATTATTACAACCAAGAATCATATCAATTCGCATACCTTTATTTTGTTCAAAACATCCGGCTCTATAATCCCACCATGAAAATTCTTGTTTACTCGGATGCCTCAATCTATATAAATCCTCAAAGCCGGAATTTAGAATAGTACGTAGTTTTTTTTGTTCAATTTCAGTAAAACAAGTAGTTTCAGCAAGAGCTTTAGGTGAATATACGTCTATATCGAACGGTGCAATATTGAAATCACCGCCTATGATAGTTTTTTCATCAAAAGATTTTTTAGTTGATAGATAATTGATAAAATTATCATAAAATGCTAGCTTTGCTACAAATTTATCGCTACCGACAAATGAACCGTTAGGAGCATAGAGCGAGATTATATTACAAAACCCTATAGGTAATGATAATTTTATTTCTAAGAATCTTGCTTGATCACTGCAGTAATTATTCGGAAAATCCTTAATTATTTCATCTGCAGGAAATTTTGAAATTATAGCAACACCGTTATATGATTTTTGCCCGTGAACATAAAAATTATAAGGTAAATCTGATAATTCATCAAAAGGAAATTTTTCGGTTTCGCATTTTATTTCTTGCAATAATAAAATATCCGGATTTTCTTTAGATAAAAAATTACGCAATAAATTAAGTCTTGTTTTTATGGAATTAATATTCCAAGTAGCTATCTTCATGTTTGTTTTTCTATGTCTTCTAATTTTTCATTACGGAATCGCCACTCAAGAAAACCAAAATGATAGACTAAGAGACTAGTAATAAATGCTCCGGAAATTACTATAATCATTGAATATTTTATTGTATGATAATTTGGATTACTACCATACATATCTAATAATACGCTAAAAGCTATACCCCATAATACAGTGATTTCAATACTAACTCCTCTTGGTACCCTCTTAATTGAATTTTCTTTCATAATAAAATCTCGTAATATTGCACCGCAATTAGCCGTAATGAAAGCAAAAAACGGTCCCCAAAAACTTAGAGGCTCAATTTTGTGAATAATAACCATTGCAACTCCTATAATTATAAAAGTTGCTTGTCCGAATGAATCGCAAATTGCTACTATATTATTTAATGATTGTTCTAAATAATTATCTTCAGCAATCTGTTTATTATAATAGCTGAATAATTTAATAATTGTAAAACCGAGTAAAACTACTACAAATATGTAATAGAAATAAGAAGGAGTAAAATAGAAGTTTAAATGTCCGGTATCATGGTTTACTATTAAATCTAACATTATACAGCTACTAACAGATGGTAATACCGCAAATAAAAATGTACCGAATAAAGTACTATTTTTTCTGCTACTCAAAATAATTCCCGAAAAAGCAAAAGCAAGGCAACCAAGTAAACCTATAACATGGCACCAACGAGAATCTATAGATTTAGGCAATAGAATATGGTATATGTATGTCTTAATAATTTTTTTATACTCGTTACTTGCAAGAAAATCATCTATCGCAAAATTAAATTGTTCAACTATGTTTAAAGATACGGTTTTTTTGCTAAACATTAAATGTAGGGGAGTTTTAATATTTAAGGGAACTTCTAATATATTCCTGTCCATTGTTCTTCCTAAAATATTAACGGCACCAACAATTCGATCACTAATGAAACCATCAATTTCTTTCTTGATTAGTCCATTTATCAATTCCATATTATTTTGATATATTCTAATTATATCTTGATTTTTCTCATTATATAAAAAATCCGTAAATTTAGGGTCTCCGTATACAGTACCTTTCACTATTCCTAACTGGAGATTAAATAGACGTATTTGTGCTGTTAGTTCATTAACGTTTTAGAAATTTAACTTTTTGGCAAGTGGTTCAATAATAAATAATGATAATTCTTCAAGACGATAAGGCTTTGAAAAATAAGCATAGTTACTTCTCTCAGTAGTATAAGTAACTCCTGCTGTCATGTCGGCATTTCCGCTTTGAATATCTAATTGATCCTGATACCAGCTATCTTGATTATACTCAATATTGATACCTATTTTTGCAGCAATAGCGTTAATTAATTCTATATCCATACCGGAAACGGTAGTATGACCGTTTGAAGTAGCAATTAAGTATTGGTAAGGTTCATTTATATACCAGGCATTTATCAAAGTTTTTTTATCGGCTGTCCCTTCGCATTCTAAAGTTGCTTGTTGTTCGTTTGCACCTATGCTCAAAGCATAAAAATTTTTAGAAATGAGAAGTATAAAAATAAAAAGCTTTAAAATTTTCATGGTTTGTATTTTTTAAAATTAACGTGTCATCCCGCGGCAATACTTTATCGTCATTGCGAGGAGCGAAGCGACGCAGCAATCTCATGAGATAATACTAATTCCTGAGATTGCCACGCTCCTTTTAGTCGCTCGCAATGACGGTATTACGAACTACTTTAATTTCGCCGTCAGAAAATTTAATATTAAAAATTTTTTCATTTGCAGCAGTAATTTTAGAAGATAAAAAATTACCCGTTTCTCCTTTAACTATAGCAAAACCTCGTTTTAATACGTTATTATAATCAAGGCTTGCAAGTAACGTACTATTTAATTCTAATTTATACTCAAAATTTTTCAAAGTATTATTTGCCGATTTTGATAGATAAGCTGTTTGATGTGTTAATTCTAATGTTTTGTAATTGAGTATTTTAGCAGGGTTAACTCTTTCTTTAGAAAAAGATTTAATCTTTGTTTCTTGTAGTTCAATAAAGCACGGTAAAGCATCTAGCAAATTAAAACCGGTTTCGTCCAGTAATTGCTGCTTATTATTCATATAGTGAGAGAGATATCTGTGTATTTTATCGTAATTTATTATATTTTGTTCGTGATATTTAATTAACCTGCTAGTATTATTCAATAATATTTTTTCATAAGATTGTAGAGTATTATTTAAAATAGATCGTACCGGTACAGCAAATTCTGCGGCAGCAGTCGGTGTTGGAGCTCTTTTATCGGCTGCTAAATCTATTAAAGTATAATCTACTTCATGACCTACTGCGGAAATAATAGGAATTTTTGAGTTATAAGCGGCACGTACTAATATCTCATCATTAAATGACCAAAGATCTTCTATAGAACCGCCGCCTCTAGCAACAATTATAACACTTGGTTTATTTATCTCTTCTAAATTGTTAAATCCTTCAATTGCTTCAGCAATTTCATTGCCGGAATTTTCGCCTTGTACGCTAACCGGCCATATTATTATCCGAGTCGGAAAACGTTCGCGAATGCGATGAATAATATCTTTAATAACAGCACCGGTTATTGAAGTGATAACGCCTATTTTATCAGGTAAAAAAGGTATAGGAATACGTATTTTATTAAATAGTCCCTCTTTTTCTAAACGAGCTTTGCGTTCATTTAGAATTTGCAACATAGCACCAAGTCCTGCAGGTTGCAAATTATCTACCGATAATTGATAGCGTGAATTACCTGCATAACTTGAAAGTTTGCCGCTAATCACCACTTCCATACCGTCATTTAAAGGAAATTTGATTTTAGCAAGAATAGGACGCCAGCAAGTACAAGCTAAAATAGCGGTATTTTCTTTTAAGTTAAAATAAGCATGACCTGAGCTTGCTATTTTTAAACCTGAAATTTCTCCTTTTACCTTAATATAGCCAAAATTATTTTCTAATAATTCTTTAATTTTATTAGAAATCTCACTAACTGAAAACTCTTTGGTTGCTTGATTTGCAATGAAATTGTCTAGCATTTTATTCTTGGTTTTTTTGAGCTGAGAGTAGTGCATTATTCGTCATTGCGAGGAGAAGCTATAAGTTTCGACGAAGCAATCTCAGGAAGTTTGACGAGATTGCCGCGTCGATGCTACGCATCTCCTCGCAATGACGTTACCTCAATAGAATAACCTTGCTACTCTCAAAAGAGCAAGCAAAATTTTTTATTATTTGATATATTACTAATAGCTTGCTATTATTTTTTACTATTAAAATATATTTATTAATATAAATGCTATTGCGAATAATATGCTTGCTTATTATCATAATATTTTCTTTGATAAGCTTTGCCGATCTTTCTAAGAATGGTCAGAATATTAAAATTAGTAATATGATAGCCGACTTCGTAGAGTATAACGAAAGTCAGGATTTGATATATGCTAAAGGTAATATAAGAATTATCACGGATGAGTATTTATTAACGGCAGATAATTTACTTTATGATATAAAAAATGATATTTTATGGGCAGAAGGTAATATCCGAATTAAGAATAAACAAAACAGAATAATAGAGGGTGATAAAGCAGTTTTAAAAGACGAATTTAAGAAAGGGATTATATCGGAATTCATTTTACTTTCCGGTGATAATAATCTTTTAATTGCTAAACTTGCCGAAAGAATAGACGAAAATAATCTTAAGCTGCACCATGCCGAATTTACCCCTTGCGATGTTACTTGTAATAGAAACCCTATTTGGCAAATTGCTGCTAAAGATACTTATATTCATTCCGAAGAGCATAGAATAGTTTATAAAAACGTATTTTTTGAAGTATACGGCGTACCGATTTTTTACTTACCGTATTTTTTCCATCCAACTCCTACGGCCCCTGCAACTTCCGGATTATTGGTACCTGACGTCAAAAATAAAGGGTTTGGCATACCTCTATATTTACGTGCAAAACCTAATATGGATTTTACTCTCACTCCAAGGATTTTTAGTAAATATCAAACTTATGAGCTAGAAGCACGTTATCGCCCGAATGATACCGATAATATGAATTTTCAAGGTAGTTACGGTAAATTACCGTATTTTCTAAAAAAAGACGGAAATGTAGTAAAAAACAAAAAAGTTTCTTCTTATCATTATATAGCAAGCGGTAATTTTATTAGTACCGATAAAGTTTATGATTACTGCTTCAGGGTGGAGCGTACATCGGATAAAGCTTATTTAAAAAATTATTATAATAACTACGCTTCATATTTAACTTCTAAAATATTCTTAAATAAAATTCATGAGGCTGATTATTTTTCGGCGGAAGGATTAAGTTTTCAAGGCTTAGGTAGTAATGATAGTAAGTATACTGACCCGTTAGTATTACCGAAAATCAATACAAAAAACGTGATAAATTTGAATGATAATGACAACAGCCATATCGTTGTTGAAAATAATACGTTAATGTACAAAGAAAGAATAGGGAAACAAGTCGCTAGAACCTCTTTGCAACTATCCTTTATGCATAATGTGCTGACTTCTTCAGGGCAAATTTTTGATTTTGTAGCAAAAGATAGAGGTGATTTTTATCTTGCTAGACGGGCTTATTTAGATAAGACGAGAGAAAGTAAATCATTTCAAAGGAATATACCGGAACTGCAAACCTTATGGCGTTATCCGTTAGTAGGTAATATAACAAAAACGATAAATTTACTTATTGAGCCGGTAGTTTCTTTTACTATGGGACGTAAACTATCTAAGAAAGATAAAAAATTTGTTATAATTGATCCTGCTAAATATGAATTATCCGAAAAAAATATCTTTTTATCAAATCGTTATAGCGGTATTGATTGTCATGATTTCGGTAATAGATTAAGTTACGGCTTAAATACTAGTATTGCTAAAGAAGAAAATTATTTAAAATTATTTTTAGGACAGTCGCGTAATACAAGATATAGTATAGATTTGCCTGCAGATGATACGGAAAATGTAGGACAGATTCTAGGTAATCTTTCTAATAATTTAGAAGTGTTTTATAGCTTTCGGAAAGATAAATATTTCAGACCTATTAGAGATGAGGTGGGAGGAAATTTTAACTATGATAAGATTAACTTGCTAGGTAGTTTTATTCAGCTTACAAACCTTAAAAAATATTATTCCGTAGAAAGTATAAAGGTTTCAAATAATAGAGTACGACAATTTTATGGAGACATAAATTATCAGCTAGCAGAAAATTGGATTATAGGCTTTGGTGCACGTATTGATCTCTCTAGACGTTCTCCAAATTTACTTACTCGAACTATTAGGGTGACATATGCTAAAGATTGTGTTAGAATTACTGCAAAGATTTATTCCGATTATCTAGCCGATGGAAGTAGAGGAATCAAAAAGACTACCTCTTCGCCGACTATTTCTATCGGTTTAAAGGTACTAAATATGTGAGTTTAGCATTGTGCTTGTGTGGATAGTTGTCATTGCGAGGAGCGAAGCGACGTGGCAATCCAGAAAAAGTAATAAAAAATGCTATTTAGCATTTTTAACTGGATTACTTCGTCAATTTACTATGTAAATTTCCTCGCAATGACGAGTTGCTATCCACATAAAAACTATTCCAATTATTACGTTATGTGAGTCTGAAAAAATATGAAAAAATTACTACTTATAATCATTACTGTTTTTTTTGCTTTTAATGTAGCACAAGCTTCGCTGCCGAATATAGTAGCATCCGTAAATTATGAACCTATTACTCTTAATGAGTTCCGTGCTAGAAAAAAAATGATTATGGCACTAAATAATGTTGAAAGTCTAACGCCTGCTCAAGATAAGCAGCTAAGTGACTTAGCAATCAAGAGCTTAATTGACGAATCTTTGCTTTTTCAATATGCCGGAGATAGAGAAATTCCGCAAGAAGAGATAGATAATGCTATTAAATCTATTGAAGATCATAATAAAATGCCTCACGGTTCTCTTCTTCAGTATTTAAAAAGCAGATCGGTTAATCCTGATAGTTTTATTTCCCAAATTAAATCCGAGTTGATTAAAATGAATATTTTATCAAGTCTATCAAGATCGGTACAAGTAAGTAATAAAGAAATAGATGTCGCAATTTTATCTAGTGATCAAAAAGATGTAGAAATTTCAATGCAAGTATTTACATCTAAAGATGGTGGCAATAAAGCGTTTACACAGATGAATAATTTGAAAAATCGACTAAAAAAATGTGCAGACGTTAAAAAATCGCTTTATGATAATTTTGCTACTATGCAAATTATTACCGATAAGCTTAGCAAAATAGAAGGCGTAAAACAAACTATTGTAAAGGACTTAAGCTCGGATAAAGCAAGCAATGTTTTTGAAGTAAATAACAAATTTGAAATAATATTAGTGTGCAGCAAAAAAATCTTAAATGTTAATGAAGATGAAAATAATTATGTAGTAAACTTCCTAACCAATAAAAAGATTTCACAAAAAGCACAAAAAATGTTTGAAAATATGCGTAAGAAAGCAGTTATAAAAATAATGCTGCCGTCTTAGTATTATTGTCACCACGTGGCTTGGTGTATGGTTCTATGTCATTCCTGCGAAAGCAGGAATCCATAATAAAGCGATATAAATCGAGCTTTTAATTTTAAAAACTTCCTGTATTTATAATTTTTTTGGATTCCTGCTTTCGCAGGAATGACATACCATATGCTCCCTTCAATTGCAAAACATGCAGCATCTCATCAAATTAATCCTCTTAAAAAGCACGGACAAAATTTTATTTTTGACAGTAGTCTATGTGATAAAATTGTACGTGCGAGTAACCTTGCAGAAAATAGCAGAGTGCTAGAAATAGGACCAGGCACCGGAGGGTTAACTAGGTCAATATTGCAGAAAAATCCTGCATCCTTAACTGTTATAGAAACAGATGAGAGATGTATCCCGCTCCTTAATGAGATTAAAGAATATTATCCTAATCTAAATATTATAAAACAAGATGCTCTTAAAATAAATTTAACTGATTTAGGTTATGATAAAGTAACTATAATCTCTAATTTACCATATCATATAGGTACTGAGTTAGTAATTAGATGGCTGAAAGAAGCACGGTTAATTACTAATATGACGCTAATGTTACAAAAGGAAGTAGTAGAACGTATTTGTGCTATGCCGTCAACTAAAGCATATGGCAGGTTATCGGTAATATGTCAGTTAATTACTAAAGTGGAAAAATGCTTTGACGTAGCACCGACTGCTTTCTATCCACCACCTAAAGTATATTCTGCGATAGTCAAACTAATACCTTTAGAAAATCCGCCGTCTATTGCTCTGATAAATAAAGTTGAGCAAATAACAAAACTTGCTTTTGCAGGACGACGGAAAATGATCAAATCATCATTGAAAAATCTTGTACCTAATATACATTAAATATTAACTCAGTTGAAAATCAATGATAATTATCGTGCTGAAAATCTTACTCCTCAAGATTATTTGAGAATTGCCGAAATGTTGGACAATGTCACCTAGTTCGCTTGACGAGCGTTGTTGCATGGCTCGGAAAATCTGCAGGGTGTTATACCGTGGACAAGCCGGCGTTGTTGCATGGCTCAACTTCACTCCTGTCATCCTAGCTAACTTGATCGCGGGATCTAGCTTAAAATACTAAATTATTAATATTTTTTATTGTTTTTATGGACCTAGTTAGCAAGCCACAGGGTGACATAGTGGGGTTTACTGAGGCATGCAACAACGTCGGACAAGCCACGGGATGACACATCATTCAGTTTTATCTAACTTTTTTGCTTCTGCTTCTTGCTGTAGTTTATATTCTGCTGCTTTTTCTTCTATATAGTTAAAAAAGAAATAACAAAATGTTAAAAAGCTAGTTAAAATGATTGCAAACGTTATTAATATTAATTTAAGTTCTTTTTTAGAGTTTTCAGCTTTTAATCGTTTTTCCTCCTCTTCATCAATTATAAACTTAGGTAATATATTTGATTCTTCTTCTTTATTTTCCATGCGTTACCAATATCTTAAGTTTATTAAAAATTAATGATAGAGTTTAAATATCATTTAAGTAAATTACGATATAAAGATACTTAAAATAAGTTAACAATTTTTAATCATTAGTTGTGATTTAATATAAATTACTGGTGCTTTTTAAAATAATTTTCTTTCACCGAACCTAGGTCCTATGCACTTTTAATAGAATAATCATAATTATGGCTCTTTTTAGCTGCAAATTATCAGATTTTTTTGAAATATGAATAACTATTCCTTCAAAAATCTTATTAATTTTCGCTTAAAAATATCTCATAATTATAATCATTAATCAAAAGTGCACAGAACCTAGAGTTTCTGATTGTTAATTTTGGGAAATCTACATTATCTTAGCCAAGTGTATGAAAGTATTTAAGCTTTCTTCGTCGTCTTTGGTCATTATATAAGGTACTTTAACATATATAAGCATTTGATGAGTTTTATCCAATATTTTATTTTTCTCTAAAAACGCATATAATTTATGAGTATTGTTAAATTCATCTTGTATACTAAACGCTTTATTTGCTACAACTGATTTATCAGATTTTGATATAAAATTATCAATAAAATAGTTTAAAGAATCTCCAAATAATTCGTTTAATTGCTGATCATTTTGAAGTTCTTCATATGATAATGATCTTGCAGTTTTCAACTTAAAATAAGATTTAATCATTTCAAGAGCAGAATATCTATCGCAGTTATTATTAAGAATTTTATATAACATTTTTTTATCAAAATATGCAGGTACCATTTTTAAATCCTTATTAATAATTTGCTGTTTGTAATAAGATAATTGACGCATAAAAACGATAATTGTAGCTGTAAGACCTGCAACTAAGATAGAGTATAAATTTAGTGATTGAAAAAGCATATTTTAAATATATTTAATTATAACTACCAACGATAGTATAGTATTTTTGCTTTTCAATCTAAAAATGAACCATTACTATATATTACTTATTTTTTCTTTCAATTAGTTTATTTATCACATATTTATTGTGCCGCTAATAGAACATGAGGTTTGTATAAATTAAGTTTCAACTCAACTAATCAATTTTTATATCTAAGACAAGAAAGTTATTAAAAAATAAATTTCTAAAATCTTATTAATTTTTGCTTAAAAATATATTAAAATATAAGAAAATAAAGAAGTTGAACATCAATTAATGCAGATAAATAAGCAGCAAGAAAAAGGACCGTTTGATATTATTGGTGATGTACATGGTTGTTATGATGAGTTAAAAAACTTATTAGAAAAGCTCGGTTATAGAATTAAAAAAGGTAATAAATATATTATTACTCATCCTCAAGAAAGACGAATTATTTTCGTAGGGGACTTAGTAGATCGAGGTCCAAACTCACCGGAAGTGTTACGCTTAGTAATGGATAGTGTTTCCTCATCTATTGCCTTTTGCGTTAACGGTAACCATGATGACAAACTAAAACGAAAACTTCAGGGACGAAATGTTGTTATTGCTAATGGACTTCAGGAAACACTTGAGCAATTAGAAAACGAGTCGGCGGAATTTAAAGCATCTGTTCTTGAATTTTTAGAAAGTTTAAGTAGTTATTACATATTAGATAATGAAAAATTAGCAGTATCACATGCCGGCATTAAAGAAAAAGATCTAGGGCGTAGTTCTGAGCGAATAAGTAAATTTTGTATGTATGGTGCAACCATCGGTGAAATTGATGAGTTTGGTTTACCGCTTCGTTATCCGTGGGACCAAGAATATCAAGGAAATACGCTGATTGTTTATGGGCATACCCCTGTTTGTGAAGCACAGTGGCTTAATAATACTATAAATATTGATACAGGATGTGTATTTGGAGGTAAACTTACTGCACTTCGTTATCCGGAAAAAGAGTTAGTTTCTGTAGATGCTGCGAAAATTTATTATAAACCAATCAAACCATTTAAGAAATAAATGTATGAGATAGTTCAAATAAAAATTGTAAATATTTTTCATAAGCCTCAGTACAACCCGACTAAATTATTTAGATTTTTGCATATTTAATATTTCTTGCTTTTTTTCTTTTGCTTCAGGGTAGTTGGGGTCCAATTCTAATGCTATATTATATAGCTCAAGTGCTTCATTATACCTTTTTAATTTTTCCATAGTTAATGCTTTATAAAAATATGTATGAGGGTTATAAGGTTCTAATTTTATACCGCTATCAAAAGATTTGAGAGCAAAGTGATATTTAGCTTGGTTAAATAAGGTTATACCTTTGTTATAATGTGCTTTATAATCATTAACATTTAATTTAAGAGCGATATCATAAGATTCAATTGCAAGGTCATTAATTAAAAACTATTCCACGATTTACATATGCTCTAAAATCATCAGGTTTAAGTTCAATCGCTTTATTGTAAGATTCAAACGCCTTGTCATATAGATTAAGATTTCTATAAGCATTACCTCTATTAATATAAAAAATAAAATCATTTAGATCATATTGAATAGCCTTATTATACATTTCAATAGCAAGACGGTACTTTTCTAAATCATAATATATATTACCAATATTAAAATATAATGTAGAAATCTCTAAGTTTAATTCTACAGCTTTGTTATATGCTTCTAAAGCCAATTCATATTTTTTTAAATTTTGTAATGCCAAACCTAAATAAAAATAAGCTAATGAATCATTAGGGGCAATTTCTAGACCTTCACTATAAGCTATTACTGCTAATTCATTTTTACCTAAGGTAACTAATGCGTAACCTTTATTAAAATATGCATAAGCATTAGTTGGATCAAAAATAATTACTTTATCAAAACAATGAATTGCTTGATTATATTCCTGTATTTTAGTTAAAATTACTCCTTTTAAATAGTATGCATCAATATATTTAGAATCATATTCAATTGCTTTATCAAGCATTTTTAAGGCTAAATCATATTCCTTAATTTCATTGATGTGCGACTCGGAAGAAAGCAAGGCTCATATAAATATAAAGAATTTATATTTAGAGGATTAATTAAATGCGGTAATACAGGGAAAGTTGTAACATCCGTAATAAAAAAAGGAGTTTACACTTATTTAATAGTATGGGATGCAACTAATCCCGAAAGAGCAATATATATAAAAGAAGAAAAGGTATTAGAGGAAGTAGAAGAAGTTTTAGAATCATTGCAATTAGAACCGAAATTTTTACAAGAGATAATAACATATATAACAAACTCGGTAAATGCAGAGCATGAATATTATAAGAAACGTATAAAAGAGTTAAACGCAGAAAGTATTAGATTAAAAGACGGTATGGATAGATTAATGAATTTATATATTAAGGGACAAATCAGCGAAGAGAAACACGAAGAAAAAAGATTAGAATTGGAGCAGAAACGCAAAGAAATAACAAAAGAAATTGAAACACGTGATAAAGATGATGATAGCTTTACAAAAATGCTAGTTTCCTTGATATCAACAGCCTCAAGTGCCTATAAGATATTTAAAAGTTCCAGCGTGGGCCAAAAAAGGCGTTTAATAAATTTAATATTTGGGAACTTAATATTGAAACCTGGAAAGCTTGACTTTATGCTGCGTTCGCCGTTTGATACATTGGTGAATTCGCCTAAAACCGGCGAATGGTACCCGCGGCCGGACTTGAACCGGCAAGAGCTTACGCTCCACGGATTTTAAGTCCGTTATGTCTACCATTCCATCACGCGGGCAATTATAAATACAGAACTGTATTTTTCTAAGTGGACAGATTAATAAAAAAAATACAAAAAAGCAAGTACTTTTATCGTTAATATATTAGTCTGATATGAAAAAGTTATTAAACCCTTTCAAAATAGTTAGTTTACGCATTAATTTATTAGATAATTAACTTAAATAGTGACAAAATAGTAATAATATGATAGATTAGTTTCAGAAAGTAATACTTTCTCTTGCATGTTATTGACTTGTTTATTGACAAATGCCGCAAGGTAAGGTAGTTTTGCATAATGAATTTTTATCGGCTCTTATATTTAAGTAAGATTTAAAGTAAAATTTAAGTTTTAGTTATTATAAGCGTGTGTTAAGTTCAAATAAGTAATTTCTATCTAATAAAGGTTTTTATGGCTACAAATATAGTAGGTAAAGTTAAGTGGTATAATTCTACGAAGAATTTTGGATTTATTGAACAGGAAAATGGCGGCAAAGATGTGTTTGTACACAAATCAGCCGTAGATGCAGCAGGTTTACATAGCCTTGAAGAAGGACAATATGTAATTTTTGATCTTGAAGAAAAGCAAGGAAAAGCCTACGCTGTTAACCTCAGAATTAAATAAATATATTTATAATACCAAAAGCAGCTATCCAAAATTGTTTATAATTTAGGGTAGCCTAGTCATCTTTATCAAAATAGTAAATATTTTGTTTTTGTCTTATAATAACCTATATAATTTTAAGTATAATAAATTATTTTTACTAAGGGGCATGAAAATGCCCTAAATCTAATAATATTATTCTGGCTTGAATAAGATTCTAAAATAGTTTCATTATTCATTATCGTTTTATATATTTAGTTGGTTTGTAATCTAGCTTAAGCATATTTTTTGATTCAGGATAATTATATAAGTCGTTATTTTAATTTACTATAACTTATTTTTTATACAATAGACCTGCATAACTTATCTTAGAGGCTATCTGTAAATAAATTTTAATTAGTAATTAAAGAGTTTTTTTAGCGAAAAGTGATAAGATTTTTGAAGAAATAGTTATTCATATTTCAAAAAAATCTTATAATTTGCAGCCGAAAAGAATTAAATTATCGGTTAAAATTTATTTACAGCTAGGCTCAGGAAATAAGAGATCTCTACTCTACTCAAGCGTACTATAGTTAAGTATGCAAGGCTGAGAGAGCGTCTCATATATCTTTAAGAAATGGGTTATGTAAGAGGTCTAATCAATAATGTGCATATTTTGATTTAAAACTATATTGGATTATATAATGAAAAATTTTAATTTATCTGAAGAATTAATTATCGCTCTTGAGACAATGAATATCACTGAGCCGACTGAAATACAAAAGCAATCGATTCCGGTTGCAATGACGGGGTCGGACATACTCGCTTCTAGCCAAACAGGTTCAGGAAAAACTCTCGCTTATTTATTGCCGTTAATTGATTCATTTATTAAAAATAAAAACTACTGCTTTAATTCTTGTTCCGACTAGAGAATTAGCAACACAAATACACAGTACTTTAAATAAAGTAACTACATCCTATAAAATTAATAGTGCAGTTTTGATAGGCGGTGAACCGATGCCTAAACAATTTATGCAATTAAAAAAGAATCCGAAAGTGATTATCGGTACGCCGGGGCGTATTATCGATCACTTAAATAGAGGAAGTTTAAAAATTGATCGCATAGGCATAACCGTACTTGACGAAATGGATAGAATGCTTGATATGGGGATGAAAGAACAGTTAGAAGAAATCAATAAATTTTTACCGGAAAAAAGACAAGTTTTAATGTTTTCCGCTACTATGCCAAAACATATTATTGCTGTTTCTCAAAAATATCTAAACAATCCGATACGTATTACGGTAGGTGCTACTAATAAAGCAGCTGCAGAAATAAAACAGGAATCAATGCATGTTTCTGATAAAGAAAAATTTAGTGAATTAACTAAACAACTTGGTAACAGGGAAGGATCGGTAATTATTTTTGTGAAGACTAAACGCTCTGCTGATCAATTAGCTAAAATGTTAAAATATGAAAATCATAAAGCAGAAGCTATACATGGTGATTTAAGTCAGCGTCAACGTGAAAGAGTAATTTTATCATTTCGTAAGTCAAATCATAGAATAATGGTAGCAACTGATGTAGCGGCTCGTGGACTTGATATTCCTCATACACAGCATGTTATTAATTATGATTTACCTATGTGTCCTGAAGATTATTTACATAGAATAGGTAGAACGGGTAGAGCAGGGGCTACCGGACATGCTTTGTCTTTTATTTCTCCGGATGATGTTATTAGATGGCGTGCAATTGATCGTCTAGTAAATAAAGGTGAAACTACACCACGCAGTGAGTTTAGGAGTGATAAAAATAATCGTAAAAGATCATTCGGTAAAAGAGTCGGCGGTGAGGGTAAAAAGTTTAATTCTTTTGATAATAATCGTAAAAAAACTTTTGACGGTAACAGCTACGGTAATAAAAGAAAGAAAGTATCGTAGTTTAGATTTACGTTAAGAATGCTTCGTCAAAACTTACAGTTTTTCCTCGCAATGACGGAAAAACCGATCTATGCAACAACGCCAACTCTATGCGGGAATGACATCAAGGCATTTTATATCAGGAGGATAAATTCATAAATTTTAATTTTTCACGATTTCAATATATATCTAATATTTTCTTTATATTAATAATTTCTTTTCCCGGAGGTTTAATTTATTTACTTACCGGTTCAACTCTTTCTTTTTGGCTTCGAGAATCCGGTTTTGATAAAATCACTATCGGGCTTTTTAGTTTAGTTAATTTTATTCATATATTTAAATTTTTATGGGGTCCTTTACTAGAAAAAGTAAGTTTTGCTCCTTTAAGTAAGCGAGGATATAAATATTGTTTAATTATTGCTTTGGTTAGCTGTATTTGTTGTGTATATATTCTAACAAATTTTAACCCTAACACTCATTTTATACCATTTGCTTTATGCTTAGTAGCTGTGGCATTTTTTTCTTCCATTTATGATATGTTGCTTCAATCATCACAGATGTTACTTATTACAAATAAAAATTGGGGCATAAGTGAGGCAGCTTGTACTACAGGCTTTAGGATAGGTATACTTATAGCAGGTTCAGGGGCGTTATATTTATCGACTATCATATCTTGGCAAGATGTTTATCGTTCTATGGCAATTTTATGTATACCGTCATTACTATTAATTATAATCTATCCGCTTAAATTTAAAGATAAGACAATTATCAACGATTTTGATAGATTTTGGTATGCTTTTTATGACTTTATCAAGAAACCTAAATGGCTAATAATTGTTAGTTTTATGCTTCTATATCGTCTTCAAGATAATTTTCTTTCAATTATGCCGAATATGTTTTATCTCGATATTGGGTATACGAAGAAAGATTTAGCTCTTGGATATAAAGCTTTTGGTATGTGTGCTGCAATCCTTGGAGGTTTTATAGGCGGGTTTTTGTGCCGAAAATATGAATATTTTTATTTGCTTAAAAGAGCATTAATATATCATGCTTTATCTAGCCTATCTTTTTTATTTCTCTATTTTTATAATCGAGATATTACAAGTCTGTATATAGCGGTCTTTTTTCAAGAATTTACCAAAGGCTTAACTATGTCGCCGTTTTTTTCTTACCAATTAAGATGTTGTAGTTCTAAATATTGTATAACCCAAATTGCGTTAATTACTTCTATTGCTTATATTAGTACCATACTGTTTGGTAGTATTTCAGGCTATGCAGCTACTTATTTAGGTTGGACTTATTTTTTCCTCGTAGCAGGATTTTGTTTTATACCGGCTTATATATTAATTAAATATTTACCGCCTTATGTTATTCCTAGCTAAAAGGGTTGTTGTTGTGTGGCTCGGCTCCATCATCCCGTGATTTATTCACGGGATCTAGTTAAAAATACTAATATTATTAGTATTTTTAGTTGTTTTACTGGATACTGTAGACAAGCCACGGTATGACACTGAACGTGCTTTTCGAACCATACAACAACGCCTAAATTAATCCGCTAATCCGGCTAGCTTTACTTCAGGAAATAATTCTTCTTCCAATTTTGATAGGTCGTGTATTAGCTCCGGACTAAATAGAGGTGCTAATTTGTTAGATAATGGAACTAAGTCTTCATCTGTAGTTATCTTTATAAATTCAATCCTTGCCTTAAATCGTGCCAATTCAAGTTCTTTAATATTAAGATGTGTGTTATTAAAAATTTCCTTGATTGCATCGTGTATTATATAGCTATCTTTTGAAGATAATTTAGACCTCAATGGTCTACTCATAGATAATAGTAATAGATTCGATTCATTGTCAAACATGAACATTTCCACAGGTTCGTCCGTATAAGAGAATTTGGAAAGAAATATTATATGAGTTTTATAATAATCATGATATTTGTCTTTAAGATAGTTTTGGTATTTGCTTAAACCTTCTAGTCGTGTATGTTCTTCTATATTAGCTTTTAGTGTAATACAAGTTTTTAGACGTCCATTGTCTGCAGCTGATACAAAAAATTCATCAATATATTTTTGTTCAGGTTTATATCCACTACTTAATAAAAATTTTATTACCTCTGTATTTTGATATTTTGAAGCTTCACCTAATATACAATCAATGGATGAGATAGCCGGTGATGAACCTATAAGTTTTAAATTATTTTTTTCAATATCCGGTAATTTCTTCTCAAATAAATATTCAAATACACTTAAATTTGAATGACTAATTGCCAATTCAATATGCTCTGGCTTAATGATTGCACCTTTTTGCACTAAAAGATCTATTATTTCTATGCTTTTGTTTTCTCCTCTAATCGCATAATATAATGCATTTTGAACCTTAATATCATCTTGCTCACAAAGCAATTTTACTATCTCTTTATATCCTTTGTCTGCCGCAAGCCCTAAAGGGGTAATATAGTTTATTCCACTATGGTTATTTATATCAAATCCAAAATTTATTAATAAATTAAGCGTTTCAAGATCATTATTAATAACCGCAATTAAAGACAGGGTACTATGAGATGTTCCAACATTATTTGGTTTATCTTCATCGATAGCAAAATAACGTATTGTTTTTATATTGTCAGAAAGAGGAAAATTAAATTGTGAAATATAACGAAAGGCTTCACTAGTGTTCTTATTTATAACGCTCTTAAATAAATTTTCTTCATTTGGAGTATCAATAGTATATATATCACCTTTTCTTGTAGTAAATTTTTTAGGCATAATAATCTAGCAGTAGTTAGTAATATATTAAAATAATAACTTATTTTAATAAAATCAACGATAAATTAAAAAGTTGCTATGGTACTGTTAACAAAATAGCTTTAAAATTATTTTGTTAACAGTACCATACAACAATCTCCAAGATAAATACAAATATATTAGACTTCTTGCATAACGTAGCTAATAAGGAGGAATTTGTAGGATACACGGAAGGGCTTGCCACTGCAGCGTACACTTTAGTACGTGAGGATGCGAGTACCGGATCGACGCACAAATTTTACCCTTAGAAGCAAGTTATGCAAGAAGTCTATTGTCAAAATAGTACTATCAAGTTATTATGGTTAACAAATTTATTAGTGTGCTTTAATTATGTTTATTCAAACTGAAGATACTCCCAACCCTGATGCAATAAAGTTTTTCCCGGGGCAGGAAATAAGTAGTGAACAGCCGGTATTTTTTAGCGATATTTCTGAAGTTAAAGGAAGAAGCAAACTTGCAGAGTCACTATTTTATATTAATAATGTAAAATCAGTATTTTTTGGTAGTGATTTTATAACGGTGACTAAGCAAGCTGAAAGTAATTGGCAAGTTATAAAGCCTGAAGTTTTAATGGTTATTATGGATCATTTTGTTTCGGGATTTCCGGTATTTGAAGAAAGTACAAAAGCAGATAATGTAAATCATAACCTTGATGGGCTTTCGGAAATAGAGAAGCAAATCGTAGAGATTATTGAAACTAGAGTGCGTCCATCTGTGGCACAAGATGGTGGTGATATAATATATAAAGGCTTTGAAAACGGTGTAGTTAAATTAGCTCTTCGCGGTGCATGTCTTGGTTGTCCAAGCTCTACTATCACCTTAAAAAACGGCATTGAATCCATGCTTAAACATTTTGTACCGGAAGTGCGAGAAGTTGAAGCTGTAGAGGAAGATTTTGAGTAATTTAGGTATTGACTAAAAAGAGTTGATTTTAAGTTTCTATGTCGTTCCCGCATTCTATGTCATTCCTAGCTAGAAGCGGGAATGACATAGAAGCCATGTAATAACAACTTCAGCTACTTGCAATGATGATATCTATAATACTAACCTTCCTTTGCAGAATTGATTATATCATTTTGATGCCAAATAACATAATGTAGTTCAACCTCTTTTGGAGCATATACTACAATAGGTAGTTTGCTATTATATCTT
Source organism: Rickettsia felis URRWXCal2 (assembly GCA_000012145.1). Taxonomy (GTDB): domain Bacteria; phylum Pseudomonadota; class Alphaproteobacteria; order Rickettsiales; family Rickettsiaceae; genus Rickettsia; species Rickettsia felis. The sequence continues at coordinate 297,303 of CP000053.1, forward strand.
AAAAATGTTTCATCGCCTAAAAATACACTAACCGGTTTTATGGTTGCTTTTATCCCAGGGCATGCCATCATTGTACTAGCAGGCTGATCGCTAACTTGATCAATTATATAATAATTATATCCCCATCCTTCTAAAGTTTTTGTTTCCAGCTTACCGCCAAACCAAACACGATTACAATCTTTCATTGCATTTTTTGTTGCTTGCAATTCTACTTTTAGCTTTTCTTCATTAGACTCTGTAGGTAAATGAATTACATATCGTTTTTGGCTATCTGTCGGTAGAGGGTAGGGTGCAATATCTTTTAACGTCTTATCGCTATTAGCTAATAAATAAGTATTTAAAAAACATAATGTAAGAAGTAGTATAATTTTATTTTGCATATGATTGTTTTTTTAAATTAATTAAAATCCATTATTTCGCCTAAAGGAGTTATATAAGAAGAATTTATTTTGCCCTCGGCTATATCAGCACTAAAGCTTTCACTATAGTCAACATCACCATTTTCGTTTATTTTTTTACTTAAAAATAATATAGCATTTTCCAATTTATTTTCTTTTAATATAGGCTGATTATTTAAACTAAAAACTTTCATGGCAAGCCTTTCATTATTAGGTAATCTAAAATATATTTCTGATCCGTTATTGGATTCAAAAAAATTACATTTATTATAAGTACCTAATAATAATAAATTATTTAATACATCTATGGTAACTTGTTCTTCAAGGTTTATAATTTTAGGAAATAATATGTAATTATTGTGATTATTTTGTATATTTGAAATAAGAATAGTTTGAGAGTTATATTGCTGTTTTTCCAAATATATATTTGCAAAATTATTTTGTTTTAATTCTGTAAAGGCTAGTTCAGTCCTATATTTTGTTTTATCACTAGAAAAGTTAGGTAGCGTTTCTATTAAATTAAAATCAAGAGAGGTTTCGCTAAATCTTGTATTCAGCATATTATTTTGATTTAATTCGGTAAAATCTAATTCAGCAGAGTATGTTGCTCCGTCAATGTCTAAACTATATACAGGCTTATCTTCCAATATCTCTTCAAATAAATCTTCCCATAGTTCTTGTAACTCTTGTAAAAAATTTTGAGCGTGTTCTTTAGTTTTACAAGTATCAATTTGTTTTGCAAAGCTTTTTGCTATAAAAAACTTTAAATTTTTTTGATCCGATAAAGATAAATCATGAATGTGACATTTAAATGTTTTATCTACATAGTTTATTAGTGATGCAATATCTGCAGGAAAATTTTCAGTTATTTCTAATAATTCTTTTTTATGCTGTTCTGAAATTATATTCATTTTCTAATCTAATCTCGTTTCTTTCTTAAAAAAGCCGGTATGTCATGAATATCAGACTCTTTATTATCTTGATCTAGAGTATTAACAACAATGTTTTTGCGTTCTAAAGTTTGATTATTTGAAGCACGCAGAGAGCCCCATATTTTTCCTAAAAATGATGGTTTTGGTGAGTCATCTTCAGATTTGTTGAAACTATTTGCATGTAACCCTAGCTCTTTTTCATTTCCGATAAAATTTTGATTTATTGGAGAGTCGGTAATTTCAATATTTTCGGTACTATAGCTGTTAAAATCAGGAATTTCTTCTATTTGTGTAGGTTGTACTATAGGTTCATTATAAGTTTCTTCAGGAACTATATTGGTAGTTTCAGCTATTGCGGGTTTATATGTCGGTACTTTATCGGCATCAATACCGGTAGCAACAACCGATACTCGGATAATTCCTTTTAATTCCGGATTAAATGTTGAACCGAAAATAATATTAGCATCAAGGTTATCTACTTCTTCTCTAATTCTATTAGCAGCGTTGTCAACTTCAAATAAGGTCATGTCAGAACCGCCGGTAATATTGATTAATACACCTCTTGCACCGCACATTGAGCTATGATCTAGCAGCGGATTTGAAATTGCAGATTCTGCCGCTTTAATAGCCCTATCTTCGCCGCTAGCTTCACCCGTACCCATCATTGCTTTACCCATTTCGCTCATTACTGCTTTAATGTCAGCAAAATCAAGATTAATAAGTCCTGGCATAATCATTAAATCTGTTACTCCTCTAACGCCTGCATGTAATATGTCATCTGCCATTTTGAAAGCATCGGCAAACGTCGTTTGTTCATTAGCAATACGGAATAGATTTTGGTTCGGTATTACAATTAAAGTATCAACGAATTGCTGTAATTCAATAAGTCCTTTATCGGCAGTTTTCATACGATGACCGCCTTCAAAATGGAAAGGTTTAGTTACTACCCCAACCGTAAGGATGCCTAGTTCTTTAGCAATACGTGCAATAACCGGTGCAGAACCGGTACCTGTACCGCCGCCCATACCTGCCGTAATAAATACCATATTGCTATTTTCTAGGTAACTACGAATTTCGCTTTCTGATTCTTGAGCAGCAAGTGCTCCAACCTCAGGAGAAGCTCCTGCTCCAAGACCTCTAGTCGTAGAAACACCGAGTTGTATTTTGTTAGTGCATAAAGAATGTTCAAGCGATTGTGCATCGGTATTAGCTACTACAAAATTAGCACCTTGCAGATTAGCACTAATCATATTATTTACTGCATTACTACCTGCACCTCCAACGCCGAAAACCGTAATGGTCGGCTTTAATACTATATTTTCAGGAGCTTTTATATTTAAAACCATGATACTCTTTTATTTTATATAATTAATGTTTAAGTATAATAAAAGATTAAGGCTGTGTGAAGAAAAATTTAATTAATATTTTTGTTCTTTTTGGCTGCAAATTATAAGATTTTTTTGAAATAGGAACAGCTATTTGCTGCAAAAATCTTATTAATTTTCACTCAAAAAGAACAAAAATATATTAATTAAATTTTTCTTCACACGGTCTAAAAATTTCCATAAACTTTTTATGAAAAGTTTAAGATAAGTTTTCTTTTAATAGTAGAACACCGTTATTATGACATGCTTTTATTAATGCTTTATCGTTAGTGGTTATAGGAAGCCTTTCATGCATGGCAGTTAATAAATAAGTCGCATCGTATGAAGTAAGATTATTGGCTCTTGCAGTATTCATAATTTCGTACATAGGAAAATCAAAATTTGATATATTGATGGGTAAGGAGTTTAAAAAATCTATAGTTTTAATAATTTTTGCTGAAGTTATTCTAGCACGTTTTGCTGCTATTAATATTGTATTAGTTACTTCAAATTTCCAAAGAAATGGTACTACTGCTCTAAATTTATAACAATAATCTAATGTAAAGTCTGAATATTCATCACGTTCATCATTAAAGAACCATGAAGCAGTTATGGAGCAATCGGCTATAAATGGTTTAGAACTCATCTTCTACCTTCATCTCGAAGCTCTTTAATAGTATAAGGAGCCAATGTATTACCTTTGCTGAATTCTCTTATTTGCTCTACTATATTATCCATTTTAGGTTTTTGAGTTATAGGTATAATTTTTGCAACCGGTGTATTATGCTTACAAATAGTAATTTGTTCGCCGTCTTGTACACGCTGTCTTAGATCGGAAAAATGAGTTTTTGCTTCTAGTAGGTTAATTTGATTAGATAAATTTTGTTTCACATAGGTAATATAATAAATAGACTAATTTAATATTAGCCTATTTCTAAGATTTTATACAGTAATATTAATAGTTCAAATTAATATTTTTATATAAAACCTAAGGTTACCCAATCATTTTTTCAGGAACTACTATTTTATCAAATTCTTCTTCGGATAAAAGATTGAGTTTTTTAGCTGCTTCTTTTAAAGTTATTCCGTGCTTATGTGCTTCTTTAGCAATTTTTGCAGCATTATCATAGCCTATATGCGGATTAAGAGCCGTAACAAGCATTAGAGATTTATCACGTAAATCATTAATGCGTGCTATATTGGGTTCTAATCCTTTAACACAGTGAGTAACAAAGCTATTTACGCTATCGGATAACAGCTCTATAGATTGTAGGATATTGTATATTATTACAGGTTTAAATACGTTAAGTTCAAGATGTCCGTTTGAGCCGGCAATAGTAACCGTAACATGATTTCCCATCACCTGACTGCATACCATTGTTAAAGCTTCGACTTGGGTAGGGTTTACTTTACCTGGCATAATCGAAGAGCCGGGTTCATTCTCAGGTAAATGCAGCTCACCAAGACCGCATCTTGGACCGGAGCCGAGCAGTCTTATATCATTTGCTATTTTCATTAAGCTAACTGCTATAGTATTAAGAGTTCCTGAAAATTCTACTAGTGCGTCATGGGCAGCTAGACTTTCAAATTTATTAGGAGCCGTTTTAAAAGGTTGTTTAGTAAACTCTGCCACTTTTTCAGCAAATTTTATATCAAAGCCTATTTTTGAGTTAATAGCTGTGCCGACTGCCGTTCCACCTTGAGCAAGTAGATAAACTTTTTTTAGTGCATCTTCTATGCGTTCTAAAGCATACTCTATTTGTGTAATATATCCGGAGAATTCCTGTTTAAGAGTTAAAGGAGTTGCGTCCTGCAAGTGGGTACGTCCTATTTTTATGATTTTATCCCAATCTTTTGACTTGTCTTGCAAAGAGGTAAGTAAATTATTCAAAGCCGGTATAAGTTGCTGTTTAGTTGCAAGTACAGTTGCTATATGCATAGCGGTTGGAAAAGAGTCGTTGGATGATTGTCCTTTATTAACATGATCGTTAGGATGTACTGGAGATTTACCGCCTTTCTTGCTTGTTAATTCTTCATTAGCAATAGAGGCAATAACCTCGTTCATATTCATGTTTGTTTGTGTACCTGAACCTGTTTGCCAAACTACTAAAGGAAAATTATCCTCAAATTCGCCTTCTAAGATTCTATCAGTGGCTTTATCGATACTTGTAGCTATTTTAGCTTCTAAATCACCAAACTCATAATTAACCTGTGCTGCACATTTTTTTAAAATAGCAAGAGCACGAATTAAAATTTCAGGCATTTTTTGTTTGCCTATTTTAAAATTTTCTAAAGATCTTTGAGTTTGAGCTCCCCAATAAAATTTTTCTTCTATTTGAATTTCTCCAAAAGAATCGCTTTCGGTTCTGTAATTTTTCATAAATTGTTAAATGTTATATAATTATCTATTTTTTTCATAAAATGATCACTTACTACATTCAAGTCTAATTGCTGGGCTAATTTAGCAAAGCTATAATATAATTTGTCTGTTAAAGAAGCTTTTTTTAGATTCTTAGCAATAAATATTAATGTGCTTTCTATCATAAGATTACGATTAAAACTATAAAATTTTTGCCAATGTTCGTTATATTTAGGTTCAGAAGATTCTATATAATCGGAATATATAGGTTTAGTAATTACTGCTTTACCTTGATATATATCAAATATAGTATCATTAATTAAACTTTCATTCTTGAGGTTATTGATCACTTTATCAAAAAAATTATTTAATATAGCCGTTGTTATCTCTTCTTCTGTAAGTTCATTTATAAATATGTCTAATTGTTTTTCAAAACTCTCGATAATTTGTTCATTTGGTCCCCTTTTCATGACTTTTCTCTCAAATTAATTGATATAATAAAAGTTTATGACTTTAATTTTAGTAGACTAAATATTTATATCGAAGTAAATAAAAAACAATATTTGATTTATTAAAAATATTATTTATGTAATGAATGAAAAATTATAGAAGCGGCATTTGATACATTAAGACTTTCTACTCTCTTAGAAATAAGGATTTTGGCTAAATAATCACATGTTTCTTCGACTAATCTTCGTATGCCTTTATCTTCTGAGCCAAATACTAATGCCATTTTGTCGGAAATTAATTTATCGGTAAAGTAGTCATTTGCAGAACCTGTTAGACCTATAATCCAAAAGCCGTGTTTTTTAAGATAATTCATACATGAGCGTAAGTTAGTAACTTTAATTATAGGTATTAATTCTAAAGTACCGCAAGCCGCTTTAGCAATGCTGCCGCTTTCATTCGGAGAATTATCTTGAGGTAATATTATAGCATCTATATCAAAAGCAGCACTACTTCGAATAATTGCTCCAATATTTTGTGTGTCTGTTATTTGATCAAGAATCGCAATTTTACATTTTGGGTTTTTTATATCTACGTCCTCTAGATTGTAAGAAAAAATTGGTCTAACTTTTGCAGCTATTCCTTGATGTGTTTGGTTTTCCAGTAATTTAGATAAAATATCGTTATTAACAATTTCATAAGATCTAGTACCTATTAATTTTTTGTTTGTATCAAAAATTTCCCTAGTGCATAAAATATTTTCAATTTGACGTTTTGGATTATTTAGAGCAGAAAATACAGGATGTTTCCCATACATATAATAACAATTTTTAGAATCAAGTTTTTTATTTTGCATCTTATTGAAAACCGTCAGTAATTTGTTCTTGACAGAAACTACTATTTATTATAGAAAGTTACAACTAAATAAATGTGCAAGCTGCTATTTGTTTATTTGATGATTCGGCAAGAAGTTTTATTAAGTCCTAATACTAATTATATATTGTATTTTACAGTGAATTAGTCTATTTAATACAGTAAAGTTCTTTAGGAGGGGTGGCCGAGTGGTCAATGGCAGCAGACTGTAAATCTGCCCGCGTAAGCGTTCGAAGGTTCGAATCCTTCTCCCTCCACCACTTAAATGGTTCAGGGAAGCGTATCATTTTATTTTAAAAGATTCATGTATATATGTTTAATTTTATTTAAAAATAAAACATAATTGTGTATATTTATAAATCTGAATAAAATTGATATAGCATTGTTAACAAAATAGCTTTGAAATTATTTTATTAACAGTGCCACAATGCGGGTGTAGCTCAATGGTAGAGTTCCAGCCTTCCAAGCTGGCTGTGTGGGTTCGATTCCCATCACCCGCTCCAGAGATAGTGGTAACAAATAAATTTAGCAAAAAATGCACTTATAAAAAATTAACTTGTATTAAACCTAATTGTAGAGAGTAATAACATGGCAAAAGCAAAATTTGAACGAACTAAACCGCACGTTAATATAGGTACGATCGGTCACGTAGATCACGGTAAAACTTCCTTAACGGCAGCAATAACTATAGTACTTGCTAAGACAGGTGGAGCAAAAGCTACAGCGTATGATCAAATTGATGCTGCTCCTGAAGAAAAAGAAAGAGGTATAACTATTTCTACTGCACACGTAGAATATGAGACTAAAAATAGACACTATGCACACGTAGATTGTCCGGGACACGCTGACTATGTAAAGAACATGATAACCGGTGCCGCTCAGATGGACGGTGCAATATTAGTAGTTTCTGCTGCTGATGGTCCTATGCCGCAAACTAGAGAGCATATATTACTAGCAAAACAGGTAGGTGTACCTGCTATGGTAGTATTCTTAAATAAAGTAGATATGGTTGATGATCCTGATCTATTAGAACTAGTAGAGATGGAAGTAAGGGAATTATTATCAAAATACGGTTTCCCGGGTGATGAAATACCTATTATTAAAGGTTCTGCACTTCAAGCTTTAGAAGGAAAGCCTGAAGGTGAAAAAGCTATTAATGAGTTAATGGATGCAGTAGATAGCTATATACCGCAGCCTGTAAGAGCTACGGATAAACTTTTCTTAATGCCGATAGAAGATGTATTCTCTATTTCAGGAAGAGGTACTGTTGTAACCGGTAGAGTAGAGTCAGGAATAATTAAGTTAGGTGAGGAAATTGAAATAGTTGGTCTAAAAGATACGCAAAAAACTACCTGTACCGGTGTAGAAATGTTCAGAAAATTACTTGATGAAGGACAAGCCGGAGATAATGTCGGTATATTACTACGCGGTACAAAAAGAGAAGAAGTTGAAAGAGGACAAGTTCTCGCAAAACCTGGTAGCATAAAACCGCATGATAAGTTTGAAGCTGAAGTATATGTGCTTAGTAAAGAAGAAGGTGGACGTCATACCCCATTTACTAATGACTATCGTCCGCAGTTCTATTTTAGAACAACAGACGTTACCGGTACAATAAAATTGCCTGCTGATAAGCAGATGGTTATGCCTGGAGATAATGCTACTTTTACGGTGGAATTAATTAAACCGATTGCTATGCAGGAAGGGTTAAAATTCTCTATACGTGAAGGTGGTAGAACAGTGGGTGCCGGCGTAGTAACTAAAATAAATAATTAATTGATTTTATAAATACCTATTATTTTTTAATAATAGGTATTTATATTTTAAGATGTCTGAAAAACATCTTGCTGTTTAAATATTAGGTTTACTGAATGAAAAATAAAATCAAAATTCGTTTAAAATCATTTGATCACCGTAGTCTTGATCAAGCTACAAAAGAGATAGTTAGTGCTGTTAAAAGAACATTTGCTAACATTAATGGTCCTATTCCTTTACCTAGAAAAATTGAAAGATTTACCGTAAATAGGTCTCCTCATGTACATAAGAAGTCAAGAGAGCAATTTGAAATTAGAAAGCATAAAAGATTATTAGTTATAGATGATCCGAATCCGGCGGTTGTTGATGCTTTAAGTAAAGTTGATTTAGCAGCAGGTGTTGATGTAGTGATTGAATTAGAGAGTGGGGAATAAATGAGAACCGGTATAATTGCTCAAAAAATTGGGATGACTAGTGTTTTTAATGATAAAGGAGAAAGAATTTCTTTGACATTAGTAAAAGTTGATGATTGTCAAGTGGTAGGGCATAAAACTCTAGAAAAACATGGATATAATGCTTTGGTTATAGGTATAAAAGATAAAAAAATATCTAGAGTAACCAAGCCTATGAAACAAGTTTTTGCTAATGCTAAAATATCTCCTAAAACTAAATTAAAAGAATTTAGAATTTCTGAAGAGAATTTTATTGATATAGCAGCAAGTCTAGAAGTAGATTATTTTACGGCAGGACAATTTGTGGATATAACGGCAACTACTATAGGTAAAGGGTTTGCCGGTAGTATGAAAAGACATAATTTTAGAGGTCTTGAAGCTTCTCACGGTGTTTCTATATCCCATCGTTCGCACGGTTCTACAGGACAAAGACAAGATCCGGGAAAGGTTTTCAAAGGCAAAAAAATGGCTGGTCATATGGGATGTAACCAAGTTACTATTCAAAATTTGAAAATATTTGCCGTTGATAAAGAGCGTAAGCTTATTATGATTCAGGGTAGTATACCTGGTCACAAAAATTCGTATCTTTCAGTAAAAGATGCAATAAAAAAGATTTCAATAACTGTATAATAGATATTTAGAGGCTACCAGTAAATGAATTTTAATTAATAATTAAAGAGCTTTTTTAGCGAAAATTGACAAGATTTTTGCAGGAATATTATTCATATTTCAAAAAAATCTTATAATTTACAGCAAAAAAGAATTAAATTATCGGTTAAAATTTGTTTATTGATAACCTCTTAGACATGTTTGTTGAGGTTAAAGATTATTAAATTAACAAAACGCCATGCAATATTATTTATATAAAAGTTTTATATAAGACTGTATAAGGTTAAATAAAGATGAAAACTAAAATATTAAGTCTTGCTAATGAAGAAGTTGGTGAGATTAGCTTAAACGAAGATATATTTGCTGTTGAATTTATCAGAGATGATATAATAAAGCAGGTTATTGATTGGCAGAGAGCTAAAGCAATGTCTGGTAACCATAAAACTAAAACAGTATCAGAAGTATCAGGAACCACAAAAAAACCTTTTAAGCAAAAAGGTACAGGTAATGCAAGACAAGGCTCCCTTAGATCGGTACAGATGCGTGGTGGTGGTGTAGCTCACGGACCTAGAGTACGTAGTCATGCAACAAAGTTACCTAAAAAAGTACGAAAACTTGGTTTAATTCATGCTTTATCCGAGAAATTCGCTGAAGGAAAATTATTAGTAATAGATTCTTTAAAGCTAGATAAGCCTAAAACTTCTGTTCTTGTAAATATATTAAACAAATTTCAAGGGAAAAGTTTCTTTGTAATAGACGGAAATGAAGTAGATACTAATTTTTCTTTAGCTGCAAAAAATATTTATAATACTGTGATTGTTCCACAAATAGGAGCAAATGTTTATGATATAATACGACATGAATATGTCCTATTATCACAAGAAGCAGTGAGCGTTTTAGAAGAGAGGTTAAGATGAGTTCTTATAAATACTACGATTTAATTAGAAAACCTATTATTACAGAAAAAACTACAACCCTTTCGGAACAAAATAAATACGCTTTTTATGTAGATAAATTTGCTGAAAAACTTACCGTTAAAAAGGCTATAGAAGAAATATTTAAAGTAAAAGTAAAAAAAGTGAATATTTTAAACGTTAAAGGTAAGAAGAAAAGATTTAAAGGAATTATAGGGACTCAAATCAATAGAAAGAAAGCTATTGTTACATTAGAAAAAGACCATAATATCGATTTTGCCGGAGGAATTAAATAAATGGCTTTAAAAAACTTTAATCCAATTACTCCTTCTCTTAGAGAGTTAGTTCAAGTTGATAAAACTAGTTTATGGAAAGGCAGACCTTTAAAATCTTTGACCAAAGGTATATCTAAAACCGGTGGACGAAATAATCAAGGTAGAATTACTTCTTGGCACAGAGGTGGAGGACACAAAAAATTATATCGTATTATTGATTTTAAAAGAAATAAAATAGATATTTCTGCTATTGTTGAAAGAATAGAGTATGACCCTAATAGAACTGCTTTTATTGCTTTGATAAAATATGAAGATGGGGAATATTCTTATATTCTAGCACCGCAAAAATTATCTGTAGGTGATAGAGTAATATCAAGCCAAGATGCTGATATAAAAATAGGAAATTGTTTACCTTTAAAATTCATTCCTACCGGTACTACTTTACATAATGTTGAAATGAAAGTGGGTAAGGGTGGTCAAATTGCAAGGTCTGCAGGTACTTCAGTAGATCTAGTGGGTAAAGATTCAGGGTATGCTCAGATTAAATTAAGATCAGGTGAATTTAGGTTAGTACCTTTAGATTGTAAAGCTACTATAGGTAGTATATCTAACCCGGATCAAAAAAATATTAATTTAGGCAAAGCAGGTAGAAATAGATGGCTCGGTTGGAGACCGCATGTTAGAGGTGTAGCAATGAATCCTGTAGATCACCCTCATGGCGGTGGTGAAGGTAAAACTTCAGGAGGACGCCATCCTGTTACTCCTTGGGGATTCCCAACAAAGGGTAAGAAGACACGTAAAAATAAACGTACTTCAAAATTTATCGTAAAGAAAAGAAAATAGATTTTAAATTAATTAGGTATTAGTATGGCACGTTCAATATGGAAAGGGCCTTTTGTAGACGGTTATTTAATAAAGAAAGTTCAAAAATTAATGGAATCAGGTAAATCTGAAATGATTAAAACTTGGTCTAGAAGATCAACGATTTTGCCTATTTTTGTAGGGTTTACCTTTTCTGTTCATAATGGAAATAAATTTATTCCGGTTTCTGTAAATGAAGAAATGGTTGGAAGAAAATTAGGTGAGTTTGCTCCTACTAGAACATTTCACGGTCATGGAGCAGATAAAAAAGTCAAAAGAAAGTAAAGATTTATATGGTACAGGAAAATAAAAATTTTGCTACGGCAAAAGCTAAATCTATTAGAGTAAGTCCAAGGAAGCTAAATTTAGTTGCAGCTTTTATTAGAAATATGAAAGTATCTGAAGCATTGGTACAATTAACTTTTTCTCCTAAAAAAATTGCAAAAGTTGTAAAAGATTGTTTACAATCTGCTGTTGCAAATGCTGAAAATAATTTAGGTCTAGATATAGATAGATTGGTTATTACTAAGGCGACTGTAGGTAAGGCTTTAGTAATGAAAAGAGTTATGCCAAGAGCAAAAGGAAGAGCAACTAGAATAAATAAGTTTTTTAGTAATCTTTATATAACTGTTACAGAAAAAGAGGATAATTAAAATGGGGCAGAAAGTTTGTGCACATGGTTTTAGAGTTGGACCGACTTTAATTAAAGGTTGGGATTCCGTATTATATGCAGAAAAACATTATAAAACTCTTTTTATACAAGATTTAAAAATTAGGGATTTAATAAATAAGGGTTTTAATCAAGCTCAAGTTAGCAGAGTTTTAATTGAACGTCCTTCTAATAAAAGTATTATAATTAATATTAATGCCAAAAAACCAAATATCATTATCGGTAGAAACGGTAGTGAAATTGATAAGATAAAAAAAGCTATCGAGAAAATGACTTCTTTAAAAGAAGTTTATATAAATATTCACGAAGTTAGAAAATTTAATATAGATGCTGCTATAGTAGCTCAAACTATAGCACTACAGCTTGAAAAAAGAGTTTCTTTTAGAAAAGCCATGAAAACAGCAATTCAGGCTTCATTTAAACAAGGTGGACAAGGTATAAGAGTTAGTTGTTCAGGACGACTTGGAGGTGCTGAAATTGCTAGAACCGAGTGGTATATAGAAGGAAGAATGCCGTTACACACTTTAAGAGCTGATATTGATTATTCAACAGCTGAGGCTATAACTACTTATGGAATTATAGGGGTTAAAGTGTGGATTTATAAAGGTGAATATACAGAAAATAAAAGATATAATTAATTTTAAGTATTAAAATGTTAGCTCCGAAAAAACAAAAATTTAGAAAAGCTCATAAGGGTAGAGTTGCTTCAAAAGCAAAAGCAGGTACGACGCTTGCTTTTGGATCATTCGGTCTAAAATCTATAGACGGTTGGCGTGTTACTGCAAGACAAATAGAAGCAGGAAGAAAAGCTGCTACTAGATGTATGAAAAGGCAAGGAAGATTATGGATTCGTATTTTTCCGGATGTTCCCGTTTCTAAAAAGCCTGCCGAAGTAAGAATGGGTAAAGGTAAAGGTTCTCCTGAATTTTTTGCAGTTAGAGTTTCGCCTGGAAGAATTATGTTTGAAATTGAAGGGGTAGAAGAAAATGTTGCACTTAGAGCTTTGGAGCTTGCAAGTGCAAAATTACCTGTTAGAACAAGGATAGTGAGACGTTATGAATGATTTAAAATTATTAAGAAGCAAGTTATCTACTGAAACAATAGAAGAGCTTTATAAAAACCTTAATCTTTTAAAAAAAGAATTGTTTAATTTAAGATTTCAACAAGCTTTAGGTGAGTTAAAAAATACTAGTAGGTTTTCGTTAGTCAAAAAGTCTATAGCACGTATTAAAACTGAATTAACAAAAAGATCTAATAGTGAGGAATATTAAAATGCCGAAAAGAGTGTTACAAGGCGTGGTTATAAGTTCAAAAGCTGATAAGACGGTTACAGTAAAAGTAGAAAGAAAGTTTAAGCATCCTATTTATAAAAAGTTCGTGAAAGTATCTAAAAAATATGCTGCTCATGATTCAGAAAATAAATATCAAGAAGGAGATAAAGTTAGTATAATTGAAAGTCGTCCTATCTCAAAAACCAAAACATGGTTAGTGGTAAATGGGGAATAAAGTTTTTTAATCTTTGACTTTATAAGGTAGATTGTTTATTTTATCTCTCGTGTATAAAAAATTGGAAGTAGTTTATGATTCAAATGCAGAGCATCTTGGAAGTTGCAGATAATTCCGGTGCTAAAAAAGTTATGTGTATTAAAGTTTTAGGTGGCTCTCACCATATGGTGGCAAAGCTGGGTGATGTTATAGTTGTATCTGTTAAAGAAGCTATACCCGGCGGTAAGGTTAAAAAGGGCGATGTTTATAAAGGCGTGATTGTTCGTACAAAGACCGGAGTAGTAAGACCTGACGGTAGTACAATAAAATTTGATAAAAACGCATTAGTGCTTTTGAATAAACAAGATGAACCTATCGGTACTAGAGTTTTCGGTCCTGTTACAAGAGAACTTAGAGCGAAAAAATATGTTAGAATAATGTCGCTTGCAGAGGAAGTGTTATAAATGATTAAATTAAAAGTAAAAAAAGGTGATGAAGTTGTTGTTATTACCGGAAAGCACAAAGGAAAAAAAGGTAAAATATTAAAAGTTTTTCCTGAGGACAGTAAAGTAATTGTTTCTGGAGTAAATTTAGTAAAAAAGCATACTAAACCTAATCAAATGAGTGAAGGCGGGATAATAACTAAAGAATTACCTATACATATCTCAAATATTGCACACATCGATCCAAAAACTGGTAACCCTACCAAAGTAGCTTTTAAATTCTTAGAAGACGGTTCTAAGGTTAGAGTAGCAAAGAAATCAGGGGAAATTATCGGTAAGGAAGGTAAATAATGTTAAGATTTAAAGAATTATATCAGCAAAAAATTATTGAAAACTTACAAAAAGAATTTTCTTATAAAAGTAAGCATGAAATACCGCAAATTAAGAAAATTGTTATAAATATGGGAGTAGGGGAAGCGATAGCCGATTCCAAAGTAATTAATAATGCGGTAAATGATCTTACTTTGATTTCCGGTCAGAAGCCGGTTGTAACGTTAGCAAGAAAATCTATTGCAACCTTTAAGTTACGCGAAAGTATGAAAATAGGCTGCAAGGTTACATTACGTAAAGATAGAATGTATGATTTTTTAGAAAGGCTAGTAATTGTTGCGTTACCTCGTGTTAAAGAATTTCGCGGTTTTTCTTATAAAAGTTTTGACGGTAAAGGGAATTTTACTTTTGGATTAAAAGAGCAGATAGTTTTTCCTGAAATTAATTACGATAAAATCGATACAATAAGGGGTATGGATATTACAATCGTTACATCTGCTAAAACAGATAAAGAAAGTAAGTTTTTGTTATCAGGGTTTAATTTACCTTTTTATAATTAATTTTTAGGATATATATAATGGCAAAAGTAAGTTCTATAAAAAAGAACGAAAGTAGGAAAAAAAAATCACAAAGTTTACATAATAAACGTTCAGCACTAAAAAGTAAAATTTATGATAAAAATATTTCATTAGAAGAGCGTTTTTCTTTGGTAATGTCACTTGCACAATTACCTAGGAATTCATCATCTACTAGAATAAGAAATAGATGTGAGCTTACAGGTAGACCAAGAGGTGTTACAAGAAAATTCGGTATATCTAGGAATAAGCTTAGGGAATTAATAGGTAGAGGCTTAGTTCCCGGTGTAGTTAAGTCAAGTTGGTAAAAGTCGATAGGTAAATAATATGTCAATGACGGATAATGTAGCAGATATGTTAACTAGAATTAGAAATGCTTATAAAAGCAAATTGATAAATGTTTCTTTTCCTAGTTCTAAAATTAAAACTTCAATTTTAGATGTTTTGCAAAAAGAAGGTTATATAAAAGATTATGTAACTACTCAAAAAAATAATATTAGTTATACTGAGGTAGCTTTAAAATACTCTGTAAACGGTGATGCTTCTATATGCGAAATTCATAGAGTATCAAAGCCTGGAAAAAGAGTATATTCTGCTATTAAAGATTTGAAAGGATATTATAATAATATGGGTATATATATTCTTTCTACTCCTTACGGTGTTATGTCTGATAGAGAAGCTCATATTAAAAATGTCGGCGGCGAAGTAATTTGTAAAGTATTTTAAGGTAAAAAAATGTCACGTGTTGGAAAATTGCCGATTACTATACCTGAAGGTGTAAAAGTTGGTTTAAATGATTTAGAAGTAAAAATATCCGGGCCTAAAGGCGAATTATCAAAAACTTTTAAAGGTAATATAGCAATTTCATTGGAAGAAAATAAGCTTTTAGTAAAACCTTTAGCCGCAAATAAAAATGCACGTGCTATGTGGGGTACTGCAAGAAGCATAATATCAAATATGGTTACCGGCGTTAAAGAAGGGTTTAAGCTTAAACTCGAAATTAACGGAGTCGGTTACAGAGCAATGGTAAAAGGTAAATATTTAAATTTAATGCTTGCTAAAAGCCATAATACAAAAATTGAAATACCTTCAGATATTAAAATAGAGGTACCTAAGCAAAATATTATTATTCTTGAGGGAACAGATAAAGAAAAATTAGGACAATTTGCCTCAATTATTATAAAACAGAGACCACCTGAGCCTTATAAAGGAAAAGGGATTAAATTTGAAAATCAATTTATACCGCGTAAAGAAGGTAAGAAAAATTAAATTTAAGAGTTAAATATGCGTAGTGCTAAGCTAAAATTTGAAAAAAGAAGAAGTAGAATAAGACATAAAATATCTAAAACATCTAATAGAGTTAGATTATCGATATTTAAATCAGGTAGACATATATATGCACAAATTATTGATGATTCTAAGTCTATAACGATTGCTTCTGCTTCAACTTTAGATAAGAAAATAAAAAAATTTAAAAAATCTCATTGTAATATTGAAAATGCTATCAAAGTAGGTGAAGAAATAGCAAAAAAAGCTGATTCTGCAGGGATAAAAGAAGTAGTATTTGATAGAGGCGGATATAAGTATCACGGTGTTGTAAAAGCTCTAGCTGATGCAGCTAGAGAGAAAATAAAATTTTAGGTTATAAGGTTGTAGTAATGTCTAAAGTTAAAAAAAATGAAGAGACTTTAAGCGAAGTTTTAGTTGATGTAAATAGAGTTACAAAAGTAGTAAAAGGCGGTAGAAGATTTGCTTTTTCTGCTTATGTAGTTGTCGGTGATAAAGCTGGCAGAGTCGGAGCGGGACACGGAAAAGCTAAAGAAGTAAACGAAGCTCGAGGAAAAGCAAAACAAGCCGCTAAAAAGAGAATGATGAAAGTGCCGTTATATCAAAATAGGACTATTCACCATGACGTTGTCGGTAAAAGCGGAGCTGCTAAAGTGATTTTAAGAAGAGCTAAAGCAGGTACGGGTGTTATAGCCGGAGGGTCTATGAGAGCAATTTTTGATTCTTTAGGCGTTCATGATATTGTTGCTAAATCAATAGGTTCAACGAATGTTTATGCAATGATTTCTGCAACATTTGATGCCTTAAATAAACTTGCATCACCAAAATCTATTGCTATGAGAAGAGATAAAAAAGTAAATGAAATATCTGTAAAATCCTCTGATATTCAAGTTAATGAATAATGTTGCGTTAAGTATAGGTGAAGTTATGAATAATAAGATTAATAATATAAAAATTACTCAAGTTAAAAGTGCTATAGGTCGTAAGTATGATCAAAGATTGACATTAGTTGGGCTTGGTTTAAACAAAATTAATAAGAGCGTTATTCTTGAAAATACTAACTCAATCAAAGGGATGGTTGAAAAAGTAAAGCATTTGTTAAAAATAGAAAATATGTAATTAGAGTTTTTAAATGAAATTAAATGAATTATATAATAATATAGGTGCTAAAAAAAATAAGAAAAGAATAGCACGCGGTATTGGTAGCGGTAAAGGAAAAACCGGCGGTAGAGGAATTAAAGGTCAAAAATCTAGATCTGGCGTTGCAATAAAAGGTTTTGAAGGTGGTCAAACACCTATGATCAAAAGACTGCCTAAAAGAGGATTTAATTGTATTTCAACTAAAAAATACAATATAATAAATATTTATAATATTGAAGAAGCATTAGCCGATGGGCGTTTAAGTGCTGCTGATACTATTACGAAAGAAAAATTGGTAGAAGTCGGAGTAGTTAATAATAAAAATAATAAGAAATTAGTGAAATTATTATCTATTTGTAGTGATGATTTCGCTTCTCCCCTATCATTAAAATTAGATGCTTATTCTTCTAAAGCTAAGGATTTAATCGAAAAAGCAGGTGGAAAATTATTATAGTATATGGGGCAGAATTTTTCTAAAAAATCCGGTAATGATTTAGTTAGTCGCATTGTTTTTACTATTCTCATTCTTATAGTATGTAGATTTGGGTCTTTTATACCTATACCCGGTATAGATTCAATTGCTTTAAGTAGTGTGGCTGAAAAGAATCAATCCGGAATACTCGGAATGTTCAACATGCTATCCGGAGGATCGCTAGGTAGAATGTCTATTTTTGCTTTAGCAATTATGCCGTATATTACCGCCTCAATTATTATCCAATTAATGTCAGTTGCATATAAACCTTTAGAAAATTTAAAAAAAGAAGGGGAAGTAGGTAAAAGAAAAGTAAATCAGCTATCGAGATATTTAACGGTTCTGCTTGCTTCTTTTCAGGCTTATGGAGTTGCTATAAGTTTAGAGTCGATTGTAACAAATACCGGTCCTGTAGTAATTTTAGCGGGTTTTTTCTTTAGGGTTACAACCGTAATTACTTTGGTTGTAGGCACTATGCTATTAATGTGGTTAGGAGAACAAATTACACAACGCGGAATAGGTAACGGTACGTCCTTAATTATATTTATAGGCATAATTTCAGGAGTACCTAGTGCTATTATTAGTATGTTTGAATTATCAAGAAAAGGAGCATTATCGCCTTTAATAGCGTTAGCTGTTTGTATTGGAGTAGTTGTATTAATAGCTATAATTATATTTTTTGAAAAAGCCCAAAGAAAATTATTGGTGCAGTATCCTAAAAGACAAGTAGGAAATAAAATTTATGGAGGAGAAGCAACGCATATGCCTCTTAAATTAAATACTTCTGGTGTAATACCTCCAATATTTGCTAGTTCAATTTTACTATTTCCTGCTACGCTTGCTAATTTTTCTAATAGTAATTCAGAAACTATGGGCATGCTTACTTATTACTTAGGGCATGGAAAACCTGTATATATTTTATTATATGTAGCATTAATTATGTTTTTTAGTTTTTTTTATACTGCAATAGTATTTAATTCTGAAGAAACTGCTAATAATTTAAGAAAATACGGTGCTTATATTCCAGGTAAAAGACCAGGGAAAAATACATCTGATTATTTTGATTATATACTTACAAGGCTTACGGTTATAGGTGGGATATATTTAAGTGTAATATGTGTAATTCCGGAGCTATTAATGAATAAGTATGTAATTTCTCTTTCGTTAGGAGGTACGAGTTTTTTAATTGTAGTGAACGTGGTACTTGATACTATGACTCAGATTCAAACTTACTTATTTAGTAGTAAGTATGAAGGTTTAATGAAGAAAGTAAAATTAAAAAATTAAAAATGAGCTTACATAGTGATAGTAATTTTTTTAGGTCCTCCAGGAGCCGGAAAGGGAACACAAGGAAAAAAGATAGCTAAAAAAATTGATTTACCACATATAGCAATCGGTGATATATTTAGAACAATTATTAAAACATCAACTAGTGAAGCAGAGTTAATTAATAATTATGTTAAGCAAGGGGAGCTTATCCCTAATGAAATAGTTAATCAAGTAATTAAAAATTTTTTATTATCCTCTGAATATAAAAACGGCTATATATTAGATGGATATCCACGTAATTTAGAGCAAGCAAAATTCTTTGAATCATTTATTAAAGAAAAAATTAAAATAATATATTTTGATGTTTCAGATGAATTATTAATTAAAAGAGTTTTAGGAAGATATAGTTGTAAAAATTGCGGTAAAATATATAATAGTTACTTCTTGCAGCCTAAAACTGATAATGTATGCGACGTTTGCGGTTCAAGTACATTTGACTATAGAAAAGACGATAATGAAGAAGTAATAAAAAAAAGAATTGAAGTATATAAAACAGAAACATATCCATTAATAGATTATTATAAAAATAGTGGTAATTTTTATATAGTTGATGGAAGTAAAAATGAACAAGAAATAGAAATTGATATACAGAAAATACTAAAAATAAATTGACTTTATCAAAGATTTTTATATTATTTTCTAGTTACCAGTAAAATTTTGGAGATTATTTGTGGCAAGAATTGCAAGTGTTAATATTCCCGATAATAAACGCTTAGTTGTGAGTTTAACTTACATTTACGGTCTTGGACCTGCTATGGCAGCAGAGATCTGTAATAAAGCAAAAATATCGAAAGATAAAAAAGTTAAAGAACTTACGGATCAAGAGTTAATAAGCTTACGTAATATTATTGAAAGTGAGTATAAAGTTGAGGGTGATTTAAGACGAGAAGTTACGCTTAATATTAAGAAGAAAAAAGATATAAGATGTTATCAAGGGCTTAGACATATACGTAAGTTGCCGGTGAGAGGACAGAACACGCATTCTAATGCTCGAACTAGAAAAGGTAAAGCTATTGCGATAGCCGGAAAGAAAAAAGCTGTAAAATAATAGTTTAAGTATAGAGTATAAATAATGAATCAGACGGTTAAAGTTAAGAAAAAGAAAAAAACTATCACTCTAGGTGTTGTGCATATCCGAGCATCATTTAATAATACTATAGTAACATTTACTGATATCCAAGGTAATACTATTTCTTCTGCATCGGCAGGAGGTAATGGGTTTAAAGGGGCAAGAAAAGCAACACCTTATGCAGCTCAAGTAACAATTGATAGAGCATCGGAAAAAGCAAAAGAATATGGTCTAAAAACTATTTCTATTAGGATTGGAGGGCCGGGAGCTCAGCGTGAATCAGCAATGAGAGCTTTATTCGGGCAAAATTTTGTGGTTACATCAATTTTAGATGTATCGTCAATTGCTCATAATGGAGTGAGACCGCCAAAAAGAAGAAGAGTATAAGAGAATCATAGGTATTAAATGTTATCGTTAAGTAAAAATTGGAATACTTTAATAAAGCCGAATAAAGTAGCTTATGAAAATTTTCCGGAAACCAATAATAAAGCTAAAATTGTAGTTGAACCTTTAGAAAGAGGTTTTGGTTTAACACTCGGTAATGCTATGAGAAGAGTATTACTTTCTTCTTTACAAGGAGCAGCTATCACTTCTATAAAGATCCCTGCTATAGAACACGAATTTTCTTCTATACCCGGTGTAAAAGAAGATGTATCGGAAGTGATTTTAAACATTAAAGGTATTGAAGTAAAAATGCATGTTGCGGAAAAACGTATCATGAAATTAAAAGCAACAGGACCTTGTGTTATAACGGCTGGTATGATTGAAACAGGTCATGATGTAGAAATACTGAATCCGGATCATGTAATTTGTAATCTAGCTAAGAACAAGCAGCTCGAAATGGAATTAACTTGTAAGGTT
Source organism: Rickettsia felis URRWXCal2 (assembly GCA_000012145.1). Taxonomy (GTDB): domain Bacteria; phylum Pseudomonadota; class Alphaproteobacteria; order Rickettsiales; family Rickettsiaceae; genus Rickettsia; species Rickettsia felis. The sequence goes on from CP000053.1 coordinate 318,200, forward strand.
GGTAAAGGATATGTACTTAGCACAAATAGCTATGAGGATAATTTACCTATTGGTGAAATAGCTATAGATGCTTTATTTAACCCGGTAAAGAGTGTTACTTATAAAGTAGAAAATACTAGGGTAGGTCAGGTTACCGACTATGATAAATTAATTATGTTTGTAGAAACTAACGGTGATTTATTACCTGAAATGGCTGTAGGTTTAGCTGCACGTATTCTACAAGAGCAATTACAATTATTTATTTCTTTTGAAGAACAGGAAGAAGATAAGCAAGTTAAAACTGATGCTTTACCGTTTTCACCTTATTTACTTAAGAGAGTTGATGAATTGGAATTATCAGTTAGATCGGCAAATTGTTTGAAAAATGATAATATAATATATATAGGGGATCTAGTAAAAAGAACGGAATCCGATATGCTGAGAACCCCAAATTTCGGTAGAAAATCTTTAAATGAGATTAAAGAAATATTGGCAAAATTTAATTTAAGATTCGGTATGGATGTACCGGATTGGCCACCGGAAAATATTCAAGAATTATCTAATCGTTATGAAGATTCTTATAATTAAGGACTAATAAAAATGCGACATAAAATTAAAGGTAGAAAGTTAAATGTAACAAGTAGTCATAGGCAAGCAATGCTCGCTAATATGGCTGTAGCACTTGTAACCCATGAACAAATTAAAACTACTTTACCAAAAGCTAAGGAATTAAGACCTTACATTGAAACTCTAATTACTAAAGCTAAAAAAGCTGATTTAACGGTAAGAAGAAGCGTTTTATCAAAAATAAAAGATAAAAAAGCAGTAGAAAAGCTTATAAATATTTTAGGTACTAGATATAAAGATAGACCTGGCGGTTACACTAGAATAATAAAAGCCGGATTCCGTTATGGTGATTTAGCACCGATAGCATATATTGAATTTGTAGATAGAGATATTAATGCTAAAGGAAATATATAGCAAGATGCTAATGAAGAAATTAAAAATTAAAATATAAGGGACTCGGTAATGGCTAATCATTCTTCAGCAAAAAAAGCTGCCAGACAAACAGTAAAAAGAACTCTAATCAATAAAAAAAGATCTAGTGCAATAAAAACTTTTATAAAGAAAGTTGCACATGAAATCAGTCTTGGTAATAAAGAAAATGCTAACTTAGCTTTATCTGTTGCTCAGTCTAAGATAATGCAAGGTGTGAAAAAAAATATAATTAAATTAAATACCGCCTCAAGAAAAATCAGCAGGTTATCAAAACAAATAAAAAGTTTGAACGAAAGTAAATAACACTTTATAGGTAATTTAAAAGCAAGAGCTAATAAAATTTTGCTATAAATTACTTATATATACTTCTTATTAATTATAAATAATGTTATTTTACTAATTAATAAAAAATATGGGCGATTAGCTCAGCTGGTAGAGTATCTCGTTTACACCGAGAGTGTCGGCGGTTCGAGTCCGTCATCGCCCACCAATCGAAAGTTTTTAGTATTTCAACGAAAACATCACGCAATTCATGAGCCTTAAACTCAAGCTTTTCAGTCTTAAATGTTACAATAGTTAAACCTATCAAGAAAAACAGTATCTTTGTGAAATGGCATTTCTAACTAAGTATATATTAGTTAATAGTTTAATGCCATTGCAAGAAAATTACGGAGTAATTGCTAAGACAATCCAGTTAAAAATACTAAAATTATTAGTATTTTTAATTGTTTTTATGGACCCCGTGATCAAGCCTATAGTACCGGACAGTTTTTGAAAAGACCTCGATGTCATCCCCGCGAAAGCGGGGATCCAGAATAAAAAATCTTAATTTTAAAGATTTTTTATTATATCGTTTTTTTCAAATAAAGCTTTAAAAAAGCTTTATTTGACTGGACTCCCGCCTACGCGGGAATGACATAGAATAGAAATTGTCCGGTACTATGGGTCAAGCCACGGGGTGACACAGTGGGTTTTACCGGTCCACGCAACAATGCCACGAGGGAATGACATGGAACGAAAAATGTCCAGTATTATAGTCTTGACCATGGGATCCAAAACTTTTTAAGGTTTTCTGGATATCCGGAACAAGTTCCAGTATGACAGTTTATATCTTTTTTATCTCACTTTAGTGGTAGTTAAATATTTCATTATAATATTACATTACTTGGCTATCTTTTTTGAAACCTGCGGTCAAGCGAGCTAGGATGATATGGGTGGAATCGATCCACGTAATAATGCTATATCGTGGTCAACAAGCTATGATATGACACTGAATAAATTTCCTGATTCATACGAGTTTTTAGAATCTTTTATATATAGCATAATTCATAAAGCTTGATACAAGAGAATTTTGTACTATCGCCTTTGCTTACATATTAATATATGTCTAGCTCGCTCGCCTTTAAATTTATCTTGTCCGGAACCTTTCTAAATTTTACTGTAATTCTTTTCCGCATTATTTATTACTTTTGCCGTTATTTTTACTAGCTTTTCAAAAAAAATAGCAAAGTATAAATTGCGAGAGGAAGTAGAAGTTAAAGCAGTTAATAAAGTAAAATTATAGTTGCTAAAATACAAAATAACCAAAAGTTGCTAATATATTTAAAGTTAAAAAATTATTTGTTATTGCAATTTTTTAATTTTTGCTTTAATTGTAATCAACTATTATTAACAAAAATAAAAAATAACTTTTATGAAAGATATAAGCTCTTGGAAAGAAAAGTTTGAAGTTTGCGTTTATGCTAAAAAATTACTTGATAAACTCGAAGATTTAAACACTAAAGTAAAAAATCCTGTTGATATAGAGGAGGTTAAAAAAGGCATTTACTACGCTCGTAAATATCACGGTTCTCAAATGCGTCAATCAGGTGATCCTTATTATTCTCATCCGATTGAGGTGACGATTATGCTTGCGGAGTTTGTAGCTGAAGAAGTTCCTAAGCTTTTTACGACCATAATGCTACAAGCTGCTTTACTTCATGATACTATTGAGGATACAGAATTAACTGAAGAAATGATTAACGACATTTTTGGAGCAGAGGTAGCTGTCAACACCGGTCGAAAAATGATACAGATATTTAATAAGCATCGGCTGAAAAATGATACAGTATCATAAAAAAAATTATCTGATATTTAAGTCATAAAATTATCCTCCTGTTTATTAATAATTTCTATTGGCACAAGACCAGTCTTCTTTTTATCCTTAAGCCTGAAACTATCACCTTTAATATTGAGTATAGTGGAGTGATGAAGCAGACGATCTAAGATAGCAGCTGTAAGAGCACTATCCTGAGCAAGACTATTATGCCATTGTCCAAATGGCAGATTACTTGTAAGAATTATGCTACCCTTTTCGTAACGCTTTGCTATAACTTGAAATAACAGATTAGCTTGTTCCGGTTTTAACGGCAGATACCCAAACTCATCTATTATAAGTAATTTATATGGTAGTATAACTCTTTTGAATATGGAGTCCAGGTTTCCCTGGTTTAGCCCAGCATTAAGTATAAGCATCAAATCTGCAGCTGTTGTAAATTTAGTTTTGATTCCGCATTGTGTTGCTGCATAACCAAGGGCAATAGCTATATGGGTTTTTCCTACTCCAGAAGGACCAAGCAGAATAATATTTTCTTGTCTTTCTACAAAAGACAGAGACCTTAAACCTTCCAAAACCTTGTGTTTTATTCCTGTAGCAAAATCATAATCAAAATCATCCAGCGTTTTGATAGCAGGGAAGCCTGCCATTTTGGTGAGTATTGATTTACTCCTGTGCTGTCGTGCCAATAGCTCTGTTTTTAATATTGACTCCAGGAAATCCGTATAACTTGAGTCTTCTTTACTAGAGGATTGTGCAATATCAAGATAATTTTCAGCTATCTGCATAAGGTTTAAAGAGTGGCACAGCTCTTCTATACGTTGGTGCTGCAGGTTCATAATGCCTCCAGTATACTTTGGTATATGCAGAGGGAATGTTGTAAGGAAACTGTAGAAAATCGTTCCCCTTTATCTCTCATAATCTCTAGTACTGTAGGATGACTACCGCTATAATCCAATGGTAGTGGTTGAAGATGATTCCTTTCAAGTTTTAATCTTTCTGCAGGTATTGCACCTGTTGTTCTATGTACACGCAGATTTGCAGTATCACGTAACCATTTTAGTACCTCCGAATTTGCAGTATCCACATCTAACACCAACTCTGAAGTTTTTAATTTTGTTACTAATGGATTATAAAAGCTTTCTCTTATATATCTGTTAAATCGCTCAACCTTGCCCTTAGTCTGTGCTCGATAAGGTCTACACACTTTTAATCGAAAACTATAATGTTTTGCAAAATCCAGCATGCCTTTATTAAAACGGTGTATCCCAAGGACCATATGTATCCCTATCCAGTATTACTGTCTTCATATTGTCATAAAGTACTTCTTCCGGTACTCCGCCAAAATAATCAAATGCTCGCTTATGGCATTCTATTAGTGTTATAAGTTTTTCATTGTTAACAAATTCTATATAGCTTGCTCGGCTAAATCCTAATGTAGCCACAAAAGCTGATAGAGGATCTTTCCCCTTACGAAATTCTATCCAATCCACTTGCATCTGTTTACCAGAAGCAGTCTCAAATCTTATTATATCCTCCTGTTTAGCTACTGGCTTGATACTTCTTAAATAATCCCTTAGTTGGGTTATCCCTCCTGTGTAACCTAACTCTTTTATCTCCTGAAACAGTACAGTACCAGGTAGAGATACAGGATGGGCTGATTTTATTCTTTCACTCAAGTAGTCTTTATATGGGGCAAGCTTTGTTACCAACTCCGACCTATCCTTATATTTAGGGCTACCATCATATTTTAAATATTTACGTACTGTATTTACTGATACTCCTACTTCTCTTGCTATACTTCTTAGGCTCTTACCATGTTTATTCAATATTTTTATTTCCATTATTTGCTCCAGTATTATCATTATTCATTACCTCCTTATCCAGAAGATATTACTTTAATACTGTATCAATTTTCATCCGTTGCTCTGTATCATTTTACTTCCGTTGCTAACATGATTCAGGCTACGCTTAAGCCGCGTTATGTCTTATCCCCTACCCTTAATTAGTCAAATATTAGCCTTATTCCAATCAGCATTTTTCACACAATAAACTCGTATTCAAGCAGCCCAAGTTAATACTGTTTCCCCTTTACTATCAACTTTGTTTAATTCAGTAATACTCATTTCAGCAATTAATCTTTGAGCTTCTTCTATGTTTTTTGTTCTTATTGCTTCTATTAGCCTATCATATTGAGTTTGAAACCACCATTTAAGCATAATCTACTCCTTATTAAATTCTATAAATTTTAATATTTTGTTAAAATTGAGCTATAGACAGAATCATAGTAAGGAGTTTTAAGAATGCAATAGAAATTTAACTAAAAGTGTGAATAAATGAGTTGAGATTGATTTAAAGGATTTATTAGTGTATAGAGGGTTAGAGGAAATAATAGAACGTTTTAATAAATGATAATAATTACTTTTTTCAAGAGATTTATGAAGATAATAAAATTCTGATAAAAACTAAATTAAATAAAGAGTTAATAAAATGTTAAACGCAAAGAATGTAAATAGTAATATCCCTTTAAAAGTAGCTTTATTTACTTCATTAGGGTCAGGTCTTGAATATTACGATTTTGTTATATATGGCATGATGGCTAAATATTTATCAGATATTTTCTTCTCTGTAAATGATAGTATAAGCAGTATGATTCAAACTTTTATAGTTTTTGCTGTAGGTTATTTGTTCAGACCGTTTGGAGGAACTATTATAGGAATGATAGCAGATACTTATGGGCGAAAAAAAACATTTGTTGTGGTTATGCTAACAATGGGTTTTTCAACAATGGGAATAGGCTTACTACCTACCTATAATCAAATAGGAATTATTGCCCCTATTGGATTATTAGTATGCCGTCTATGTCAAGGTATATCCTTAGGAGCTGAGTTACCTGGGGCTACTACCATTATTAGCGAGTATGCTCCTACCGGTAAATTAGGTAGTGTAATGTTATCAAGTATTAGTATAGGTGCACTTATGGCTACAGCTATGGTAGCCACGTTAAATAAACTCTATAGTTATCAAGAAATTATTGAAGGGGCATGGCGAATACCTTTTATATGCGGGGGGATATTAGCTATAATTTCCTACTATATTCGTAAGAATATTAGTGAAACTCCTGAATTTTTACAAGAAAAGAATAGAGAACAAACTGACACTAATTTATTAATACCATTGAAATTATTACTATCACAAAACTTAGTTAATATAGCTATAGGATTAGGGCTAGTATTTTTTCATGCTAACCTAGTTATTATAAATTTATATTTTCCTGTTTATCTCAATAAATATTTTAATTATGAATTAGTTGATATTTATAGTAGTATGACAATTAGTATGATCACCTCTTTTATATTTACCATTATTTTTGGTTGGTTGTCAGATTATGTTTCAAAGCTAAAAATTTTATTATGTTCTTTAATACTTTTTAGCATATTTTTATTTGTATCATTTGCTTTACTTAATAAGGGAACTTTTTGGTCATTACAAATATTTTTTATAATATATCAATTATTTATTTCTCTCTTCTTTACCAGCTATATGCCTATATTATCACGCTTATTTGCTACTAAAATGCGTTACACTGCTATAGCATTAATTTATAATAGTGCTTATTCCGTAGCAAGCTTTATTCCGGTTATAGCTTCTTATTTATTAGAACAATATAATTCTCCTTTAATTTTAGGTATTTTCTTTATAATAAGTATAGCTCTTTCACTTATTTCCGTTATCACAATACAAAATAAAAAAATAAATTATTATTAAATATGCTATAGAAGAATTGTGATTCTAAATTGAATATTATACATTATATAGTGAATTAACTTGAGTTAGGAATAATTTCTACATCATTAGAACATTTACCTTAGAAATCAACCGGTTTTTTATTGTGTTTCTGCTGATTTATATGAAGTTATGATAGAAATGATTGATGATATTGAGTTAGGTAGAATTATAGAGGAACGTAAAAATGATAAAAAATACCGGTAAATATTAATACCTTTTTAGAAAGTGCTAAAAAGGAATGGAAAAAATTAGTACCGCTGCTTCTCCCAACCACACTAGATAGTTGGTAATCTTTATGAGAGTCGGATTTTAAGAAAAGTAGAAAATATAGAAATTGAAACAACTAGGAACGCCTAGCTGAATTTAATAACTCCTTATATAGTTTTTGATAAACTTTATTTTTAGGTGCGAGTTCTATAGCTTTATTGATATATTCTATAGCTAAATCAGGCTTTTTAAGTTTATTTAAAGCTATAGCGTTATAATAATATGCATACGGGTAATCTGGATCTAGTTTTATGGATTTATCCAAATTTTCTATTCCTTCTTCATACTGCTGCAATTTAATTAAAGCTAAACCCTTATTATAATATGCTGCATCGTCATCAGTAACTATTGCTAAAGCTTGATTAGAACAATCTATAGCTTTAGGATATTTCTTTAATTTACAAAAAATATCAGCTTTATTTATATAAGCTGACGAATATGAAGGGTTTAATAAAATTACTTTATCATAATTCTCTAATGCTTCTTCATATCTTTTTAAATTATCTAATGTATACGCTTTGTCATAATAATGAACGTAATTAGCCGGATCAAGTTCAATTACTTTATTATATGACTCTAATGCAGCTTCGTAGTTTTTAATATTATATAAGCAATCCCCTTTAGTAGAGTAGGTAGAAACTTTTAGGTCTAGTGCTTTAATTCCAAGTTCTATTGCCTTATCATAATTTATTATTGCTGTTTTGTATCTTTTAAGATTGTAAGAAGCTAGAGCAATTTCATAATAGGTATATGCTTCGGCTTTACCTAGTTCAATAACTTTATTGAAATAATTTATAGCATTTTTATATTTAGCGAGTCTATTATATACCCAGCCTTTAGCGTAAGGTTTCCAATAATTTGGATCAATTCTTATTGTTTTATCGAAAGCTTTGATAGCCTCTTCATATCTCATTAATTTTGCTAAAGCCTCACCTTTAGCATAGATAGCATTCCTATTTTTTGGGTCGATTCTTATTGCTTTATCAAAAACTTTGATAGCCTCTTCATATCTCATTAATTCGTTCAAAACCTGTCCCTTAGCAGAAAGAGTTCTTTCATCCTTAGAATCAATTTTCAACGCTTCATTAAAAACTTCAATTGCTTCTTCATATCGTTCTAATTTTTTTAAACTTAAGGCTTTAAAATAATAAGTATAATTATCATATTGAGGATAACTAAGAGCGTGATTATACGCCTCAATTGCCTTTTTATATTCTTTTAATCTATATAGTGCCTGACCTTTATAGTAATAAGATGAAATATCCGGCTCAAACTTAATAGCTTTATTAAACTCCTTAACTGCTTCTTTATATCTTTTTAATTCATATAAACATCGACCTTTCAAATAATATAATTCAGCTTCAGTTGGCATAAGATTAATAGCCATATTGAAAGCTTCAATTGCTTCCTCATATTTTTTATTGAGGCGTAACATTGATCCTTTATTAAAATAACCGTAAGGTTCTAGAGAATCAATCTCAATAATTTTATCACAACATTCTATTGCCTCATCATATTTATAAAGCTCTGATAATATCCAGCCTTTTTTATGATAAAATTCAATCTCATTTGGATTAATTTCAATTGCTTTATTAATATCAATAAGTGCTTTTTCTTTTTCACCTATATCAATTAAAGCCTTAGCTCTATCAAAATATAGTTCAGAATAATTGGGATTTATTTCCAAAGCTTTATTATACATATGGACCATTTCATCAAATTTACCCAATTTTTCTAAAGATATTGCTTTATTAGCGTAAGCTTTAATATCAGTAGGATCAAGTTCAATAGCTTTATCCAAAACACTAAGTGCTTTTCTATATTTTCCCCAATTATTTAGAGTCCATCCTTTATTAATAAAAGTTAGAACATCCAGCGAGTCAAGCTTTAAGGCTTGATCATAACTCTTTATTGCTTCCTCATAGAGACCTAAAATACTTAAAACTATACCTCTATTATCATAATAACCTGATATTTTGGGATTGATTTTTATAGCTGTATCTAAAACTTCTAAAGCTTCTTCAATTCTACAAAGTTGCTTTAAAGCAAAAGCTTTATTACTATAAGCTGAGCTTAAAAATGGGTCTTGATTTAAAACTTTATCAAAATACTTTATCGCCGTTTCATACTTTTCTTCCTCAAGACATAATAAGGCTTTGTCAAAGTTTTTATCTAGTTTGTTGTTAGAATTAGACATTAAAAATTACTTTTATGAAAAAACTTTTAAGTGTTTTACCTAATTTAAATAAGTATATATAATGAAAAAAATTATATAATGTTAATTATAAAGTCAATAATTTGCTTAGAATTGGTATAATTAATATATCTGTTTAAATAAAATATCGATAGCATTCCCAAGTACCGCACCTTTAATGCCGCCGCCAAAGCCCCCAAGCATAAGCCCGAAAGCTCCGCCGACTACAGGCAGTACTGTAACTAAGCCAAACATTTTATATTATTTCAATTTATAATTACCACTAATAAGTATTGACAAAGTATTTACATGTTATAAAATAACAGTATCTAAAATATGGTAAATATTATGAGCATCAAACTAGATCCTTACGAACAAGATATTGAAGATAATTTTGAGAAGCAGCAAAAAATTGATGATCCGGCTCTCATTGCATTACTTCAAAAAGCTGCAAAAGCACATCTTAATAACAAGCGATCTATTACTATTAGGGTTGCAGAACATGATATTGAAGCAATAAAAATCAAAGCTTCTAAGCATGGCTTGCCTTATCAAACTTATCTTAACATGCTAATTCATTCAGACGCTACTAAACTCTAAAATACCATGACCAAATTTAGATATAATCATGAGAAGAATGCTAAATTATTACTTGAGCGAAATATAGGCTTTGACGAGATAATTCAGTCAATTAATGACGGTAATTTGTTAGGAGCTAAATTACATCATGATCAAGAGAAATATAAGGGGCAGCAAATTCTTTATGTTAAAATAATTGATCAAGTATATGCAGTGCCATTTGTAGAAGAAGAAGACAATACTATTTTTCTTAAAACTTTATACCCTAGTAGAAAAGCAAAAAAGGAATTTTTAGGTAATAATACACAATAGTTGGTTTCTAATTCATAGCTAACTTATCAATACCCGGTACATCAAGGCTCACCACGAAAATTTATAATATTATTAAACTTCACTATGCAAGTGCGGCTAGCTTTATCGCAGCCGGCAATTATAGTAAACTCATCGCCTGTACTAATCACAAAAGGCATCGGTAAAACTAAAGTGACTAATCTATTGCTAAAACTTTTTACTTCCATCTTTAAATCTATATTTTTGCTGCTTTGCCATAAAAACGTAACCATATGTAAGCTCACTGTTAATTTCGGTGGCGGTGCTATTATGCTCGCTATTTTTTGTAATATCCTCTTCACCGCTATAATTACTGAGTTCTAACAAAGCTGCATGTATTTCTTTCTCAAGTAAATTAGATACTGCCACAAAATCATTATCAAGAGCTATTATTTGTCTTGCTAGATTATTTGGAATTCCTAGCATCCTTGCTCTAAAAGCAAGTAACAGATTCAACCAAGTAAGTTCTACTTCCGATATTGCTAAATACTTACCCTCTAATATGGCTACTTCAAGCTCTGCTTTATCTGCCTGAGCTTTCAATAACCGAAGCTTTTGAGTATGTAGATTATTGTTGTTTTTACTGGAATTTTGTTGCTGTAAATACTTTTCATAAGCTCTAATACATCCCGCTAAATCATAATTGCCGGCTACCGGTTTTGGCAATATATCATTTTTTACTAACTGCTGAATCCTGCTAGTAGTTAAACTTAAGGCTTTGGCTATGTCGGGTAGTTTGTGATTGGCAATGTTCACGATTTAAAGGAATTTTTAAAGAAAAGGGACAATTTGTCCCTATAAGTTGTAGAAAATTTTAATTTATTTTAGCACTATTTTCTGTTGTCTCACCGGCTAATTTAAGCCCTAATTCTTCAAAATTGGTTATCAGATCGTTAGATAAATTAAGCATGGCACTTTTATTATAAATATCAGGAGTTTCTACAATTTTAAATATTAAAGAGCGTTGTAAAGTACTGTAGGAGTTTATAGTTTTATTTAAATTCTGCACGCTTTCAACATCAATAAGATTTGAATTATCTTTTAAATAGTTTTGAAAATTATGTAATTCTTTTAAATGGTTTTAGAAAAATTTTGAATTCTCAGGCGTTATTGATATTTGCCAATCTAAAAATTCTTTTATGTCTTTAGTAGTAATATCTAGTTTACTAAAATCATTATCTTTACATGCTTTGACAAGTTGTAATAGAGCTTTTAATTTTATATTACCTGCCTGAATAAAACATTGAATAGGAGTCCAACCTAATAAATTTTTTAACTCTATATCAGCACCATATTGAATTAGAAGTTTTGCTACATAAATTTCCTTAGAAGAAAAAAAATCTCGGTTTATGAGTATATGTAAAGGAGTATTGCCGTCTTTATTTTGTATATTAGGATCTGCACCTTTTTCTAATAAGAATTGGGGTATATTATCATAAAGTACTTTTACGTCTTCAACAGAATAATGTAAGAATGTACAGCCATTATCTTTATTTTGACTATTAATATTAACGTCTTGGTCAAACGCAAGTTCAAAAAGTGGCTTTAACTGAACATCTTGGTAAAAAGGCAGAACTACTTTAAATCCATCAAATAAAATTTCTGGCGTAATATATGATGTTGAATTTAAAATATATGTTAGATAATTAAAAGGAATTTCTATATCCGTATCTATAAGATCAAATTTTATTTCTTCATTTTCTTCTATAATATTATTTTGATTTACTGGGAACATAGAGTGCTTATATTTATTTTTTATAAGCACTCTTATATACTAATTATTACTAAATAACAAGTTAATAATTTAAAGATTTTTTAAAGATTGAAATATTATAATTTAAAAATCTCTTACAAATTGCTGTGATCTAGCTATTTTCCTGTGAACACGAAATGGTAACGGGTTATATTTCGCTTTTTGCTCTTACAGGTTAAGCTAAAATCCTTATACTTATAAACATTTTACGTTCTCAATTCCTCAAACGAAGCGAAATGGTTGAAAAATCCTAACGCTAGTGGAGGTATGGGGTGGGGCGTTACCCACGGTAGCGTTTCGCAGGAAGTACCTTTTAAATTACAGACCCATAATTTTATGTAGATATATTATTACTATTAATATATAACTAATTTCTTAGTTATTATTTAGGAGAAATTATATGAAACTCAGTATAAGAATTAAAAGAGATACTGACTTAGGTAGAGAAAATGAACAAAAAATAATTTTAAAGCCAGGTTGTAAGTTCACCCTTGAGGAAGGAAGCTTTATTGACATTGAAAATGACACCTTGTGTAACTCTTATGTACTTCTTGGTATGGTAGATCTACGAACAATAACTTTAGCACCGCATTCTAAGCTCTCTATTGAATCAAGCTCTATTGGATTTAAAAATGATGATTTAGTTAATTATGTACTTACTCCTGATGATAACGGTTCATACGTACTTACTCCTAATATGACTATACTTAATTTATCTGGACTTAGGCTTGATTCAGACATACTTATTGGCAATACTGTACATACTCCATGGGAAGTATAAAAATTATCTAGAGTACTATTTACTGTGCCGTGTCTAATTCATAGTTAAAACTCTCTGTGAATATTCTATCCCAGTGTTTATTAAAGGTGTTTAGTGCCATATCTTTAAAGCCGAGAAGCGTGCCTTTATATTGGCTTTAGGTGTTAAGCTATATAGAAGCTGCAACCTACCACCGCCTAACCGCTTATATAAATAAAACATAAAGTTTAATTGACTTTTTTGGGGAGTTATATATAAAATTATACCCGAAGTAGCTAAGGCTATTTTGGGGCTTCAAAACCTCTTGTTACCATGGTGGGTATCTACCATTAAACGATACCATCCTCAACTATATTACGGTTGGGGTGACGATAGGCATGTCCAGAGCTTAGAGTATTACTTTAAGCTTAAAACCTATTGTGAACTGTTGGTAACGGTTTTTTTGAACTCCCCGACCACCAAGGATATGCTCTTCGGTGGTTAAAACTTAACTCAATTAAGTATAATGGGAGCAGAATATGACCACTCAAAACAATTTAATACCTCAATCAATCTTTTTATTAGAACCTCCTTATAATTCTAGAAGCCAAGAACTCACGACAGAAATTGCTGCTTATTGCGAAAAACATGAATTTGGCATGCTTGAAACATATTGAATTTACAAATCCTTTTGATCATGAAAGTTTGCGTAAATTAGTAAAACTTGTAATAGCTAAGGAAATCAAACCTGTTACGGTTATAATTAACGGGCTTTCTATTTATGAATCTATTAACAAAATATTATTGACAGTACTTGGTACACTTGAATTATCTGAGCTTATTAAAATTAGCACTTATTCGGTGACAAAAAATAGCATATACTAAGGCATTTAAATAACGAAGAGCATAATCTTATAGCTAAAGCTATGATTTTTGCTGAACAATATGGGTTTGATGAATGGAAAAGATTTGAATCAATATATCATAGAGCCGAAGCAAGTAATTAATATCACTTAATTAAAATCAAATTAATTCAAATTAAATAGAGGTTAAAATGCCTAATAGAAAAATAATAAACAAGACGAACCGGAAAAAGGTCTAAGAAAGAAAATAAAGGAGCAAATAGCAGAACCTTTAACCAAGGAAGACATAGAAAGAATAAACGAACGCTTAGAAGTATTAGAAAAAATGTACGAAGATTCTGAGGAGTAAATCTTAATTTTTCACTAGGTTCTGTGAACATTTCTAAAAAGCTTTTAGATTTTATAAATGTAACGACAAATGCGTATGGAAAAAGGTATAGTACCGGACAATTTTCGTTTTATGTCATTTCCGCGTGGTATCGTTGCGTGGATATCTAATCGTCATTGCGAGGAGAGAAGCGACGCGGCAATCCAGAGAAATAATAAAAAAATTCTATATCACTGAATTTACTGATAAGGTGGTCTTAAAAAGCGAAGTGTAAATATCTAGAACTATTTTTAGTAAAGAAATAATTAAAAGATTAATTTATTTGGCTTGAATATTAATTTAAATAATGTATATAGTTTATATTAGGAAGGCTATCTATACAACAAATACTATTGAATCCATAAATCGTCAAATTAGGGTAATTATTAGAACTATAGTGAATTCAAGTGAAGTTGAGACTAGGCACGAAGAGCAACGCCTATAATAATAGGTGAGCTACGAGTAACAACGTCCCGACTTCAAGTCAATTTACTATAAAGGTGCTTTCCCTAACGACGAAGCTGTTTTTTAGGCTAGTATTGCTGCTAAAAAAGGACTCTTCTTATTAGAGATTGGAAATTAGCACTAAATCAGTTCGCTATTTTATTCAGTAATTGAACTTACTTACGCAGACTTTTAGACATATTCTTTTAAAAACCATCCTATTTCCTTATATACAATTTAACTTGCAATAGGGCTTAATATATTATTTAGTTATTTAAAAATTAATATTTACATATTTATTAATTTACTGTATAATGCCTCCCAATAGTAAATTAATTTGCACTGGATAATATATTTGTTCATAGACTCACTGATTATCTATCTATATAGGCTCTCTTCTCTCCGCTGTTGTCAAATTTAATTCACTATATTTACATTTTAATTATTAAAGAAAAAATATTATGAATAAAAATTTGAAACGTCTTTTCGTTACAACCGCTATTATAACTAGTCTCGCTAGTACCAATAATGCACACGCTACGGGGTTAGTAACGCAATTTTGGGATGTAGTACACAATTTGAAGAATGCAAGAAATCCTTTTGAGAAAGTGGAGGCAGTAAAAGAAGTCAAGGAACATTTACAATATCGTCAGGAGTGGATTAATGAACCCGAGGATATGACAGGATCACTCCTGCTCAACACGAGCTTTATTAAAAAAACACTAATAGAACCAAAAGATGGAGAAAACAATCCGGAGGTAGAGGCTGTAATAGGAATTCTAAATGAATTGGAGCCATTAAGGCAAGCAGCAAAAAAAGAGAAAGAAGAGAAAGAGAAGCTTAAAGCACTGAAGCTGGAAAAAAAGCAAGCTCTAGAAGCACAGAAACGAGAAGAAGAGCAGAGGATAAAAGCTGACCTGGCACGGAAACAGCAGGAAGAAGCAGAGGCAAAACTTAAGAAAGAAGAAGCAAAGGAGAACGAACAAAAAAAATGGGAAGCAGAGAAGAAAGAGCTAAAAAGCCTCAGAGACTTAGTATTAGGATCACAACCATTAAATGATTTACAGAAGTTACAATTTACTGAGTTGGAAAGAAAAAGAAAAGAAAAATGAGCAAGCCGAGAAAATGGCAAAACAGAAACAACAGAGGGAAGCAGAGCAAGCAGAAAATGAAAAAAATGATAATCTGTGCCTCGATTTAGCGACAAATTTGAAAAATAGAGCAAAGGGTTTATGGGGCGATAAAATAGAAGAGGATAATGATGAGGATGATTATAAGGCGAATGATAGAGACAACAATCCTCAGCTGCCAAGCTATGAAAAAGATACGTATAATAATGTTCCGTTTACTCAGCTTTCACCTGCAAAGCAAGAAAAAATTATACAAGAATATAAAAAAGGAGAGCTTGAAAGATTTTACTATGAAAAGGCACAAGCCGAAACAACAAATAAAAAGAACACGTGGGAAAAGGTTCCTCCTGTAGTGAAAAAGGCTATAACAGATAAATACGCGGAAGATAAACAAAAAAAGATTATAGAATATTACTATATTAACTATTACAAGCATAATAAACGCAGCTTTGATCAACTTTCACTAGAGCAGAGGAAGCAAGTTGAAAGAGCTTTCAATAATTTTATTGATAAGGAAGAGGTTAAAGAATCCTACGAGTGGGAATGTGATAAAAATATACGTAAGATTCATAGTGAAGATCCGCAATTTAAATATAACGTTGCATTTTTTGAACTTAACAATGGGTTGCAGATTAGAAAAAAGGAAGAATATATTCAAAAGAAAGAAAATAAGGAAAGAAAAAAACAAGAAGATGCGGTAAAAGCAAAAAAAAGTGCAGAAGAGCAAGTGCAACGTACGAGAGAACTCAAAGAATTAATATTAAAAGTCGGAGCACCACCGCCACCACCAAATGCAGAAATAGGATTGCAAAACAATAAAATAAAAGAGCTCGAATCAAAAATAAGAGAAAACAAAACAAATAATGGCACGAAAGAAGAAAGAAAAAGGCTGAAAGAAGAACTAGAAAAATCAAAGGCAGAGCTAGAAGCACTGAAAAAAGAACAAGAAGAAGAAAGAATTCGTGTACTTAAAGAGAGAAATTAAAGGAAAAAGAAGAAGCAGAAAATGAAGCCGCAGAAGCAGAGAGAGTAAGGCTTGCTGAAGAGGAAGTAGAAAGACAAAGGTTAGAAGCAGAAAGGCTAGCAGAAGTAGAAAGACAAAGACTAGAAGCAGAAAGGCTAGCAGAAGTAGAAAGACAAAGACTAGAAGCAGAAAGGCTAGCAGAAGTAGAAAGACAAAGACTAGCAGATGAAGCTGCGGAAGCAGAAAGAGTAAGGCTTGAAAATGAAGCTGCGGAAGCAGCAATTGCTGAAGCTATAGAAACTGCAACAATGCAAACAGCAGCAAAAAAAGATGAAGAGATAGTGAATACAATGTATAATCCAACTATTGTTCATAATATGAATCAGCTGAACAGTAATATTATATCAAACAGAATTATGCATACAACTTTACCTGCGTCTGCAGTTGCTGCCGGTGATGAAGATGAAAAAGTTTTAGATAAAGGCATCTGGCTTGCTAGTATTTACGGTACTAATAAACAAGGAGTGCAAAAAGAATTTATTGGCTATAAAGGGCGTACTTCCGGTGGTACAATTGGTTTTGATGTTGGATTTGAGAATGTAAATGATCTGCTAGGAATTGCTTACACTAAACTCGATTCAAAGTTTAAATCTAAAGGTAAAAACTTAAATACTAAAATTGATAGCCATATAGTAGCTTTGTACGGCCAGAAAGAATTACCGAAAAACTTTATGATGCAAGCGATGTTTGCTTATAACCATAATATAATAAATAGTAAAATTAACCGTTTGGGTACTGTTGCCAACGGTAAATATAAAAATAATAATTACAATTTTGAAGGCTTGTTAAGTTATAATTATCTCTTGAATAGTAGTATTTCACTTACTCCAAATATTGGTATAAAGTACGGTTATTCTAAAGATGGTCAGTATCAAGAAGGTAATACCGGTATACAGAGTTTAAGCGTAGCAGCCAAAAAACATAATTTATGGAGCAGTGTTTTAGGTGGAAAAGTAATTTTAACTCCGCAAAAAATATATAAGAACATAAATATTACTCCGGCATTACAAGCATCTGTAGAAAATTACTTTCACAATACAAGTAAAAAACTTCATACTAAGGTAAAATGGAAAGATAAAGAAATCAATGAAACAGTTGCTTTACCAAAACAACCTAAAATAGGTTATAATATTGGTGCCAGCGTCTTGACGGAAAAAGATAAGGTAAGTGTTCTACTAGAATATAACTGCCACTTACAGAAGAAATATCAAAGCCATCAAGGTTTTATAAAGTTAAAAATTAATTTGTGATTTGTGAAGGTACTGTTACAAATATAGAGGAGAAGTAATATAAGGATAGGAAAGAAATTTAAGGGTATGTCAAGAAGTCGGTGTAAGTGTTGTATTTCTTCACATTTGGCACTGTCCAAATAAGTGTGTAAATTTCTCAAAGGTTGTATAGAAGAAAATATAACAAAAAGAGAAATTACAATGACACAGAAACAAAATGCTGCAATGGAACAAGCGATAGATTTATTGATCAATAATGATACAGATGTATCAATATTATTCAGGGAAGATGGTTTATTAAAAGAAATAACCAAGCGTCTTGTAGAGAGAGCTCTACAGTCTGAGATGAATAATCATTTAGGATATAGCAAGTACAATCAAAGTGATGCTCAGAATTCACGTAATGGTTATAACACAAAGAATCTGATTACAAAGAATGGTGCTGTTGAGATTGAAGTGCCAAGAGATAGAAATAGCAGTTTTGCACCATCATTAGTAGCAAAGCGTCAAAGAAGGCTTGATGGTTTTGATGATAAAGTACTATCTTTGTATGCTAAAGGTATGAGTTTATCAGATATAAAATTACAGCTTCAGGAGTTATATGGAGCTGATGTAAGCGAGAGTTTAATTAGCCAAATCACAGATGATATAATAGAGGATGTTAAGCTATGGCAAAGCCGTCCATTAGATCCAGTATATGCTATAGTATTTTTTGATTGTTTAATAGTAAAAGTACGTCAGGATAAACGGATTATCAATAAATCGGTATATGTTGCATTAGGTATTGATTTAGAAGGGCGGAAAGATATTTTGGGATTATGGATCAGTGAGAATGAAGGGGCTAAATTTTGGCTTGGAAATTTTACTGAGATGAAAAATAGAGGTATACAAGACATACTGATAGCATGTAGCGATAACCTTAATGGTATGTCTGAAGCTATAGGTGCTGTTTTTCCAAAGACGGAGCATCAATTATGTATTGTACATCAAATTAGAAATAGTTTACGATATGTATCATATAAGGACCGGAAAGAGCTTGCTGGTGATTTAAAACCTATTTATACACTAGCACAGAAAAAGAAGCACTTTCCGCTTTAGAGGCTTTTGAATCTAAATGGAATAAACAATATCCTCAAATTGCTAAATCTTGGTATGTTCACTGGGATAATTTAATGATTTTCTTAGGATACCCTGAAGAAATACGGAAAATAATTTATACAACAAATGCTGTGGAATCTGTTAATAGTCAACTCCGAAAAGTCACAAAAAATAAACGTGTTTTTCCAAATGATAATGCTGTTTTTAAAAGCTTATATTTGGCAATTGATTACATGACCAAAAAATGGTCCATGTCCATACCAAATTGGAACAAGGCTATGGCTCATTTTTTAATAAAATTTGACGAAAGAATCTAGGCTTTTGGAAAAGTTTACACACTTAATCGGGAAGACTCTTCATTTTACTTTGAAGTATAATGGTGATGTTGTTTTTAGTTAAGGCGTTGTTGCGTGGATCGGCAAACCTACTCAGTGTCATACCGCAACTTGATCGCGGTATCCAGAAAAATAATAAAAAAATTCTGTAAACTAGAGTTTTTTTCTTCCTTGCTTCGTCGAATTATTTCGTAATTTTCCTCGCAATAACGTTAATTTATTAACTACTCTGCTTTTAATTAGCAATACCTCCCAAAGAACTTCTAGAAAAGTATTGCAACACTAATTTTTCTCTCTATAATAACTGTATATTGAATTTATGAATATGCACATATTAACTTTCCAGTCTTTCTTTACTACTACAACCGGTTCAAGCCGGTAACAATATCTCTATATCTTTCTTTTAATTATATCCACCCTTTTAAATTAACTAATTATTATTAGGTAAGTTTTATGTTTCGTAAAATGCCACTTATTTTAATGGCTATTATCATAGCTATCATATTATTCAACCCACTAATGAGTTTAGAAGTAAAAAGGTTATTATATTCAATAAGTCTATCTATTAAATCTATAATTGGATTATTTCTTCCTTTAATTATTTTTGGCTTACTTTTTAAATCTGTTGTAATGCTAGCCAAAGATGCAACACGTATAGTTTTCTTAATATTATTACTAGTATGTGGGTCTAATTTTTGTTCTACTTTCATAAGTCATTATGTAGGTATATACATATATCAATTCGATTTATCAATGATCTCTCCTATAGAAAATGATAGTTTAAAGCCTTTATGGTTACTTAATTTTCCTAATATTATTTCTAATGATAAAATCGTATTTAGTAGTATTATCTTAGGCTTTATATCCTCAAAATTTTGTGCTGAGATTGCAATTGGATTGGCTTTCAAGATAGAAGCATTTGTTGCAAAAATATTGCGATTGTTTATCTATATAATTCCCTTATTTATAATGGGCTTTATCGTAAAACTACAGTTTGATGAAGTATTAGGTATAATTATTAAAGATTATATGTTCATTTTTGTGACAATCGCATTTGCTCAGTTTGGCTATATCTTTCTTGCTTATTTTATTTTAAGTAACTGTCGAGTTAAGGAATTCATAGCTAGCCTCAGTAATATGATGCCAGCATCTATAAGTGGATTTAGTGCTATGTCTAGTGTTATAAGTATGCCACTTAGTATAATAGGAGCGGAAAATAATACAAATAATAAAGCACTCGCTCGTACCGTTGTACCAATAACAGTAAATATTCATCTTGTTGGCGATTGTTTCGCTATACCGATTTTAGCTTATGCTATACTAAAAAGTTATGGATTAGCTGAGCCTACTTTATTTAATTATCTTATTTTTGCTTTTTATTTTGTATTGGCAAAATTTTCAGTAGCAGCCATACCAGGTGGCGGAATTATTGTAATGCTCCCTATACTTGAACAATATCTAGGTTTTAATACTAATATGATGTCTCTGATTACAGCTCTTTATATCTTGTTTGATCCTGTAATCACTTGTGCTAATGTTTTAGGAAATAGTGCTTTTGTTAAACTGATAGATAATATATATAGTGTAACTCAGAAAGCTTAGATTAGGTTTCTCAAAATACTCTAGGTTCTTGCGTGCGGAAAATTAAATTATTTGTATTTTTAGATATTTTTAAGCGGAAATTAATAAGAACGCAAGAACCTAATATCTCTTTTTCTTTTAAAGTAATTGTTGAATTATCTATATTTAATAAATGAGATATTTGTGTCCCTAGAATTGTTATTTTTTGTGAAGAATTAGTTAATTTTTGAACTGGATCTCAAATATTAATTAGATAATTGATTTAAAAGAGAAAAAGCATATAATCTTTGTGTAGGAAATTATATATTGAGTAATAAATTATGATGTGGTTATTAATTGCTATTGGTTTAACCGTTTCGGTTCTTATTATAGGGGTAGTGTCGATGGCTATCGGAGGAAAGTTTGATAAGAAATTTAGTTCAAAGTTAATGACTTTAAGAGTTTTTTTTCAGGCAGTTGCTATATTTTTATTGATTATAATATATTTTTATAAAGTTAAATTATAAATGCCTGAAAATAACTACTTAATTTATTTCTCCCATCTCTTCACGTATTTCTTCCCATTTGTCTAGAATTTCTTCTAATGTAACTTCTTCGACTTTTTTTTCTTCATCTTCAAAGTCCTTTAAATCTCTAATCAGTTTCTCTAGCTTTAATAATGAAATTTTTTTTTCATTATACTGATCGCTACAATGTTCTTCGAGTTGTTCGGCAATTTCTTCAATATCACCCCAATGCATTGCTATTCCTCCTTAATTTTATGCAAGCCTTATTTATTAACATGTTATCTGATATTTGCTATTATTTTTTACTAAATATTATTAATTCGACAAATTATTGCAAATAGTTGAGTTTATTATGCAACTATTGCCGGAATTAGGCAGGTTTGCTTTCTTTACATTTTGGTGGTTTTATGGTATATTAAAATAAAATATTAAGATTTAATTATGTCAATATTACCGATAGTAACAGCACCTGATGATAGATTAAAGCAGAAATCTCAACCGGTTTTAGAATTTACCGATCAAACACGAAAATTTATGGATGATATGGTTAAAACTATGTACCATGAAGACGGGGGAGGGCTTGCTGCCGTGCAGGTGGGAGTATTAAAACGTATTATGGTAATTGATATAAAGGATCATGATCCGATAGAAAGACCAAAAGATTTCTATCCGCTGTTTATAGTAAATCCTGAAATAATAGAAAAATCAGAAGAGCTAATTACGGCTAATGAAGGTTGTATCTCAGTACCGGAGCAACGTATTGAGGTGGCAAGACCGGAATCTATAAAGATTAGGTATTTAGACTATCACGGTAAATCGCAAGAGCTTGAAGCAAATGATTGGCTTGCAAGAGTTATCCAGCATGAGTATGATCATTTGGAAGGTAAGCTCATGATTGATTATTTAAGTAATTTAAAACGAGATGTGGTGCTTCGTAAGCTCAAGAAACTTAAAAATAATATAGTGTGAAAGTAATCTTTATGGGAACGCCTGAATTTGCAGTTCCCGCTCTTAAAAAACTTATAACTCATCATGAAGTTAAAGCTGTTTTTGCCCAGCAACCTAAAGCTAAGGGCAGAGGACTTAACTTAGCTAAATCCCCCATACATCAATTAGCATTTGAACATCAAATTCCTGTTTATACTCCTTCTACTCTTCGTAATGATAAAACAATAAATCTAATTAATAAGATTAATGCTGATATTATAGTTGTTATTGCATATGGTTTTATTGTGCCGAAAGCTATATTAGAAGCTAAAAAATACGGCTGTCTTAATATCCATCCATCCGATTTGCCTCGTCACAGAGGAGCGGCTCCTCTGCAGCGTACTATTATAGAGGGTGATCGGAAAAGTAGCGTATGTATTATGCGTATGGATGCAGGGCTTGATACAGGTGATATATTGATGAAAGAAGATTTTGATTTAGAAGAAAGGACAACCCTAGAAGAGCTGCACAATAAATGTGCTAATTTAGGAGCTGAATTACTAATAAAAACACTTGCAAATATTGATAATATAGTACCGATAAAACAGTCAAGTGATGGCGTTACGTATGCTCATAAATTAACTAAAGAAGAAGGAAAAATTAATTGGTATGAATCCGCATATAAAATAGATTGTAAAATAAGAGGGATGAATCCCTGGCCCGGAGCATATTTTAGTTATAATGATAAAATAATTAAAATCCTTGAAGCAGAATATTTAAATGCGGAGCATCACTTTACTTCCGGCACCGTTATTAGTGATAAGCTGGAAATAGCTTGTGGAAGCGGTATATTACGAGTGAAAAAACTTCAGCAAGAGAGTAAAAAAGCTTTGAATATAGAAGAATTTTTACGTGGTACAAATATTTTAAAAGATACAATATTAAAATAATTAGGAACTGAAAATCTAAACAAAAAGCCGACAAAGCCTACTCTAAAAAGAGGTTAAAATAACTTTAGCCCATCTCATAAAAAATAAAATTAAAATTATTTGAAATTAGTATTTGACAAGCTTTAAAAATGTAGATATAAAATCATCACGCAAGGTTTGAAACTTAAACTTTGTAGCTGTTTGAAAAGTTGATAAAGCTAAAAAACTAAATATACCGCGATAATAAAAATTTATATCGTGAGTAGATACTGAAAATAATTGTGAAATTAATTCTGTATGCATCGTGTAATCTCAAGTTAAAAGCGTAAGTAAATATAATAAGAGCATTTGGTAGATGCCTTGGCACTAGAAGGCGATGAAGGACGTAATACGCTGCGATAAGCTTCGGGGAGTTGCGAATAAATTTTGATCCGAAGATTTCCGAATGGGGAAACCCACCTAATTTATTAGGTATTGTATAGTGAATACATAGCTATATGAGGCAAACCCAGCGAACTGAAATATCTAAGTAGCTGGAGGAAAGGACATCAACCGAGACTCCGTTAGTAGTGACGAGCGAACGCGGACCAGGCCAGTGGCTTCAAAAAAATAACTAAAACAACATGGAAAGGTTGACCATAGAAGGTGATAGTCCCGTATAGGTAAAAAGTTTGAAGTCCTTGAGTAAGGCGGGACACGTGAAATCCTGTTTGAACATAGGGGGACCACCCTCTAAGCCTAAGTACTCTCTAGTGACCGATAGTGAACAAGTACCGTGAGGGAAAGGTGAAAAGTACCCCGACAAGGGGAGTGAAATAGTATCTGAAACCAAATGCTTACAAGCAGTCGGAGCAAGCGTATTTATATGTCTTGTGACGGCGTACCTTTTGTATAATGGGTCAGCGACTTAGTTTATCTAGCAAGCTTAAGCCGTTAGGTGTAGGCGTAGCGAAAGCGAGTCTGAATAGGGCGTTTAGTTAGATGAATTAGACCCGAAACCGGGTGATCTAGCCATGGCCAGGTTGAAAGCAGAGTAAAATCCGCTGAAGGACCGAACCCACTACTGTTGAAAAAGTAGGGGATGAGCTGTGGTTAGGGGTGAAAGGCCAATCAAACTCGGATATAGCTGGTTCTCCGCGAAATCTATTTAGGTAGAGCGTTATAGCGATTACCGTCGAAGGTAGAGCACTGAATGAGCTAGGGGGTCCCACAGACTTACCAAACTCAATCAAACTCCGAATGTCGACGAGTACAGCATAGCAGACAGACTATGGGTGCTAAGGTCCATAGTCGAGAGGGAAAAAGCCCAGACCGCCATCTAAGGTCCCTAAATCATGACTAAGTGTTAAAGGATGTGAGAAAACCAAAACAACTAGGATGTTGGCTTAGAAGCAGCCATCATTTAAAGAAAGCGTAATAGCTCACTAGTCTAAATAAGTTTTCTTGCGCCAACAATGTAACGGGGCTCAAGTCATGTACCGAAGATGCGGATTTATGCATTTGGCATAAATGGTAGCGGAGCGTTCCGTAAGCCTGTGAAGGTAAACCGTAAGGTTTGCTGGAGGTATCGGAAGTGAGAATGCTGACATAAGTAGCGATAAAGAATGTGAGAAACATTCTCGCCGAAAGTCCAAGGGTTCTTGCGTAAAGTTAATCTGCACAAGGTTAGTCGGCTCCTAAGATGAGGCTGAAAGGCGTAATCGATGGGAATCAGGTTAATATTCCTGAACCTGAAGGATGTGACGAAAATAGTAAATTGTACAGTCTTATTGGATTGATTGTGCAGTGAATATTTTCCAGGAAATAACACCTTCATTATAGACCGTACCCGAAACCGACACAGGTGGACAGGTAGAGTATACCAAGGCGCTTGAGAGAACGATGCTGAAGGAACTAGGCAAATTGCATCTGTAACTTCGGAAGAAAGATGACCTGTATATGGGCAACCATGTGCAGGTGGCACAAGCTAGGGGGTAGCGACTGTTTATTAAAAACACAGGGCTCTGCAAAGTCAATAGACGACGTATAGGGTCTGACGCCTGCCCAGTGCTGGAAGATTAAAAGGAGGGGTGCAAGCTCTGAATTGAAGTCCCAGTGAACGGCGGCCGTAACTATGACGGTCCTAAGGTAGCGAAATTCCTTGTCGGGTAAGTTCCGACCCGCACGAATGGCGTAACGATTTCCCCACTGTCTCCAGTATCGACTCAGCGAAATTGAATTCTCCGTGAAGATGCGGAGTTCCCGCGGTCAGACGGAAAGACCCCGTGAACCTTTACTATAGCTTTGCACTGGTGTTAGGAATCAGATGTGCAGGATAGGTGGGAGACTACGAAGCGAAGGCGTCAGCCTTTGTGGAGTCACCCTTGAGATACCACCCTTTTGGTTCTTGACATCTAACCGAGATCCTTGAATCAGGATCCGAGACAATGCATGGTAGGTAGTTTGACTGGGGCGGTCGCCTCCCAAAGAGTAACGGAGGCGTGCGATGGTTAGCTCAGGTTGGTCGGAAATCAACTTTTAGAGTGCAATGGCATAAGCTAGCCTGACTGCGAGTCTGACAAGACGAGCAGAGACGAAAGTCGGTCATAGTGATCCGGTGGTCCCGAGTGGAAGGGCCATCGCTCAACGAATAAAAGGTACTCCGGGGATAACAGGCTGATGATTTCCAAGCGTCCATAGCGACGAAATCGTTTGGCACCTCGATGTCGGCTCATCACATCCTGGGGCTGGAGAAGGTCCCAAGGGTTCGGCTGTTCGCCGATTAAAGTGGTACGTGAGCTGGGTTTAGAACGTCGTGAGACAGTTCGGTCCCTATCTGCCGTGGGTGTAGGAAGTTTGAGAGGATCTGCCTTTAGTACGAGAGGACCGAGGTGGACGTACCCCTGGTGGACCAGTTGTCGTGCCAACGGCACAGCTGGGTAGCTAAGTACGGAAGGGATAACCGCTGAATGCATCTAAGCAGGAAACCCACCTCAAAACTAGACTTCCCCATTAGAGCCGTGGAAGACCACCACGTTGATAGGTCAGGTGTGGAAGCACAGTAATGTGTGTAGCTAACTGATACTAATAGCTCGATTGATTTACTTTGCTGTGAGATTACATATGCATATAGTGTTAATTCTATAAAAATGTAGTATCAACTCACAAAGTTATCAGGTTAAATTAGCTTTACCAATGAATAAAAATGTTGTTGCACAGCTAATAATGTTATACCGTGGTCCCGCCACGGTATCTAGAAAAATTTTTAATATTTAGATTCTTGCTTCCGCAGGAATGATAAATTTAGTCATGCAACAACATTAACAGCAAACTATAATACAAATCTATCTTTTTAAAAGTTTGTATTGCTAGCTTGGTGGTTATAGCATGAGTGAAACACACGATCCCATCCCGAACTCGAACGTGAAACCTCATAGCGCTAATGGTACTATGTCATAAGGCATGGGAGAGTAAGTCGCTGCCAAGCTTGCAATGCAAATTTTTAATTATCTTTTTTCTCTTTATGAGATATTTTATATTCATAATTCTCATCCTCTTCTATATTAGTAATGCTTATGCATTAAAGAATAAACATCAACTTATTTCCATAGAATCGCTAAAATCTAACATAGAAATTAAAAAGTTATTTAAAGAAAAAAATACTGAGCAATTTATTTTAGAGTTACCAAATGGCACAGTAATTAATGAAGGTGGAATTTTAACTCAAGAAGGTTATATTCTACAAGATACTCAAACAAGCTTAGGTGATCAACATCGTTTATTAAATAAGAAGCGAGATATTAATACAGAAAATCCTTTATATTTTAATGGAAAATTAGCAGTAATTTCATCTTCTTGTTCTGAAAATTGGTATCATTGGCTGCTACAAATTTTGCCTAGATTAATTATATTAAAAGAATCGGATCTTGAATATGACCGTATCTATATTAATAATTTAAAATATTCATGGCAAATTAAGTCATTAGAAATAGTATTAAATTATTTAAATATACCGGAAGATAAGCTTTTTGTAGTAAATAGCGATTGTATAATTCAAGCTACTAGACTAATTGTTCCATCTGTACCGTTTATTCCGGTAAAAGGTACAATTTTGCCTTTATGGTTAAAAAAAGATTTAAGAAATATTTTTATTAAAGATAATAGTAAAGCATACGATAAAATATATATTTCTCGTAAATACGCTTCTACCAGGAAAATAGTTAATGAAGAAGAATTAATAGAAAAAATTGAGAAACTTGGTTTTAAGGTAATATATCTAGAGCTATCCTCCCCGTATGAACAGGCCCAGCTTTTTAATAAAGCAAAAATAATAGTTGGACCGCATGGATCAGGATTTGCTAATCTTATTTTTGCGGCTCCAAAATGTAAACTAGTAGAGATTGATCACGGCACAACTCCTCCTAGAAGTTTTTATAAAAGAATGGCAAATTATATGTCATGTGATTATTATCCTTTTTACGTAGATCAGACAACAGAAAGAGCATTTAGAAGATGATATAAAAATCAATATTGATGAATTTATTAAATTTCTTAGGCCTATCTGTAAATAAATTTTAATTAGCTTTAAAATGTATTCCAGCTTCCACAGGAATGATATTAGAATCTGATTTCATACTACAAAGTAACTTTTTCTAAACAATAAAACAAAATAATTTGACTTCAAGGTATGCGATATATTATTAACGGATTACATATAATCTTATTAAGAGTTACAAAATGTCTGAAGTTTTTGTTAAGGATTTGATTGTTTTTATAACAGGTGCTAACCGAGAGAAAGGTATAGGACGAGCTCTTGTTGAAGAAGCAATAAAAAGAGGAGGAAAAAAGTTTATGCTACGGCACGGAATATCTCTCAATTAGATGATCTAGTTGCAAAATTTCAAGGAAAAATAGTTCCTGTTGAACTGGATGTAACTAACTTAGAGCAAATTAAAAAAGTTGTTCAAATGGCTAATGATACTCAGGTTTTAATAAATAATTCCGGAGCATTAGGGATTGCCCGGTTGTATTCGTAACTACGACGAAAAAATAGCCCGCCAAGAGATGGAGGTTAATTATTTTGCTCCACTGCATCTTATAAATGCCTTTTCAGAAAATCTTATAAAAAATAATAATTGTGCTATAGTTAACATTATTTCTATCGGAGGGCTATATCCTTCTCCTGTATATGTTACTTATTCAGCTTCAAAGTCAGCTCTATATTCTTTGACTCAAGCTATTAGGATAGAAATGATGATGTATACTCGCTGAATTTGAAAAATTGGCTACGTCGTCTTTTGCTGATAATCCTCACGTACTAGTATGTACGCTGCGGTTATCAGCTTCAAGACTCCTTGCTCTTTTCCAAATTGAGCTTCGTCTACCAATTCTTCATTTACTCGGAGTATATTCGCATTTAATTCCTGTTTTTGGTGTTTATCCCGGTCCTATTGATACTGATATGGCTAAGGATATTGAAGTGAAGAAAGAAACTTCTGCTAATGTAGCTCTGCGTGTTTTTGACGCTATGGAGCAAGGTATATTAGATATTACAACAGATGCATTATCTGATAATTTTATAAGTTATTTAAACAAAGATCCCAAACTTATTGAAGTACTTAAGAAAGAGTTTAATAGAAATAAATATTATGACTGATACTAACTTAAATAAAGCAATATCTTATTACATAGCCATGCGTGATAAAAATTTTGAAGAAATGGCTTCATGTTTACATCCTAACATTAATTTTATAGGTCCATTATCGATTATGGACGGTAAAGAATCAGTTGTGGAAGCTGCAAAAAATTTTTCGATGTTTTTTTAAAATCTTACAATTCGTGAAAAGTTTCATAATGGAGATAAGGTTATGTTAGCATTGGATTTTGATTGTCCTGAACCTATAGGTATTTTTAGGGGAGCTTCGTTACTATCTTTTAATGAAAATCTTATTTCTCGTATAGAATTATTTTACGATGCTCGTCCTTTTGAAAAGAAAAAAGAAGAGATTTTTAATTAAAATCAATTCTTAAAGTCATTCTCTAGCAAATAAGATTCGCTATTCATTTCATTTAGTCTTGAAATAGTGCGTTTGAATTCTGCGGCTCGAGCTGAACCTTGATATATTTTATTTGGGCTATCTTCTAAGCTCATAAATAAGAGTATTTTATAGAAATAAGCATTATCGATAAAATTGATAAATCTAACAGCTGTATTTGTATCATCAGATGGAATGATTTGAACGTTCTTAACTATAATAACGTTGAAATTTTGACAAATATTACCATAATCGATATAGCTTAAGTCTCTTGTAAATAATTCATTATAATCTGTTACTAGTATTCTTTTATGTACTTTTTGAAAGGATATTTCTCTACCTAGAACCTGTATATTTTGAGAAATAAGATTATTATCACTAATATCTGTGATAATTTCTTCAAGCTTATTTTGATTTTCTAAAGTTAAGGGATAAATTATCCTTGCTCCTTTAACTCCTAATGCTTTATCAAATCGATAATCATGGTGATTATCTAGATATTTAACGTAAAATGTATTGTTGATTATCTTTATAAAAGGTAAGAAAGATTCTCGTTGTAATCCGTCTTTGTAAAGATTATTGGGACTCGTGTTAGAGGTTATAAAAATAAAAATATTTTGCTTTATTAATTCATTAAATAATCTACCTATTATCATTGCATCGGTAATGTCTTTAATTTCAAACTCATCTATACATAACAGTTTAGTATGTTTAGCATAGTTTTTAGCAATTTTAGGGATGATATCTTTTTGATTTTCTGTTTGTAATTTATGCATAGATTTATGAATTTCCTGCATAAAGTTCTGATAATGGATAATGATTTTAGATATGCTTATCTCTTCAAAAAAAGAATTCATGAGCATAGTCTTACCGCTGCCCACCGGACCGTATAAATAAATTCCGCTTTTTAAGCTGTTTTGATTAAAGAATTTGAATAAGCTTTTAGGCTTATTAAGTTCTGCTGCAAGCTGTTTTAATTCTTCTAGTAAAGCAGCTTGTTTTGAATCTAGTATTAATGAAGTAGAGGATTTGCTCATCCAAAATATTTTTTATCTAGTTTGTTATAGGTTTTTTCTAAAATCAGTAAATATATTTTAATATTTTCAAAAACTTGTTTTGCATCTTCATATTTGTAAACATGAGAGGTAACATTTCGATCTTTAAGTATTTCGAGCCACATTTGCTCATCATCAATTATGTTAAATTGAAAGGCTTTACTCATTACATCTCTTGGAGTAGTACTATCAATTTCCTCGTAAGTTAATATTTTTTTTAAAACTTTCCAAAATAGTTCTATTACGAATTCAAATCGCTGAATAGCAGCATCTAAAAAAATAGGATCTTTATCTATTTTAGTTCTTTCTATAACCTCATGTAAGCACTGTATAGCTTGTCCTAGTGTTTTAAAATAATCTTGCCAAAATATTTTTTCCATTAGAATTTCTCCTTTTTTATAAAGAATTTTTTTAAAATCAATGATATTTTGTTTAAATTTATCATCATCATTTAATGTATCGAATCGTACACAATCTATTTTTAGAAGTGTATCTGCATCATATATTATTTCTAAAACTTGCTGCCAGTCCTCTTTACTTGCATTAGGGCAAAGAATGGCGATATCAATATCCGCTCTCTCATGATTATCCCCTCGCCCGCGTGAGCCAAAAAGCCAAATCTCCTCGATAAAAGGTAATTTAGTAAGATTTGTTAAAAAAGAATATTCTGTGATACTATTCATACTTTCCTATACAAAACTGTTGCATCGCCATAGCTGAAAAAACGCATTTTTTCTTTTATAGCATATTTATATAATTCATGCATCTCTTTAAAGCCGGCAAAAGCACATATAAGCATAAATAAAGTAGATTTAGGGAAATGGAAATTAGTAAGCAGCATATCGGTCGTTTGAAATTTAAAGCCGGGAGTTATAAAAATATCAGTTTCAAAACTACCCGCTTTTACGACGCCGTTATTGCAAGAACTCTCAAGAGTTCTAAGTGTTGTAGTGCCGACTGCGATAATACGCCTCCTTTCTTGCTTTGCTTTGTTGATGATTTCAGCAGTTTCAGGAGTAATAGAGCAATATTCGGTGTGTATTTTATGCTCATGAATATTTTCGGTTTTTACAGGTAAAAAAGTTCCTGCTCCCACATGTAAGGTTACAAAAGCGATTTGCACGCCTTTTGCTTTAAGCTTATCAAGTATTTCCTTAGTAAAATGCAACCCTGCCGTCGGTGCTGCAACTGACCCTTCTATTTGACTGTAAATTGTTTGATAGCGTAGAGAGTCTAGCTTATCGTCATTGCTAGGCGTCCTTTTGGACTCCGTGGCAATCTCAGGATTTTGTGATGAGATTGCTTCGTCAGAACTCTCTTCTTCCTCGCCATGACGTTTAGAACGTCTAATATAAACCGGTAGCGGCATCTCACCGTATTTGTCCAAAAATTCAAATACCGAAATATTATCAAGTTCAAATTTTACTTTAATCTCACCCATTGCAAATTTTTCGGTAATTATTACCTTATGATTATCAGAATAAAACTCATCGCCTATATTAAGTTTTCGAGCCGGTTTAGCAAAAGCCGACCAACTATCATCCGATAATTTTTGATTCAAATTTATTGTAATATTTCTCTCTAAATTTAACTTTGCTTTTATCACTTTGCTATTATTAAAGACTAATAAATCCCCTTCTTTTAAGTAATCTATTATATTGTAGAATTTGGTTTTAATAGGTGGTGTAGTAGCAATTAGTAAATCCGAGTTATCACGTTCACTAGCCGGATATTGTGCTATAAGTTCAGTTGGTAAATCAAAGTCAAAGTCAGATAGTTTCATTATAGAATATTAGCAGTTAAAGAAATGATTATAATAACATATTACGATATTTAATATAAGGCTTTATTTTGTTGTTCTAAAATTTCTAGAATAGCAAATGATCCAGTAAATGCTATATATAATGCTGCAATAGATTTACTGAAACTAAACGGGTTTCAAGTTCAAGTAACAGGAGAAGCAGAGGAACTACCGGCTTAGTTTGAAGGTTGAGGTCGGTATTATGTCACGTAAGGTTTGCTTGCGTGTATACTAAAGGTCGTCATTGCTAGGCGTCCTTTTGGACTCCGTGGCAATCTCAGGATGCTTGACAAGATTGTCACGTCGCTTCGCTCCTCGCAATGACGGGGCGGTATCCACGCAGGCAACACATCCTCACACTATCAATCCTTTAACTTGGGAGTTCCATAATTTTTGATATAGCTTACTATTTTTTAGTAATTCTGCGTGGCTACCATCATCGATTATACTACCTTTTTCAAAGACTAAAATCCTATCCATATTGAGTAAAGTAGATAATCTATGAGCAATAACTATCACGGTTTTATTTTGCATTAAATAATCCATTGACTCTTGAATCAGACTTTCCGTTTCGCTATCTAAGCTACTTGTTGCTTCATCAAGAATCAAAATAGGAGCATTTTTTAAGATGGCTCTTGCTATGATAATTCTTTGACGCTGACCGCCGGATAAATTATTTCCTCGTTCTCCACACATAGTATCGTAACCGTCTGGTAGATTATCGATAACATCATGAATATGTGCAGCTTTTGCAGCAATTATAACCTCCTCAAGAGTAGCTTCTTTTTTTCCGTATCGGATATTGTCTAAAATAGTACGATGAAAAAGTACCGGCTCTTGCGGTATAAGGCTAATGGCTTTTCTTAAAGAATCTTGAGTTACGTTTTTAATATTTTGGTTATCTATTAAAATCATTCCGTCTTCTATATCATGTAATCTCGTGAGCAAACTAATAAAAGTGGTTTTCCCTGAACCGGAAAAACCAACTAGTCCCACTTTTTGCTTACTTGGAATTAATACCGATTTATTACGAAATAAATTATTATTATGGTGATAATTAAAGGTAACATTTCTAAATTCAATAATCCCTTCTTTGATATCTAAAGGAGTAGCGTTTTCAATATCCGTTATAATATGCGGTGCCATTAGGGATAAGCCTTGATTAAATGCCCCGATCTGCTCGAACATATCACCGATTTCTTGTGTTAAATCCCAAATATCGTCTGCTACATTTATACATAATGTTAGCACTAATACGCAATCACCTATGCTTATAGATAATTCACTACGAAGTTTAGATAAATAATAAATCATTATAAAGATCATTATTGAACAAGAAGTCCCAAGAGCATAACGCAGTTTGAACATGAAGAACTGCATAGTTTGTTCATCGGCTACGGCATTTTCTACTCTTGTTTCTAGATGTTGACGTTCAAATTTATGGGCTGTAAACATTCTAACCGCATTAATGTTGCTAATTGCATCTACGATACTACCGGCAACAAAAGATTGGCTTCTAGCATAATTTAATGAGTATTTATTGATTTTATCCGAGAAAAGAACACTCAGCCCTAAAAAAACCGTAATCCATAAAATAAATATCGTAGCAAAAACGTAATGTACGGAATATAAAGCAATTAATGCAAATACGATAATAGCTAGTTTACGAAGAATTTTTTCGCCGAATATTGAAATAATCATCTCAAACGATCTTGCGGTTTCGGTAATACGATTGCTAATATGTCCTGCTAGATTATCCTGAAAGAATTTATGGCTATGATATTGAGTATAATTATAAAGTTCATTTAGTATTTTTCCTTTTATTACGGGCATAGTCTTTAGATACAAATAATCATATGAACGATATGCTATATTAATACTCTCCCACCAAAGAGCATAAAATACTGCCCAGTAAATCATGGAAGATAAAAGGTTATTTGCGTTCTCATCACTGAAAGATTCGATTAGATCAATAATTTTCTGAAGTAATATACTATCAATTGCCGGAATCATACCGAGTAAAATACAGATTACAGTCAATAAAGTAATTTTAACTTTATCGAATTTTAAAAAATAAATACCTAAGCTAAATGTTGATTTAGATAAAGTAGGGTATTTTATCACGATAATGTACCTCAATTTTAAAATAATATATTAATTCGTGTTATTTCAGAGCATATTTTAATTTAATTATTTTGCAAAAATATACCTAAAAATATTAAATCTATGGAAAAATAATAAACAAGCCTTGCTTCTTACCTTAAATAATGCTACAAAATTCAGAAAATAACTTCAAAATCATTAGAAATGCAAGAAAAAGAATTATCTAATAATTTTTTAGAAGAACAAGAAAAGTCTAAGGAAGACGATTCTCCGTTCTTTGATGTAAAATATATTTGTCAAGCAAGTTTATTAATTACGGATTCTATCCGAAAAGGGTATGATGTAACTCAATTGCCCAATGGTGATATTAATGTTACAGAAGTAAGAATAGTAAATGTTCATTATAATTGGAACTCCGAAAAAGGAAAATTTGTTAAAACTAATCAGATAGAATTTAATAATAGCAAAGGCGGCTGATTAAATCAAATATTGTATTGATGTTATTGTGTACTTCAGTTTTTTCGTCATTGCAAGCGGGCATTGCCCGTGTGATACCAAATCGTCATTGCGAGCAGCCGTAGGCTGCGTGGCAATCTCATGAATAATAAGAAATTCCTGAGATTGCTTCGTCAAAATTTTCAATTTTTTCTCGCAATGACGTTGATTCTTAAAACAGCAGCTTAAGTATGGAATTTGATCAAGTATTATTATCGAGGATTCAGTTTGCTTTTACCATAAGTTTTCATATAATATTTCCTGCTTTTACTATAGGGCTTGCAAGCTTTTTAGCAGTAATTGAAGGGTTATGGTTAAAAACAAAAAAGCCGGTTTATCAAGAAATATACAAATTTTGGGTGAAGATTTTTGCCGTTACTTTCGGTATGGGAGTAGTTTCGGGCGTTGTAATGTCTTATCAATTCGGTACTAACTGGTCGAATTTTTCAGATAAGGTTGGAAATGTCCTCGGTCCGCTTCTCGGTTTTGAAGTATTTACTGCCTTTTTCCTCGAATCTTCTTTTTTAGGTATAATGTTATTCGGCTTTAATAAAGTTAGTAAAAAAGTACATTTTATTTCTACGTTAATAGTTGCTGTTGGTACTGTAATCTCAGCTTTTTGGATACTTGCAGCTAGTAGCTGGATGCATACGCCTGCTGGTTATGAACTGCGAGGCGATGGGTTCTTTTTCCCTTTAAATTGGCTAGAAATTATCTTTAACCCTTCTTTCCCATATCGTTTTTTCCATATGATTACGGCGGCTTATTTAACTACTTCTTTTGTTATCGGTGGTGTAGCTAGCTTTTATTTACTAAATAATCGTTATAAAGAGCATGCTAAAATTATGCTTTTTATGGCAGTGTTAATGGCGTTAATCGTTGCACCTATTCAAATATTTATCGGTGATTTGCATGGTTTAAATACTCTTAAATATCAGCCGGTTAAAGTTTCGACTATGGAAGGTATTTGGAATACGGAAAAAGGAGCAGCTTTTAATCTTATCGGCTTTCCTGATGGGGAAGAAGAAAAAACAAAATATGCTGTAGAAATACCTTATGCTAGTAGTTTAATCTTAACACATAGCTTAGACGGTGAAGTGAAAGGATTAAAAGAATGGTCAAAAGAAGAGCGTCCGCCTGTGCTAGTCGTATTTTTTAGCTTCCGTATTATGATAGGAATCGGTTTCTTAATGGTATTTACAGGTATTGCGGGCTTATATCTTTACTTGAAGAAAAGATTATATGCTACGAAATGGTTTCAATATTGGTATATATTAATGTCACCTTCAGGTTTTATTGCAGTACTTGCCGGTTGGTTTGTAACCGAGGTAGGTAGACAACCTTATATAGTATATAATATTTTAAAAACCGCAGATACGGTATCACCGGTACTCGGCAAATATGTATTTATTTCTCTAATTGCTTTTGTAGTAGTATATGTGATCATTTTCGGAGCGGGTATATATTATATAATGCATTTAATAAAGAAAGGTATAGAAGCGATAGATAATAAAGAAACGTACGGAGAGATCGGTTTGAATAACCCATTATTAGAAAAGTAAAATAGTTTTTACTTAAATATATCAGAATGAGTGCCTGTGCGTTCAAAAATTATACATTCATTATCAATTTTATAGATTAGTAACCAATTGGGTTCTATGTGACATTCTCTTCGACCTATAAAATTTCCGATTAGTTGATGATCTCGATATTTAATAGGTAAAGCTGTTTTATTAACTAATAATTCTATAAGCATTTTTAGTTTATTTAGGTCTTTGCCTCGCTTAATTGCTAGTTTTATATCTTTTTCAAAAGATTTAGTATAGATAGGTCTAAACACAACTTAAATACCAAGTTTTTTAAACATTTTCTTTGTGTTATTAGAGGCAATTAGTCCGATTTTATTATCAGTTGATTCAAATGTTTTTAGAGTAACGGCATTGGGAATTTTTATTGTAGTAGGCCATTTATGTTCGCGTGCTACGTACTTATATAGCATAGTAACCGCTTGTGTAGGAGTGATGCCAAGCTCATCAAGCACGTTTTCTGCTTCTTCTTTTAATTCCGGATCAACTCGTGCTCTTATGAAAGCTGATTTAGTCATACAATTACTTGAAATTTAACAATGATTACTACTATATTAGTAGCACAAATGAGATACATTAGCAAGAATATTTGTAACCTTATCTAAAAGAACTCTACAAAAAGAAGAAAAAAATGTATATACTAATATCGTAAATGATATAATTTAAAGAAAAACCTAATGTTAAACTTTGCACCTTATATAGATTTACCGCTTATTTGGGGTGGTCTTATAGCTACCGCTATTTGTTTATATGTTTTATTAGACGGTTTTGATTTAGGAGTAGGAATCTTATTTCCGTTTGCACCTACCGATGATTGCCGTCATAAAATGATCAATTCTATTGCTCCTTTTTGGGACGGTAACGAAACTTGGTTAGTACTTGGCGGCGGCGGTTTATTTGCAGCTTTCCCGCTGGCATATTCGCTATTAATGCCGGCTTTATATATTCCTATTGCATTGATGTTACTTGGCTTAATCTTTCGAGGTGTAGCTTTTGAATTCCGTTTTAAGGCTCATATAGGTCATCGTTATATTTGGGATTACGCTTTTCATTTTGGTTCTATGCTTGCTGTTTTTTGTCAAGGTTTAATGCTTGGTACGTTTGTCCAAGGAATAGAGATAGAAGGACGAGAATTTGCAGGAGGGAGCTTTGATTTTCTTACTCCCTTCTCCGTTATGACGGGGATAGCATTAATATTCGGTTATGCACTCTTAGGTGCTACTTGGCTTATTCTGAAAACAGAAAAGAAAACACAAGATTGGGCTTATAAATCTGCCTTATATATTTTATTTTACGTTGCACTTTTTATGGGGCTTGTAAGCTTATGGGTTCCTTTCTTAAATAACCACATAAATCATCGTTGGTTTAGTGTACCTAATATTCACTATTTATCGATTGTACCTATTGTAACTGCTTTAATATTTATTAAGTTAATTAAAGCCGTTAAGCAAAAAAAAGAAGTAAAGCCGTTTATTTATACGATCTTGTTATTTTTATTAGGATATTTAGGGCTTGCAATAAGTATATGGCCATATATCGTTCCTTATAAAGTTACGCTCGAAACCGCAGCAGCAGCACCGGAGTCACAGTCTTTACTGTTGATAGGGGCGGGGATATTCCTACCTGTCATACTTGGCTATACTTTCTATTGTTATTATATATTCCGTGGCAAATCATCTCATCATCCGATATATTAAAAAAATAACCTCTTGTCTAAAAGGGTGGCAATGGTTTATTATTCTATGGCTCAGCGGATTATTATCCACGCTACTTTTAACTTATATAGTTAAGCTGGTGTTTAGGGTTATAGGGTAAAATTATTGTTAGTACAGTGCAGTAATGTCATTCCTAGCTAAAATAGGTCTTGTTGCATGGTTTGAGAAAAGTGTTCGATGTCATTCCTGCGAAAGCAGGAATCCATAATAAAGCGAGATAGAATGAACTTTTAATTTTAAAAAATTGCTGTATTTATATTTTTTTGGATTCCTGCTTTCGCAGGAATGACATCGAATATATGCAATGACATTTAAAGTATAGATATATGGAAAAAATCTCAGCATTTATTATTACCAAAAATGAAGCGGCAAGAATAGCACGAGCTATAAATAGCGTAAAAAATATTGTCGATGAAGTTATAGTAGTCGATAGCGAAAGCACAGATGATACGGTAGCAATCGCTGAACAATTAGGAGCAAAGGTAATAGTAAAGCCGTGGCTTGGCTATGTAGGGCAGAAATCTTTTGCCGAGAGCCTTTGCGTAAATGATTGGATTCTTAATATTGATGCTGATGAGGAGTTGTCTAAAGAGTTACAAGACGAAATAGAGTATATTTTTGCCTCTCATAATCAAGATCGTTATTTAGCTTATCAAATAAAGCTGTTAATAATGCATCGTAATGACCAAAAGCCACGAATGTTTGCTCCGTTTAATAAATGTACTCGGTTGTATAATAAAAAATTTGCAAGTTTTGCAAATACCGTAAATAGTACTACTCATGATTCGGTGGTATTTAACAAAGATGTTGATTTTGCAGGTAAAATTTATCTATTAAATGAAGCTGCTTATCATTATTCCGGTACTTCAATTGAGCAGTTGGTAACTAAAGCAAATTTTTATTCTAGCGAGCAAGCAAAAGATTTAGTTAAGCAAGGAAAAAAACTTTCAAATTTTCGTTTAACAACTGAAATGATATGGTGGTTTTTTAAAGCGTTTTTTATCAGACGCTATTTTGTATTCGGTTTTGACGGCTTTGTAGATTCAATGATTTTTGCCTTTGCAAGATTTCTAAGGCTTGCAAAATTAAGAGAGTCGTTGCTTAAATCAAAAAACGTCATTGCGAGGAGCGAAGCGACGTGGCAATCTAGAAAAAATAATAAAAATTCTACAAATTAGCATTTTTAAACTGAATTGCTTCGTCAAAACTTACAGTTTTTCCTCGCAATGACGAGTTAGAAATTAAAAAAGTAGATTATGAAAGAAAATTTTAACATTAGTAAATTGAAAAACGGCTTAACGGTTTTGACGTATAACATGCCTTACGTTGATTCGGTAGCGATAAATTTAATTACCAAAGTCGGGAGTCGCTACGAAAATTCGGAAGAGGAGGGGATATCCCACTTTCTTGAGCATATGGCTTTTAAAGGTACAACAACAAGAACGGCAAAACAAATAGCCGAAGAATTTGACGAGATAGGCGGTCATTTTAACGCTTATACAGGTCATGAAAAGACAATATATTACGCACGAGTATTATCTGAGAATTGCGATAAAGCCCTGAATATACTTGCCGATATAATACAAAATTCTATCTTTGCTGAAGAAGAGATAGCAAAGGAATATCAGGTAATATTACAGGAAATAGCCCATAGTCAGGATAATCCCGATGATTTAATATATGAGAAGTTTTATAGCAGTGTTTATAAGGATCAGCCGCTCGGTAAACCGATTCTTGGAGCAAGCAAAACATTATCTAGTTTTACTAAAGAGCATTTTTTGAGTTTTATAGATAAACATTATAACGCTGGAAATTTGTATTTATCGGTTGCCGGTAATGTTGATCACGATAAAATAGTAAGTAGTGCAGAGCGATTGTTTTCTTCTTTAAAGCAAGGAGAAAAAAGTAATTTTCTTCCTGCAAAATATATAGGAGGTAATAGCTTTATCAATAAGGATTTGGAGCAGACTACTTTAATCCTTGGTTTTGAAGGAACGCCTTATATTAACTTAGAAAGGCTTTACCGAACCCAGTTACTTGCTATAATATTTGGAGGTGGTATGTCTTCACGTTTATTTCAGCATATTCGTGAAAAATTAGGTCTTGCATATGCGGTGGGTAGTTATAATAGTACATATTCTGATAGCGGGGTATTTACTATTTATGCAAGTACCGCACATGATAAATTGGAGTTATTATACAAAGAGCTTAAAACCGAAATAACCAAGATGACTGAGAAAGTTAATGAAGAAGAGATGATTAGAGCTAAAACGCAACTACGAAGTAATTTGTTGATGGCACAAGAAAAAGTAGCTTATAAATCAGAAGAAATTGGTAAAAATTATGCAGCTTTTGGTAAATATATTCCTCCTGAAGAGATTATGGAAATTATTACTAATATAAAAGCCGATGACATTATTAATACGGCAAATAAAATATTTAGTAGTATTACTACATCGGCAATTATCGGTCCGAATGATCTTAGAGGGTTTTAATGTTATGTTTGGATACCGTCATTGCGAGGAAAAATTGAAAATTTTGACTAAGCAATCTCAGGAGTATTGATTCATGAGATTGTCACGCATTCTATGAATGCTCGCAATGACGGAAAAATTGCTCCACGTCACAATGCCCGCTTGTAATGACGATGAAAATGAATTTTGAGAAAATAACAAATGAAAACACAACTTTACAAAGGTTCAAGTAAAATTCTATATTCCGCCGAAGAAGATTTTTTACTTATAATGGCCTTTTCCGATAATGTTACCTTAGAAAGCGGTGAAATTATTGAGATCTCAGGCAAGGGAGTACTTAATAATAATATTTCTTCCTTTCTAATGGATAAACTGGAAATGAACGGCATTGAAAATCATTTTATTGAAAAAATAAATATGAGGGAGCAATTAATTCAATATGTTGAGGTTTTTCCGGTACAAGTAATAATATCATCGGTAGCGTGCGGTAGATTTGTAAAAGAATTCGGTATGGACGAAGGGTATGTATTTGATAAACCGATCATTGATTTTAAGGTCCGAAGTCGTGAATTTAAATATCCGATAGTTAATGAGTATCAAATATTAAATTTCGGCTGGTTAACTAGGGATGAAATTAAAGCGGTAAAAGAGCAAGCTTTGCGTATATATGATTTTCTAAGCGGCTTATTTATCGGTGTCGGGATTCGTCTTGTCGAATGTAAATTAGAATTTGGGCGTGTGTTTAATGGTGAAGAATCTATCATTATGTTAACTGATGAAATTAGTCCGGATAATTGTAGGTTATGGCATATTAACAGTAATGAAAAATTGGGATTTGAATTGCTTGAAAACGAGCCTAATAAAGCTTTTGAATCATATCAGCTAATAGCTGATCGTTTAAAAGAAAAATAAATATATTTTTAAAGCAATATATGCTATTTTGGACTTGAAAAACACTCCAATGTCGTACCGGTTTTGTTGCATGGTTCGGTTTCATCGTCATTGCGAGCGAACGTTAGTGAGCGTGGCAATCTCAGGAATTCGTCCCAAGATTGCTTCGTCAATTTACTATTGTAAATTTCCTCGCAATGACGATTTGGTATCCACACAAGGAAACATTTTTGATTTTTAATAATTTTTTACAGTAAAAAAGATGAAAATACGATTTATTATAATAAGTTTTATAGCTCTAATCTTAGTGGGATGGGGATATGCTGCTTATAAATTTGAACATCAAAGTAAAGAGAATATTATCTCTATTCTTGATGAATACGGGGAATATGTAACCTATGATTCAATAAAAGTTAATAAATATGGATTTAGTATTACTTTAAATAAAGTAATGTTAAAACCTATAGATTTTTATTTTGATGAAATAGTTATTAGGCATATACCGTTTTTAAATATTACAAAAATTGATTCTTACGGAAATGATGTAAAGATTACTATCGCTCAAGATGAAAAAAATATTTTTTACTCACCTGATCATCATACAACAATTTGGTTTAGAAAATCTTTATTTAATAGAGAGCCTGATTATTGGAAATTAAGCTTGAGTGACAATAAATCAACTCTTTATAGTTCTTTAGATGCAGAAAAATTAGCAGAAAGTGATATTAGCAATTCTGTAATTACTAATACTAAAACATCAGATAACCTTAATTTGTTAATTTTGGATGGAGAAAATACTGTTTCTTTTATTTCTGAAAATTACAGAGGAAATTTATATGATAAAATTTTTGAATTTTTGAGAGATAAAATAGCTAATGACTCTGATACTGCTTCCTTTGAGTATGGTTTGACAAAGTTAGATATATTGAATTTACCTATTTCTTACAATTCCAAATTAAAGCTTAAATATAGTGATGAACTATTAGCTCTTGGAAAATTATTAATTCAAAACTTTTCTCTAAATCAAAAGCAAGATGAAAATATGCATGCTGTTATTTTTATGCAGATGTTAGGAGAATTAGTAAAAGGTAAACCGTTTTTATTCTCTTGTGATATTGAAAGAAAAGGAAAAGTAGAAAGTTATTTATATAAATTAAATATAGAAAAAGATAAAATTTTTGATTTTGCTTTAAATAGTAAATCTACTATAGAACCTTCTGAAACATACCAAAAAACAGCAGTTGAAGCTTTAGGAAGCTACTTTAGTAATGGTTTAAATAAAAGAGCCGAATTAGATAAAATTTTTAAACTAACTAGCCCTATTACTCAAGAAGACGGAGAAAAAGTAATGGGTGTTTTTGCAAAAATAAATAATTCCGAATTTAATTTAAAAGGTGAGTTTGATCCTGAAGCAAAAAAATTATCCGGTAAAACTAATCTTGTTATGGATGATTTTAATTTTGCTATTGATATTGATATGCCTAATTTAGATAATCCTCTGAATCTAGAAAGTGTAATAAAATTATCGGATCCAAATGCGTTTATAAATAATTTTGTGAATTATACCGATAATGCCGTAATACCGGTACTTAATAAAATGGAAGGTTCTAAGGAATTTGCTTTAAACCTAGGAAAACAATCTTCAGTAATTAAGCAATACGGCTTTAGGGCAATAGAAGCTTTTAGTAAAAATTCTGAATTAAAAGACGGTGAATCTTTAGTAGTTGATGTGAAAGGTAAAGATACCGGACTAACCTTTAATGATAAAGCTATTGATCAGATTTTTGGTGATGCTAGAGTATTAGAATTTATGAATGCCATGGCTCAAATAGAGCAAGAAAGAAAACAAGTTGTCGGTAAATAATTTAAAGTATTGTTCAGTTAGAGAAATTGTCATCCTAGCTAACTTAATCGACATTGTTGCGAGGATCGTTTTATGTCATTCTTGGCTAGAAGCGAGAATCCAGTAAAACCTATAAAAAGCTTGTTTTTTATAGATTTATTTTATCAAATATGTAACTTCTATATCAATATTGAAGTCATTTTTTTGGAACCCATGGTTAAGCCGTGGGGTGGCAGTGAAAAATCTGTGAACACTCATTCGCTTATAATTAGGAATTTGAAAGAGACACTTCATCTTGAACCGCAGCATATACAAACGTACGTGAAGACTTGGTTACCTACTCGACGTATAAATTACCCCTAGACGTAGAGTTTCAAAAGAAGTCTATTGTATTAAGTTATAATTTGATTGACGCTCTTAATGGATCTGTCAATTTTTCTAGGGTTTTACTCAGATTATTAAATGTTAAGTCTTTATAGCCTGTTTCTTTAACAATTTTCCGTAGTGTTGGAGTAGGTTTTACCATATGATTGATTTTATTTTTTGCAGGAAATACCCATAAGCTATTACTTTTTTGTTTTCT
Source organism: Rickettsia felis URRWXCal2 (assembly GCA_000012145.1). Lineage (GTDB taxonomy): Bacteria > Pseudomonadota > Alphaproteobacteria > Rickettsiales > Rickettsiaceae > Rickettsia > Rickettsia felis. The sequence continues at coordinate 361,917 of CP000053.1, forward strand.
TCTATATAAAATCTGAATTGCCTCATCAGTAAGAGATAAATAGCGTGATTTTTCTTTTTTAATATTTGATATATTCCATATCTTATTTTGTAAATCGATATCACCCCATGCCATATATAACAAAATCGTAATATTCAAGACCTGACCCTAATGAAGTAAATAAAGCTACTTTTAAAGGGATATTACTATTTACATTCTTTGCGTTTAACATTTTATTAACTCTTTATTTAATTTAGTTTTTATCAGAATTTTATTATCTTCATAAATCTCTTGAAAAAAGTAATTATTATCATTTATTAAAACGTTCTATTATTTCCTCTAACCCTCTATACACTAATAAATCCTTTAAATCAATCTCAACTCATTTATTCACACTTTTAGTTAAATTTCTATTGCATTCTTAAAACTCCTTACTATGATTCTGTCTATAGCTCAATTTTAACAAAATATTAAAATTTATAGAATTTAATAAGGAGTAGATTATGCTTAAATGGTGGTTTCAAACTCAATATGATAGGCTAATAGAAGCAATAAGAACAAAAAACATAGAAGAAGCTCAAAGATTAATTGCTGAAATGAGTATTACTGAATTAAACAAAGTTGATAGTAAAGGGGAAACAGTATTAACTTGGGCTGCTTGAATACGAGTTTATTGTGTGAAAAATGCTGATTGGAATAAGGCTAATATTTGACTAATTAAGGGTAGGGGATAAGACATAACGCGGCTTAAGCGTAGCCTGAATCATGTTAGCAACGGAAGTAAAATGATACAGAGCAACGGATGAAAATTGATACAGTATTAAAGTAATATCTTCTGGATAAGGAGGTAATGAATAATGATAATACTGGAGCAAATAATGGAAATAAAAATATTGAATAAACATGGTAAGAGCCTAAGAAGTATAGCAAGAGAAGTAGGAGTATCAGTAAATACAGTACGTAAATATTTAAAATATGATGGTAGCCCTAAATATAAGGATAGGTCGGAGTTGGTAACAAAGCTTGCCCCATATAAAGACTACTTGAGTGAAAGAATAAAATCAGCCCATCCTGTATCTCTACCTGGTACTGTACTGTTTCAGGAGATAAAAGAGTTAGGTTACACAGGAGGGATAACCCAACTAAGGGATTATTTAAGAAGTATCAAGCCAGTAGCTAAACAGGAGGATATAATAAGATTTGAGACTGCTTCTGGTAAACAGATGCAAGTGGATTGGATAGAATTTCGTAAGGGGAAAGATCCTCTATCAGCTTTTGTGGCTACATTAGGATTTAGCCGAGCAAGCTATATAGAATTTGTTAACAATGAAAAACTTATAACACTAATAGAATGCCATAAGCGAGCATTTGATTATTTTGGCGGAGTACCGGAAGAAGTACTTTATGACAATATGAAGACAGTAATACTGGATAGGGATACATATGGTCCTTGGGATACACCGTTTTAATAAAGGCATGCTGGATTTTGCAAAACATTATAGTTTTCGATTAAAAGTGTGTAGACCTTATCGAGCACAGACTAAGGGCAAGGTTGAGCGATTTAACAGATATATAAGAGAAAGCTTTTATAATCCATTAGTAACAAAATTAAAAACTTCAGAGTTGGTGTTAGATGTGGATACTGCAAATTCGGAGGTACTAAAATGGTTACGTGATACTGCAAATCTGCGTGTACATAGAACAACAGGTGCAATACCTGCAGAAAGATTAAAACTTGAAAGGAATCATCTTCAACCACTACCATTGGATTATAGCGGTAGTCATCCTACAGTACTAGAGATTATGAGAGATAAAGGGGAACGATTTTCTACAGTTTCCTTACAACATTCCCTCTGCATATACCAAAGTATACTGGAGGCATTATGAACCTGCAGCACCAACGTATAGAAGAGCTGTGCCACTCTTTAAACCTTATGCAGATAGCTGAAAATTATCTTGATATTGCACAATCCTCTAGTAAAGAAGACTCAAGTTATACGGATTTCCTGGAGTCAATATTAAAAACAGAGCTATTGGCACGACAGCACAGGAGTAAATCAATACTCACCAAAATGGCAGGCTTCCCTGCTATCAAAACGCTGGATGATTTTGATTATGATTTTGCTACAGGAATAAAACACAAGGTTTTGGAAGGTTTAAGGTCTCTGTCTTTTGTAGAAAGACAAGAAAATATTATTCTGCTTGGTCCTTCTGGAGTAGGAAAAACCCATATAGCTATTGCCCTTGGTTATGCAGCAACACAATGCGGAATCAAAACTAAATTTACAACAGCTGCAGATTTGATGCTTATACTTAATGCTGGGCTAAACCAGGGAAACCTGGACTCCATATTCAAAAGAGTTATACTACCATATAAATTACTTATAATAGATGAGTTTGGGTATCTGCCGTTAAAACCGGAACAAGCTAATCTGTTATTTCAAGTTATAGCAAAGCGTTACGAAAAGGGTAGCATAATTCTTACAAGTAATCTGCCATTTGGACAATGGCATAATAGTCTTGCTCAGGATAGTGCTCTTACAGCTGCTATCTTAGATCGTCTGCTTCATCACTCCACTATACTCAATATTAAAGGTGATAGTTTCAGGCTTAAGGATAAAAAGAAGACTGGTCTTGTGCCAATAGAAATTATTAATAAACAGGAGGATAATTTTATGACTTAAATATCAGATAATTTTTTTTATGATACTGTATCATTTTTCAGCCGATGCTTATTAAATATCTGTATCATTTTTCGACCGGTGTTGACACCGAAAAGCATTTGTTAGTTAAAGATGGAATGTTAAGTGCAGAAGAAATAGAATCTATTATTTCAAATTATCTATTGTTAGAGATATTAGCTAGTAGTTATTCCAGGGAAAATAACATAAATGAAGATAGAATTATTGAAGCTAGAATTATAGTAAGAAGATTATTTGAAATTGCTCGTAATTATTATGAAGATGATAAGCAAAAAGGCATAAATGAACTTGGAGCAATAAACTATACAAAAGCAACTTATCTTCTTAATGAAAATATTCAAAAATCACTTAAACAAAAGCAACTTAGTTTTAAAGATATTGATTACGTAGTTGGTAATGAGTTAGAGAAGTTATGTGAGTTAATAGCAGGGAATAGTGCAATTCTTACTCTTAATAATGACCAAATACATAGCAGTAATGATTTTTTTGATTTAGCAATATTAGGTAGATTAGAAGAAACTCTCAAAAAATTATCCGAGGATTTTACGGTAAATGATGAGCGGATAAAATTCTATAGAACACTAACAGAGGAAAATGATAAAAAATTCTTTTTTGAAAATTGGAAGTTAATAAAATGGTTTTCCGATACCATAACTTATGAGAAACTATTGCAGTTGTTACCTAGTAAAAAATTTTTATTAGATCTCTTAAAAGATAAAAATCTATATAAACTAGCAGAAAAAATGACTATTGCTAAAAATGAGTTACTTGAAATGTCACAAGAGGCACAAGAAAATTATTTAAAAGAAATAAAGATTGAAGATTGTTTAGATGTTCATTTAGACTCTATGAATATAAATACTCTTAGACTTGTTCTAGAATCAAATACGATTCTTACTAATATCTCATTCAATTCTGATACTAACGTAATTATAGAAACAGGAAAATCTTTGAATATTGCCGGTCTACTAACTATAGGATCAGGAAGCACTTTAAATATATCAGGTGAGGGTACACTAACTCTAGGATCAAATATTGTTTCAAAAAATATAATAGAAAATATAAATTATAAAGGAATAACTCCTGAAATTCTTTTAAATAATACTATTGCACTCAATTTAAATTTTACGGAAGAAAATATATATAATAATTCAGATACAATAATATTGGGAAATATTGATTCGGAGATTTAATAAACTCTATTTTTATACTCAACTAGGATAAGATTTTTTAAATCTTATCCTTTCTCGCTTTATTTGTAATCTATTATCTATAATTATCAACTCTAAATTTTCTCTTGACTTCTTTAAGAATTACCATATTCTATGGAAATTACCGCATAATATGATAACAAAATTAATTGAATAAGGATGTAAATATGCAAAAAATATTGCTTAAAGGCCCGGATGTAAGTATGAAAAACAAAACTCCTGATATCAAGGAAATAAAAACCTTAGATGAATTACTTTCAGGGCCGGGTGAATATTTTATAAATGCACATGGATCAGAGTTTTTCTATAAACCTACTAATTTAGGTTTATGGGGGAAAATTAAATCATATTTTATGCCGGAGCCTTCTTACTTATCAATGAGTATATTTTCTGATGAAGATACAACTTCTGTGTTAGATATTACACTGCTGAATAAAATACAAAATAATACTACTGAAAATCATTGTAATATTGTTCATATATTTTCTTGTCATTCAGGGGCAGCTCAACATCATTTAGATTATGTACAGGGAAATATGGTGTTATGCACTTATAATAAAGCATGTGATGCAAATATTATACTATTAGCTCAAAATAATTATGATGCTAGAACAAAAAATGACTCTTCACTGATCGAATATATACGTGATAATTTTCATTTATTAGCAGCATCAAATTTTAGTATAAGCTATAAATTAGATAATCAAATTCATAATTTTTCTTTAAGTGCCGGTAAAATTAAAAACATGAAAAGCATTGAGGAGTTGCTGGCTTTTTTACATAAAAAATATGAAGCTTTTGTAAAATTTTATAAAAATATTCATTCGGAATATCATGAATCATATCCCGAAATATTTAATTTAAATATAGAAACAGAACCGAAAGAACTAGCACAAGCTGAGTTAATCAGAGTATTTAGCAGAGTTGTAACCTTAGAAACATATAATTTCAATAAATCTTCTCTAGACAAGGTCAAGACTATGTTAAATCAGAAAGGATTAAATACTGATTTAAGTATAGATAAAGCTATAGAGAAAGGAAATTTTAAATTATTAAGTTGTTTACTTAATTATGGTAATACAAAGATAGCTTCCTCTAATCTTAATAAAGCAATAGAGAAAGGTGATTTAGCTATTCTAAAAGCCGTGCTTGAACATAGTACTACAAAGATAGAGTCTTATAGTCTTGATAAAGCAATAGAGAAAGGTGATTTAGCTATTCTGAAAGCCGTACTTGAACATAGTACTACAAAGATAGAGTCTTATAGTCTTGATAAGGCTATAGAGAAAGGTGATTTAGCTATTCTGAAAGCTGTGCTTGAACATAGTACTACGAAAATAGAGTTCTATAATCTTGATAAAGCAATAGAGAAAGGCGATTTAGATGTTCTAAAAGCTGTACTTGAGCATCCTACTATAGAGGTAAACAGCTATACTATTTCTACGGCAGAAGAGACGCATAATTTGGAAATTATAGAATTAGTAAAAAATTATTCTGCTGTAAATACTATTACGTCTGAAGAAACTACTATAGATACAGCACTTACTGTAGTAGAAGAAGTGCCGGCATTAGGAGAGGGGATAGAGGGAGCATAAGTAATAAAATTCAATATTATTCTCGTGAAAGGCTTGTTTGCATGGCTTGCTTTATGTCATTCCCGCGTGGATACCTAGTCGTCATTGCGAGGAGCGAAGCTTTGCTGCAATCCAGAAAAAATAATAAAAAAATTCTGTAAATCAGAATTTTTTACTGGATTGCTTCGTCGAATTACTACGTAATTCTTCTCGTAATGACGGAAAAGCAGGTCCACGCAACAATGCCCACTCGCAATAACGATTTTTGAGCCATGCAACAAAGCCGCGACTAAAGGCTTTGTTGCATGGATCAATTTCGCTTCTGTCCATCCCGCGAGCTTGTAGCGGGATCCAGTTAAAAATACTAAAATTATTAATATTTTTATTGTTTTTTGGATACCATGGTCAAGTCACGGTATGACACCGAACGGATTTTTCGGTTCACGCGGGTAATACCTCCTCGCAATGACGGAAAAACCGCTCCACGTAGGGCGATGTTAAGCCATTCAATAAAATCTAAATATTTCTTAGAATTATTTTACTTAATTCACAATTCAAGTGTGAGAAGTTTATCTCTTCAAATCCTTTTCTTGGAATAATAATCATTGCGAATTTTATAGCTTTAAGCTTAGAATCACTAACAATAATTCTAATTAAATGTCTTATACGTCTTTTAATTTTATTGCGAACCACAGCTTTTTTATTTAGCTTTCTGCTAACTTTGATCCCTAAAAAGGTATTATATTTTGATTCAAGGAAGATTTTTGGAAGTTTTTTGGCTATTACCAAAATAAAATATCTCTCATGGAACTTCTTTCCAAGCTTATTTATAAGCTCAAATTCTTTTTGATTTTTTAAAGAGGTAATAGACAATTTGATAAGTCAGATTATTTTAAGCAGATAATTTATGTCTACCTTTAGCACGACGTTTTCTTAAGATTGCTCTTCCGGTTGGAGTAGCCATTCTAGATCTAAAACCATGTCTTCTTTTTCTAACTAAATTGCTAGGTTGAAATGTACGTTTCATAATATTTATACCGAACGAAAATTAATTACTTGTAACAAAATAAATGTCATTGCGAGGAAAAACTGTAAGTTTTGACGAAGCAATCGCAGGGACTATTTCATGAGATTGCCACGCTTCTTTCAGTCGCTCGCAATGACGTTTACTATTTATACTTAAATATGTGCTTTTGCTTGCTCTATGATACTTGCGAATCCATCACTGTTATTGACGGCAAGTTCTGCAAGTACTTTACGATCTATATCGATTTCTGCTTTTTTAAGAGCTCCCATAAATTGAGAGTAAACAAGCCCATGCTCTCTTACTGCTGCATTTATTCTTTGAATCCATAAGCCTCTGAAATCACGCTTACGATTTCTACGGTCTCTGTAAGCATATTGAAGGGCTTTTTCTACTTTTTCAATAGCTACTCTAAAACAGCTATTAGCTCTACCTCTATAGCCTTTAGCTAATTTGAGGATTTTTTTATGTCGATTTTTGGAAATTTTTCCTGATTTTGCACGTGTCATTGCTGTAGCTCCTAATTAAATTAATTTATACCGTACGGTAGAAAATATTTTTTAATATTATATCCGTCTTGAGGACAAAGTATTGTAGTTCCTCTAAGGTTACGGATTTGAGCTTTAGTACGACGACGCATAAAATGTTTTTTACCTGCTTGGGATGCGATAACCTTACCGCTAGCAGTAAGTTTAAAACGCTTTTTTACAGCGGATTTTGTTTTTAATTTAGGCATGATTATTCCTTTAAATTGGTATTTACTAGATTTAAACTGTAATTAGGCATACCAAAGCCACGTACAGATAGAAAACTAGATAATAGTTTTTTTTATTAATTATTGCAAGACTTATTTTGATTGTGAGGCTTATTTAAGTATTTAGACTATATTGTTATTTATGCTATAATAGCCATCATTAATGTTTTTAGTTGCAAAATAATGTTCGGACAAAATCCTAAAAGAAGCATATTAAACGGTGACGGTACTAAGTTAGAGGTGCAGTCTATTTTTAAGACTATACAAGGTGAGGGTATTTTTGTAGGTTGCCCTGCGATTTTTATTAGGCTTGGAGGGTGTAATCTTGCTTGTAATTTTTGCGATACTGAGTTTGAAGATTTTAAGTTAGTAGATATAGCTGAGATTTTAAATAAAGTAGAAAGTTTGGCATTAAATTCTAAAAATGAAAAATCAATTAATTTAGTAGTAATAACCGGCGGGGAGCCTATGCGTCAACCGATAGAATTATTATGTCAGAAGTTATTAGACCAAGATTTTAAAATTCAAATAGAGACTAACGGTACGTTATATCGCTCTTTGCCGAATGAAGTGTCTATAATTTGTTCGCCGAAAGCAGGTAAAAACGGTTATAGTAAAATAAGAGAAGATTTATTGCCTAAAATTAGTGCGGTGAAATTTATCATTGCTAAAAATATTTTAGAATATAGTCTCATACCGGAAGTAGGGCAAACCTCTTATAATATACCAGTTTTTGTTCAGCCTATGGATCAAAACGACCAAAGTCTTAATGATGAAAATAATGAGTTAGCAGTAAAATTAGCACTAGAAAGCGGTGCTAGGTTGTCGTTGCAGACTCATAAATTTTTAGGTATTGAGTAAATATTGTCAAGTCACTTGTCATTCTCAGCGGCATTGTTGCATGGCTCAAAAACCCGCTCAGTGTCATACCGTGGCTTGTCCACGGTATCCAGTAAAACAACCAAAAATACTAAAATTATTAGTATTTTTAACTGGATCCCGTGAATAAATCACGAGATGACAAAGGCGAGGTCGAGCCATGCAACAACGCCGCTAAAAGCGGGAATCTAGTAAGACATATAAAAAATTTATTTTTTATATGTTTGTTTTATCAAATATATAATTTTTACCAATATTAAGGCTATTTTTCTGGATTCCCGCTTCCGCGGGAATGACATCGAAGCGTTAAGCCATCACAGATATTCTAAAAATACTTGAATTTTATATTAATTGAAGCTATTATAATCTTTTTTAAGTTTAAAGTGTTGAAATAATGAGTGAAATATTAGAACTTGAAGCGAAATCCCGCACGGAATTCGGTACGGGAGCGTCAAGAGCATTAAGAAGAGAAGGGCGTGTTCCGGCTATTATTTACGGAGCGGGTAAAACCCCTGTTAGTATTTCTTTGGAAGAAAAGGAAATAACTAAATATTATAGAAAGCCGGCGTTTATCTCTCAGTTAATTAATCTAACGATCGATAAGAAAAAATATAAAGTACTACCGAAAGCTGTGGAATTACATCCCGTTACGGATATAGTACGCCATGTTGATTTTGTCTTTTTAGAAGAGAAAACTCAAAAAATGGAAGTACCTGTAGTATATGAAGGGAAAGAAAGAGCTTTAGGCGTTAAAAGAGGCGGATACTTCAATATAGTAAAAAGAAGAGTTACTTTATTATGTGATGTTAATAACATCCCAAGAAACGTAACTATCGATGTTACTAATATGCCTATTGCTACTTCGCTAAAATCTTCAAAAATAGAATTACCGAAAGGATGCAGTTTTACTACTAAAAAAGAATTTGTTCTTGCAACTATTATAGGACGTAGAGGAGCAAAAACTGAAGCTGAAGGTGAACAACAAGCCGCTGAAGCAGGGAAGTAAGATAATTCTCACGATAAGGACTTGCTTAGATACTTAAATCGTCATTGTGAGCGGGCAAGATACCAAAACAGTCATTGCGAGGAGCGGAACATTGTTGCAATCTCATGAAATAATAACAAACTCCTGAGATTGCGGACGTACAAATTACTATGTAATTCTCTTCGCAATGACGAAAAACCAATCCATGCAGGTAATGCTGAGCTAAGGATGACATTATTCTATACTTCTTCCATATTAATATTTCTTCAAAAATTTTCCATTACTATTTATTAGGTAAATTATTATGATTCTTGTTATTGGTCTTGGTAATCCAGGAAAAGAGTATCAATATACGAGGCATAATATCGGCTTTATTGCTATAGAGAAAATAGCAAACCAATATAATTCATCATTTAGTATAAAGAAAAAATTCAATTGTGAGATTGCTGAAACTATTAGTGATGGACAAAAGATAATTTTTATCAAGCCCACTACTTACATGAATTTATCCGGTAAGTCAGTGATATCGGTGAAAACATATTATAATATCCAGTCCGCAAAAATCTTTGTTATTCATGATGATATTGATTTAGAAACAGGTAGAATAAAATTTAAAACGGGTGGCGGTAATGGCGGGCATAACGGTTTAAAATCAATTGACGGTGTTATAGGCAATAATTATAATCGCATTAGGGTTGGGGTAGGTAGACCGCAAAATAATCAGGATGTAGCAGATTATGTACTTAATAATTTCTTGAAATCCGAGTATGAAACAGCGTTGCAAGCTATAGATAGAATAGCTAATAATTTTGATTTAATATTAGAGAATAAGTTAGAAGAATTTAAGAATAAGATTGTATAAAAATCGTCATTGCGAGGAGCGAAGCGACGTGGCAATCTCGTACCAAAGTCCTGAGATTGCTCCGCCCTTATTACTTTGTAATTCTTCTCGCAATGACGGGAAAACGATATTAAAACTAAACAGAAAAAATTTATGACACAAGATTTTGAAATTGTTTATGCCGAAGAAATGGATAAAACTCATAGAACTATAATTATTGAGGCTTTGAACAAAGATGCTAGAGAAAAAAAGGGGTTAGTAGGAGATATTGAATCTTTTTCATTTTCTTGTTTAGATCAGGATAAAAATTTTGTTGCAGGAATTAGCGGTATGAGTTCTTGGGGAGGGTTTTATATTGATTCACTTTTTGTTAATGAAAATATAAGAAACCAAAATTACGGTACTTTACTAATGCAGAAAGCTGAGGATTTAGCACGTGAACGAGACTGTAATTTTATTCATCTTGTTACTATGGACTTCCAAGCAAAACCATTTTATGAGAAACTTGGGTATAAAATTGAATTTGCTATGCACGGTTACGAAAAAGACTCTATAATGTATTATTTAAGGAAAGATTTATGACACTAAAACTAGGAATTGTTGGGTTGCCGAATGTCGGTAAGTCAACGTTATTTAATGCCTTAACGGCAAGTCAGCTAGCTGATGCTGCTAATTATCCGTTTTGTACTATTGAGCCTAATAGCAGTAAAGTTTTAGTACCGGATGAGCGTTTGCAACGACTCGCAAATTTAGCAGGAAGCGGAAAAATTATTCCGTCTTATATTGAATTTGTCGATATTGCAGGGCTTGTTAAAGGTGCAAGTAAAGGGGAGGGGCTTGGTAATAAGTTCTTATCTCATATCAGGGAAGTCGATGCAATATTGCATGTACTGCGTTGCTTTGAAGATGAGGATATAACGCACGTACATAATAAAGTCGACCCAATTCACGACCTTGAGGTTATTGAAACAGAGTTAATACTTGCTGATATAGAATCGGTCGAAAAGCGACTCGCTACAAGTGAAAAACGCTTGAAGTCAGGTGATAAAACAATGGCAGAGCAGATAGAATTGTTAAAAGAGGTTTATAAAGTGCTAGCTGACGGTAAACCTGCAAGAGTGTTAAATGAAGCTTTAGGAGCTGATAATTTAAAACAATTGCAGTTAATTACTTCTAAGCCCGTTTTATATATATGTAACGTACTTGAAAAAGATGCTGCTATAGGTAATGAATTTACTAAATTAGTAGCGGAAAGAGCAAAGAAAGAAAATGCTAAAAGCGTCGTAATTTCTTCAAAAATAGAAGCTGAGATTGCTTTACTTGAAAGCATGGAAGAAAAAGAAGAGTTTTTAAAATTTATAGGTTTAGAGGAAACGGGGCTTAGTAAAGTGATTAAAGAGGGGTATAATCTCTTAAACCTTAAAAGCTTCTTTACCATAGGTCCTAAAGAAGCCCATAGTTGGACTTTTAAAGACGGCACGCTTGCACCAAGTGCTGCCGGTATTATTCATACCGATTTTGAAAAAGGCTTTATTAGAGCAGAAGTTATCGGCTATGAAGATTATATAAACCTTGGTAGTGAAGCAAAAGCCAAAGAAGTAGGCAAAATGCGTTTAGAAGGTAAAGAATATAAAATGCAGGATGGAGATATAGTACATTTTAGGTTTAATGTATAGCTACTATGGGCATTGCTAGCTAAAAGCGGATATCGTCATTGCGAGGAGCGAAGCGACGTGGCAATCTAGAAAAAATAATCTATACATCAGAATTTTTTACTGGATTGCCGAGCTCCCTACGGTCGCTCGCAATGAAGGAAAAATACTTAAAATACCGAAAAAAGTAATATTATGAAAACAATTTTACCCGATCGCTCCCTAAAAATCCAAGCAAGGCTTAATTTTATAGTAAGCCAAATTTTAGATATTGCACAAGATAAAATTGCCATGATTATCTTGTATGGTTCGTTTGCAAGAGGTGATTGGGTACGTGATTTGCCTAACGGTTACCATAGCGATACTGATATTTTGATAATCCTTAAGAAAAGTAAATACAAAGGGCATGCTACTTTAAGATTAAAAGATAATATATATAAAAGATTTTAAAAAACAGGAGTAATAAAAGATCAGATTATCCCATATGATTCACGAATATCGATAATTCTAGAGTCAATAGATGAAGTAAACAGGCAATTAGAAATAGGGCGTTATTTTTTCACTGATATTAAGAAAGAAGGTATTCTTTTATATGATAACGAGGAATTTAAACTTAGCGAGGCTAAAGATTTGCCTTGGAGTGAGATGAAAGAAATTGCTAAAGATTATTATGAAGAATGGTTTAGAAGCGGATGTGGATTTTTAATTGATTGCAAATATCCATTGGAAAGAGGTGAATTAAATAAAAGTGCTTTTTATCTTCATCAAGCTACGGAAAGTTTTTACAGTAGCATTTTATTAGTTTTTTCTAATTATAAACCAAAGCTACATGATATAGAAGAATTAGGCGGCAGAGCAGCAAATTATAATAGTGAATTATGGGAAGTATTTCCGCAAGCAAATGAAGAACAAAAAGAATGTTTTGAATTACTAAAAAAAGCTTACGTTGATGCAAGATATGATAAAAATTAATAAAGAGCAGTTACTTTACTTGATTGAGAGAGTAGAAAAATTAAAAAATATTACGGAACGAATTTGTTTGGAGCGGATTAATCAGTAAAAGCGGCAGTATTTATTTATGACATTCCTGCGGAGCCGGGGTCTTGTTGCATGGCTTGGTTTTTCGTTATTGCGAGAAGAATTACGTAGTAATTCGACGAAGCAATCCAGTAAAAATTCTGATTTACAGAATTTTTTTATTATTTTTTCTGGATTGCCACGTCGCTTCGCTCCTCGCAATGACAAGTTGGTATCCGCGTAACAATGCCACGCGGGAATGACATAAACGAGCCATGCAACAAAGCTGATTTCTGCAATCAACAGAATGACATAAAAATGTAGTTTACAACACTTATGAAAATAATCGCTAAAATCCCGGCATGGATGCTTCTATGCTTATTTATTTTATCACCGACTACGGAAACAATTTATACTTCAGGATTACCGAGTTTAACCAAATATTTCGGCATTGACGGCGGTATCACTCAAACTACGTCTACATTATATTTTTTAGGATTTGCTCTCGGTATATTAACGCTTGGCAGATTATCGGATATTTACGGTAGAAGACCTATAGCTTTACTCGGGCTTTTTATTTATGTCATATCTTCAATTATCAGCATTTTTGCAGTTAATATAGAAATGCTGATGATAGCTCGTTTTGTACAAGCTTTCGGTGTAAGCGTGGGTTCTGTTATTGGGCAGGCTATGGCTAGAGATTCCTATCAAGGCTCAGAGTTATCATATGTCTATGCTAGCTTATCTCCGTGGCTGTTATTTATCCCTTCCCTCGGTTCATCTATAGGGGGCTATATTATAGAATATTCAAGCTGGCATTATGTTTTTGTATTTTTTAGTCTTACCGGTACTATATTACTAGCTTTATATTATAAAGTTTTACCTGAAACAAATTCTTATATAGATTTTTCACAAAGCAGTAAATATTTTGAGGTTTTGCAGGTAATTATTAAAGATAAAATTCTTTGGTTATATGCTTTTATCATCGGTGCATTTAACGGCATATATTATGGTTTTTTCATAGAAGCTCCTTTTATTTTTATTGATAAAATGAAAGTTTCGTCATCTTTTTACGGTAAATTAGCGTTTTTGTTATCTTTTGCCGCTATCTTTGGAGGATTTTTAGGAGGGTATTTAATAAAAAAACGCCATGTACATGATAAAAAAGTTATGGGTTTAGGATTTATTTTTAGTTTGTGCGGTTGTATATTATTTGCGGTAAATGCTTTTATATTAGAAGTGGTTTCAGCAAGTCATAGTCTTGCAATCGCTATGATATTTGTACCTATGATGATTCATATGGTTGGGCATAATCTACTTATCCCTATGACGCTTCGTTATGCACTGGTGGATTATGCTAAAGTAACAGGTACGGCCGGGTCTATATTCGGTGCAATATACTACGTAGTTATTGCTGCCGTAACTTATTTGGTTTCTAAAATACACAGCGAAACGATAAGCAATTTTGCTTTATTATGCTTCGTTTTAAGTATTAGCTCTGCTATTTCGTTTTATTGCATTTGGGTTTTATATAAGAAAAAACACAAATTATAAATAAATTAAGTATTAGGCTCTACGTACGGAAAATTAAATTATTTATATTTTTAGATATTTTTGAGCAAAAATTAATAAGATTTTTGCAATAAATAGTTGCTTTTATTTCAAAAAAATATTATAACTCTGGAGCCAAAAAGAGCAAAAATAGATTAAATTAATTTTCCGTACGCAGAGCCTAATATGCAAAAAAGAAAAATAGCAGCAAAAACAATAATAATCTCAAGAGTATCAACTAAACGTCAGCAGCAGTCAGGTTATTCACTTACAGTTCAAACATTAGACTCAAAAGAATATTGTACAGATAACAATTTAGATATTTTAAAAATTTATGAATTTGCTGAATCTGCTACAACGGGAAAACGTAAAAAATTTATGGAAGCAATCAATTTTGCTGCAAGCCAAAAAGAAATTGTAGCAGTAGTAGCAGATAAAATAGCTAGATTACAACGTAGTTTTAATGAATTAGAAATGCTTGAGAAGTTTATTAATGATGAAAAAATAGAGTTGCATTTTTGTTTGGACAAGGTTGTTATACATAAATACTCAATGTCGCACGAAAGAATGAAATGGAATGCAGGTATAATAGCTGCAAAATATTGTGCTGATTATGCACGTGATAATATGAATTGCAGTATTAAGCATAAATTACACCATGGTGAATGGATTAGCATTCCTCCTGTCGGTTATTTACATAATGCGAATACAACTAAAAAAGGCAGAGATAGAATATTTATTGATCCTAATAGAGCACCGCTTATAAAGCGAATATTTGAATTATATGCTAAAGGCATATATACTTTGCCTGAAATATTAGAAAAAACAAAGGAATGGGGTTTAACTAATTTAAGAGGTAATAAAGGTTATTTATGCACAACCTATCTTTTGCAGATTATTCAAAATCCCTTTTACTATGGAGTAATGTACTATAAAAAAGGTGATAAATATTATCCGCATTTATATGAACCTATTATTTCAAAAGAACTATTTGACAAATGTGCAATAGTTTTAAAAGAGGGAAATAAATTTAAAGAGAGTAATAAAGATTACATATTTAGGGGATTAATTAAATGTGCCAATACGGGTAAAGTTGCAACATCCGATACTAAACAAAAAACTTATGCTAACGGTAATGTTGGAGTTTGGAATTACTTAAGAATATGGGATGTAGATAACCCTAAAAAGTCAATATATATACCAGAAAAAAAAGTACTAGATGATATAGAAAGCGTTTTAATATCAATGCAATTAGAACCGAAATTTTTAGAAAAAGTAATAAACTATATAAAAAATTCGATAGATATAGAGCAAGAATATTACAAAAAACGTAAGCAGGAATTAGAGGTAGAAAGTGCCGAATTCAAAATGCGTATAGATAGAATAAAAGACTTATTTTCTGATAACACATTCAGTAGAGAAGAATATGAGTGGAAACTATTAGAATATACGCAAAAATATCAAGAAATAAAGAACGAAATTGAAATGTGCAATAAAGCAGATGATAGTACAAAACTGATTTCCTTAGTAAAAATTGCTTCTAGTGCTTATCAGACATTTATAGATTTGATTGCTGAAGAAAAAAGAAAATTAATAAATTTAATATTTTTTGACTTAAAGCACGATGCCGAAAAACTTCATTATAAGCTGCGTCCGCCATTTGGTAATTTTATAGATTTATCAAAGAGAAAATGGAAAGACATAATGTATGATTTGCTAACTACAACAAACCATCGAACCCAAATAAATGATACTTTTTTTTATATATAGTATGCGGTAGAGTAGTCATATAATTTATGTAAGTTATAAAGTGGAAATATTGTATGAATATTATTATAACTAATCTAACTTACACAAGATTTATGACAAGTGTTGCTTTTACGCTAAAATCTCATGGTTTGAGACCTCATCGTCTATCCCTTCAAGATCCATCTCTTCCTTTAAGGCTTCCATACTACAGCTACTAAATACATCAAGGCTATTTTGCTCGGCTTGCCATTTTAAGCTAGCTTCTTTAAAACTAACAATACCATTTTCAATTTCTTCTAATGTCCAATTTTTTATTTCGTGTAAAAAATTCTCTATATCTGCTTTTGCTTCTGGATTTTTTTCGATGAATGGATTAAAAAATTCCTTGATACCTGCTAATAATTCTTCTTTTCCAGGTTCTATGTCTTTTATATCTTTAGAATCTAGAGCTTGAGCTATCGGTGTATTAACTGCATCCTCATTGTTTGCTATATCCTCTTCTTCTTCAAAGCCTTCATCTATTAAATCTACAGGTTGATTAGCTGCTTGTTCTTTATTTAAATTATCTATTAAAGTATCACATAATCTTTGTATTTGTTCGCTATTCTCTGCTACATATTTACGTCCTATTTCTTCTAATTTTTCGATATTTTTAGGACTTGCATCATCTAAACTTTCAGTCTCTTTAGTAATAGGTAACCCTATTTCAAAAAATTCATCTTCACCGGATAAATCATTTTTAACCTCGATAGTGGAAGAATTTTCCATATTGTTCATAAGCCTGCTTACTAATTTTCCTTTTACAAGCCAACCTATTACCCCGTCAAAGCCGATTTTAGGTATGGAACTCGTAGGTTCGATGTCATTACTGAAATTGAATGCACAAACCATAGTATTGTCTAATATCTCTTTCTGTTCTTCACGTGTGAGAGTTTTTTCTTCGCGTATATGACTTTGTTCTTTATGTATATAGCCTTTTTTAAGCAACTTTAAAACCTCGTTTGCCGGTCTGTTTGCGTCTAACCCTCCATCTGCATATGTGTAAGGAGTGCCGGAAGCATATTCATGTCCTTGTACGGCTGCTTTATCCATAATAGGTTTAAAATATGTAGGTGCAGCTGTTGTTGCAAGTAATACGTCTTTTACCCTAACATGAGGGCTATAACCGTGAAAGCTGTCAAAAATTTCCAATTCTCCACCGTTAGTAGTCAAATCATTTACTGGAATAACAAGGCGGGAAGTAGTATTATCCATTCTATTATCGCCTAAATATTTTTCTAATAATTCTTTTAAAGGCTTCTGACTATATTTATGAGTAAATAACTGCTTAACTGAACCTAAGAAAGTATCAGGAAATATATCATTTGCACTCGACTTAAATATCTCAAGGGCTTCTCTAGCACTATATTTTGCTTCTTTTGAACCTGGCTCTTTCGGAATTGTTAATAATGCGGCGATAAGACCACCGACACTAGTACCGGAAATAATAGGAAATAGTTCAGTAATAGATTTTCCTGTTCTCTCTTCGATTTCTATAAGCGCCATTAATTCGGATATACCTTTAATTCCACCGCCGGAAAGTGCAAGTACTCTATTAGTTTTTATATTAGAGTTTATTTCCCGCTCTACTTCTGGAGGTAATTTGTGTACTGATTCTAGTCCTCCAGCTTCATGTATGTTTATGTACGCTTTGGTTTGAGGTGAAGAGTCTTCTAAAAATTTATCTTCCTTTCTAGGATCGAATTTAGGAAAAGCTCTCTTATCAATTTTTTCTGCCATAACAATACCGTAAAGATTTACATTGTGCAGCAATATATAACAAAAGTTAATAATTGTCAATAAATTTATCTGTATAAACTTAATAAAATTTAACTTATACAATAAAATTGTAACTATTAGTAAAGAAGACTTGATTAATAATTAATATTTTAGTATATAGCTAATATTATAACTATAATGGTATGAGATATGCTAAGTAATCCTAGTAATATAGATCCTAAGTTATTAGCTAAAGAAGTAAATACAATGATGCCCTTAGTAGAGAAAGATTTAGCTGATGTTGAAGATACAATAACTTATGGCAAAGAACAATTATTTAAATTTGTTAAAGATAAGAAAATTATGGAAGCTTTGGCATTTATGTATTGCTTTGAGGGAAATACTGGACAAACTTTAGATATTAAAGAATTATGTACTACAAATGATTTATTATATAGAGATGATTTTAGCACCCTTACGGAGACACTAGATACCTTAACCCCCCTTATAGGGATATTTTTTTCTGAATAATTTAACACTAATTCTACTATAAATAATAATGCTAAAATACGAAAACTTTGATAGCTCTTCTGATGAAGAGTTAAAAGAAAATTATACTTTACCTAAGTATCTTAATTTTTTACTTAAAAATATACTAGATATTAATTATATATATAACTCTGAAGATTTTAAACTTAAATTAGGTTTAATATTACATAATTTAGCTGATAGATTTTTTAAATATTCTGCTATTAGAAATATTTATAAAAAATTAAATCTGAAATATTAACCGTAGATAATGAATCTTTACAAGAAAACTTACAAATTATAAAAACTGCTTTTAATAAGCATCTTAATAAATTATTTAAAGAGTATAACAAAGAAAATGTAAGTGATACAGATTATCAAAAGCTATTGCACTGTGTATTTTATACAAATTACCCTATTCCTAAGATATTTACTTTAGCAGAAGGTATTACTGCTCAACATGCAAAGAAAGTATTATTACTAGAATTGCAAAGCAGTAATATCAACTTAAAAGGCATAAGTAATAACCCATTAAATTTTACAATACATAATTCTAAAGGACTTTTAGCTTTTGCTGAAATGATTGGCAGGAATAATAAAAATCAGCTAAAGCACCGGATTTTAGAAGAAGTAAATAGTGATTTATCTACTATATGTAAGATCTCAAATACTAAAGAAGAAACTTTTACAATTAATCATATAGTACATTATAAAACCGGTAATGTACAAACAGATGTACCTGGCTTAGGAAAATATGATGAAATTTTATCTAAATTTGAGCAAAAACCTGAATATAAACATGCTATTATAAAACGTATATTTGAAGTTGTACATGCTAAAGAATCGACACAAAATATAGAAGAATTACCGCGAAAACTAAATTACTTTGCAGAAAAGTTAACACATTTGTTGTTTGTAGCTGAAACGCATAGAAATAATGCAACCTTATTTACAGCTCCTATGTTTTTAGAACTTATTGATAAAAATAGTATATTTTTATTATATAAGGAGTTTTTTCCTATGTCTGCTGAGCATACCGTTGCTCAAACAAGAGGTATACTGAAAAACTATAAATATATGTTACCAAATTCCTGTCCAATAGATTATGACACTACAAATGTACAAAATGGTAATCTATTACTTATTAAAGAAGGTAATATATTAATAGAATGGCTTAGTAAAAAATTAAATAATTATAAACTAGCAAATATAGCACGAATATTTGACATCTTAGCTTCAATGCAATTTTACAAAAATATGGATAATGTAAAAATCAATGATATAAAATCTTTTTTAGAAAAAGTTCATGAATTAGAAAATTATCCTACAGATTTACTAGATTCACTAAACCAGAATTTAACTGCTTTAATTCTTAAAGTAAACAATATAGGAGAACGTAATTTAAAGCTTACAAAAACTAAGCTGCTTGAAAAAAAGGATTTTTCCAGGGATTTAAAGAACTTAATTGAAATAACCTATTTGGAATTTACTGAAAGCTTAAAAAATATTGAAGGGTTTTTAGCTCAAAAACAAGCATCTCTCAAGAAAGAAATTAAAAAAATCTTACCTGAAATTCTACAAATTTTATGTGATAAAATAAAAGAATGGTATGATATTGATACTCCTGAATATGCCAAAGATGTATTAAAAGATATTACCTTAAAATTTAATCAAACTATTTCTCCTAGAAAGAGATTAAAACTTTCTTTTTCTAAAAAAGTAGACATGTATAAGGAAAATGATGATGATAGTAATCAAACTGTGGAAACAACTTCTATAGATGATAGTATGAAAAAATATTATGAACTAATTGGAGAACATACTAATACTATATGCGATTAAAAACAGTATTAATATTATAGTCTTTTTGAGGTCCTAGAACTTGGTAGTTAAGAGTAAAAGAATCAGGATTTAAAAATATATAGGTAGCATTATATTCATCGCTGCCGCATAAATGGCTACCTGTAGCTCTTGAGTTATCTATAAAATCTAAACGATGAAATAAGCTATTTTCTGCTTTGGCAAAATATTTTACAATATTATTATTTTCTAAAATATATTTATATTCTTTATTAGCAAGGATTTTATGAGTGTAGTCGTTATAGTGAATTTGCAATTCCTCTTTATAGATTAATTCATTTAAACTTTCAGGTACAGCGTCATTCACAAAGCTTGATACAAGCAAATTTTTTGAGTCAAGCCTTTGCTCACGTACTTTTGTGCGCTCCGCAGGCTTGCTCTTAAATTTATCTTGTCTGAAGCTTTGTGAATTTAGCTGTAGAAAATACGCTATCCCCTCACCGTAACCATAATTATCTATAATTCTGTTAATTCGGTACTTTCCGGATAATCTTGAAAAAATTTCTTTTACTGAATTGTTTTTTGAGGGCATTTGGTATATATCTATGTCATTTTTGTGACATTTTGGCTTTGTTACATTGCTGTTTATGTCATTCCTGCAAAAGCAGGAATCCATTAGTCAATAAGTATAAATATAAAAGATTTAAATAGTTTCATTTTTTTTCTAGTTTCCCGCTTTCGCGGGAATGACATAGTACTTTACTAATTCTGCAATATTTTCATCAGCAAATTAATCTCTTCGCGTAATTCTATATCGTTTTCCAGTAATTCTTCTACTTTCTTAATAGCATGCATAACCGTTGTGTGGTCTTTTTTACCGAATTTTTTACCGATATCGGCTAAACTTTTCGGTGTTAATGCTTTACTAAGATACATAGCTATTTGACGTGGTCTTGCAACTTCTCGTAATCTCCGTGACGAAGACATATCGGATAATTTAATATTATAACGACTAGCTACTTTTTTCTGAATATCTTCAACGGTAATTATTCTTTCATTAGAACGTAATAAATCTCTTAAAATATTTTGTGTATTTTCGAGTGTAATTTCTTTTAAAGTAAAATTAGAATGAGCTATCACTTTATTTAAAGCTCCTTCAAGTTCTCTAACGTTTGAAACGATTTTAGATGCTAAAAAATCAATTACGTCTTTCGGTATTTTAACGTTCATCTGTTCAATCTTAGATTCTAGAATACCGAGTCGTAGCTCATAAGTAGTACTATGAACGTCGGCAACTAAGCCCCATCCAAGACGAGATTTTATCCGATCTTCAATATTATCTAAATCTGAAGGTGACCTATCACAAGAAATAACCATTTGACGGTTATTATCAATCAATGTATTAAAAGTATGGAAAAATTCTTCCTGCGTACTATCTTTACCGCAAATAAATTGAATATCATCAATCATCAACACGTCAACCGAGCGGAATTTCTCTTTAAACGAGATTACTTCTTTATTACGCAGAGCTTTAACAAACTGATACATAAACTTCTCTGCAGACATATATATCACTTTGCGGCTTGGATTATTCTGTTTGATATACCAACCGATTGCATGCATTAAATGAGTTTTACCAAGCCCTACGCCGCCATATAGAAAAAGCGGATTAGACTCAGAAACCGCACCTGATGATTCCGCAACCGCTCTTGCTGCTGCATAAGCTAGTTCATTTGGGGCTCCAACCACAAAATTATCGAAAGTAAAACGTACGTCAAGAGTTGAAAAGATATTTTCCGAATTAAGCTCACTGCTGCCGATATCGGCAAAAGTCTTAGTAGGTAATTCTATAACTGTTTGGGTTGTTCCAGGTAACTCTTTAGTAATTATTTCAATCGACTTAATGGTATTATTATAATGTTGAAATAGTTGCAATATGACCATAGAGTATTTGGATTTTATCCAATCTCTAACAAAGTTAGTAGGGGCACAAAGAATAACGGTATTTAATGAAGACTCTATAAAATTGACTTTACTAAACCAGCTATTATATAGAGTTTCACCGTAATGATTGTAAAGATCTTGAGCCACGTGACTCCAGACATTTACATAATTATCACCTTGATCCGTTAAAATTATTTGATTAGTACTCACTTAAAACTGCCACGGTAAGTTATTTTGTTTCCAGCCTTTGTCTTGATTATTTCCTTCAAAGCCGTCACTAATATTATAACAATTTTTATAACCCATATTAGCTATAAAATTTGCTGCGATAAATGACCTATATCCTGAACGACACAGAAAAAATATTGCTGCATCTATTTTATCTTTAATTATAGATAAAAAATTATCTTCAAAATCTTTATTCAATTGCCAACTTAGAAAGACCAACTTATTTTTATTATCTAAATGAGGTATCCCAACTTGTTGCCACTCTTCTTTAGTTCTAACATCCACAAGAAAAGCATTATCATTTGAAATTAATATATCATAAGCTTTTGTAGAACAGATATTTTGAACCGACATATTTACGCTTTTTTGCTGTTATTGATAATTTGAAAAGTTTACGTTATTGCGAGGAAAATTACGTAGTAATTTGACGAAGCAATCTCAGGAGTCCTGCTTTATGAGATTGCCACGCTCCTTTTAGTCGCTCGCAATGACGGCATTAACTGCTTCGAGGCAATGCCTAAAGCATTTTAAAATGATCTTGGTATCTGATAAATTTAATAATATTATTATAAAAAAATTTTGCAAGATGTTATAGATGAATAAATTAAATAAAAACTCTTTACAAAAGAAACTTTTTTACCGTAGTAAAAACCGCGGTTGCAAAGAAATGGATTATATACTCGGTAGCTTTGCCGAAAAGTACCTATCCTTAATGGATGAAAAAAAACTTGGAAGCTATTCTTTAATACTTGATCAAAATGATAATGATCTTTATAATTGGATTAATAATAAATCTTCTGCTCCTTCTTATCTAGATGCCGAAATAATTGATAAATTACGCAAAATAGCAAAAATATAAATTCCTGTAGAATGTTACAACAAAAATTTCCGGCTACTGCCAAATCTTTCTTTGCAACCCATAATTTTACTAAGAATCTCAAGCAAGATTTTATCTTGAGTAGCAGTAATGAAGATGAAGCGTTGCAATTATACAAGCAAGCTTTATTTTTTTCTTCTAATGAAAATATTTATTACTTTCCAAGCTATGATACTATCCCTTACGACCATACGTCACCAAATGCAAATATCTTATCTAGACGTGCAGAAATATTAACCAAGCTAACAACAAATAATAGTAACGGCAAATTACTCATCACTTATGCAGCGAACTTATTAAACAAATTACCGCCGAAAGATTTTTTTTCTAAATATTTTTTAAAATTATCTCCTAAAATGAAATTTACTACGGATGAGCTTGCTATGTTTCTAGTAGAAAATAGTTTTACAAGAAATGCGAGTAGCATCGATGTCGGGGAATTTGCGGTTAGAGGCGAAATCATTGATATAATATTGCCTGGTCCTAAAGCTTATAGAATTAATTTTAGCTGGGATTATATTGAATCAATAAAAGAATTTGATATTGATACACAAATTTCAACTAAATCTTGCAGCGAACTCGTTATTAGTCCTGCAAATGAGATAGTTTTAAACTCTGAAACAAACGGTAATTTTAAGAATAATTACTTACGAAATTTTGGAGTTAATCATACCGATAATCCTTTATATGAGGCGGTGATATCGGGAAGAAAATTCGCAGGATATGAACAATTACTTCCATTATTTTATAATTCCTGCTCTAGCTTAGTAGATTACCTAAACGATCCTATTTTCATATTCGATAATTTATCAAAACAAGCCATTTTAGAGTTTGAGCATAGTTATAACGATTTTTATTCAGCAAGGTCAGAGGTAAATAAACTTAAATTTAATAGTTTCTATCCCACCCTTTCACCGACTGACTTATATTTTACCGCTTCTGAAATAACGGAATTACTAGAACAAAAAAATAATATATTTATTAGTTATGAAAATTCTGAGCAAGCAACTCTAATTGAAAATATTAGTTCTGCAAGTTTTATAGAAAAGAAAACGGTTTTCGATAAATTATTTGAGATTATTAAAGCTCATTCTTCTAAAAAAATCGTAATAGGTGCAGCTTCTTTAAGCGGTCTTGAGAGAATTAAAAGCATCACCCAAAATTATGAATATAAATATAATGAGATAAATAAATTAGATGAGGCTAAGGCTTCAGTAATAAATGTCGGGATAATTCCTTTAAATCAAAGCTTTTATACGAAAGAATATTTATTTATTACCGCTAGCGAATTATTAGAAGAAAAATCTAGCTCTACAAACACTAACAAAAAGCTTAAAAATATCTTGCTGGAGCTTGATAATTTAGCTGAAGGTGAGTTTGTAGTACACAAAGATCATGGAATAGGGCAGTTTTTAAAGCTAGAAGCTTTAGAAATCAAAGGCAAACTACATGATTTTTTAAAGATTTTATATGCCGGTAATGATAAATTATATATACCGGTTGAAAATATAGAGGTAATAAAAAAATACGGTAATGATAATGCAGAGCTTGATAAGCTTGGTAGTAGCTCATGGCAAAGAAGTAAGGCGAAACTTAAAAACCGTATAAAAGAGATAGCACTGCATTTAATACAAATAGCAGCTAAAAGGAAACTTAATAGCAGTGCTTCCGTTGAATTTGATCTTGAAGAATATGATAAATTTTGTGCTAATTTTCCTTTCAGCGAAACAGAAGACCAGTTAACCGCTATAAACGATATTAAAGAAGATCTAAGAAACGGTATGTTAATGGATAGGTTAATATGCGGTGATGTCGGGTTTGGTAAAACAGAGGTAGCAATGCGTGCCGTCTTTATGGTAGCAAAATCTCTAAATGAACATTTACCTCAAGTAGCTGTAGTTGTACCGACAACTATTTTATGTAGTCAACATTTTTCAAGGTTCATAGAAAGGTTTAAGGGATTTGGTTTAAATATTAAGCAATTATCTAGCGTTATTAGTGCTAAAGAAGCAAAAATTATAAGATCGGAGCTTGAAAGCGGTAAAATAAATATAATAATAGGCACTCATTCTTTATTACACAAAAATACAAAATTCTTTAATTTAAAATTGTTAATAATCGATGAAGAACAGCATTTCGGTGTTGGTCAAAAAGAATTTCTTAAATCACTAAAATCCTCTTCCCATGTACTTGCAATGTCGGCAACACCGATTCCTAGAACGCTGCAAATGTCAATGACCGGTTTAAAAGAACTTAGTATTATTGCAACGCCGCCTTTAAACAGGTTGGAAGTTCGGACGATGGTTATGCCGTTTGATCCCGTTATTATCAGAGATGCATTATTACGCGAACATTTTAGAGGTGGAAGAAGCTTTTATGTAGTTCCAAGAATTAAAGATATAGAGGATATCGAAAAACAATTAAAACAAATCGTGCCGGAATTAAGTTATAAAATAGCTCACGGAAAAATGACCCCGAGTAAAATTGATGAGGTTATGAGCGAGTTTTATGCCGGTAAATTCGATATACTAGTCTCAACTACTATTATAGAATCAGGAATTGATATAGCCGAAGCAAATACCATGGTCATACATAAGGCCGATATGCTGGGGCTTAGCCAGCTATATCAATTGCGTGGTCGGATAGGTCGAGGTAAAGTGCGGGGCTATGCCTATCTAACAGTAGCAAGTCATAAAAAGATGACGTCGCACTCCTTAAGACGTTTAGAGATAATACAAAATAGTTGTGCTTTAGGCTCAGGCTTTACTATTGCAAGCCATGATATGGATTTACGTGGCTTCGGTAATTTGATAGGTGAAGAACAATCAGGACAAATTAAAGAAGTAGGTACGGAACTCTATCAAGAAATGCTGGAAGAACAAATAGCTATTTTTAAAGATGAACCGATTGTCTCGGAGCAGCTCTTTATTCCGACTATTAATTTAGGATTATCCGTCTTTATTCCTGATAATTATATATCCGATTCAGCCCTTAAACTTGGGCTATATAGAAGAATAGGTAATTTAAGCAATGAGATAGAAGTAGAGAAATTTAAAGATGAGATGATTGATAGATTCGGCTCACTACCGATTGAATTTAATAATTTACTTGATATTGTAAAAATAAAACTATTATGCTTTAAGTTAAATATTGAGAATTTGGATTCAGGAGATAACGGATTTGTGATTAAATTTTATAAAAATGCCGATATGACCGATAAAATTTTGAAGTTCGTTAGTACTTACTCTAATCAGGCAAAAATCAAACCGGATAATAAATTAGTATATATCAAGAAATTAGTAGATAAAAATATAATTGTTGAAGTGAATCAGTTACTTTGGAAATTAGGGGGGTGTAGACTCGATGTCATTCCTAATACGTCATTGCGAGGAGCGAAGCGACGTGGCAATCTCATAAAGTAGGACTCTTGAGATTTCTTCGTCAAAATTTTCAATTTTTCCTCGCAATGACGATAACACTTTTTTAACGTAATAAACATGCCCTATAACCTAAAACAACTATTCCAAAAACATAACGTAAAAGGTTTGTCGATTAATTCTAAAACCGTTAAGGAGAATGATATCTTTTTTGCGATTAAAGGACAAAATGTCGATGGAAATGATTTTATAAATGAGGTTTTAAATCAGGCAGTAGCATTAGTAATTACAGACAATAAAAAAAATACTATTATAGATGATAAAGTAATTTACGTAGAAGATGTACAGGTAGCTTTATATGAAGCCATAGAAATATTCTATCCTAAAAAACCAAAGAATCTAATAGCCGTAACCGGTACTAACGGTAAAAGCTCGGTAGTTTCCTATATAGCTCAAACATATTCATTACTTGGAAAAAAAGCCGCATCTATCGGCACGATAGGTGTAGAGATTTTTGGCTGCGATAATCTTATAAATGATGTGCCGGAGTTGACTACACTCGATTATTTAAGCTTTAGAAAAATTGCTCATAATTTAGCTGAAAACAATATAGAATATTTGGCTTTTGAAGCTTCTAGTCATGGTCTTAATCAAGCAAGACTTGGGGAAATAAAAGTAAATACCGCATGTTTTACTAGCTTTAGTCAGGATCATCTAGATTATCACCATACAAAAGAAAATTATTTATTAGCCAAACTGAAATTATTTACTAGACATCTTTTTAAACCAGCTTATAGAGAGGAATTTAAAGGAGACACGGAACACAGCACCACAGCGTACATACTAGTACGTGAGGATGCGAGTACCGGATCGACGTCTAAATTACTTCTAGAAGCGAAGTTTGGGAAGATGTCTACCGAGTATTTATTACAAGGCGGTCTTGCAATATTAAATTCCGATATAGCAGAAATAGAGTTCGTTAAAGATTATCTGCGTAACCATAATATTAAATTTATAACTGTTGGAAAAAAAGGTGATGTACAAATAACTAAAATCAATGGTTCTTTAAAAGCACAAAATATTAATTTTATATTCAATAATAGAGAATGTAGTTTTAATACCTCTATAATCGGTAGTTTTCAGGCTAGCAATTTGTTAATTGCCGCTCTTAGCATTCATTATATCGGATTTGATTTTAATAAAATCATCGAAATTCTAACGCAAGTTAAACCGGTAAAAGGCAGAATGGAGCGAATAGGCAACACTAATATTTTTGTTGATTATTCCCATACTCCGGATGCTCTTGAAAAAGCTTTAACGGAACTGAAAAATGTTAAATTACGTGATAGTAGGCTAAACGTAGTTTTTGGTTGTGGCGGTAATCGTGATAAGACAAAAAGAAGTCTTATGGGGCAGATAGCCGCAAGACTCGCTGATAACGTCATAATTACCGATGATAACCCACGTCATGAAGATCCAAAACTGATCAGAGCCGAAATCATAAGTGGTATAGAGAAAGCGGATTATACGGAAATAGCAAATAGAGAAGAAGCTATTAAATACGGGATAAATAATTTAAAACAAGATGATATTTTATTAATTGCCGGCAAAGGTCATGAAAATTACCAAATTATAGGCGATAAGAAATTACCTTTTGATGATGCTGAAATTGTGAGGAAACTAATGTCATTGCGAGGAAAGGCGAAGCCTTGACGCGGTAATCTCATGCCAAAATCCTGAGATTGCCACGCTCCTTTTAGTCGCTCGCAATGACGGTTAAAGCTCTGATTTTGCAAGAATGACATAAACATAACAATATAAAACACTATAATATGATTTGGAACTCTGAAACGCTAAGTAAAGCACTAGCTATAACAATCTCTAATTCTATCAATTGTAATGAAGTGCAATTTAACTCCAAAGACGTTAAAAAAGGTGATTTATTTATAGTACTTCAAGGTAATAGAGACGGTCACGATTATGTTCTAGATGCAATAGATAAAGGAGCGGCAGCCGTAATTGTTAGTAAGCAAGTAGAGATAAATGATAAAGATAAAATTATCCTAGTTGATGATTGTTTTGAGACTCTACAAAAAATGGCTTTGTATAAACGAGAGAATTCAAAGGCTAAATTTATAGCTATAACCGGTAGTGTCGGTAAAACCTCCACTAAAGAAGCACTGAAAATATTATTACAATATGATTCCCTAGTTTTTGCTAGCCGAGGTAATTTCAATAACCGTTTAGGATTACTTATTAATCTTGCTTCAATGGCGGATGATACGGAATATGCTATTTTTGAGCTTGGCATGAATCATAAAGGCGAAATAAGGGAGTTGGTTCAAATATTAAAGCCGAATATTGCCATGATTACTAATATTTCGGAGGCCCATTTAGAGTTTTTTAACTCGCTTGAAGAGATAGCTGAAGCTAAATGTGAGATTTTTGAAAATTTTAGCAAAAATGATATTGCCGTTATTAATGCCGATATTAATTGCTATAATAAAATAGTATCGATATTAAAAAATCTCTCTATTAATAGGGTATATAACTTCGGCATATCGCATAATACACCTGCACAATTAGTTTTATATGAGAATCTAGGAGAGCAAGTCCACTTAAAGTATAAGATAAATAATAAGTCTTTAGAGATAACTATACCTTTCATTCCTAGGCATTTTGCCGAAAATTATACAGCTATACTTTTAATTATCGATATATTAGGTAAAGATATAGAGATAGCTGCAAATCACTTGGCAAATATTCCTCCTAACAAGGGAAGAGGGGAAATTATCAATATACAAAACTCTCGTATAATTTGTGATTACTATAATGCAAGCCCGCAGTCAATGAAAGCTGCATTAGAATATTTAAAACAAGTACCTGCTGAAAATAAAACTGCTATAATAGGCGATATGCTGGAGCTTGGGGAAAATTCTAAACGGTTACATGAGGAGCTAGTACCTTATATATTAGATGCCGGTTGTTCTAAAGTTTATTTAGTAGGAGTAAATACTAAATATATTTATGATTTACTACCTCCTAAAATAGTTAAAAAATACTTTAAAAATGTTGATGAATTAATTACGCATATCACGGATTTATTTGAAAGTAATGAGCTTATCCTAATAAAAGGATCAAGAGGTATAAAACTTGATAAGATTGTTGATTATTATAAATAAATACATTAAGATATTTTTAATGTTGTGTGGTTTAGTTTTAACGTCATTGCGAGGAGAAACGTAGTTTCGACGCGGCAATCTCAGAAGATTGTTATTACTTCATGGGATTGCCACGCAGCCTATGGCTGCTCGCAATGACGATTTTATGCAATAAGAACAACATCAAAATATACTTTTTAATTTAAATCTACAAATGTTATATAATCTTTTACTTCCTCACATTCATAATTCACATATAGCTAATTTATTTCACTATATTACTTTTCGTAGCGGTCTTGCTATTATTATAACTCTAAGCCTTAGCTTTATCACGGGTCCGATATTAATAAAATTTCTGCGATCTCTTCAAAAAAACGGTCAGCCTATACGCTCAGACGGACCTGAATCGCATCAAACAAAAGCAGGTACTCCGACTATGGGAGGCATTATGATTATTTTGTCTAGCTGTCTTTCTACTTTACTACTTGCTGATTTAACTAATAAATATATTTGGATTACGTTATTTGGTTTTATTAGCTTCGGTATTATAGGATTTATGGATGATTATGCTAAGGTAACTAAAAATAACCATTACGGGGTAAGGGGAAAAAGTAAGCTTTTACTGCAAGGAATTATCAGTTTAATCATATGTATTTTACTAGAATATCTAGATAAAAATCCAAGTCATTTACTTAACGTACCGTTTTTTAAAAATTTAAGTTTGGATCTTGGTTATTTTTATATAGTTTTTGCTATATTTGTTATAGTCGGCTCTTCTAATGCCGTGAATCTAACGGATGGGCTTGATGGTCTTGCTACCGTTCCTATTGCTTTTACTGCCGGTTCTTTTGCTTTAATAAGTTATTTAGTAGGAAATCTAATTTACTCAAACTACTTGCAACTAACCTATATACCGAATACCGGAGAGTTAACGGTGTTATGTGCGGGGTTAGTCGGTAGCTGTCTTGGATTTTTGTGGTTTAATGCACAACCGGCAGAAGTTTTTATGGGCGATACCGGTAGTCTAAGTCTTGGTGGTGTACTTGGCATTATTAGTGTCATTACTAAGCATGAAATAGTTTTAGCTATTGTTGGTGGCTTGTTTGTTATTGAAACTGCATCCGTAATTTTACAGGTATATTATTTTAAAGCTACCAAAGGAAAAAGAATATTTAAAATGGCACCGCTCCATCATCACTTTGAAAAGCACGGTTGGGCAGAATCAAAAGTCGTAATAAGGTTTTGGATTATCTCGGTTATATTTGCTCTTATAGGCTTATCATCCTTAAAATTACGTTAATGATATACTCGTCCCACTTGAAAAATTGGCTGCGTCGTCTTTGTAAGTCTTCGGATGCTCACGTATTATTATACGCTCCGCTCCTCGGCTTACAAACTCCTTGCTCTTTTCCAAGTTGAACTTCGTCTATCTACTTCTCATTTATTGAGAATATATTAACTTTCTCTTGCTTTTGTACAAGAAATTTACTATAATGCCGACATTAATTTATAGTAGGTGTATGGCGTGGCTAAAGAAATAGATATAAATAAATTATTAGCACAAGAAAATAATGCTTTAAATACTATATTAAGCCAAGTAAATGAATTATGCGAACAAAATAAGAAGTTGCAAGGTTTAATCGAAATACAAAATGAAACTAAAGAACTAGAAAAAGAACATAATAGATCGTTGCCTTGGTTTAAAAGACTTGTAAAAACAGTTTCTAATGTAAAGTATATTTTTGTAAAAAGTGAAGAACAGTTAACAAATGAAGCAATAAAGTATAATAACAAAATATTAAAAGATATTGATAATAAGATATATAATATAGCGGAAAAATCTGCACCTTTAAAGCAAGAATTACAAGAAGAAATCGAAAAAAATTTTAAGGATTTAACAAAGAAAGATTTATCTAAAGAACAAAGAGAAAGATTATCGGAAGTATATTTTAGTTATAAGAGTAAACCTGAAAGATTTTCAGCTCTAAATATGACAAATCCCTTACAATTTATTAAGGCTGAAGAACTAGAGAAACAATATAATTCTTTAAATGCTACAAAACAAAACATCCAAAATTTAATATCCGAGAATTCTAATATCAAAGAACTTAAGGAAATACAAAAACAGGTTGCTGAAATTAGGGAAGAAATACCTTATACATTTTTTGAAAAATTAAATAATATTTGGCAAAATGTTAAAAATGTTTTTGTAAATAATAGTGAGCAGGTTTTAGCAAAAAACAAAGAAAGTAATACTAGAGCAATTAGAAAGATTGATGAACAATTATATAAAACGAAGCATAAATTTGAGGAATTAATTGAAAATAAAGAAAGAAATATTAATGATATAATTGCAAAGTTACCTGACAATGAGGAGTTACAAAAGATAGTAAGTAATCTTGCAAATCATATGACTTCAAAAAAGGAGCCAATATTAACCACCTCGTCCATAGCTAAACCTTTGGAAAATAATGTAACACCACCGCCTCCTTTAACGAAAAATAACATTCCGCCACCACCGCCGCCACCTCCTTTATCGAAAAATAACATTCTGCCGCCACCACCACCGCCTATGCCTACTATGGCTCCGGCTCAGACTGAGACATTATCTAAACCTGTAGGAGTTACTACTACGGTTAAAAAGCTGGAAAATCAACCACGTCCTTCTATAGATACTTCTGATTTAATGAGAGAAATAGCAGGCCCAAAAAATCTAAGAAAAGTTGAAAAAACGGATGTTAAGACACAAGATTCTAGAGACTTATTGCTGCAGTCTATAAGAGGTGAACACAAACTAAGAAAAGTTGAGTTTGATCCTAATACAGGAAAACCGGTTGCACATTCGCATAGTAAGCCTGCTCAGAATGTTAGCAAACCTAATGGAGTTGCATCAATTTTAGCACGAAGAGTTGCTATGGAGATGAGTGATAGTAGTAGCAGTAGTGGCAGTGAAAGCGATAGTGGTAACTGGAGTGATGCTAGTGTTAATAGCAATAAACCAAAGGCTCTAAAAACTAGAGGAGAACGAGATGCTAAAACGACTACGCATGCTCAAAAAATTCTAAGTAATAGGAGTTCACAAAAACCATCATTTGTTAGAAGTTAATTAAGATATTATTTCTTTGCGTAGGTTGCAGGCTTTGTTGCGTGGATACCTAAGCCGTCATTGCGAGGAGCCGTAGGCCTTGTTGCATGGCTCAAAAAACCGGCTCTATGTCATTCCCGCGGAAGCGGGAAGGAAGTAAAAACCTTGTTTTTTTAGGTTTATTTTATCAATTAATAGTAATTTTATAGCAGTATTAAAGTTATTTTTTGGATTCCCGCTTCTGCGGGAATGACATAAAACACCATATAAATCTATCCTTTAAACTTCTTAGTTACTTCAACTATTCTTTTACCAAATAAATTAGCAGTTTTTAAATCGCCCACGGTAGGAGTAATATCAGGAGAGGATTTGTGGTTAGATTGCGTCATAAGTCCTGACCAGCTACCTAAGCGGTTAATTTTATCCGGATCAGGCATCTCATGATCGGCAAAATTGGGGGCAGCTTCAGCTTGTCCAACCCAAATCATACAATGCTGCATAGCGAAGTGAAATAGCTGCTGAATACTGCATAACTTATCGCCTGAATAAGAAGCGGAATTAGTAAAAGCTGCTGTTATTTTATCTTTCCATTTTTGCTCGGCCCATTTTGCCGAGGTAGAATCCATAAATGTTTTAAACGGACCGGCTAAGCTACCCATATAGGTTGGGACTCCAAAAACGATAGCATCCGCATTATCTAATAAATCCCAATCTATATTATCAGGTTTGTCTTTATTTATTGGTATAATAGAAACATTTGCTCCTGCTTCTTTTACGCTCTTGTGTAGTTCTTCAGCTACTTTTGCAGTATGACCGTACCCGCTATAATATACGATAGCTACTTTAACCATTTTATTCTCCATATAAATATTACAACTAAATCGTCATTGCGAGCAGCCGTAGGCTGCGTGGCAATCTGATGAAATAATAACAAACTCCTGAGATTGCTTCGTCAATTTACTATTGTAAATTTCCTCGCAATGACGTCTAAACTACTGATATACGAAACCACACCTCTCCTATAAGCCTACAATAAACTCGGCTTCAGTTTTAGACTTTATTTCTTCAATAGTAACATCGTCAGCCTTTCTAACTAATATCATTTCATCTTTATCAATATCAAAAATTCCAAGATCGGTAATTATTCTGTTAACTACTTTTTTACCTGTTAACGGAAAGCTGCATTCTTTTAATAATTTAGCACCGCCGTCTTTTGCGTTATGTTCCATTATAATAACTACTCTTTTGGTGTTAGCGACCAAATCCATAGCTCCTCCCATACCTTTAACCATTTTACCCGGGATAGTCCAGTTGGCAAGATCGCCTTTTTGTGAGACTTGCATAGCACCTAAAATAGTTAAATCGACATGCGAACCTCTAATCATCCCAAATGAAAAGCTACTATCGAAATAGCTGCTTTCAGGAATAGCAGTAATAGTTTGCTTACCGGCATTAATTAAATCAGGGTCTTCTTCACCTTTATACGGAAAAGGTCCCATACCAAGCATACCGTTCTCGCTTTGAAATATTACATTCACTCCTTTAGGTATATAATTTGCTACATGCGTAGGCATACCTATACCAAGATTGACATATAATCCGTCTTTAAGTTCCTCTGCGGTTATCTGATAAATTTCTTCTTTGCTCCAAGCCATATCTTATTTTTCCCTGACGGTTAATTGCTCAATACGTTTCTCATATTTTTCACCTATTATTAATCGCTGTATGAAAATATTAGGTGTGTGTATATTGTTAGGGTCAAGTTCTCCTACCTCAACTATTTCCTCTACTTCACAAACTGTAACTTTAGCGGCACCTGCCATGGCTGCATTAAAATTTCGTGCAGTTTTATTGTAAATCACGTTGCCGCTTTTATCAGCTTTAAAGCCTTTAATAATAGCAAGATCGGCTTGCAACGCTGTTTCCATGATATATTTTTCGCCGTTAAACTCCTTTGTTTCTTTACCTTCTTCGACTATTGTACCTATACCTGTTTTAGTATAAAAAGCCGGAATTCCCATGCAACCAGCTCTAATTCGTTCAGCTAAAGTTCCTTGTGGGTTTAATTCAAGCTCAAGTACTTTATCAAGATATTGTTGCTCAAAAATCTTATTTTCTCCGACATACGAAGAAATCATTTTTTTTATTTGTTTAGTTTGAAGAAGAAGCCCAAGTCCGAAATTATCAACACCGCAATTATTGCTTATAATCGTTAAATTTTGAACATTGCTGTTAAGAAGTGCATTTATTAAATTTTCAGGAATACCGCATAGACCGAATCCGCCCGACATTATAGTCATGCCGTCATAAAGAAGTCCTTCAAGAGCAGCTTCAGCCGAAGGATAGATTTTATTCATAAATTTAAAATTATTTAATATCTATTATTTAAGAAATTAGGAGGATTTTCAAAAGAAGTCAAGGACATACACAAGTTTGGTATATTAAAAAAATACTTTACAAATTTAAAATAGTATATATTGTAGCTACTTATGATTGATAAAAATTAATGATACTATGAAATTAAATAAATTAAATTTAACTATTGCTGCTTGTCTTTTATATTCATCATCAGTATTAGCAACTGCATCAAATATTGATGACGATATGACAATTCAAGAAAATTCTAAAAAAAATTATAGCTATGTAATTACTTATGATAAAGATATGTCCTCAAGAACAAGTAGTGATGCTGCTATGTCATTGATTGAAGGTTATCGTCAATTAGATGATGCTATGTTTGCCGATTCAGATAATATAGCTATGAAAATCTTAAGTTATATTACAAGATTTACTGCTACATCTTGGATTATGGTAGGTAATCATGAAATAGGAGGTCATGGAGCAAGAGCAAGAGAATTTGACTTAAAAGTAACAAAATATGAAGTAGATCCTTTTGAGGGTACAACATATTTTAAAACTAAAGATTTTAATTCTTTGCAAATTCATAAGCAAATTGCTATAGATACAGGTGGGATTCAAGCAAGCTATTTGTTATCTGAAAATATTAAAGATAGATATATGACAATTAACAAAATTAATCCTACTTATGGTATAGGTTATTTATGGACAAGACTAGATCAAGCAAGTTATATTTTTAGTACTAAGTTTGACGGTAAAGATAAAGACGGTAATGATATAAATGCATATGTAAAAGCGATTAACTCCATATACGGTAAAAATTATATTACTAAAAATAAAATTCGTTCATATGCTTATTTAGATTTATTTGATCCGTTTTTAGTTTATTCAGGTTATTCATTTGTAATGAATACTAACTTAAATGATATTCCGATGATTGAATTAGGACCGGTTAAATATTACCTGCGACTAGAGCAATACTTGCTCCATATGGTTTAGAGCGTGGTTTAGTTAACCATTTTGTTGTTGATAATAAATATATTCAAGTTAATATTAATTACGGCAAAAATCAGAAATTTAAGTCTTACGGTGTTGGAGTTAAAGCTAATAACTTAGTCACATTTGATTTTGTCGGTTTAGGTTTAGAAGCAGCATTTTGGAATCAGCCTAAAATGTTAACCGCTACTCCTTTAAAAGAGAGCTGTAAGCAAGGCGGACTTGGGGCAGTTAATTTTGAGCTTAGCTTAAATGAAACATTTAAGATAGTCGGCTCAGGCGGTTACAAAACAGCCGGATTTATCGAAGGTATGCCTTTAAAATCTTCAGCTATTCTTAGAGCAGGACTAAAATTAGATTTATAAGCATTGCAAAAAACGTCATTGCGAAGCAGTATTGCCTGCGTGGACCGGTTTTTCCGTCATTGCGAGCGAACGTAGGGAGCGTGGCAATCTCAGGAGTTTTGCCTGAGGTTGCTTCGTCAATTACTTTGTAATTTCCTCGCAATGACGGCTTTAGTATATTTATTCCGGATGACTTTCTGAATCCCCTGTAATATCTACTTGTGTTTCGCTGGCGAGGTATTGCTTAAAAAATCCACCATGGTAGAGTTTTTCATCTCTTTGACATATAAAATCTTTAATTGCTCTTCCTTTCTCCATAGCTATATTAAATGCCTCTTGATCT
Source organism: Rickettsia felis URRWXCal2 (assembly GCA_000012145.1). Classification (GTDB taxonomy): domain Bacteria; phylum Pseudomonadota; class Alphaproteobacteria; order Rickettsiales; family Rickettsiaceae; genus Rickettsia; species Rickettsia felis. The sequence continues at coordinate 398,634 of CP000053.1, forward strand.
AAGTTAATATAGCTTAACAGATTCTTTACTATTTCTATATTTCCTGTTTTCAACCCTTCATAAAGGTATTTATTATCATCTTTAATGTCATTACCTGTTAAGCGGAATAATAACGATACAAAAGTTTGAGTCCCTGTTATTTCTTGAGATTGGATACAATCTGTTAAAGCTTTGTATATAATAGAGGAGTGTGATTGTTCTGAGGGTAAACATATCTTAGTAAGAAAAGCTAGGGAGGTGATAGGAGCAAGTTTAGCGATTTTTATAAGGCTTTTTTCATCTAATATTATATTAAAGTTAGGCTGTATACTTGACATATTGATAAAATCAATCATTTCAAACATTAATTTTTTAAAATCTTCTACATTATCTTCATCCAATGCTTTTTGGAAATTACTTCCTAATTCTTTAGCTGTATTCTGTAATAATACAGGATCTAAATTTTCTTGTTGATTAGTTAACATATTAACCTCCATTTAATTTTTTTGTAAAATAGCAAAAAAATATAATCATGTAAACAAAAAATTCTTATTAATTTTCTTAGCAAAATAATTTAGAATATCTTGATTTATCAGAAGTGTATATGCTCTCTATTTTAGAAAAATTTTTATTTGCTCCTGTAAAAACGTTCATCAATATACGTGAAGATACCGTCTCGGCTCTTAAGAGGCTCGGTATTGACAATATTCGTGATTTACTGTTTTATCTACCGGTTTCATATCAAAATAAAATATTATCGCCTAATTTAACTGGAGTTAGAGACGGCGAAATAATCCAAACGGAAGTCGTAATTGAGAGCGTTAATTTACCGAAAAAAGGTAATCAGCCTTTAAAGATTACGGCTAGCAATGATACTGGTTCGTTGTTATTAGTGTTTTTTCATAGGCCTCCACCGTTTATTTTTAATAAGCTGAAAGTTGGTACTTCTCATATTATTAGCGGTAAAGTACAATTTTTTGATCATTACTTACAGATTTCGCATCCTGAATTTGTTACGAATCCTAAACTCGCAAAAGAAATAGAGCCGATTTATTCCCTGACATATTTACTTAGTAACAAGCAGCTATATTCATATATCATAAAAGCGATGGATATCTTTGAAGAGAAGTGCAAGGGGCTTGAAGATAAGGAGGTAAAGGATTATTTGGATGAGGTATTGCAGAGTTTGAAAATGTTGCACTCTTTATGTCATTCCCGCCCCTTATGTCATTCCCGCGTAGGCGGGAATCCGGAAAAAATGGATCCCGCGGTCTGGCCGCGGGATGACACCGTGGCTGCCAAAAAACAACTAGCCGCCAAAGAACTCATCGCTAATCAAATATCTCTTTTAAATGTACGCACGCAAATTGCCGGAAAACAAGGTAATATTTACCCTAAAGCTGCCGGCATTCAAGCAAATATATTAAATGAGTTAGGGTTTGAACTAACTTCCTATCAAAAGCAGGTTATAGAAGAAATAGAACTTGAGCAAAGCGATAAAGTAGAAATGATGAGATTGTTGCAAGGTGACGTCGGCTCAGGTAAGACTTTGGTAGCTTTGCTTACGATGGTAAATACGGTGGAAGCAGGGTTTCAAGCAACGCTTATGGCTCCAACCGATTTGCTTGCCAATCAGCATTATGAGTTTTTTGTTAAAGCTTTAAAAAATACTAATATAAGAGTCGGATTACTTACAGGTAAAATACTGGGGGCAGCTCGTAAAAATATTATGATACAACTTGAAAACGGTGAGATTGATATATTAGTCGGTACTCACGCGTTATTTCAAGAGAAAGTAAGTTTTAAGAAGCTAGGTTATATAGTGATTGATGAGCAGCATAGATTTGGAGTGCAGCAGCGTTTGAATCTAATAAATAAAGGAGTAAATCCCGATGTTTTAGTTATGACTGCAACACCGATTCCTCGGAGTCTTGCACTTACTATGTTTGGTGATATGACTATCTCAAAGCTAATGGGTAAGCCGAAAAATCGTTTGCCTATCGCTACGAACACCATGTCAGTTAATAAGATAGAACATATTATCGAAGCGATAAATAAGAAGCTTGTAGCAGGTGAGCGAGTATATTGGATATGTCCATTGATAGAGCAGGGAGAGAAAGAAGGGCCGGAAGAGGATGGTTTATTAATGGATGTGATGAATCGTTTTGATTCGATTGAAAATATTTACCGAGGTTATGTCGGTATTATTCACGGTAAGATGAAGAACGAGCAGAAAGACCAAATAATGAAGCAGTTTAAGGAAGGTGAAATTAAGATATTAGTTGCAACAACTGTTATTGAAGTCGGAATAGACGTACCTGAAGCAACTTTAATTGTTATCGAAAACGCTGAGCAGTTTGGTCTCGCTCAGCTTCATCAGCTTAGAGGTAGAGTAGGGCGAGGCTCTTTGCAGTCATATTGTATATTGCTCTATAATCCTAAAAGGCTTGGAAAAGTTGCACGAGGTAGGTTTGAGATAATGAAACAAACTAATGATGGGTTTTATATCGCTGAGCAGGATTTAAAACTTCGAGGTAGCGGTGAGATTTTAGGAGTAAAACAAAGTGGTGAAATGGAGTTTTTCTTTGCTGATTTGGCGAAAGATTATGATCTATTACTTAAAGCTCATAAATTTGCAGAAATAGGTTCAAAAGGTAATTTAAATTTTGTTAACTTTCAGATAAAGCTTTTTGCCAAATCGCAAGTAAGTGAGCTGGTTTAATTTAAATATGTCACTGTTTGGCATTGTTGTATGGCTTCCTAATCGTCATTGCGAGCGACCGTAGGGAGCACGGCAATCCAGCTAAAATAATAAAAAAATTCTGATTTACAGAATTTTTTACTGGATTGCTTCGTCAAATTACTATGTAATTCTTCTCGCAATGACAGAAAAACCGAGCCATGCAACAAGGCTGGCTTGACCACGATATCTAAAAAACTACTATTAGTATTATTTCCTATTCTTGATCTGATGGGGCTGATGGCATTTCTCCAATTGCTTCTAGCTCTTGTGTAGGATATCCCGTGTTAGAATTATAGTAAACCGAATTGTAATCTGGTGGTGAATCTAAATTTACTAAAGATTAGGTTTCTATTTTATTAAGATCATAAAGCTCTGCTATTTTATTATGAAGAATTTTTGAAACTTTTTGATCCTTTGTTGCAGCAGCAATCTCATAAATTGTATGACCGCTATTATTAGGTATTAAAGGAAATAATTTAAAATCAGTTTCTACTTTTGCCTTGCTAAAATAATTTTTTAGTAGAGGAGTATTTTGTGATTGAAGTATATTCATTAAAACTGAATTTCCTTCGGCGTCCTTATAATTAAGATTAAGTTGACCTGATGAAAGTAGTAGTTTTGCAGTTTTGTAAGAATTATTTTGTAATGAAGTTTTGAAAGCTTCATCTAGAGGTATTATTTACAGCATTATAAGCCCGTATAGTAGTAGCTAAATCGTATTTATAAGTAAATTTACTAAAAATGCTTTTTGGTGTTGCTGTTAGTACGCGGAGTATTGGCATAATTTAATCCATTAATATTGTTTAATATTCATATAGCTTACATATTAAAAATTTTTAATATGTAAATAAGCCTTAGTAATATACATATAATGGATTTAAATGTCAATTAATTAGTTTTTATCTTTGCTATTTATAAAAAATATCTATTGATTTTTGTACGCTAATGGCGTACCATTACTTTTATGAACAAAAAACTTATTACAGTTATTGAGCTGCCTGAATTTCAAAAATTTGCTAAGGCTTTTTTGAATGAAAAAGAATACACAGAAATAGTAAATTATATTGCTGCTAATCCTGAGCAGGGGGATATTGTGGGGCGGAATAAGAAAATTGAGGTTTGCTCTCGGTAGTAATAATAAAGGAAAAAGTGGCGGTATGAGGATAATTTATTTTTCCATAATGAAAATATGCCGGTATTTTTAATAACCGGTTTTATAAAAAGTAAAGTAGAAAACATTAGTCAGGATAGTTGTAATAAATTAAAAATACTCAGTGAAGAGCTGATAAAATTATATATGAGTAGAGGTAAAAATGAATAATAAAAAACTTAATCAAACAGAGGAAAGTATATTAATAGGAATGCAAGAAGCATTATCATATGCTAAAGGTAAACTAAAAGTAAAAAAGCATAGCATTTCATTACCTGATGTTGATGTTCATGAGGCAAGAGAAAAATTGCAGTTAACCGGCTTTGTTCGGAAGGGTATTAAAAGCATCTATAAAGTATAGAGGGAATAGTATATGATATTCTGGAATAGATAAGTTATAAATTAAAAATGCCATACAAAGAAAGAACAAAAACAGGTTTGCCAAGAAAAATAGATAAGCCGAGATATAAAATAACCAATTGGTCACAATATAACGATAGTTTAAGAAAAAGAGGGATGGTCAGCCTGTATTTCCCTGAAGGTGATTTAGAGTCTTTGTTCATTAATGCCCAACCTTACGTAGAGGGAGAATCTGGGAGGGCAACGACATACCAAGTACCATATATACAACTAATTTATACATTATATCGTTTATTTGGTTTTGGGCAGCGTCAAATAACAGGTTACTTTGAGGATCTATGGCGGGGCAAGGGTCTTGAGATTCCAGTACCAAGTTTTGGTCATCTATGTGATTTATTTTCACAGATACCATTAGAGGTCAAACAGTTTTGCAATAAACTTGCTGGTCGTATCAAGAATGGCGAAGCTATATCTCTGATACTAGATAGCACAGGTCTTAGATTTAATACAGCTAGTAACTGGTATGCAACGAAATACAATAAAGTCTGTAAGAATAAGCCATGGCAGAAGATGCATATTTCTATAGATCCTGCAATGAATATTCATAATGTTGAGATTACTGATTGCCATACTGCTGATATAGAGATGTTAGAGTACTTAATACCAGGGAATATATCAGCAGATAGAGTAATTGCTGATGGTGCTTACTATAGTATTGAAGGAGTTGAGAAATTGAGTAATCGTGGTATTACTCCAGTAATTCCTCCCCCACGTAATGCTAAAATATATGGTCAAGATAACACTATATGGCATGATAAGGTTGTACGTTATATTAGTAAAAAAGTAACATTTATGCATTTTATAAAAAATACTGTTATGGAGTTAGGGCACTAATTGAAGCTCAAATTTCAAGAATTAAGAGATGTATTGGTTCATCTATATTAACTAAAAAAATATCATCACAAAAACGTGAAGCAATTGTTATTACCAATATTATAAATTTATGGAATTCATTTGGTAAGTGTGTTGCAGTCAAAATAGGATAATTACGTCTAAAAGATCACAATACATACCCTTCCGAACAAAGCCATTTAGAACAGATATCATAGTAACTAGCATATTGCACGATTGTATTGAAGATACGTTACTTACTAAAGAAATGATTGTAAAAGAATTTGGCTATAAAATTGCCAATCAGGTTGAAGATTTAACACGAGTTAAAAATGATAAAAAAATTAGTTCAGCAGAAATAGTTAAAATATTATATCAGCAAAAGAAAAAAGAGTTGCTATTAATTAAATTATTTGGTCGATTACATAATATACAAACAGTCGGAGCTAAAATTCCTGAGAAAGGATGGAAAACAATTTTAGAAACTTTACAATCTTTCCTGACTATTGCTACTTATCTCAAGGTACCGAGAGTTGCAAGGCAATTATATACACATTGCTTAAATATAGCTGCAAATTACAAAAAATTAAATGTACTGAGAGTGTTGCAAGATAAAATTTTTATTTCAGAATGAAAGTATTACGATTTCAGGATATAGATTTTATAGTGTGGTTAAAAATTTTTTATCTTGCAACACTTTCACAGATGCTTAATAAATAATGTTATATCAAAATATCACCAATAATTCATGCATTAATCAAGCTTTAGAGTTATACCATAAATACTGCTATGATAAAACAACCTATCCTGACCAAATACATACCATTACAAAAGCATTGCAACTAGATTCTTCCTCATTCACAGCAGTACTATTACATGAAAATATACAACATCTTAATCTAGAAGATTATAATCATTTTAATAATAATATTATATATCTAGTTGATGTTATTAATAAATTATCTACTATTCACTATAAACCATATGCTGAGCAATATATTCATTTTCATGAGTTGTTACTAACTATTAATCCCAAACTACAGGAAACGGCAATATTAACTTCGCTTGTTCCATTATTACATAAGGTGAGTATCTTTAACCTTGAGTATAATAATACCAATGCTCAGCATATATCAGAGATCATCACTAATTGTTATATTCCGTATCTTTTATCATATACAGCACACAATGACCTTGCTTATCTTTTACAAGATTTATGTTTTAAGATTCAATATCCTGAAGAACGTAATAGAATTCTTCATTATATGTATTGGCTATATCCTGACATAGATAATATAATTCACAATATAGAACAACAATTCGGAAATATATTTAGAAAACTAAATATAAAAGCAAGCCTAAGCTACAGAATTAAGTCCCCATATTCTATATGGATAAAAACACTTGTTAAAGATATCCATATTACAGCACTTAATGATATTCTTGCTTTTAGAGCAATTGTACCAAATAAAAAAGCATGTTACGACGTTTCTAAATTAATTCATCTACATTATAATACCATAACATCACAGTTTGTTGATTATATTAGATATCCCAAGAATAATGGATATCAATCAATACATTTAGTCATATCAGGTGGTAATAAAGGTAATATTGAACTTCAAATACGCTCTACCACTATGCATAGGCAAACACAATACGGTAGTGCACATCACACTTACAAAGTAAATAAGTATTATGTATCTCGTACTAATAATAATGTTAGTGTGGTATTATTTAATATCACATTAAGTTATAGTAATAGGATACTCAGTGTTTATGTAAGCATAGTAACTATTACTAGTACGATAAATAATAACTTGTATACTGACTATAATACTATTCCTTCATTTACACAATACACTCAACATAGTACTAATTTTGTTGACAATGACATTACGACATGTACATTGTCTCGTACCACTACCCCAGAATATATAACGTATTATAATAATAATTTATCACTTTTGATAAAAGACACTAATACTATACCTTACAACTTTTTTCTAAATATAAATCTCAATTTGAGTAATACTGTAGAATATAAATTAGTACCTTTAGCAGTAGTACAGATTCCGGCAAGTAATCTATTATTCGAACATAATAGTGTTTTTATTAACATCACTTACAAACCAATATTAGCTGAATGTGCTTTTCCGGCAACTATAACTTATACAAAGAGACATGAAGACTCCAATATCAGATCAATATTTAAGCTATTCGAACATAATAGTGTTTTTATTAACATCACTTACAAACCAATATTAGCTGAATGTGCTTTTCCGGCAACTATAACTTATACAAAGAGACATGAAGACTCCAATATCAGATCAATATTTAAGCCACCCTCACCAACATACAATACATTATTGGCTACCATAAACGATAAAGTTGTTTTGGAACAATATGGTCAAAAGGAATTTTTATCAACTACTATAAACACAAACATTACTCAAATGCTTCCTATAATAACCTTATTAGTAGATCCATCAGAGCTGAATAAGAGAATAAATGATATATCAGATAGTAATAAGGACCAGTTATTACGTCTTGGACTTCAACTTGGCTGTGTAGAATCAGTGCCATTATTAATCACACATGGTGCTAATCCTAATGCTACAAATTGTCATGGTGTAATATCATTACACTGTGCTGCTAAGAATGGTAACTTAGATTTAGCGAAATTATTAGCTAAAAATGGTGCTGATGTTAATGCTAAAACCGATAATGGTGAAACAGTATTACACTATGCTGTTAAGTCTGGTAACTTACACTTAGTAAAGTGGTTGATTGAAAATCAAGCTAATATTCATGCTAAAACCGATAATGGTGAAACAGTATTACACTATGCTGTTAGTTTTAATAACTCAGATTTAGTATACTTACTAATTGCCTATGGTGCTGATGTTAATGCTAAAACTGATAATGGTCTAACAGCATTACACTATGCAGTTTATGATGGTAACTTAGATTTAGTATCTTTGCTAATTTCCCATGGTGCTGATGTTAATGCTAAAACTAATAGTGGTGAAACAATATTATATTCTGCAGTTGATTATGGTAGCCCAGATTTAGTATACTTACTAATTGCCTATGGTGCTGATGTTAATGCTAAAACCGATAATGGTGAAACAGTATTACACTATGCTGTTGAGTCTGGTAACTTAGATTTAGTATCTTTGCTAATTCACAATGGTGCTAATGTCAATAATGCTAAAACAATATTACACTTTGCTGCTAAGTCTGGTAACTTAAATTTAGTAAATTGGTTGATTAAAAATAAAGCTGATATTCATGCTAAAACTAATAGTGGCGAAACAATATTACACTTTGCTGCTGAGTCTGGTAACTTAAATTTAGTAAATTGGTTGATTAAAAATAAAGCTGATATTCATGCTAAAACTAATAGTGGCGAAACAATATTACACTTTGCTGCTAAGTCTGGTAACTTAAATTTAGTAAATTGGTTGATTAAAAATAAAGCTGATATTCATGCTAAAACTAATAGTGGTGAAACAATATTACACTTTGCTGCTAAGTCTGGTAACTTAAATTTAGTAAATTGGTTGATTAAAAATAAAGCTGATATTCATGCTAAAACTAATAGTGGTGAAACAATATTACACTTTGCTGCTGAGTCTGGTAACTTAAATTTAGTATCTTTGCTAATTCACAATGGTACTGATATCAATACTAAAACTGATGATGGTCTAACAGCATTACACTATGCTGTTGAATCTGGTAACTTAAATTTAGTATCTTTGCTAATTCACAAGGGTATTGATGTTAATGCTAAAACTAATAGTGGTGAAACAATATTACACTTTGCTGTTGACTTGGGTAGCTTAGATTTAGTATCTTTGCTAATGGTTCGTGGTGCTGATGTCAATGCTAAAACTGATGATGGTCTAACAGCATTACACTATGCTGTTGAGTCTGATAACTTAGCATTAGTATCATTGCTAATGGTCTATGGTGCTGATGTCAATGCTAAAAATAATAGTGGTGAAACACCATTACACTATGCTGTTATATTTAATAGCTTAGATTTAGTATCATTGCTAATTCACAATGGTGCTGATATCAATACTAAAAATAATAGTGGTGAAACAGTATTAAACAGTATTATGGAGTTTAACAATTGTAATATTTTAAAATCTTTCATATTAGGCGGTGCAGACATTAATTTAGAAACAATGTTACCAGATGATCAGACAGACAGTATAATCAATTTGTGCGGTGATTTACGTATCAGTTAAATTGTGGAATATAGTGGAAAAAATGTGTGATTTATAGACATAGTTATAATGTAAGATCAAAGTATATGAAGTTACAACTAACTTTTATTCTTTAAACTCTAGTTTCGCAAGAGATCTAATATAATAAAATCCTTTGATGCTGTTATACCAATAGATGGTTTAACAAGACTCAGTAATTATGATGTTGGTATACAAGATAAACAACAATAAAATAACTGTTTTGTTAATAATGAATTTGTTTTTACGGTTCAACAAGATAATTTTTTTATAAAACCAACAGAGTTAACAGGAGATATTGTATCATATACTACTTAAAAAAATACCAAGAATAGAGCTATTGCTTATGTTCTCTAAATAATGAGGCAACTCTGTAATGAGGTTTTTAGATAATGGTAAAATAGAGATTGATAACAATGTTGCTGAACGAGCATAGTGGTAGGTATGAAAAACTGACTTTTTTGTTGGATCATATGCTGGTGGAAAAATCACAGCTGTTATATATATAATATAATTATATAATCAAAAGATATAGGATTATAGCTTAGTGAGATAAGATAGTGACTTTTAGAATTATTTAGTGTAATCTTGCTAGAAACCCAATGGCAAGAGCATATTCATATGATTTAAGAGTACTTGTAATAAAGAGTATAGAAACAGGGAAAACAATTAAGGAGGTTTCTAATCTATTTTCTATTACTATAATAGAATGGAAGAAATTGAAGAAATGCACTGGTGATGTAAAGGCTAGAAGCGGTTATCATACAGGACATCGAAGAATAATAAGAGATATAGAAGGATTCAAAAAATTCATAGCATTAAATTGTGATAAAACGACTATAGAACTGGCAAATATTTGGAATCAAAAAATATCTGCAAGTACGATATCAAGGTTACTAAATAAATTAGGCTATAGTTATAAAAAAAACTTATCTTCATCCCAAAAGAGATATTGGTTTAAGGAATGAATTTATAGAAAAAATAAAAACTATAGATAAACAAGATTTGGTGTATATCGATGAGTCAGGAATAGAGGATAATAGTTGTAGAGAATATGGATGGAGTGTTATTGGTAAAAGATGTTATGGCGAAAAAGTATATCAACATAAATCGAGGATTAGTATGATTGCTGGCCTGTGTCATAAAGAGATTATAGCACCAATAATATTTGATGGTAACTGCAATAGTAATATTTTTGAAACATATGTACGAGATATATTAATCAAAGAATTAAGACATGGTCAGATTGTGGTGATGGATAATATAAATTTTCATAAAAATTCAGAGGTAAAGCGGTTAATAGAATCTGTTGGATGCAGTATTTTGTTTTTACCCACTTATTCTCCTGATTTAAATCCTATTGAGCATTACTGGTTTAAGATCAAAAATGAAATAAGAAAAAATGCCTCTAAGTTTGAGCAATTTTTGGATGCTGTTTACTACACTCTTAAAAAAGTTACTAACTTATCGCATTAAGCTATACTTGGAAAATTTAGGTAAAAAGTATTGAAAATAATTAATAAGCATTAATGAAAAAGATAGAAGGTTATCAAACAAATTTTGAGATATGTATTTATGCTAAGAAGTTATTAGATAAAGTAATATATTTAAATAGTGTAGTAAAAGTACCACCAGTGAGTGTATTGGAGGTAAAGAAAGCTATATACTATGCTAAGAAATATCATGGTAGTCAGATGCGTCAATCAGGAGAACCATTTTATTCACATCCGATAGAAGTAGCATATATGATATCAGATTACTTATTTAGAACAGATGTAATAGTAACGTCTATATTGCATGATACTATAGAAGATACAGAACTTACAAAGGAGGAAGTAGCTGAAGAATTTGGTTGGAAAGTAGCAAGTCAGGTGATGGATTTAACAAGGATTAAGGAGAATGGTATAAAGATTAGTTCTGCTGAAATGGTAGAGATGTTATACAAAGAGAAGAAACATGATATACTTCTGATAAAGTTATTTGATAGACTGCATAATATACAGACAATAGGTGCTAAATCTCCTGAAAAAGCTAAAAAAATTATAACTGAAACTTTAATAAGTTTTATTGTTTTGATGCCTTACCTTGGAATTTCATCATTAGAAAAACACTTTTATCGATTATGTTTAAATGCTACACATCAAAATAGATTAAAGGAAAATACATTGTTCACTAATAATCTTAGAAAATTTTGGAGTTATTTTAAACACAACACTGAAGCTATAAATATAATTTAGCATACTACTTGATTATTTATAGAATAGATTATTTTGGTAGTAATTGAAATACTTTATGCTTTAGGTTAATTCTATTAAATGTATATATTACATGAATTTCATTGTTATCAGGACTCATAATAATAGTAGGATATGAATATTCTTCAGATAGGATGTTACTATATTCTATATCCCCTTCAGGATAGATAGAATTTCTAATAGTGATAGGGTGCCAATTTAACCCCTCATCATAGGATGTAGCTACACTTAATATATTTCGTGATTTACGATTATTGATTACTCGATTATATGTAAGTAGTAATGTATCATCACCTAAATTAATGGCATCAATGGCACTATCAGGGTTTAATAAGTTTACTGGTTCTAAATTACTCCAATATATTCCATTATTTATGGATATTGATCTGTGTATGTAAGTAGACATTAAGGAATCAGTTTTTCTAGGTCTTACTAACATTATGATTTTATTTGGTAAATTACTACTAACTAAAGTTGGCTGTATAAAACCTCTGTAACCTTTTTGAAAAATTTGAGGGTTGGATGGTAATATAGGATTACTTAAATTCCATGTATGTAAATCTGATGAATATTCTATATATGAAAAATCATCAATACAACTTTCTCGAGAACACGGAGATAAAATATTATTTTCATAAATTAGTGGCTTATTACGTGCTGGTCCTAGAATACCATAATAGTTCTGGTTTTTGCCATGTTAATCCTTGATCATAAGAACGAGATAATATTCCACTCCATGTTCTTGGATAAGGTCCAATTTTACTAAAAATGAGTAACTGATTATTAAAGAAAGTAATTACTGGATTTCCACAACTGATTATCCCATTATCTTGCTTTAGAGGGATATGATGATCACGGAAATATTGCGGTGAAACGATTCTTTCTGGAGTAGTCCATTGATAATGATTATTACTTTTAAATCCTAAACTGATCCAAATGCTATTATTTTCTTCTGACTTACCTGATTCAGATCGTGTTTTACCAAAAAATGATGTTATTAATTTTTTATCATCAAAAGCAAATATGGTCGCAGCATGAACATCTTTTAGATCTGAATTATTTAAAATAAATTCTTCTATTTTTGTTTCTAAAATAAACATGATGTTTTATTTTTTTCTAAATTATTGAAATAATTTAATCCAAGTGTAAATCCTATTATTATTGGAAATAGTATCATTTGTATTCCCCAATGGCCAAAATATTTTGTTAAATATACAAGACCAAAAGATATAATAATATTCATGGAAACAGTCGATAAAGCAAAAATTATACTTGCTGTTCTAAATCGTTTAAAAACTGGAAAATGTTTTAGAAAAATTGGCATAGCTGGATTGGCACTAAGAAAAAATAACATTACAAATGATTGAATTAAGAACAAATGAACAGAAGTAGTAATATTATTTAGTAAATAATGACAAATGAGAGCAAAAATAAAAAATATTACTAATTTAATCTTAAGAATTTTTAATGGGTATATAATATAACTTAAATAAGTTAATATTAAATAAGCACAAAAATTTACTATTGCTACAATAAAATTGTGATGAATAACTGCTTCTGCTGTAAAATTAAAAGAATTTTTTAAAATTTCACCACAATAAATATAAGTAAAATAAAAACATATTGGCCAACCACATGATATTAATAATAAAAAGAAGACTGTTTTTAGATTGCCCCTTTCATTGTAAATAAGATTATCTTTTAATGGATTATCTGTAGTTTTTTGTATTAAAGGAGTCTGTCAGGAAGTTTGTGTAAGTATGACTTCTCCATTTGCCCAATTTTGTAAATTAGTATCACAAAGTATAGCAAATTGATTTAAAGCCATCGCCCAATTCTTAATAGGCATTGTCCATTTTTTAGAGGCATTTGTCAACGCCAAAAAGATTATTTTCTGAATCGATTTGTCATCTGGAAACACTCCTTTATTTTTAATAATTTTACGAATTTGACGATTAGTGGATTCAATTGTCAACACCGGTCGAAAAATGATACAGATATTTAATAAGCATCGGCTGAAAAATGATACAGTATCATAAAAAAAATTATCTGATATTTAAGTCATAAAATTATCCTCCTGTTTATTAATAATTTCTATTGGCACAAGACCAGTCTTCTTTTTATCCTTAAGCCTGAAACTATCACCTTTAATATTGAGTATAGTGGAGTGATGAAGCAGACGATCTAAGATAGCAGCTGTAAGAGCACTATCCTGAGCAAGACTATTATGCCATTGTCCAAATGGCAGATTACTTGTAAGAATTATGCTACCCTTTTCGTAACGCTTTGCTATAACTTGAAATAACAGATTAGCTTGTTCCGGTTTTAACGGCAGATACCCAAACTCATCTATTATAAGTAATTTATATGGTAGTATAACTCTTTTGAATATGGAGTCCAGGTTTCCCTGGTTTAGCCCAGCATTAAGTATAAGCATCAAATCTGCAGCTGTTGTAAATTTAGTTTTGATTCCGCATTGTGTTGCTGCATAACCAAGGGCAATAGCTATATGGGTTTTTCCTACTCCAGAAGGACCAAGCAGAATAATATTTTCTTGTCTTTCTACAAAAGACAGAGACCTTAAACCTTCCAAAACCTTGTGTTTTATTCCTGTAGCAAAATCATAATCAAAATCATCCAGCGTTTTGATAGCAGGGAAGCCTGCCATTTTGGTGAGTATTGATTTACTCCTGTGCTGTCGTGCCAATAGCTCTGTTTTTAATATTGACTCCAGGAAATCCGTATAACTTGAGTCTTCTTTACTAGAGGATTGTGCAATATCAAGATAATTTTCAGCTATCTGCATAAGGTTTAAAGAGTGGCACAGCTCTTCTATACGTTGGTGCTGCAGGTTCATAATGCCTCCAGTATACTTTGGTATATGCAGAGGGAATGTTGTAAGGAAACTGTAGAAAATCGTTCCCCTTTATCTCTCATAATCTCTAGTACTGTAGGATGACTACCGCTATAATCCAATGGTAGTGGTTGAAGATGATTCCTTTCAAGTTTTAATCTTTCTGCAGGTATTGCACCTGTTGTTCTATGTACACGCAGATTTGCAGTATCACGTAACCATTTTAGTACCTCCGAATTTGCAGTATCCACATCTAACACCAACTCTGAAGTTTTTAATTTTGTTACTAATGGATTATAAAAGCTTTCTCTTATATATCTGTTAAATCGCTCAACCTTGCCCTTAGTCTGTGCTCGATAAGGTCTACACACTTTTAATCGAAAACTATAATGTTTTGCAAAATCCAGCATGCCTTTATTAAAACGGTGTATCCCAAGGACCATATGTATCCCTATCCAGTATTACTGTCTTCATATTGTCATAAAGTACTTCTTCCGGTACTCCGCCAAAATAATCAAATGCTCGCTTATGGCATTCTATTAGTGTTATAAGTTTTTCATTGTTAACAAATTCTATATAGCTTGCTCGGCTAAATCCTAATGTAGCCACAAAAGCTGATAGAGGATCTTTCCCCTTACGAAATTCTATCCAATCCACTTGCATCTGTTTACCAGAAGCAGTCTCAAATCTTATTATATCCTCCTGTTTAGCTACTGGCTTGATACTTCTTAAATAATCCCTTAGTTGGGTTATCCCTCCTGTGTAACCTAACTCTTTTATCTCCTGAAACAGTACAGTACCAGGTAGAGATACAGGATGGGCTGATTTTATTCTTTCACTCAAGTAGTCTTTATATGGGGCAAGCTTTGTTACCAACTCCGACCTATCCTTATATTTAGGGCTACCATCATATTTTAAATATTTACGTACTGTATTTACTGATACTCCTACTTCTCTTGCTATACTTCTTAGGCTCTTACCATGTTTATTCAATATTTTTATTTCCATTATTTGCTCCAGTATTATCATTATTCATTACCTCCTTATCCAGAAGATATTACTTTAATACTGTATCAATTTTCATCCGTTGCTCTGTATCATTTTACTTCCGTTGCTAACAAGCGAAACATGTAGAAGGTCTAACTAGAATTAAACCTTACGGAAAAATCACTGCTGAAGAAAGCTTAAATCTATTAATTAAACAGAAAAGATATAATACAGCACTTATAAAACTTTTTGATAGAGCCCATAATATACAGACTTTAGGAGCTAAATCACCTAAGAAAGCTAAAAAAATAATAAAAGAAACTTTAATGAGCTTTTTACAAGTTTGTGCATATCTTGAGATATATAAAATAGAATATATATTGGTTCAACTTTGTTGGAATGTATTTAAACAACAAACTAACTTAAGCGAATTAAACTTGAAAGAACAGATTTTTAACTCTAATAATTATAACGAACTTTTTCAAGTGATTCAAAATGTGTCACTCCCCAGTAGAACGCTACACCCACCGGTATCATAATAAGAAGAATTCCGTAAGTTCCTAACATATTTACTAAGTAAGCTATGCCAAACGAAGTAACTACGTATATAAAAATTGATGAAAACGCATAAATAAGAGTAGTAAACGTAAATCTTTTAAATATTGGAAAATTTTTATAAAGTATTGATACAGCAGTACTGGTAGTTATACTCGTCATAACTAATAGTAATTGAATTTTAGATAAACTTGAAGAAGTAGTTATATTATTTAGTAAATAAATGCTAGAGGGCATACAAATTAAAAATATAATTGCTCTAACTTTTAATAATTTAAGAGGATGAAATTTTTTTGTTAACAAAACTAATGTAATCATTAAGATTAATTGAGCAATAGCAAGACAAAAATTATTTTTCATAATTTCAAGTGCAGTATAATTAAAATTTGTTTTTAATAATGATGCACAATAAATATACGTAAGATAAAAACAAGCAGACCCAGAATTTACAAGAAAGAAATAAGCTAAAATAGTTTTTATGTTAATTTTCTCTTCTACATATTCTTTAAATGATAATTCTTTATCATTTATTCCAAAATTTTCTAAAGTGTTTTTTATTCGACGTTTTGCATCTATAAACTCCGTTGATTCACGTAAATTAGTTCTTGCTATAAAACCTACTAAAGCTATTATAGTTCCTCCCCAAAAGGCATAACGCCAATTGAAAAGATAAGTAATACTAATAATACCAAATGCTAATGCCATAATGCCACCCCACTGAGCAGCTATATTTATTATACCTACATAGGTATATTGAACTGGCGGTTTAGTAGTCTCAGTAACATATAACTCTGCTCCTACTATTTCCCCCATAGAAGATACGCCTTGAGACATACGACAAATTA
The DNA here is from genome assembly GCA_000012145.1 of Rickettsia felis URRWXCal2. Taxonomy (GTDB): domain Bacteria; phylum Pseudomonadota; class Alphaproteobacteria; order Rickettsiales; family Rickettsiaceae; genus Rickettsia; species Rickettsia felis. Next base: position 415,509 of record CP000053.1, read on the forward strand.
TCATAATCCACGAAACTACTATGCCTTTTTCTGCATAAGTAGGTAAAGTAGCCATAATAAAACATGATATAGCCATTATAAATGTGGTAATAATAACAGTTGCTTTTCGACCTATATTATCACCTATCCATCCAAGTACCAAAGCCGCAAATGGTCTTAATAAATAAGTAGAACAAAATGCGGCAGCAGATAAAAGTGAAGCAACTTGAGGATCAGTTTTAGGAAAAAATAATTCATTGATAACTACTGCCATGGCACTGTCCAAATAAGTGTGTAAATTTCTCAAAGGTTGTATAGAAGAAAATATAACAAAAAGAGAAATTACAATGACACAGAAACAAAATGCTGCAATGGAACAAGCGATAGATTTATTGATCAATAATGATACAGATGTATCAATATTATTCAGGGAAGATGGTTTATTAAAAGAAATAACCAAGCGTCTTGTAGAGAGAGCTCTACAGTCTGAGATGAATAATCATTTAGGATATAGCAAGTACAATCAAAGTGATGCTCAGAATTCACGTAATGGTTATAACACAAAGAATCTGATTACAAAGAATGGTGCTGTTGAGATTGAAGTGCCAAGAGATAGAAATAGCAGTTTTGCACCATCATTAGTAGCAAAGCGTCAAAGAAGGCTTGATGGTTTTGATGATAAAGTACTATCTTTGTATGCTAAAGGTATGAGTTTATCAGATATAAAATTACAGCTTCAGGAGTTATATGGAGCTGATGTAAGCGAGAGTTTAATTAGCCAAATCACAGATGATATAATAGAGGATGTTAAGCTATGGCAAAGCCGTCCATTAGATCCAGTATATGCTATAGTATTTTTTGATTGTTTAATAGTAAAAGTACGTCAGGATAAACGGATTATCAATAAATCGGTATATGTTGCATTAGGTATTGATTTAGAAGGGCGGAAAGATATTTTGGGATTATGGATCAGTGAGAATGAAGGGGCTGAATTTTGGCTTGGAAATTTTACTGAGATGAAAAATAGAGGTATACAAGACATACTGATAGCATGTAGCGATAACCTTAATGGTATGTCTGAAGCTATAGGTGCTGTTTTTCCAAAGACGGAGCATCAATTATGTATTGTACATCAAATTAGAAATAGTTTACGATATGTATCATATAAGGACCGGAAAGAGCTTGCTGGTGATTTAAAACCTATTTATACACTAGCACAGAAAAAGAAGCACTTTCCGCTTTAGAGGCTTTTGAATCTAAATGGAATAAACAATATCCTCAAATTGCTAAATCTTGGTATGTTCACTGGGATAATTTAATGATTTTCTTAGGATACCCTGAAGAAATACGGAAAATAATTTATACAACAAATGCTGTGGAATCTGTTAATAGTCAACTCCGAAAAGTCACAAAAAATAAACGTGTTTTTCCAAATGATAATGCTGTTTTTAAAAGCTTATATTTGGCAATTGATTACATGACCAAAAAATGGTCCATGTCCATACCAAATTGGAACAAGGCTATGGCTCATTTTTTAATAAAATTTGACGAAAGAATCTAGGCTTTTGGAAAAGTTTACACACTTAATCGGGAAGACTCACTGCCATATGTATATATAGCATTAAATCAAAATACTCAAAAAATGTTCCAAAACATATTAATCCTATTGCTTCTTTTTGCTTACGTGTTAAGCTTCTTTGTTCTTTCTCATAGCCGAGCATAATTTCTTTACAAAAGTTAAATTGTAAAGAAATTATACTGTTTTATATAAAAGTCAATAGGAAATTTCGCTTTATACGATAAATAAGGAAGTGAAGTACAACTTATTATTGGCTTATTTTTACTATACATTAATGACGTTAATAGTATGATAATAAACTAATTGAGAGAAAAAAATATTTATACGTCAATCCGGTACTCGTATCCTCATATACTTTTTGTATGTTGCAGTGCAAGGTGAGTGTTTCCTCTTTATAAGATTAGGTTATGCAAGAGGGCTATTGATGATTTCCTATTTTACCTTATTAACCCTAAATCTTTTTTTGTAATTCTTTTTATATAATTATTTGGCGTATCTGTATTTTTATTAGAAATAGTATTGTTATTAATTAATTGTTTCCCGATTCTATTTACTATATTTTCTGTGCCGCTTAGTTCTAATTTCTTTTTTAACTGTATCGTTTTATATTCTTTATGATCATTAGTATTTGTATTTTCAACTGCTTTTGTTAACACGCTTTTATGGGTAGTTATTTGTTCTGGTTGTTTATAAAAAGGATTATGTGTTCTATTTATATCTTTTAGTATGTCTACTATTATATTTTGTGATGTTATTTTTTTTGTATCAGCATATTCTAATGCTGTCCTTAATGTTATTTCTTCACTAAGCTGATTAAATCTCTGTTGTTTTTCTTGATCAGTAAATTTAAAGTAATTCTTATCTTGTAATAAAGCGGTTAATGCTTCAGTTTGAACCGCTTGTTTATATCCTATCTCTGCTAATTCTTGGATATTTTTATAATTACCCATATCTGTTTTTTGTTTTTCTTGATTAATATTATGGTTTAACTCCTTAATTAACTTTATTCTATCCTGAATCTGATTTACTGAATCTTTAGAACCTTTTAATGATTGTAATCCTATATTTATTGATGAAATTATTTGTGCTACACCACCACCGATTATAGCTGCAGATACCCCTGCTACGTTTACTATATTACTTATTCCATTTGTTATAACTGATGCTATAAATAATGATTTGGTATTTTGAGTATTTTTACCTTTCGTTTGATTCGGATCATTATGTATATATAAATCATCTTTTAAAATATCTTTTAACTTCGGGTCAATTTTTAAAAGAGCTTGTTGTTTACTCAAATCGTCACGATGTTTTACTAATAATTTATTTTCTTGGGTAAGAAGACGTATCTTTCGAGTATGTACTACATCTATTATTGCTTTACCTACTATAGATGTTGCCATGGCAGCAGCTGATACAAACATAAATGGAGCTGTTGCGGGTGCTATAGTTGCCAGCATAATACTACTTGCTATTAATCCGAGTACACTAGCTGTGGTTTTATTAAAAAGAATCTTTCCTGTTATGTTGCTTATTTTCTTTATATTACTCCATGTTTTTGAGGTCTTAATACTATTTAGAATATTAGAGGTTCTTGAGTTAGCTTGTGCTTTATGCTCACTATTTGGCTGTTGTTCATGGTTTTTTAAGGCGTTTGTGCCTCTATTCATTAATTTTTGTATCCGTTCTTGCTCTATTATATATAAATCATCTTTACTTTTTACTGTTTCTTGAGAAATTATACGCTCCAAGTTACGCCTTTGTATAACTTCTATATCATCCATACTTCTAAATATTGGAGACCGCTTTTTAGGTGCTGTGTCTATATTATTATATGATGCCTTTTTTTTCTGTTCCTTTACAATATCTAAATCTTCTTCTAGGATTGTGCATATTTATTTTCCTTCTATAGGTCTTGCCATTCTATTCGCTCTATTTGTATGCCTTTAATCTGTTTTAGGGTGCATTATAGATAATTATTAAAATTTGTTAATAATTATCTATAATTAAATTACTTAAAATGCAAATTTAAGGTAAATATTTATCATGAATTAGTGATAATAGAGCAAAGATAGATAAATAATAACATAAACTAACTAAAAGTTATTGTATTATTAAAAAATTCATATATTAATTAAAATACAAAGTTATTTATTAATTATTATGTCAAATACACCTAAGTTAGAAAATCACTATAATAAATTGTTACAAGATATTATGCTTAAAACATTAGAGCAGAATAAAACTGTAGAAACCTATTTAATACAAGAAGATTTTAGTAGTGCTTTAGATGAGCTGCAAAAAATAAACGAAAAGCTTGAAGAATATTGTAAGATTTTTTCTCTGCTTGAAATAATTAAAACCGAACTCTCTGAAGAAGATAAATTATATAACTAATTATAATTGATATAAAAGGTGAAAGCCGCATTTCGCCTTTTATATTCAATAATAATTTCCTGCTTCAACTTCTAGCTTTTTAAAATGTGATATACCGAGGCTATAGCCTATAATAATAGGAATTACTATCATCAACAATCCTAAATTATTAAAACGTTCTGTTAAATAAACAAGCCCAAAAGAACTAATTACATACATAGCAGCTCGTGAAGAAGCATATATAAAGCTAGCATAGGTAAATCGTTTAAAAACCGGAAAACTTTTATGAAATATTGGAATTGCCGGAAATTCACTTGGAGAAAAAGTAACTACAATTAGTTGAATTAAGAGAATTTGCCAGCCTTGCGTTATATTATCTAATATTAATGGACTAAATAGAAGAAAAGTTAAAAATATTACTAATTGCGTTTTTAAAATTTTTAGTGGATGAAATTTATAGCATAAACACGTAAGTGCTAATGCTACAAAAAATTCTACTATAGAAATAGTGAAATTTTGATGTATTACTGCTTCAGCGGTATAGTGTAACGAATCTTTAAGTATATTACTACAATGAATATAAGCAAAATAGAACCATACCGGTTGTGCTAGTTGTATTAAAAAATAATAGATTGCAGTCTTCTTATTAACTTTTTCTTGCAATACAGGATTATTTTTTATCTTTGCTACATCAATTATATTACTATCTTTTATAGTTTCTTGTATTCTACGCTTAGCGTCAACAAAATCCGGTGTTTCACGTAAAGTAGTCCTAGCAGCACTCCCTATTAAAGCAATTCCTGCACCTACCCAAAATGCGATACGCCAATTAAAACTGTAAGATGTAACTAAAGTTGCTACGCCAAGTGCTACCGTTAATCCTAAGCTAGCACACATCCCCTACAAATGCTACGGCAGGAAAGCGTTTAAGAACTCCGACGGATTCCGTTAAATATAATTCTGCTCCTACTCTTTCTCCCATGGACGACATACCTTGCACTATACGGCATATTGTTACTATCCAAGCGGTACTAGCACCTACTTGGGCATAAGTAGGAAGATTAGCCATAACGATGCAAGAAAACGACATTAAAATAGTGGTAATAATGACTGTAGATTTCCGACCTCTATTATCTCCTATCTAGCCAAATAACAAAGCTCCTAAGGGTCTAAAAATAAAAGTAGAACAAAAAGAAAAAGCTGCAAGAAGGCGATTAACGTGAGTATCATATTGCGGAAAGAAAAGCTCATTAAGTAGTACTGCCATATGAACATATAGCATAAGATCAAAATACTCTAAAAAAGTACCTATCGATAGTAAGCCTATAGCCTGTTTTTGTTCTCTATTTAAATTTTTTTGTTTTTTTTCGTATCCCAACACAATTTTTTCTAAAAAGTTAATTTATAGAAAGGTTATATTGAGAAGATTTAAAGTCAAGGAAAAAGTTACAATATTTTATGATTATACTTATTTAAAACTTCTTTGACTAATGAAGTTGTTATTTTTCTTTTGGAAATTAAAGCAAAATAGTTAATATTTTCTAATATTTCTATAATTTTAGAATATTCCCTAGGCAAATTTACTAAAAGAAAATCTATTATTTGTCCTGATATTGTTACCGAAGAAATAGAAAAATGCTTAAATATTAGAATTTTGATTAATTCATCATCAGGTGAGTTTAATGCTATACTAAGTACTGATTTAATACGTGAAGATAAATCGGGTAAAGTAAAATTTCTGCTTTTATTAGATGAGGTAAGTAAAAGATATTTTTGTTTTTCATTAATAATATTAAATATATGAAGTAATGCCGGCTCTTGCCAGTTTTCAATATTTTCAATGATAAAAGCATTATATTTTTCTAAAATTTCTTCATTAAAAAAAATATCTTTAATAATATAGGCATTGCTTAAATTTTGCCATATTTTGGTTAAATAAGTTTTTCCTGACGAAGAAGGTCCTTTAATTAATAAAGTAAATTTATAAGGATTAACGCCAAAGTTGCACTGCCAATTTTTTATAATATTATAAGCTTGCTCGTTAGAACTAGAAACAATAAACTCATCAGGATGATATTTATTAGAAGTAATAAAACGAAATATATATTGCTGCATTTATTAATCCTTAGCAGCATTGTTGTAGGTCGAGGTGGTCGTTTTCATGCTTCTCTATGTCATTCCCGCGAAAGCGGGAATCCAGAAAAATAATCTTAATACCAGTACAAAAATTATACATTAATTCATAAAATAAACCTAAAAAAACAAGTTTTTTATAGGTTTGACTGGATTCCCGCTTTCGTGGGCATGACATTAGACACTTTTTAAAAATCATACAATAATATTATAACTTAGCCGTCTGTTCGATAGAATTTGCTAGATTTATAAAATTTAATTAGATTTAGGAGTAAAATTTTTGTAATCCCTGCAATCGGTATAGCAAAAAATATTCCAATAATTCCAAATAAACTGCCGCAGGCAAAAATCGAGAATATAATCCAAAGAGGATGCAACCCTATTTTATCACCGATAATTTTAGGGGTTAGAATATAAGATTCACAAATATTTCCGACTAGATAAATTATCATTATATATAGTAATTTGCTAGTTACACCAAAATTTAAATAGCCGATAATTAGAGTTAAAAGAAACGATATAAAAGTACCAAGAAAAGGAATAATGACTAAAAACCCTGTTAAAATACCGAGTAAAAGAGCGAGATCAATACCTATTACGGTAAATGCAATACTATAATAAGTAGATAATAATAAGCAAATATTTAGTTGTCCTCTTATGTAAGCAGATAACAGATTATTAATTGCCGATAATATTTCAAGGGTTTTCGGTCGGGTTTTTATAGGTAATAATGATTTCATGTTTGCAATAATTTTAGCCCAATCACGTAGGAAATAAAATAATATTATAGGTATAAGTAAAAATAAAACAAATATGTTAATGGTAATAATGGTATAACGCCAAAAATTATTAGCAATACTGCCAAGTATAGTAAATATACTATTTATAAAATCACTTAAAGAATTCTTGATTTTATCGGCAATATCAGGTTCTATCGAATAAATTTTTGCCATTATAGGAGGTAATATTTCTGCCTGTAAATAATTTTTATATTTTGGAATATTATTTATAAAAGTAAAAATTTGTCCATAAATTATCGGTACTAAAATAGTTAAGCTTAAGAAAAATATGCTCAAAAATATCAGATAAATTATGCTTGATGCAAATTTATTTGATATTTTAAATTTTGATGCGATAAAACCTATAGCAGGTTGTAGTAAGTAAGATATTATAAATGCGATAAAAAATGGTTTTACTGCGTCTGAAATTAGCATAAAACCGCTTATAAAAAGCCCTAAAAAAACTAGCCAAAATATAGCGGTTCTATTCATATTATTATTTTCTATTCGGATTTTTTAACTACTTGTACGGTAGCGGGTCTAAGTAGCCTATCTCTAATTTTATATCCTGATTGCATTAAAGTAATAATGCTATTCGGTGCATGATCAGGATGTTCTATCTGCGAAATTGCATTATGTAAATTATAGTCGAACATTGATCCTATTTCCGGCTTTATTTCTTCAATATGATGTTTATGAAAGATTTTGTCCAGTTCATCTTTAGTCATCTGAACGCCTGCAATAATATTTGTGACTTCTATATCAGAATTCGCCGGTTTATGAGCTAATGCTCTTGAAAGATTATCACTAACATTTAGTAGTTCTTTAGCAAATGTAGCAATTGCATAATCTTTTGCTTCGTCACGTGCTTTTTCTAAACGCTTTCTTGTATTATCTATTTCGGCAGTAGTTCTAATTAGCTTGTCTTTTAACTCTTCAATTTCTGCTTTTAACTCTGTTATTTCCGGATTTGCCGTTTCAACTATATCTTCAGCAATATCATTTATTGTTTGTTCATTATTTTCTATATTATCATCTATCATATTATTTACTTTATATTTATGTTCTTTTTTGAGATATATATAGATATAATAAAAATTTTTTCAATGGTATACTTGTTTAATTTAAAAAATTGCGGCGTCACTTTTCGCTTATAATCCTCACGTAGTATACCTACGCTGCGGTTATAAGCTTTAAAGTGTCTGGCTCTTTTTCAAATTAAACTTCGTCTACCGATTCTGTATATTTATTAGGAGTACAAATTGTATTATGAGACAGTCAGGAAGAAAAAGCAACCAATTACGTCCTATTTCATTAGAATTATCTCCGCTTATTAATGCGGAAGGTTCATGCCTTATTAAAATCGGTAATACACATGTCATGTGTAGTGCTACTTGCGAAACTACCGTACCGCCGTTTTTACGAGGGCAGAATCAAGGTTGGGTTACCGCTGAGTACGGCATGCTCCCAGGCTCTACATCCCAGCGTATTAAAAGAGAAGCAGCACAAGGGAAGCAAGGAGGAAGAACCCAAGAAATACAGCGTTTGATAGGAAGAAACATGCGATGTGTAATTGACTTGAAGAAACTAGGTGAGAGGCAGATTATTATAGATTGTGATGTTATTAATGCCGATGGCGGTACTAGAACGGCAGCGATAACAGGAAGCTACGTAGCATTACACCTAGCTATTAGATCATTGATGAAAAAGAGAATTTTAAAGGTAAATCCGTTAATTAGTCAAATTGCAGCTGTTTCTTGCGGGATATATAAAGGTGAGGCGATACTAGATTTGGATTATTTAGAAGATAGCGATGCTGAAGTGGATAGTAATTTTGTATTTGCAGGTAACGGTAATTTAATCGAAGTGCAAGGCACGGCAGAGAAAGAACCTTTTTCCGAAGAGCAGTTTATAGCAATGTTAAAACTTGCTAAAGGCGGTGCGGCAGAATTATTTAAACTACAAAATCAAGTGCTGCTTGGGGCTTAGAGGTGTTATTTTGTGGAGCGGTAAAATGTTCTTTATGTCATTCTGCGAGGCATTGCCCGCGTGGACACCACCCCGTCATTGCGAGCAGCCGTAGGCTGCGTGGCAATCTCATGAAATAATAATAAACTCCTGAGATTGCTTCGTCAATTACTACGTAATTTCCTCGCAATGACGTTACCTATCCGCACTTAAATTGAAGCGTAGGGATTATCATAAAAATTAGTATCTTCACCTGATAATATAATTATCTTATCTCGATTAGTATTATTTATAAATACCTTATGATTAAGATCTATTACTTTAACACTACTATGTGGTCCTAAGATTAATTCCTCAATATTACCTAGGCTTTTAAACGTGACCCGCTGATTAGCCCCAATTGTTATTTTATCGGGAGATATATTAATATTTGCTATTCTACTTTCTTTGGTAAAAGTAATATTTCTATATTTTTGATCGTTCATATTTTCCTCTTTAAATGAATTTTAAGTTGTAAAATCATTACTACAATATTTCATATACTACTTCAATTTAAAATTTTTTAATTTAGCTCTTTACTCAATTTATAATTGCTATTATAGTACATTTTTTAAATTTAAGCGGCTATGGCATTAAGATTATATTATTGTCTAATATGCCTTATAATTATTTTTTATATTAATAAGGTACATGCCTCGGCATGGTTGTTAGTGCAGGGAAGATATAGATATATTGTAGGGGGTAATAAAGTTAATAAGATATCAAAAAACGAGAAAAAGCAAAGAGAAGAAGCCGTTTTATACCTAAGAGAAAGAGTAACTTATCTATGGGAGTCCCTCAAAAAAGTAAGTGATCAGCCTAGTCTTCATGCAAAAATCTTGCGGCAAATAAAAAGATTAGAGCAGAAGAGTAGAATTATCATCTTACCAAGATGAGCAATTTGTAAATAGTTCAATAGAATATGGTATTACCGATAATCAGAATATAGGAGTACATTTTTTGTACAAAGAAGATAAATTTTTGAATGAAAAAAACATAAGCACGGATGCTTCTATTTACTATAAATTGAAGCTATTTGAAGATAAAGATTTTGTTATTTCAGCTCAGCCTAAAATTTTAATGAGTAAGAGTAAAAAACTTAAAGAAGATTTTTTAGGAGAAGTATCATTATTAATGGGAATGTCTAAAAATATCCTCTCTGTTACTATCTTTAATCAAAATATATTTAGCTTCGGACATTCAATTAATAATCTTAGTTCTAAGAAAATGTATTATAATTTTTCTACTTGTGAAGGGATTAAATTTAAAAACGGCATAATGCTTACAAGCTTTACAAAATACCATACTCGGCAAAATTACGGTTATGTATATGATAGTTCAGTTTATGAGCAGCTAGGAATTGCAAAGATAATTAATTTCGGTGAGGAAAATAAAAATTCAATCACTACTCAAATCGGTTATTTTTGGGATCACAGTCTTTCAAATAAGAAATATAAAATATCAGGTATAAGTTTTTCAGCATGGTTAGATGTATAGACGAAGATGTAATCTTAAGAATAATCAGAGATAAAAACTTATTGGGCAAAAAACAAATCACTAGTTTAAAAGCTATTATCGAAGAAGCAATTATCGATAATGAGATAATGATTGATATATTATATGAAAATAAAATATTGCCGCTGATAAGTAATATTTCGTATATTAAAATCTATAATTATTCTTATATACAAGCCTATGTAGTACATGGTTATTTTATATATGAGGATGGACAGGGTAATAAAATAACCGCTATAAATGATTTAAAAATATTATTTAGTCATGATAATTTTTTTAAATCTATAATGTTGATCAAGAAATATTATTTTTATAAATTATTAGAAAAAAATTTTTCTCATCTAACTAGTATTAAAGCAAAATATGCTCTTGAATTTAAAGCCGGATCGATTATTGCTAAGAATATTAATTATGCCAATAAAGTAATAATCTTTTTTGCTATGTTTATAGCTACCTTGATTTATTTGCCGACTTTATTTCATATTGTCAATAATATAAGCTATTGCTTACAAAATATTTTGAAATCTTTGTTATTTGTAAGGGCAGCCTCTATGTCATTCCCGCGAAAGCGGGAATCCAGTCAAACCTATAAAAAACAAGTTTTTTATAGGTTTATTTTATCAAGAATATGTAATTTTTGTACTAAGATTAAGGTTATTCTTTTGGATTCCCACTTTCGCGGGAATGACATAGAGGAGTGCAGGAATGACGTGAGGCCATATATATATGATGAAGCAAGCACCATCCAAAATCATAAGGCGAGCTCACAAATTGCTCAGAATGAGAAGAAAGCTTTGCCAATTTATACAATTTTAGTACCGTTATATAAAGAATTAAGTAAATTAAGGTCAATAATTAAAAATATTTCATTAATTAATTATCCAAAAGATAAGCTAGACGTTAAAATTATTATCGAAGATGACGATTATCTAATGATTAAAGAACTAGCTTTATATAATTTACCGTCTTATTTTCATGTTATATTTGTTCCAAAAAGCCTACCGAGAACCAAACCGAAGGCTCTTAATTATGCTCTAGAATATTCACGAGGTGAGTATCTAGTCGTATATGATGCTGAAGATAAACCCGAAACTGATCAGCTGCTTAAGGCTTTAGCAATGTTTAGAAATTTGCCGTCCGAATATGTTTGTCTTCAGGCTAAGCTCAACTTTTATAATAAAAATGAGAATGTTTTAACTAAATTATTTAATATAGAATATAGTTTATGGTTTGAATATATCTTGAAAGGATTAAGTTTATTAAAACTTCCTACCCCTCTTGGTGGTACTAGTAATCATTTTAAAACGGATATATTAAATAAGCTTGGCGGATGGGATGCTTATAATGTAACGGAAGATGCCGAGCTTGGTATAAGAATTTACTCACAGAACTATAAAGTAGCTATCCTTGATTCCTATACCTTAGAGGAAGCACCGAATAGTTTAGGTAATTGGCTAAATCAAAGGTCACGTTGGATTAAAGGTTTTCTGCAAACATTTTTTGTATTTAAAGCACGAAAAGATAAATACCGAAAATTTACTTTATTGCAAGTAATAACAATTTATATTTTTATCGGCTTATCTACCTATAATTTTTGGAGTTTACCTTTTATAATATTTTCTATTGCTATAAATAAAAATTCTATAATTAATTATTTATGGCTTATTAATAGTATTTTTTCGCTTTTATATCTTTATAGTACTGCTCTGTATATATTAAAGAATTCTTTAAAAAGCGGAAAAGTAAAATTTCAAGATATAGTAGCGTTGGTTTTATGGGGTAGCTATTTTATATTACATACCATCGCTTCATATAAAGCAGTATTTGAAATAATTTTTTGTCCTTTCAAATGGAGCAAAACTAAACACGGCACTAGTTTAGAGGATTTTGAGCAAGAATAGACCTCTTGTATAAACAAAGAAGAATTTGAAAGAGGTCCGTAAAAAAAATTTTATTCTTTCCTCTTGAACTAGCAAAAATAAAATATATATAGTATGTACATTTAAAGATTTAATAATTGGAGGTTAAAATGTCTTTTAAACCATTACATGATAGAATTGCAATAAAGCCTATCGAACACGAAGAAAAAACTAAAGGTGGAATTATTATTCCTGATACCGCAAAAGAAAAGCCGATGCAAGGTGAAATAGTAGCCGTAGGTAACGGTATTCGTAATAAAAAAGGTGAAATTCATCCTTTAGAGCTAAAAATAGGTGATAAAGTTTTATACGGTAAATGGGCAGGCACCGAAATTGAAATTAAAGGCGAAAAACTGATCGTTATGAAAGAAACCGACGTATTCGGTATCATTAATTAATTGTTTATTTGTAAAAGGAGAAATGGAATATGGCAAAACTTATTAAACATGGCTCAGAAGGTCGTGAACAAGTGCTAAAAGGTGTTGATATACTTGCGGATGCAGTAAAGGTAACTTTAGGTCCAAAAGGTAGAAATGTACTTATTGAGCAATCATTCGGTTCACCGAAAATTACCAAAGACGGTGTGACGGTTGCAAAATCGATCGAGTTAAAAGATAAAATTAGAAATGCAGGAGCTCAGCTATTAAAATCAGCTGCTACAAAAGCTGCAGAAGTAGCCGGTGATGGTACTACTACAGCTACGGTACTTGCTAGAGCATTAGCTCGTGAGGGTAATAAGTTAGTCGCAGCGGGCTATAATCCTATGGATTTAAAGCGTGGTATGGATTTAGCGGTAAACGCAGTAGTAGAAGAAATTAAAAAATCCAGTAAAAAAATCAATAGCCAAGAGGAAATCGCACAGGTTGGTACTATCTCTTCAAACGGTGATAAGGAAATCGGTGAGAAAATTGCTAAGGCAATGGAGGAAGTCGGTAAAGAAGGCGTGATAACCGTTGAAGAAGCAAAGAATTTTAGCTTCGATGTTGAAGTAGTTAAAGGTATGATGTTTGATAGGGGTTATCTATCACCGTATTTTGTAACGAATTCCGAGAAAATGGTTGCTGAGCTTGAAAATCCTTTCATCTTATTATTTGAGAAAAAATTATCAAATTTACAACCGATGTTACCTATACTTGAGGCTGTAGTACAATCACAACGTCCGCTATTAATTATTGCTGAGGATGTTGAGGGTGAAGCTCTTGCAACGCTTGTGGTCAATAGATTACGTGGTGGTTTAAAAGTTGCGGCAGTAAAAGCCCCAGGTTTTGGTGATAGAAGAAAAGCAATGATGGAAGATATTGCTATCCTAACTAAAGGTGAGCTTATTACTGAAGATTTAGGTATGAAGCTTGAAAATGTGAGTATTAAAAGTCTAGGGACGGCAAAAAGAGTAACAATTTCTAAAGAAAATACCGTAATTGTTGACGGTAACGGTGATAAGAAAAATATTGAAGATAGGGTATTACAAATTAAATCTCAAATAGCTGAAACTACTTCTGATTATGATAAAGAAAAACTACAAGAGCGTTTAGCTAAACTTTCCGGCGGTGTTGCCGTATTAAAGGTCGGCGGTGCTACAGAAGTTGAAGTGAAAGAGCGTAAAGATCGTGTTGAAGATGCACTTGCTGCTACAAGAGCTGCAGTTGAGGAAGGTGTTGTTGCAGGGGGCGGTGTAACATTACTTCACGCTTCACAAACTTTAAGAAATCTTAAAGTAGATAACAAGGATCAACAAGCAGGTATTGAAATAGTAATAGAAGCTTTAAAAGATCCGTTAAAACAGATTGTTGAAAATGCCGGTGAAAACGGTGGCGTAGTAGTTGGTAAATTACTAGAGCATAAGGATAAAAATTATGGCTTTAACGCTCAAGACATGCAATATGTCGATATGATTAAAGCAGGAATTATCGATCCGGCTAAAGTAGTGCGTACTGCACTTCAAGATGCTGCTTCCGTTGCTTCGTTAATTATTACCACGGAAACTTTAATTGTTGACGAGCCTTCTGATAAAGAAGATTCAATACCGCCAATGCGTGGTGGTATGGGAGGCATGGGCGGTATGGACTTCTAAGTCTATATCTCCATAAGATATGTTATGCAATAGATCTAATAAACTCGTCTTGTTGCATTGCTCGTTTCCATCATTGCGAGGAGACATTGCTGCATGGATCGGTTTTACCGCCGTCACCCCGTGGCTTGACCTATAGTACCGGACAATTTCTATTCTATGTCATTCCCGCCTCCGCAGGAAGATATTGTTGCGTGGACTGGTTTTCCGTCATTGCGAGGAAAAATTGAAAATTTTGACGAAGCAAACCAGTTAAAAATTCTGTGAATCAGAATTTTTTTAATCTTTTTCTGGATTGCCACGTCGCTTCGCTCCTCGCAATGACGGTTTTGGTATCTACGCAACAATGCCACGCAGAAATGACATAAACGAGCCATGCAACAACGCTGGCTTGACCACAGGGTCTAGTTAAAAACACTAATAATATTAGTATTTTTAGTTGTTTTACTGGGTACCGTGGACAAGCCATGGTATGACACCGAATGCGTTTTGTGGTCCACGCAGGCAATGCTTGTTATAATAACGATTTTAACAACGTACCGTACAACATATTATCAAGTCGCAGTTAGTATACTGAAAAACTGTTTTATGCAACAAATGGGTTTTAAAGCGATTCTTTGCTTAATTTGAAAATAAATTCTTTAATAAAACTCTTCCTTAAAAAATAAAATATAGAATTTCTTGTAATTATTTCAATAAATGATTGCAAATATTTTTTAATTAATTATAATAGCTCAACCTTTGGTATTTATCCTATGAGACTGTTAACAAAATAATTTTAAAGCTCATTAAATTCTTTTTAATTACAAATTATAAGGTTTTTTTAAAATAAGGATAGCTATCCTATCAAAAATCTTGTTAATTTCAATTAAAGTTATTTTGTTAACAGTCCCATATAGAAGATCAAAAGGTTTAAAGCGGTTTTGTCTTAATTATTAAGAATAGATTTTTTGTTAAAGCTATAGGCAAGCTTAATCTATAATATATATTCGTTTAATTTAAAAAATTAGTAATAAAAGTTTCTAGCTTTTGGTCGGTTAACTATGCTAACTAAAATTAGTAAGGTTTTAGAAAAATTACTATTCTTATTTTAAAAAAATCTTATAATTATACAGTTAAGAAAGACTAAAATAAGATAATTTAAATTTTATATGTAAAACTTAAAAAAATTAGGTTCTAAAAGATAAAAATAATAGGGTAGGGTAGTGCGAAGCTCGCCACAAGCTTAATTTTTCCTATTAATATCCAACTAAAGCTGGGTTTTATTAATATTTACTAAAAATAGCAAATTAATTAGAAATATTAATAGAATTTAATCAAGTTTATTGCTTTAATTGGTGTTTAGTTATTCGTAAGTATAACTATTAACTAAATTAGTATAAATTAAGGAGGTAGTTTTGCTCCAAAGGGTTATTAAACATTTAAATCATAATTTATCTGAACATGATATTACTGCTCAAATAACAGGTAGGATCAAACATCCAATATCAATTTTATATAAATTATATCGTAAGGGTATAAAGTTAGAAGAATTAACAGATATTTTTGCGATAAGAATAGTGGTAATAGATGAAGAGAAATGTTATAAAGCTTTAAAAGTAGTTCATGATCTTTATGAGCATGAAAAGGATAAATTTAAAAATTATATTCTTAATCCTAAGCCAAACGGCTATCAATCTTTACATACTATTATTACAACTGAGGATAATTATAAAATAGAGATACAAATACGTGATCATAAGATGCATTATCATGCAGAGAGCGGTGAAGCTGCACACTGGAAATATAAAGAAACATTATAATCATAATTTTGACAAGCTGGTTTTAGGATTTTCTGTAATCAATGGTGATAAAGGAGAAAAAGAAGCGATCATTAAACTATCTGCTGATCAGTTAGGATTACAAAAGTTTGAAATGACCACCGTTGGTAATTGGGATATGCTTGCAGCATATGTTAATTGTGGTTTTCCAGCATATGCAGGTGAAGACTACCCAAACTTATACACTCAACAAAAAGCTCAAGGAGTACTAGGTGCTTTTCCCAACCTAAAAAAAGCAAGCCCTGAGGGAACAAAATTTGCCCTTAGCGTCGGCGGATGGACTATGAGCGAAGCTTTTCATGAAATGGCTAAATCTCCAGCAGCTCGTAAAATATTCAATGACTCAATAGTAAAGTTTATAGAAAAATTTCCAATGTATAAACAAATTGATGTTGATTGGGAATATCCAGGAGCAGCAGGGAATAGTAACCCACATGGTCCTGAAGATGGTGGGAATTATACATTATTAGTTAAAGAGTTAAGAGAAACACTTAACGCCAAGGGGCATACAGATGTTGTCATTGCTATAGCAGCAGCTGATCCTGCAAAACTAGCACTATCAAATCTAAAAGACTTGGTTGATGCAGGAGTAACCCAAATTCACTTGATGACATATGACCTTTTCGGTGGTACCTACGGGGAGGGAAAATTAGCACACTATACTAACCTTTATAGTAGAGACGGCGACAATAAAGAGTGGTCTATAAATCAATCTGTAAAATATCTTATTGAAGAACTGAAGATCCCTGCGAAATGTGTGCATATAGGTTATGCAGGTTATAGCCGTAGTGCACGTGAGGTAGAGATAGAGTCAGTTTCTCCATTAAAGGGTACATATAAAGTAGATCCTCAAATAGTTGGAACTTTTGAAAACGGTGTTACTGAGCAGAATGATGTTTATTTTAATTATTTTGATCCAAGCACAGGAAAAGGGAAAAATGGATTTATACTTTATACTGATACAGTAGCTAATGCTGATTTCCTTTACAATCCTACATCTAAAGTATTTATGTCTATAGACACACCTAGAACTGTTAAAGCTAAAGCAGAATATGCAAAGAAACATGGTCTTGGAGGAATTTTCACATGGACCGTAGATCAGGATAATGGTGCACTATCTAATGCTGCACATGAAGGTTTAGGTCATAAATGTGTTAAGCAAAACATAGATATGAGTACATTTTATTTTGAGGGTGAAACTGAATTAGTAGGATATAGCAGCGATACTATTGTCCTCTAATAATTGCCTGCGTGGATTGGAAAACGCACTCGGTGTCATTTGGTAACTTGTTCACGGTGTCCAGAAAACAACTAAAAATACATTAGTATTTTTAACTGGATTCCGTGAATAAATCACGGAATGACAGAGGGAAAAACAGTTCACGCAACAATGCTTAAATTCCGTTACTATCTACTCAAAGCTTTTAGACCTTCCTTTAGACCGTCTTTTATAAATGAAATTTTAGCTTGTTTGCCGTCTGCAGTGATTAGTTCTAAATAATTATCGTTTGATAAAATCATATCTAGATCATCTTTTGTAATAACAGCCAAAGCCTGACAGCCGTTTACCGTACAATTTACGTATTTTCCGGCTGATATTCGTTTGTCACCGCTATTAATAACTGTACCTGCCGGAATTTGAACATTTGACGGGACTATTTCTATTATTTTTAATTCCTGTTCTTCTTGCTCCCCATTGAAATAACCTATGTGATAAATGGCTAATATTTCCTTTTCTTTATCTTTCTCTAGATTATTAATTTGTTGTGATAAGAAGCAAAGTTGTTTTTTCTCATTATTAAGAGTGCAATTTAAAGTCCAAGCTCCGTACTTTTTTGGTGCTGATGAAGCATCGGCATTTTCTACTCTGTATACAATAAAAGTACCGGTTATTATAAATAATCCACTAAGAACAAAAGCAACTTTTTTTATACAATCTTTCATATAATTTTTAACCTTTTTAAAATATTTTCTTTTCCTAAAATTTCTGCAATTTCAAATACGCTAGGTGAAGCCGTCATACCTGTTATTAAAGCTCTTACGGGTTTCATAATGTCATTTAGCTTTAAGCCATTATGAGTTGCTATTTCTTTAAATTTATTCTGCACGGATTCCTTATCAAACTGCTCAATCTTGTTTAAACCTTCTATAACTTGCTTAATCAAATCCTTATCGCAATTTTCTATAATTTCTTTTGCTTCTTGTTCATAAATAATAGGTGAATTTATCAAGTAAATCCTAGCAAGTTTGGCTAAATCTAGTAATGTTTCGCTTCTAACTAACAAGCTCGGCATTGCTTGTTTTATATAACTTACCTCTTTCTCACTAATCTTATAATTTTGTTTCAATATCTCTACAGTCTTTGAAGTTAAGCTATCATTGTCAAGCATTCTTAAGTAATGGGCATTAAGGCTATTCATCTTAGCAAAATCAAGCTTAGAAGGTGATTTACCGAGCGAATCAAGATTAAACCATTCTATAGCCTGAGTCATTGAGATAATTTCATCATCACCGTGACTCCATCCAAGACGCAGTAAATAATTACACAAACTTTCCGGTAAATATCCCATATCCTTATAAGCTTCAACGCCGAGTGCCCCATGCCTCTTGGATAATTTTGCCCCGTCTGCTCCATGAATTAAAGGTATATGAGTCATGCTCGGTACTTCATAGCCGAAAGCATGATAAATAGCGATTTGCCTTGCTGCATTGGTTAAATGATCGTCACCTCTAATAATATGAGTTATACCCATATCATGATCATCTACTACAACGGCTAGCATGTAAGTAGCAGTGCCATCTGCTCGGAGTAGTACCATATCGTCTATATGCGAGTTTTCAATTACTACATCGCCTTGTAAAGTGTCATGAATGGTTATACTACCTTCACGAGGTACTTTTAGGCGTATTACTGGTTTAATATCGGTAGGGTAGGTGGACGAATCTTTATCACGCCACTCGCTATTAAAAATAAAATGTTGTTTATTTTCTAAAGCTTTTTGTCGCTGTCTTTCTATTTCTTCTTGGCTAGTAAAACAATAATATGCTTTACCTTCTTGTAGTAATCTTAGTGCTGCCTCTTTGTAAAGATTATTACGTTTAGACTGGAATATAACTTCACCGTCCCAATCAAGCCCTAGCCATTTTAGACCTGAGAATATGGCTTCTACCGCTTCTTTAGTTGACCTTTCTTTATCAGTGTCTTCAATGCGAAGCAAGAACTTACCGTTATGATGCCTTGCAAACAAATAGTTAAAAAGGGCAGTTCTTGCTGAACCTATATGTAAAAACCCCGTCGGTGACGGAGCAAATCTAGTGATTACGTTAGTCATTTATTATCTTTTTTAAATATATACGTCATTGCGAGCGACTGTAGGCGTTGTTGCATGGCTCAAAAAACGCCCTCGGTGTCATACCGTGTAAAGGTTACGTAACCTTTACAATTGCGTGGACCGGTAATGCTCTTTATGTCATTCCTGCGAAAGCAGGAATCCAAAAAAAAAAGCATACATATAACAAATTTTTGAAATTAAAAGCTAGATTTATCTCGCTTTATGATGGATTCCTGCTTTCGCAGGAATGACAGCGAGTGTGTTTTTCGAGCCATGCAACAAGACCGCAGCCATGGCTGCGTGGCAATCTCAGGATATTTGACGAGATTGCTTTGTCAATTACTTCGTAATTTCCTTGCAATGACGGTTCGTCTTTCTCCCCAAACACATAAAATAATTTACGTCTATATCGTTGCTTAATTTCCATTCATTTTTAGCAGGATCATATACCAAGCCTTTCAGCTCTTTAATTTCAATGTCGGTATCCGTAAGCATTTCATAAATTTCCGACGGTTTTAGGAATTTGCTATAATCATGAGTGTTTTTAGGCACCCAACCTAAAACATATTCAGCAACTATTATTCCAAGTACATAAGCTTTTTTAGTACGGTTAATCGTAGAAATTATTGCCATACCGTTTGGCTTAATATGCCCCACCAAATTTAGTATAAATTGCTGCACGTTTTCTACATGCTCAATAACCTCAAGACAAATTACTACATCATATAGCTTGTCACTCTGTAATTCTTCTATAGTAGATTGTAAATAATTTACTTTTACGCCGTTTTCCTTAGCATAAGTGCTTGCCGTTTCAATATTACTTTGTAGTGCATCAATGGCTGTAACGTTAAAACCTTGAGCAGCTAAAGGCGTTGCAATTAATCCTCCACCGCAACCGACATCTAATATTTCTAATTTAGAAATATCGTTGTAATGCGAGGTTATTTTCTCTATTATATATTCAAGGCGAATAGGATTTATGCGGTGTAAGATACCGAATTCCCCATCCTTATTCCACCAATTATGAGAAATTTTCTCAAATTTTTCTAATTCTTTTTTATCGATTGAAGACATAGTCTATGATTCTTTCCAATGTCATCCCGTGGCTTGACCACGGGTTCCATTAAAGTTCTTAGGCTGTATTTATGGAACCCGTGGTCAAGCCACGGGATGACAAGAGGCCATACAACAAACATATATAATATACTCAGATGACTTTAATAATACTAGCCTTAATTTTAATTAGCTGCATATTTGCTCCCCTTGGCTGCATTGCCCTATGGAAGAGATATATTTATTTTGGTGACGGGCTTGCTCATAGTAGTTTTTTAGCGGCCAGCATAAGTATTATAGCACATTTCCCATTAATATATTCAGGGATAATAGTTGCGATTCTTTTTTCATTTTTTGTGTTTATTTTTAAAAATAATTCTGAAAAAAATGCAGTTATTAATTTGATTTCTAGCTTTATGCTAGCTGTTGCTTTGGTTATTAGTTATTTTACTTCTTTGCAGAATAATATAGTGAATTTGTTGTTTGGGGATATTTTATCCGTGTCTTTTAATGATTTGATTATACTAGGGGTAGTGCTAATAACTATTATAAGCTTTATAGTATATTTTTATAATCAAATTCTTCTTATAATCATCAATAGAGATATTGCAGTCATAAAAGGCTTAAAGGTTAATATTATTGAGCTAATATTTTTACTTCTTCTCTCATTATCGGTATTTTCTGCTATAAAGATTGTTGGAGCATTGATGGTAACCGCTGTTTTACTTATTCCTGCTATGATCGCACGGTTTATAGCATATAGCCCCTCTCAGATGATTATAATATCAATTCTTATCTCTTTATTTATTAATTTTTGTGCTGCACTTAGTTCTTTCTATTTTGACTTACCTTTAACTCCATTGTTTATTATATTAGGTACGTTTATTTATGGTTTGTTGTATTTAAAGCGATTATTATGAACAAAAATGAATTTACTGAATATGTCAAAGAATTGTTAGAACCATATGGTTCAGTAGCCGTTCGTGCAATGTTTGGTGGATATGGTATATATAAGGGTGGTGTTATGATAGGAATTATTAAGAGCAATGAATTATATTTTAAGTCAGACCTAAGCACTTATGAATATTTTCAATCTTTCGGTTCTGAGCCATTTATATATCAAAGTAAAGGTAAACTTGTAACTTTATCATATTGGAAGGTGTTATCTGAAATTATGGAGGATCAAGAGTTATTAGGCAAGTGGTTTAAATTAGCTTTGAATGCTGCTATCAATAGTCAAAAGAAAAAATAAATGTTACCCTGTGACCCCTCCGACGTTGTTGTGTGTAGAGTTTTTTTTCGTCATTGCGAGAAGACGCCATAGGGGTCGACGAAGCAATCTCAGGCAAGATTTCTGAGATTGCCACGCTCCTTCCAGTCGCTCGCAATGATGTTAGAATCTATCCACATTCTTCATAATCTCAAGATAGTCTATCTTACCACTTGCAAGCAAAGGTATTTCTGAATCGGTGATAATTACTTTCGGTAAATGTAGTAAAGAAATTTGAGCTTTAGATACAGTATCTGCAAAATTTTCTCTATTTATATCGGAACCGGTAGTAAGTAAAATAATTTTTTCTCCGTGCGTTTTATCGGCGATGGAAATAGCAGCATGCAAGGAATCAGGAGCAATTTCGCTTGCAAGTTCTTCAATCTTTGTAAGAGATATCATTTCCCCCACTATTTTAGCAAAGCGTTTTAAACGTCCTAAAATTGTTATATATCCTTCAGAATCGATTTTGACTATATCGCCTGTGTCGTACCATTCTTTATAAGTACGGTGACCTTCTAAGTCCAAGTAACCAAGCATGATGTTAGGACCTCTAATGAATAAACGTCCCCCTTCATTTATTCCCTCTACTTTCTCAAGCTTATAATCAATTTTCGGTAATAATCTTCCCACCGTGCCTGCTTTATTATGCATAGGGGTATTGCAAGCTATAATAGGTGAGGCTTCTGTAATCCCATATCCTTCAAAAATACGTATGCCGTACTTATTAAGCCAGAATTGTCTTGTAGATTCTTTTAATTTCTCGCTACCGGCAAATATGTAGCGTAATGAGTAAAAATCATATGGGTGAGCGTAATTAGCATAACCGTTTAAAAAAGTATCGGTAGAAATTAATATAGTTGCTCCGATATCGTATATAACTTCAGGAATGCTGCGATAATTTAGTGGAGAAGGATATAGAAACAGCTTAATACCGTTTAAAGTTGTAATAATTGCACCACCAAGACCAAAGCAATGAAATAAAGGTAATGAGTTAAATACTATATCTTCAGGACTAAAAGGTACTTTAGCAGTTATTTGATATCTATTAGTTTGTAAATTCCTGTGAGATAATAATACGGCTTTAGGTTCACCTTCAGTACCTGAAGTAAAAATTATCACTGCCGGTTTTTCGTCTTCATGATTACGGCAAAAATAATTGTAATAAGTTTGGGCAAAATAACTTCCTATTTTTGCTTTTAGTTTTAGAGCTGTACCAATTTGATTTTTAAAATCTTCTAAATATATTATTTTAATACCGAAATCTAATAAGTTAGTTATTAATTCATGTAAATTTGCTTTCTCGATAAATTGTTTTGAAGTGTAAACTACTTTAATTTGTGCAAGTTTACAGGAGTTAATAATAGTACTTATACCGCTACTCCAGTTAATTATAGCAGGAACATAACCGCTAGATTGCATAGCGTAAAAAGTAATTAACGTATTCGTGGTATTAGGCAACATTAAGCCTAAATTTCTGCCAAAGATATTATTCTTTTTGATTAAATCACCTAGGATAAAAGATTTTAATATTAAATCTCGATAAGTAACCGCATTATTTTCAAAATCATCAACTATTTTTTTCTTAAATCCATGAATTTTAGCAGCTTCTATAAGAGATGAGAATAAAGTGTTTTTATAGTCTGAGCTCTCAAACATCATGTCAGCCATGATATCATAAAGAGTCCTAGATATATAACTGCGTCGTTCTTGATTACTTGCAGCATCCATATTAGCGAATTTTACCGGCGGTAAAACGGTTATAGTAATTTTAGGAAATATTTTTCTTTTTAATATGTTTTTTAATTTTGATAAATGAGTGAATTGAGTACCGTCTATTCTAACAGGTAAAACGGTAGCACCGGCTTTATCGGCAATCATTCCCGGTCCTTCGTATATTTTCATTAAAGAGCCGGTAACGCTTATTCTACCTTCAGGAAAAATTGCTACTTTCTGGTCTTTTTGTACTTCTTTTACTAAAGTCTTTATTGCCATTGGGTTACTTGGATCAACCGGCAAAGTTCTTGCCATACGTAAAAACGGTTTAATCCACCATATTTTTTGTATATCGGGACTAATTGCAAAAGTCATTTCTTCTCGTAAGTAAGTAGCAATTAGCGGTGGATCGAGATATGAAATATGATTAGCGACAACTACTACTTTTTTCCCGGCTTTTTGGAAATTTTCAAATCCTTTTACTTCAACTTTATACATAAGATCAAAACAGATTTGGAATATTCTTCGTAATAGCTTAAACGGAATAATTTTAACTTCAGGTATTAAACGGTAAATATATATAGTGACGATTATATTAGCTAGGCTAATAAATAATATAATCCAGGGTATAGTGAAATTTAGGTAAAATAATAAAGATAAAATAATTGTTGATCCCACCATGAAAATGGAATTAATGAGGTTATTAACGGCAATAATTCGGCTACGATGAGCAGGGTTTGCATAATGCTGTAATATAGCAAAAAGGGGAACGATATATAAACCGCCTATTGCTGCTAAGAAAAATAAATCTATAACTATTCGCCAATTATGTCTTTTTGATAAAAATACCAAAATACTTTTTAGCTGAGTAGGTTCATAGTTAACTGAGCTAATTCTACTTGCGAAGAATAAATCAATACCGAAAATACTAATGCCTAGGGCTGAAATAAATAGATATTTAACGGTAATCTCATCTTCAAATATTTTGCTACATAAAAATGAACCGACCCCAACACCAAGCGAGAAAACTGCTAAAAATAAGTTAGCAACATTCTCATCAGCTTTAAAAGTTATCTTAGCAAGTAAAGGTATTTGTGAAATTATAGCAGCTCCGATAAACCAAAACCATGAAATACCAAGTATAGCTAAATATATATGTTTTTTTGCTTTGGCATATTTAATCATATTTATGCTTTCATCTATAATATTAAAATTTATTTTAATATCACGATTTGCATTTTTAGATTTTGGAGAGAAAAGGCTTGTAATGAAGCCGAGAAAAGCGATGGTAATTAAGGAATAAATTATAAAATTATTGCTGATTGTATAATAGCTGCCGATTATAGTACCGATAAAAATACCGATAAAAGTTCCGGCTTCAACAAAGCCGTTAGCTCCAAGTAGTTCGTCTTTATTTAGGTGATCAGGTAATACGCTATATTTTATTGGACCGAAAAAAGTAGAATGTATACCCATTAAGCAAATAGAACAGAATAGAATTAGCAGATTATTATGATAAAATCCATAAATTGCAAAGGCAATTATACCGATTTCACAAATCTTAATAATCTTAATAAGGCTTGCACGTTCGTATTTGTCGGCAATTTGTCCTGCTATGCTTGCGAATATTATGAAAGGTAGTACAAAAGTAGCATTAGCAATTAAAACGAGTAGATTATTATATTTACTTAAAGTACCAGTAATGCCGTAAGTTATAAGGATTACTAGAGCATTTTTTAATATATTATCATTAAGACAACCACATAACTGTACTATAAAATTCGGTAAAAATCGTCTATCTTTGAAAAGATATAATTTGTTTGTGTCCATATTATATTAAATATTTAAAATACCGATTTTGTTGGATTCAAATCGTCATGAGCTACGGAAAAATTGAAAATTTTGTACGTCCGCAATCTCAGGATGCTTGACAAGATTGCCACGTCGGGACTATATCCCTCCTCGCAATGACGGAAAAACCAATCCATGCAACAAAATCTAAACTCCCCAAATATTAGCAATTTATATTAATATGTCAAATTGCATATAGATAAATACTTTTTAATGAGGGGTATTTAAATCTTCATAATAATCGCACATTGCTTCTCTATTAGCAGGAATATTATTATTAGATTCCTCTATATCCTGTTTAGGAATAAAAAGAGAAAAAATTTTACTAATTTTAATTATTACTTCATGTAAACTCATATTTATTCTTCTAAAAATTATTTTCTATTCTATCACTCTTTATAGATGTAAGGACCTAGTATCAATATTTTTCTTTATTATTCTTTTCTTTTTGTACTTTCTTTCTTCTTTGTAAATTCTTTTTTAAAGCAGTTGATAAGTTATTAAATTTAGCTGTCGGTTTGGCTTTTTTCGATGCTTCTTTGGTATCTTCGGTAGATGACATAAATAATTATCTTTTCACATTAGCATTATTATATTATATTATGGATATTTTGGAAATAAAACTATAAATAATCTATGAATCAAAGTAATATAATCTCTCCTGAGTTACTGGATGAGAGAAAAAATATTGCAAGGCAAGGGGGCGGTGAAGCTAGGATCAACGCACAACATCAAAAAGGTAAGTTAACTGCACGAGAACGCATAGAAGTATTATTAGATCCGAATAGCTTTACCGAAACAGGTATGTTTGTATCCCATAGATGCAATAATTTTGGGATGCAGGATAAAAAGTTTTTAGGTGACGGTGTTGTAACGGGACACGGTACGATAAACGGTAGGTTGGTATTTATTTATAGCCAAGATTTTACCGTACTTGGTGGCTCACTCGGTGAATATCATGCTAAGAAAATCTGCGATATTATCGATCAAGCTATAGCAACCGGTGCTCCCGTAATCGGTATTAACGACTCAGGGGGAGCAAGAATTCAAGAAGGGGTTGATGCTCTTGCCGGATACGGTGAATTATTTCAGCGTAATGTTTTAGCGTCTGGTGTTATCCCTCAAATTACCTTAATTATGGGACCTTGTGCCGGCGGTGCAGTATATTCCCCTGCCTTAACCGATTTTATATTCATGGTTAAGAATAGTTCTTATATGTTCGTAACCGGTCCTGATGTAGTAAAAACCGTTACGGGTGAAGAAGTAAACCAAGAAAAGCTCGGCGGTGCTAGAATGCATACCACTAAAAGCGGTGTTGCCGATCTTGCATTCAATAATGATATAGAAGCATTGCTCGAAATTCGTAAGTTCTTTAATTTCCTTCCGTCATCCAATCGTAGTCCTCTTCCTGTTCGTTCGACTATTGACCCTGCCGATAGAGTCGATATGTCTCTTAGCACGTTAATACCTAACACTCCTAATAAGCCTTATGATATGAAAGAGCTTGTTGAACGTATCGTTGATGAGGGAGAATTTTTTGAACTACAACCTGATTTTGCGAAGAATATCATTATCGGCTTTGGTTATATGGAAGGTTATCCGGTAGGATTTGTGGCTAATCAGCCTTTGCATTTAGCAGGATGTTTAGATATAAACGCCTCAAGAAAAGCAGCAAGATTTATTAGATTTTGTGATGCTTTCAATATTCCTATAGTAAGCCTTGTTGATGTACCTGGATTTCTGCCTGGTACATCCCAAGAGCATGACGGTATTATTAAACACGGGGCTAAGCTGTTATACGCGTATGCGGAAGCTACAGTGCCGAAGATTACCGTAATTACCCGTAAGGCTTATGGAGGTGCTTATATAGTTATGAACTCCAAGCATCTTAGAGGCGATATAAACTATGCTTGGTTTAATTCGGAAATCGCTGTTATGGGTGCAGAGGGAGCAGCCGAGATAATATTTAAGGAAGAATGTAAAGACCCTGAAGCTAAAAAACAAAAAATCGATGAATATAGAAAAGTAGTAACTTCGCCTTTTGTTGCGGCATCTAGGGGATATTTGGATGATATTATAAGACCGCAAAATACTAGATGGCGAATATGCAAGGCATTAAATTTCCTGCGTACTAAAAAAGTAGAATTACTTTGGAAGAAGCATGATAATTTGCCGCTTTAGCCAAACGTCATTGCGAGGAAAATTACGAAGTAATTAACGAAGCAATCTCAGGATATTTGACGAGATTGCCACGCTCACTAACGTTCGCTCGCAATGACGAAAAATACAAGAAAAATTATAACAAAAAACTATGAATAAACCATTATTTGATAAAATTTTAATTGCTAATCGTAGCGAGATCGCCGTTAGGATAATACGTACCTTAAAAAAGATGGGAATAAAGTCGGTTGCAGTATATTCTGAAGCTGATACAAACTCAATGTATGTGCAGCATGCAGATGAGGCTTATTATATAGGTGATTCCCCTGCAACGGAAAGTTATTTATCTATTAAAAATATTATTTCAGCGATTCGTGAAAGTGGAGCAAGTGCAGTACATCCAGGTTACGGTTTTTTATCGGAAAATCCAATTTTTGCCAATATTCTTAAAAGAGAAGGTGTTGTTTTAATAGGACCGAGTGCCGGAACTATTAAAAAAATGGGCGATAAAATCGAAGCAAAAAAGATAGCGATAGAAGCCGGAGTTAGCACCGTTCCGGGTTATATGGGAACTATAAACGATGTTAAGCAAGCGGTGGATATTGCTAAAGAGATTGGTTTTCCGGTAATAGTAAAAGCGGCTGCCGGTGGCGGTGGACGTGGTATGAGAGTGGTGAATAATCCCGCTGAAATGGCAAATGCTTTTGAGTCGGCAAAGCTTGAAGCAGCCAATAGTTTTAGTGACGATAGATTGTTTATTGAGAAGTTAATTCAAACTCCCCGTCATATCGAAATTCAGCTAATTGCCGATCAATACGGCAATAGTGTATGTCTCGGAGAGCGTGAATGTTCAATACAGCGTCACCATCAAAAAGTAATCGAAGAAGCACCGAGTTCTTTTATTACTGAAGATATAAGGCAAGAAATGTATCGGCAGGTAATATCCTTATCTCAAAAAGTGGGATATTATTCGGCCGGTACTGTTGAGTTTATAGTAGATAGTAATAAAAATTTCTATTTTTTAGAGATGAATACTAGGTTGCAAGTCGAGCATCCAGTTACTGAGCTAATTACCGGTATAGATATCGTTGAAGAGATGATAAAAATCGCAGCCGGCGAGAAATTATCATTTACGCAAGATGACATAAAATTAAAAGGTTGGGCATTTGAATCACGAATTTGTGCCGAAAACCCAAGCCGAGGTTTCTTACCTTCTAGCGGTAGAATTATAGCTTATTCCGAACCTGCAAAGAGTCCTAATATCCGTATAGATACAGGAATTGGGCTTGGCGGTGAAGTAAGTATGTTTTATGATTCGATGATTGCAAAATTATGTACTTACGGTGAAACAAGAGAGCAGGCGATTGAGGTAATGCGTTCTGCTTTGAGTTCTTATATAATTAACGGTATTGCTCATAATATCAGTTTCTTAGAAGCTGTAATGCTACATCCACGCTTTGTTAGCGGCAATATTTCTACTGCCTTTATTCAAGAAGAATATCCTGACGGTTTTTCTGGAGCTAGTCTAACTTCAGAAGTAACTACCGTATTTTTAGCAACGGCTATTTTTATTTATATATCAGAGCAGAGACGTGCTTCTTTAATTTCCGGCAATATTAACAATCAGGCTAACAAAATAGGTACAAGATGGGTGGTAACTATCGATGATAAATTATTCCCTGTATTAATTACACCTGTTGAAAACGGCTATAATATACGTCACGAAAGCGATAGAATATATATTCGTAGTAACTGGAATTTAGGTAATGAACTTTTTACGGCTATAATTAACGGTAAAAAGACAAATGTAAAAATTGAGAATATCAGAACCGGTTATTTATTATCGCATGCCGGTATTAGCGTAAAAGCCTTTGTACGCTCTCCTCGTATATCAGAACTTGAAGCGTTAATGGTCTCAAAAGTAGTGGTAGAAGAAAGCTCCGAACTACAAGCTCCTCTAAGCGGTCAGATTGCTGCGATAAAGGTGAAAGAAGGGCAGGAAGTGACGGCAGGACAAGAAATTATGATTTTAACTGCTATGAAAATGGAAAACCTGATTCTTGCCGAAAGAGACGGAAAAATAGCTAAAATTTTTGTTAATGAAAAGGATAATGTTGTAAGAGGACAGATATTATTAGAATTTGCTTGATATACTCTGCTATCGCTATTGCGATTGGGAATTGCCCGCGTGGATCGATTTCACCTCTGTCATCCCGTGGGTTTGACCAGCGTTGTTGCATGGCTCGAAAAACGCACTCGGTGTCATTCCTGCGAAAGCAGGAATCCATCATAAAGCGAGATAAATCGAGCTTTTAATTTCAAAAATTTGCTGTATTTATGCTTTTTTTTGGATTCCTGCTTTCGCAGGAATGACATAAAACTAGCCATGCAACAACGTCGGCTTAACCACGGGATGACACAGTAGGTTTTGCCGATCTACGCAACAATGCCTCCTCGCAATGACGGAAAAGCCTATCCATGCAACAATAGAAAGCAGTTTACTATATTCATTTATTCAGGTATATCCATTAAGACAAAATTTTCTCCTAAAATACTAAAGTTAGTATCTTTCTCAAGACATAAAATATTAAAACTAGTTTCTTCTTCGAGAATATATTCCATTAAGTTAAAATTTTTCTCAATGTATGAAATCATTGATTTGTCCGTCTTATCAGCCATTTCTAGAGCTTCAAATTGACACTCTCTTAAATAATATTGTGCTTTTTGATAATAATTAGAGTTTTTGCGTATTTTACTATACATTTCTATAGCTTCAGCATATTTATCTAGATTGTAAAAAGAACTACCGCAATTAAATAAAGCACTTTGATAGAGTGAGAAATGGTTATCAGAGATCTGACTATAATATTTTATGGCTTCTATAAATTTCCCTTGTTGAAAGTAACACTCTCCTATATTAAACAGAGCATAAGGATAAGATGTGCTACTTTTATCTATTTTGCTATAAGCTTTTATAGCTTCTTTATATTTCTCATTCCTAAAATAATTATTTCCTTTCGTAAGATTTGGATTAGCCATGGTTCCTCCGTATTTTAATTAGATTTTTTTATAAAAAAGTATATATTACCATGAAATATAATTCCCATGTTTCATGGTAATATATATATCTAATAAATGTGCAAGAGGATTTTTATTTGATGTTATTTCTAACTAAAATCAGTAATCCAGAAAAACACCTAAAAATACTAATTTTATTAGTATTTTTAACTGGATTCTGTGAATAAATCGGTGTTGTTGCATGGATACCCGAATCGTGATTGCGAGGAGCGAAGAGCCTTGTTGCATGGATCGAAAAACTCACTCGATGTTATTCCCGCGTAGGCGGGAATCCAGTACTTTTAGCTGTCACCCCGTGGTCAAGCCACTATATGACACTCAGTAGATTTCTCGAACCATGCAACAAGGCTAGAGCGAAGCATTGTTGCAATCCAGAAAAATAATTAAAAAAATTCTGATTTACAGAATTTTTTACTGGATTGCTTCGCCCTTATTACTGCGTAATTCTTCTCGCAATGACGACACACTTGATCCGCGTAAGCAACGCCTATGCAGAAATCACATTGAACTAACCTTCAAACTTAGAATTGAATAGCTCTGTCGTATCACCGCCTAAAGAAGTTTCTTCATCAAGCTTATTAAGGTCTTCAAGAGAAAAGAATTTTGATTTAGCAGCTAACCTAGAACCTGTTTCAGCCTCTTGTATTATTTCTGCTTTTAACAGATCTATAATTGTTATATATTTCTTATGCTTATCATTATCAGGATTAAATATCGAAATATCAGCTTTATGCTTAATTAATAATCTACAAATATCTTTATATGTAGGATTTTCCGGTTTATCTATAAGTGAATTTAATGCTAAAAGAACTACTTTACCTCTTTCTAACATTACAGCATTAGGATTACCGCCATGCTCTAATAAAACTCTAAGCATTGCTATATACGTAAATGGCTCGTGTTCCGGTTTAGAACCTAAAGCTTTATAATTGGGTTCATAGGCTGCGATTGCATCAGATACTACTAAAGCAACAGGATCTTCTGAATGGTCATGAGCTGTTGCACCATATTTAAACAACTTTTCTAAAATTTTGACATTACCTTTTATTATTGCTGATATAACGCCTTGAGATGCAATAGCTTCTTTTGTTAGAAGGTAATCCATTACATCAGTACGGTCATTCATAATAGCAATACTTAATATAGAGCCTCCGTGTACAGGATCATCAATTGTAGTATTAACATCAAACCTTTTCTCTTCAATAAAATATTTAACTAAATCTAAACGACCTTGAACAACCGCTTCATAAAGACCATCATGAGAAACTTTGGATGAACCTATTAATTCTCTAATATCTTCTAAGCTTTTGTGATTTTTTACTGCTTGAAGAACTGTAAAATCTATAATTGTTTTGGAAAGGGATGAATCTATTAATTGCTTAATATCTTGTATGCTTCTATGTTTTTCTATTAAAAATTTAATAGAAAAACATAGAAGGTTATCTGAATAAAATGTATATACAAATTGCTTGATTTCTTTTATATCTTTGTTTTTTTCTATTAAAAAAACAAGAGATTTTATTGTATCAGCGTTGTTATCTAATAACTTTAATATTATTTTTTTATCTTTTATTTTAATTGCCCTATTTAGTGCTGTTCCATGTATAGGATCAATTTCGTTAATTTGATTAGTTTTTATAAGTTCTTTAATTTTTTCTTTAGTTTCTTCTTTAAATTTTTCTTTTAAAATTTGTTTTTCAGTTTTAAAATAATCTCTTAGAGCTTTATAAGAGAGGCTTTTATGCATAATTTACCAAAATTAATTTATAGCGTGCGTACTATAGATTAATCTAAGTAAATTATCAATATCTTAATTGATAGTAAAATAATTTACGATCTCTTAACTTTAAGTTGTATTTGATGGTTCTCTAATTCTACTTTACTTACATAATCAGGCGTAAAATTTTTAGAAAACTCGCCTAAAGTTTGTTCTTTAATAAAGTCTCCATAATTATCAATTATCTTAGATAAATCAAACTCGCTTATTATTTCAATTAAAATCCTGTCGGTTATAGAGAAATCGGCATCTTTTCGAGCCTGTTGTATGAAGCGTACAATGTCTCTTGCGTATCCTTCTTCTATTAACTCAGCTGTTAGCTCTAAATCAAGTATTAACAAGCTACTATTATTCTCAAAACTTGCTGCTCCTTTGATATGCACGTGCGGCTCTAAAACTAGCTTATATTCGTCGCTATTTAAGGTTTCGTCGCATATAGCTAAACCGCCTCCGATAGCTTCCCACTCGCCTTTTTTAGAGGCGGCTATTATCTCTTTCATTTTAGCGGGAAGACGTTTACCGAGCATTGGGAAATTAATCGATAGTTTTTTGCTTGCGTAATTCTCTAAATCATCACGATAAATTACTGATTTAACATTAATTTCGTCTTTAATTAAATCTTCAAAGCTTTTTAGTTTATCATTATGTTTACTAATGATAGTTATAGTTGCAAGCGGCTGCCTTACTCTGATATTTTCAGTGCTTCTGATAAACAAGCTATTACTGCAAATATCAAGTACGTTATCCATAGTAGCAACTAGCTCGTGATTTATCTCAAAGCTTGAGAGATTAGGGTAGTTGCATAGATGGACAGAGATAGAACCGTCATTGCGAGGCACTGAAAGTGCCGTGGCAATCTCATGAGAATTTCCTGAGATTGCTTCGTCAAGACTTAAGTCTTTCCTCGCAATGACGTCCGGTCGTTTATGACATAACCCCAAATATATCGCCTCCGAAATCATAGGCACTAGTGCCGACATCGCAATTGCCATAGTCTCTAAACATGAATACAGAGTATTATAAGCATTTTGTTTATCTGCATCTTTTTCGCTTTTCCAAAATCTAGCTCGGCTTCGTCTTATATACCAGTTATTTAACACTTCAAAAAATTCTGAAACTGCATGATAAGCCGTTTGCGTATCGAAATTATCTAAACTTTCTTCAATTTTATTTACTGCTATTTTGAGCTTAGACAATATATAAATATCAAGCACGTTTTGAGAAGCAAAATTAAGCTCACCTTTAAGCGAATCGGCATTAGCATACATCGTGAAGAAATGGTAAGCATTCCAAATAGGTTTGATAAATAAACGAAGCGTATCAAACACCATCTTACCGTCTTTATCGATTAATAGCTCCTGACCTTTAACGACGTTTGAAGAAAGCATCGTAACTCTTAAAGCGTCAGAGCCGTATTTATCAAATAGCTCCAGCGGATCGGCATAGTTATTAAGACGTTTTGAAAGTTTTTGACCGGTAGCGTCTAAAATCACGCCATGGCATATACAATTTAAAAACGGCGGACGATCAAATAAAGCGGTAGATAATACCATTAAAGTATAAAACCAACCACGTGTTTGGGCTGAATACTCAACTATAAAATCAGCCGGAAAATGATCCTCGAACCACTTTTTATTTTCAAAAGGGTAGTGGGCTTGCCCGTACGGCATTGAGCCGCTTTCAAACCAGCAATCAAACACGTCTTCGATTCTACGCATTGTTGATTTACCGGTTGGATCGTTGGGGTTTGGTCTTGCCAGTTCATCGATAAACGGACGATGTAAATCAGTAACTTTAACGCCGAAATCTTTTTCAAGCTCTTCTATAGAACCGTAAACATCTATACGTGGATATTTTGGATCGTCAGATTTCCATACAGGTAGCGGCGTTCCCCAAAATCTATTACGGCTTATTGACCAATCTCTAGCATTTTCAAGCCACTTACCAAACAAATTATCTTTAACATGGAAAGGTATCCAGTTAATTTGCTGATTTAATTCTACCATTCTATCTTTAAACTGTGTAACCTTTACGTACCATGATGGAACGGCCTTATATATAAGAGGCGTATCTGTTCGCCAGCAATGAGGGTAATTATGAATATACTGCTCGGTTTTTAGCCAATTTCCTTGTTCTTTCAGTTTGATAATTATTTTGTCGTTTGCGTCAAATACTTGCACTCCCTCTAAATCAGGAATTTCTTTAGTGAATTTACCGCTATTATCAACAGGGCAAACAAGTGAGATCCCTTTTGATTCGCAAAGTATTTGGTCATCTTCACCAAAGCCTGGAGCCATATGTACGATCCCTGTACCGTCACCCTCAACCACGAAATCGCCTGCAAATATCTTAAAGCTGTTCGGATGATTCGCGAAATAGTCGAATAAAGGCTTATAGCTCAATCCTTGAAGTGCTGAACCCTTAATTATCTCAAAATTTTCTTCACCGCTAAGCCCTAATTCTTTAGCATATTTAGAGACGGAAGAAGCAGCTATAATATAGCAGATATCCTCTTTCGGTATTGATGCGTAATCTATATCACTACCGACTGCTAGGGCTAAATTTGATGGTAATGTCCAAGGCGTCGTGGTCCAAGCGAGGATTCTATATTCTTTATAGTCACCGCTAGATGTCGTTCCTGACTCCCTCGATGTCATTCCGTTGATCGCAGGAATCTCATTCAGTACAAAACTCACCGTTACAGCTTTATCTGCTCGCTCACGATAAGAATTATCAAGCCTTGTTTCAAAATTAGAAAGCGGTGTTTCGCATGCCCAAGAATAAGGCATTACCCGCATAGATTCGTATAATAGCCCTTTATTATATAACTCCTTAAATGCCCAAATGACGGATTCCATAAAATTCTTATCCATCGTTTTATAAGAATTTTTAAAATCCACCCATCTTGCTTGACGAGTTACATATTCTTCCCAGTCGCTCGCATATTTCATTACCGAAGCTCTGCAATGGCTATTGAACTTCTCTATACCGAAATTAGTTATTGCAAGACGCCCTGAAATGCCAAGTTCTTTCTCTGATTGCATTTCAGCAGGAAGACCGTGACAGTCCCAGCCAAAGCGACGCTCGACTTTCTTACCTTTAACTGTTTGGTATCTAGCATATACGTCTTTAATAAAGCCGGTAAGCAAATGACCGTAATGCGGCAAACCGTTTGCAAAAGGCGGCCCATCATAAAAGATAAATTCTGACTCTCCATTCCTATCATCAATAGATTTTTGGAATATATTATTGTCTTGCCAAAATTTTAGTATCTCTCGCTCTATAGCCGCAAAATCAGCATTTGAACTAACTTCAGGATAATATTTAGTATTTGTCATTATTTTAGAAATTATTATAATAGTTTGGTTTATAATAATAGATAATGACAAATAGATAAATACATAATTTGTACTAAACTATTTAATTTTTAAGGGACAAATGAAAACCATAGAACTTTCTAGTACTAAAAACGTGTTATCTTCTATTTGAAAAAACTACTCGATGTCATTCCTGCGAAAGCAGGAATCCATAAAATAAAACTAAAAAACAAAAAATGTATTGGGTATATATATTATGCTCTAATAAGCATGGTACTTTATATATTGGTATCACTAATAATATAATACGTCGTGCTTATGAACATAAACAAAAAATAATAAAAGGTTTTACCTCAAAATATAATATTATAAAGCTTGTTTATACAGAAGAATTTACTGATATTAAAGAAGCACTTACAAGAGAGAAAAACTTGAAAAAGTGGAAACGTAACTGGAAAATAGAACTGATAGAAAAAGCTAACCCTGAATGGAAAGATTTAATTGAATAGTTCTATGGATTCCTGCTTTCGCAGGAATGACATAAACCTATCTATGCAACAACATCACAATTTCCTCGCAATGACGATACTATACGAATAATATTAAAACTTAGAATTTTCTTTATTTGCTTCTTGATATTTCTGCTTTAAAAATTCATCAACAAATGATTCTGATTTAGAACCATGTTGTTTAAACAATTCTTGAGCTTCTTTTACAGCCTTATGAAAAGTGATTAAATGTAATTCATTATTAACTTTATTTATAAGTTTCATAGTATTTCTAATTTGATGAAAAATTAATATTACCCATTAAATATACCTACGTAAACATTCTAACTATGGGTATATTTGAAGGGTCGAGTAATTTTTTCATCTGTGAGAAAGTTTTTACTATATTTTCTACGGCAGTCTCAATAAATTTATCGGTTTCAATATAATTCTCCGATTCGTCTTGTATGTAAAAAAGAATAGAGGAGACATAAACCGATAGCAATAAACCTCTTTTAGTATAATAGTTAAAATCAAGAGATTTATCGCCGGTATAACGCCAAATAGCATCACAACTACGGAATGCAACTTCAGTTCCTTGCATTGGGTTTAACGCAAAATAAGCGGCATTCTTACTATGAATAATAGGGAGTACGGTTTTAATCCTAATCTTTACCGCTAAAGATATTTTATCTCTTATTTTTGCTGGCTCTTCTATTGTCTTTAAGCTTTCTAGCATAATATTATCTAAGTAGCTTTCAAAGAATTCTATTATTTCAGATAAACCTTCCGGAAAAACTATTAAAGCATAACCTTTTGCAAAGCCGCATTTTTCTTCTGCTTCTTCAAGTAGTTTATTATTCCATTCATTAAACGGTAATAATTCTAATAAAGATTGCACGAAACTTATTTTTTTGATATGGTGTTCTTCTTTAATGCTCATATTTTTTAACCTTGACATATAACTTAATTATAGGGTATAGTTCAATAAAACACAATATCTTTTAAGGAGAGTAATTTTAGTGATACTAGTAAATGTTCACGCCGGTAATTGTGACAATACGCTTAAGAATTTTAAGAAAAGGCTACAAAGAGAGCTTTATTTTCGTAAGATGAAAGAACAGCGTTATTATGAAACACCTTCAGCGAAGCGTGTTCGTAAAGCACAAGAAGCAGCGAGAAGACAGAGAAAATTTGCTCGTAAAAAAATGTTTGATGAATAAAATTTCAAACTATTTTAATACTAAATAAAAAGCTAGAAATATTAATATTTCTAGCTTTTTTGTTATGTAGATTGCTTCGTAATTTTTCGTCATTGCGAGGAAATTGCATAGCAATTGTACGTCCGCAATCTCAGGATATTTGATGAGATTGCCACGCAGCCTATGGCTGCTCGCAATGACGATTAGGTGTCCACGCAGCAACGCCCCCGCAGGAATGACATTAAAGTACAAATATTCCCAATTAGCTTTTTTTATGTTATAAAGAATTGTTATAGCCATATAAACCGTATCTATGCTTAGTTATCTTAAAAAAAATTTACGTTCTTATTTTTCTAGTAGAGTACTAATTTTTACTTTAGCAATAGCAGCTATTATTTTTGCCTGTGCTACTTTTTATGTGATATCTTTAGAATCAAAGAATTTTAGTACGATTATTGGATTTTTATTAGTTGATTTAGCAATTTTTTTAATTTTAGGCGTTTTACTAACTCAAAAATTTTTTACTCAAAATAGTAATAATGATAGTTCTAAATTACAAAATCGTATTGTAATTGCCTTTAGTTTAGTTGCAGCTATTCCAACTATAATTGTCTCAGTATTTTCTGTTTATTTTTTTAATCTTAGTGTTCAAGCTTGGTTTGATAAGAAGATTTCTACGGTTCTTGATCAATCCGTAATAGTTGCGGAATCTTATATTGCCGAGCATAAATTACAGCTAAAAGAAACGGCTTTAGCTGTTGCTGAAGATTTAAGCGATATGTATTATGATTTAATTCATAATCCCGCTTTATTTACTAAAACACTTAATACCGAAGCAGAGATGCGTTCGCTTGATGAAGCTATAGTTTTAAACAAATCTACTAATACTATAGTAGCTAATAGTTATTTAAGTTTTTCATTATCATTTGCAACTATTCCCGCACATTTAATTAAAAAAGCGGATTTAGGGGAACCGGTGGAAGTAAAATCCGATCCAACCAAAATAAGGATGCTGATTAAATTAAAAGAATATAATGATGTGTATTTATTAGTCGGTAGATTAGTAGATAATAAAATTATCGACCATATAGATGCAACTAACGGAGCAGCTGCCGAGTATAATAGCCTTAAAAACGAAATAGATAATATACAGATTAAGTTCTCTATAATGTTTATCTTTATTGCCTTATTACTTCTTTTTGTAGCTATAAGTTTTGGGGTTATATTTACCGCTAAAATAGTAAAGCCTATTAAAAAATTAGTTACTGCAACTGACAAAGTTAAAGACGGTGATTTAACGGTACAAGTGCCTGAAAATGAAGTAGATAAAGACGAAATAGGTACGCTTTATGCGGCATTTAATAGAATGATTAAGCAGCTTTCCCGTCAGCAACGTGATTTAGTTATAGCACAGAGGGCGATGGCTTGGTCGGATGTTGCAAAAAAAGTAGCCCATGAAATCAAGAACCCGTTAACTCCTATTTTACTTGCTTCTGAAAGATTGCTTAAGAAATTTAGTCCTGAAATTAAGGAAAAGGAAGAATTTGAAAATTATTTAAAAATGATTATTCGTCATACTAACGATATTAAAAATATAGTGTCCGAATTTGTTCTTTTTGCACGTCTTCCTGCTCCTAAATTTACGAAAAGTGAATTAGTTTATTTAGTTAAGCATATTGTTGAAGCACGTAAATTACTTAATGATAATATTTTATATAAATTTGAGTCTAACGTAGATCAGTTTGATTTTATGTGTGATGCTACCCAAATAAATCAAGTTATGATCAATTTATTGAAAAACGCAGAAGAGTCAATAGAAGGGCGAGAATCCGGAAAAATAGAAGTTACTATAGATGCTAAAGACGATTTTATTAGCGTTATTGTAATAGATAGCGGTAAAGGATTCCCGCCTGAGCTAATAGGCAAAGCTACCGAAAGCTATGTTACGACCAGCAGTAAAGGTATGGGAGTAGGGCTTGCTATAGTTAAAAGAATAGTCGAAGAACATTGCGGCATTCTAGATATAGCGAACAGAGAAGAAGAGGGAGCAATAATCGATATAAAATTCGATTTAAAAAAGCTTGATTTGAAAGTTGGACGTTCCGGAGGTTAGAATTATAGTATAGGACAATTCTTGAAAAACCCTGTATGCCATCCCTAGCCCAGCATTATTGCATGGATCAATTCTACCGCTGTCATCCTGTTACTTGATCACTTAATAATAGGCAAAAAGTTATGGATATAGAAATTACAGAGCTTTTAGCAAAAGAACTTATTGCAGAACAATTCCCTAATTGGGCTAATTTATCAATTAAATCGGTTGAATTTAGTGGTCACGATAATAGGACCTTTCATTTAGGCGATGAAATGTTGATTAGATTACCAAGTGCAGAAAAATATGTAGATGCGGTTTCAAAAGAACAAAAATGGTTACCAGTATTAGCACCTAATTTGTCATTTCATATCCCTAAGCCTTTAGCTTTAGGTAAACCTTCAAAAAATTATCCTTGGAATTGGTCAATATATAAATGGATTAAAGGAGAAAGTGCAAATAGCTTTGATGCTAGTAGCTTAAATTTATCTCTAATAGCTTCTGATTTAGCAAAATTTCTAAATGAATTACATAAGATTGATATAACTGATGGACCTATTCCAGGTACTCATAATTTTTGGCGTGGGGGTAATCTTGCAGTTTATAACCTTGAGACAAAATCAGCAATTAAAAGCTTAAAAAATTTGGTTGATGCAGATAAAGCTCTATCTGTTTGGGAAAAAGCATTAAATTCTCAGTGGAATAAAAAACCTGTATGGATTCATGGTGATTTTGCAAGCGGTAATATTATTATAAAAAATGGCAAACTTGATGCAGTAATTGATTTTGGAGGTATAGCCGTTGGTGATCCTGCTTGTGATTTAGTAATAATTTGGACTTTTCTTCAAAATGAAGCAAGAAAAGTTTTTAAAGAAAAGCTACCCTTAGATGATGATACTTGGGATAGAGCAAGAGGCTGGGCTTTGTGGAAAGCTTTAATTGCTCCATTAGATGGTCTTTATGCTGTTAAGAATTTACAAATTATTCATGATATTTTATATGAGCATGAAAAGTTATGATTGAGATAGGTATTTATTAAATACTAATGAGTAATAGATATCTGCACAGTATATAATAAAGAATATTAGCATTAGTGGTGATTAGATTTTAACTAAAGTTTTGTAATGAGTATAAGCTGCAAAAGAAAGATCTAAATTAGATATATAGAACAAAAATAAAATAATTTCAAAATTGTAGTTGACAGGGCTGATTATATTGCATATAACTACACCTATCCAAAGCGATAAATGAAAAAAAGTCGCAGCTGTTTTTAAAAGTAAATAATTAGATATAGATAGTGACAGTAAACATGTACATATCACAAAAGTGATAATTAAACCTGTCAATTTTTTAAAGTAAAACTGACAGAATCAAACTTGAGAGTTTGATCCTGGCTCAGAACGAACGCTATCGGTATGCTTAACACATGCAAGTCGGACGGACTAATTGGGGCTTGCTCCAATTAGTTAGTGGCAGACGGGTGAGTAACACGTGGGAATCTGCCCATCAGTACGGAATAACTTTTAGAAATAAAAGCTAATACCGTATATTCTCTACAGAGGAAAGATTTATCGCTGATGGATGAGCCCGCGTCAGATTAGGTAGTTGGTGAGGTAACGGCTCACCAAGCCGACGATCTGTAGCTGGTCTGAGAGGATGATCAGCCACACTGGGACTGAGACACGGCCCAGACTCCTACGGGAGGCAGCAGTGGGGAATATTGGACAATGGGCGAAAGCCTGATCCAGCAATACCGAGTGAGTGATGAAGGCCCTAGGGTTGTAAAGCTCTTTTAGCAAGGAAGATAATGACGTTACTTGCAGAAAAAGCCCCGGCTAACTCCGTGCCAGCAGCCGCGGTAAGACGGAGGGGGCTAGCGTTGTTCGGAATTACTGGGCGTAAAGAGTGCGTAGGCGGTTTAGTAAGTTGGAAGTGAAAGCCCGGGGCTTAACCTCGGAATTGCTTTCAAAACTACTAATCTAGAGTGTAGTAGGGGATGATGGAATTCCTAGTGTAGAGGTGAAATTCTTAGATATTAGGAGGAACACCGGTGGCGAAGGCGGTCATCTGGGCTACAACTGACGCTGATGCACGAAAGCGTGGGGAGCAAACAGGATTAGATACCCTGGTAGTCCACGCCGTAAACGATGAGTGCTAGATATCGGAAGATTCTCTTTCGGTTTCGCAGCTAACGCATTAAGCACTCCGCCTGGGGAGTACGGTCGCAAGATTAAAACTCAAAGGAATTGACGGGGGCTCGCACAAGCGGTGGAGCATGCGGTTTAATTCGATGTTACGCGAAAAAC
Source organism: Rickettsia felis URRWXCal2 (assembly GCA_000012145.1). Lineage (GTDB taxonomy): Bacteria > Pseudomonadota > Alphaproteobacteria > Rickettsiales > Rickettsiaceae > Rickettsia > Rickettsia felis. Next base: position 457,326 of record CP000053.1, read on the forward strand.
CTTACCAACCCTTGACATGGTGGTCGCGGATCGCAGAGATGCTTTCCTTCAGCTCGGCTGGACCACACACAGGTGTTGCATGGCTGTCGTCAGCTCGTGTCGTGAGATGTTGGGTTAAGTCCCGCAACGAGCGCAACCCTCATTCTTATTTGCCAGCGGGTAATGCCGGGAACTATAAGAAAACTGCCGGTGATAAGCCGGAGGAAGGTGGGGACGACGTCAAGTCATCATGGCCCTTACGGGTTGGGCTACACGCGTGCTACAATGGTGTTTACAGAGGGAAGCAAGACGGCGACGTGGAGCAAATCCCTAAAAGACATCTCAGTTCGGATTGTTCTCTGCAACTCGAGAGCATGAAGTTGGAATCGCTAGTAATCGCGGATCAGCATGCCGCGGTGAATACGTTCTCGGGCCTTGTACACACTGCCCGTCACGCCATGGGAGTTGGTTTTACCTGAAGGTGGTGAGCTAACGCAAGAGGCAGCCAACCACGGTAAAATTAGCGACTGGGGTGAAGTCGTAACAAGGTAGCCGTAGGGGAACCTGCGGCTGGATTACCTCCTTAAAGACTAAATTAGTGTATTGCTTATATTTATATAAGTAATTACTCAGTCCAAATATTTACTGTCACTATCTTTAACTAATTGTTTGCTTTTAACTACTAAGCAGTTTCTTCTACAGGTCTTAAAAATCTTTCTATAACATTTTCCCAAGTCATACGATAAAGCTACTTTTAGCAGCTTTGTTATAGCTATTAGTTAGCAATAAGATAATATACAATATATAATTGACATATCAACTTTAACTTTATATAAAGTACTAAATAATTAATTTAAAGGTATAAAATGAAACTGTATAAACTTGTTACTATATTAATGAGTACCATAATCTTGAGCGGTTGTGCTACAATTTTTTCCGGTACGACTCAAGATATTCATGTTAAGGTTATAGATAATAAGAATAACGCTACTTTAGAAAATGTAATATGTACTGTTACCGATGGAACGAGAGGAAGTTATGTCTTACAAAATAATCCAGGGATAGTAAAGGTACGTAGAACTTCAGGGTCAGTGTTAGTTGATTGCAAAAAAGAAGGATATAAACAACTTAATATTGCTGTTGGAGATAATTTTAATAGCGTAACTCTTATTAACGTGTTGTTTTGGCCAGGGTTTATTGTAGATGCCTTAAGTGGATCATATAAAAAATATCCTTCTCATTATTTAGTAGCAATGGAGAATATTGCTCCTTGTGCGAAATAAGAAATTATTTATATTTTAAATAATCACGAGGAAAAATTGAAAATTTTGATGAAGCAATCTAATTAAATTCTGAATTACCATGCTCTCTACGTTCGCGGTGTTGTTGCATGGCTCAAAAAATGTGTTTTATGTCATTCCTGCGAAAGCGGAAATGATATAAATAAATCATGCAACAATGCTTACGTTCATTCGCTAATAGCGATATCTGTTGATAGTTAGCAATACCTGTCAACAGAATCTAGTAATTCTTGACATATTTTTATATTAATAATATCTTTCTATTAAAATTTGGGAGATATTTAGATTAACTTATGAAAATTGCTAAATCACAGGCAAAGATACTTTTTTCAGCATTAGATGAATGGAATAACACTGGTTTACTTGATGATAATACGACTATATTACTTAAAAACGATATAGAAATATTAAATTTTGATTGGAAGAAATTAGCTAGATATTCTTTTTGGATTTCTTTAATATGTATAGTTATTGCTATTAATGCTATTTTGTCTGATCGTTATCTACGAGAATTATTAGAATATATTTTTAATGCCCCGTATCTGCTGAAATTTATTACCTTATCAACTTTATCGGGAATAATTTATTTTGTTGGTTTTAAAAGACAGCAACAAAAACCAGAGAAAATTTTTAGCAATGGGGCAATATTATTTTTAGGGGTCTTAACCACTGCTTGTGCTATTTAACAACTAGGAAAAGCATTTGATTCAGGGAGTGGACATTTTTCCATTTTATTGCTTTTATCTTTTATTGTTTATGCCATATTAGGATATTTCTCTAAATCAAATTTAATTTGGTGCTTTGCTTTAATTTCACTAGGTAGTTGGATGGGAGCAGAAACCGGGTATATGTCAGGATGGGGAGCATATTACTTAGGTATGAATTATCCATTACGTTTTATATTATTTGGAGGAATCTTAACATTTTCTGCTCTTGCACTAGAGGAAAATAAAAAATTCAATCATTTTACTCAAGTAACTCTTGTAATTGGTTTATTATATTCATTTATTGCAATGTGGTTATTATCAATATTTGGAAATTATGACCCTGAAGATTATAGCACCTGGCGGTTGGTAAAGCCGATAGAATTATTTCATTGGTCTTTATTATTTGCCTTAATGTCCGGAGCAGCTATTTATCACGGTTTAAAACAAGATAATTCGATAACTAAAGGATTTGGAGTTACTTTTTTATTTATTAATTTATATACAAGATTTTTTGAATATTTTTGGAATACAACTCATAAAGCAGTATTTTTTACAATTCTAGGAATAAGCTTTTGGTGGCTTGGAAGCAAAGCAGAAAAAATTTGGAATCTTACTGCAAAAAAATAATTAATATATAAAGTTCTGCTGTTGTAAGGAACGTATATATTCAGATAGAACTTAAAAAAACTAGCAGCAATATCTTTGTAAGCTCTTGGATGCTGAACATTTAATAACTGTTGTCATTCTTCATCTTGTGGACTCTTTGCTTTTTTTAGCTGCAAATTATAAGTAAAGTAGTTTTTAAGCAATAATATATAAATTAATTATTTTTAATTCACAAAATGTCTTAATAAAACATAATAAATATCATACAATAATATTAAAAAACATTAAGGGCAAAATATATGAATTATTTAGGATATGGTGGTATTTCTCTTGGAACAATACTTGCAATAGTAATATCGTTTAATGTGAATAAATCAATATTATGGGCTATCATTCATGGATTTTTTGGATGGTTTTATATTGTATATTATTTGTTATTTAGAAAATAGACTTCTTGCATAACCTCTTTTTAAAGATGATTTGTACGTTAATCCGGTATTGCCGCGTGGACCTGCTTTTCCGTCTGAGCTAAGAAGAATTACGTAGTAATTCGACGAAGCAAGAAAGAAAAAAATTCTGATTTACAGAATTTTTTTATTATTTTTCTGGATTGCTGCGTCACTTCGCTTCTCGCAAGGCATTGTTGCGTGGACCGGTAAAACCCACTGTGTCACCCCGTGGCTTGCTAACTAGGTCCATAAAAACAATAAAAAATACTAATAATTTTAGTATTTTTAGCTGGATCCCGTGGTCAAGCCACGGGGATGACAGAGGCGAAATCGATCCACGCAACAACGCCTCCTCGCAATGACGATTAGATATCCATGCAACATATCTACTCGCATCCTCACATATTTATATACGCTGCGGTGGCAAGTGCTTTCGTGTTTCTTTCAAACTTTCTTTCTAAGATAGGTTATGTAAGAAGTCTAATAATAGGAATCATCTGCAAGAATAAAAGCTTTAAGTTGCTTTAAAGAGTGAAGTTTGTTAATCTCTACAAAAACATATTTGAGATTATATGATAACTACATATTTAAAGGAAAATAATTCTATAGTAAAAAATGAAGAATATATTATTAATGAATCCACATTATGGATTGATTTATTCAATATAACCGATGAAGAAAAGGTAATAGTAAAAAATACATTAAATATAGAAATACCGACTTTAAAGGATATATCACAAATTGAGATTTCCGAGAGGTTATATGTTGAAAATGAGGCATTATATCTAACTATTACGGAACTTGTTAATAAAGAGCAAGAATTTCCCGAAACACATTCTATAGTATTTATTTTGCATAAAGGTTGTCTTATAACAGTTCGTTACGTAGAATTAATACCCTTTAATGACTGTATAAATAAATTTGCTAAGCAGCTTAATAACAAATATAATGCAGAAAATATTTTATTTATGTTACTTCGTAATATGGTAACAAGATTATCGAATATTGTACAGTCGATTAGTATGGATATTGATGATTATGGACGTTTAATACTTGATAATAACATTAATGATTTGCGTATAGATCATACCAATGTATTAAAGAAAATAGGTCGAAAAGGTGATTTACTTTCTAAAAGTCGTGAGTGTTTATTTTCTTTAACTATGGCTATTCAATATATTTTAAAATCTCCACAAATAACTCAAAATAAAGCATCTAAGGATCTATTAGATACATTGCTTCGAGACGTAGACTCAATAATTAATTTTTCACAATTTATATCTAGTGAGATTGCAAGAACTCTAGACGCAGCACTAGGTATGATTGCGATTGAACAAAATAATATTATTAAAATTTTCTCGTTGGTTACTATATTTTTTCTCCCACCTACTTTAATAGCCAGTATTTACGGCATGAATTTTACCGTAATGCCTGAGCTTAAATCACCTTATGGTTATCCTATAGCTTTATCTTTAATGCTATTATCTACAATTATTACCTATAAATATTTAAAGAAACGGAAGTGGTTATAAGTTTTTATTGATAATAGTTTGATAGAATTTTACATAAAAATCAATGATTGTATTTTATAGTCAATTGATTTGGACTCGCCTACTAGTTATAGGCTTCGCTCCTTGCTCCTTGTATGAAAATCCAATTGAATTGACTATATGACATTGACACTATCTTAATTAATAATAATTAGGATTTGAATATGAGCGAATTAGATTTTGAAGTAGAAAAGACAAGTTTTGTAGTAAGTGTTATTGATGCTATTGAAGAGTATATAAAAGCAGAATTTTTATTTGACTATGAAAAGCAAAAAGAAAATTTTCAGTATATTTACAATAATTTAAAGTACCTTAACCAATCAATGCCTATTGAGAATGCTGAGGTTATGAAAGAGTTTTTCAGATTAAAATCAGAATTTAGAAAATATATTAAAGATAAAGATAAGAATGTAGATAAGGAGTTTTTGAAGGTAATATATATAGAGTCTTCTAAATTTATAAAAGAAAAAATTGTAGAAGTAGAGAACAAAATAGAGCGTATTAAAAACGGTCAAGCTGAAAATGAAGAAGAAAAAGAGGCTTATAACTGGAGTAAGAGTAATGAATTAAAGCAAAAAGAAATAGAAGATGCGTATAAGAAAAAACAAGATGAGGAAAGTATAGACAATTATAAACAATTAAGTGTAGAGGTGCAAGCGTCAAGGCCTAAAGCATCATCCGATGTTAGCAACGGAAGTAAAATGATACAGAGCAACGGATGAAAATTGATACAGTATTAAAGTAATATCTTCTGGATAAGGAGGTAATGAATAATGATAATACTGGAGCAAATAATGGAAATAAAAATATTGAATAAACATGGTAAGAGCCTAAGAAGTATAGCAAGAGAAGTAGGAGTATCAGTAAATACAGTACGTAAATATTTAAAATATGATGGTAGCCCTAAATATAAGGATAGGTCGGAGTTGGTAACAAAGCTTGCCCCATATAAAGACTACTTGAGTGAAAGAATAAAATCAGCCCATCCTGTATCTCTACCTGGTACTGTACTGTTTCAGGAGATAAAAGAGTTAGGTTACACAGGAGGGATAACCCAACTAAGGGATTATTTAAGAAGTATCAAGCCAGTAGCTAAACAGGAGGATATAATAAGATTTGAGACTGCATCTGGTAAACAGATGCAAGTGGATTGGATAGAATTTCGTAAGGGGAAAGATCCTCTATCAGCTTTTGTGGCTACATTAGGATTTAGCCGAGCAAGCTATGTAGAATTTGTTAACAATGAAAAACTTATAACACTAATAGAATGCCATAAGCGAGCATTTGATTATTTTGGCGGAGTACCGGAAGAAGTACTTTATGACAATATGAAGACAGTAATACTGGATAGGGATACATATGGTCCTTGGGATACACCGTTTTAATAAAGGCATGCTGGATTTTGCAAAACATTATAGTTTTCGATTAAAAGTGTGTAGACCTTATCGAGCACAGACTAAGGGCAAGGTTGAGCGATTTAACAGATATATAAGAGAAAGCTTTTATAATCCATTAGTAACAAAATTAAAAACTTCAGAGTTGGTGTTAGATGTGGATACTGCAAATTCGGAGGTACTAAAATGGTTACGTGATACTGCAAATCTGCGTGTACATAGAACAACAGGTGCAATACCTGCAGAAAGATTAAAACTTGAAAGGAATCATCTTCAACCACTACCATTGGATTATAGCGGTAGTCATCCTACAGTACTAGAGATTATGAGAGATAAAGGGGAACGATTTTCTACAGTTTCCTTACAACATTCCCTCTGCATATACCAAAGTATACTGGAGGCATTATGAACCTGCAGCACCAACGTATAGAAGAGCTGTGCCACTCTTTAAACCTTATGCAGATAGCTGAAAATTATCTTGATATTGCACAATCCTCTAGTAAAGAAGACTCAAGTTATACGGATTTCCTGGAGTCAATATTAAAAACAGAGCTATTGGCACGACAGCACAGGAGTAAATCAATACTCACCAAAATGGCAGGCTTCCCTGCTATCAAAACGCTGGATGATTTTGATTATGATTTTGCTACAGGAATAAAACACAAGGTTTTGGAAGGTTTAAGGTCTCTGTCTTTTGTAGAAAGACAAGAAAATATTATTCTGCTTGGTCCTTCTGGAGTAGGAAAAACCCATATAGCTATTGCCCTTGGTTATGCAGCAACACAATGCGGAATCAAAACTAAATTTACAACAGCTGCAGATTTGATGCTTATACTTAATGCTGGGCTAAACCAGGGAAACCTGGACTCCATATTCAAAAGAGTTATACTACCATATAAATTACTTATAATAGATGAGTTTGGGTATCTGCCGTTAAAACCGGAACAAGCTAATCTGTTATTTCAAGTTATAGCAAAGCGTTACGAAAAGGGTAGCATAATTCTTACAAGTAATCTGCCATTTGGACAATGGCATAATAGTCTTGCTCAGGATAGTGCTCTTACAGCTGCTATCTTAGATCGTCTGCTTCATCACTCCACTATACTCAATATTAAAGGTGATAGTTTCAGGCTTAAGGATAAAAAGAAGACTGGTCTTGTGCCAATAGAAATTATTAATAAACAGGAGGATAATTTTATGACTTAAATATCAGATAATTTTTTTTATGATACTGTATCATTTTTCAGCCGATGCTTATTAAATATCTGTATCATTTTTCGACCGGTGTTGACAGAATCAAGGCTAATCTGTACTCGTTTAAGGTTCGCAACACGTACGATACAGGGGAGACCATTCCTCGACTTTCAACAAATTCGTAAATCTATCGAATGGCAAATGCAGTATAAAGTCAAGCTTTTTGCCTGTTAATTGTCGAAAACACAGTTTTTATTAGGCGTCTTTTTCCTTGGGCATTCGACAAATTAAAAACTTTATTATGCTCTGCTATCTCTAACATTACTTTGCTTTGGTGTTTTTTCGTGATGTTTCCTTCGTCAAATAGAAAATACAGTATTTTAGAGAAAGAGGATTTATTAAATATATAATTATTACAATCACAATTATAGTTATTGACTTATTTTAATTACTTCTATAGATTACTTCTCTCAGGTGATAATTAAGCTCTATCATTCATATATAAGTTAATTTAAAAGAGTTAAAATATGGAAAATAAAGAAGAAGAAATTTTAATCTCTGAATCTTATATTGATGAAGAGGAAGAAAAGAGATTAAAAGCTGAAAACGCAAGGAAAGAGCTTAAATTAATATTAATAACATTTGCTATTATTCTTACTAGTTTTTTAACTTTTACTTATTTCTTTTTAAATTATGTAGAAGAAAAAGCAGCAGAGTATAAATTACAGCAGGAACAAGAAGCTAAAGCAACTAATAAAACAGAATGAAGTTGCTTAAATACAATATAACCAAAAGTTATTAATATATTTAAAGTTTAAAAGCTATTTGTTATTGCAATTTTTTAATTTTTACTATAATTGTAATCAACTATTATTAACAAAAATAAAAAAATAACTTTTATGAAAGATTTAAGCTCTTGGAAAGAAAAGTTTGAAGTATGTGTTTATGCTAAGAAACTACTTGATAAACTCGAATATTTAAACACTAAAGTAAAAAATCCTGTCGATATAGAGGAAGTTAAAAAAGGCATCTATTACGCACGTAAATATCATGGTTCACAAATGCGTCAGTCAGGCGACCCTTATTATTCGCACCCGATTGAGGTGGCTTATATGTTTGTCCAGTTTGTAGCAGAAGAAGCCCCTAAACTTTATAACGCTATTATGCTGCAAGCTGCTCTACTTCACGATACTATTGAGGATACAGAGCTTACTGAAGAAGTAATAACTACAATCTTCGGGCTGGAGGTGGCAAAGCACGTAGAGGGATTAACGCGAGTCAAACCTTATGGTAAAATTACTGCTAAAGAAAGCTTAAACCTATTAATCAAACAAAAAAGATATAATATTGCACTTATAAAATTATTTGATCGAATACATAACGTGCAAACTCTAGGAGCTAAATCTCTTGAAAAAGCACAAAAAATTATAGAAGAAACTATAACGGATTTTTTAGTTGTTGCTGCCCGCTTGGAAATACATAGTATAGAAGAAAAATTATTCAATATATGTAATGAATTTATCAAGGGCAACAAAACTAAAACTATTATTAAATTTGATGCTCACTGTTCTTTTCTAAATTCTCAAAGTGACGCAGCCCGAAATAATAGCCTATTGTTACCGGTATCATAATCATTAATATACCCCAGTAATTAAAATGTTCAGTTAAATAAGCAAGACCAAATGAAGTTATTAGAAGCATTATTGCACGTGATATAGCATATATGAGGCTAGTATGCATAAAACGTTTAAATATCGGAAAATGTTTATAAAAAATTGCTGAAGCCGGAAAGGCTGTAGGAGCAAATAAAAGAAAAAATAATTGAATTAACATTATATAAGGAATAGTTAAATTCTGCATTATAAAAGGAAAAAAACAAAGGAATGTCACAAGAACATAAAATGTAGCTCTTAATATCTTTAGAGGATAAATTTTATAACTTAAATATGTCAAAAATATACATCCTAAAATATCCCCGATTGCAATATAAAAATTATGATTAATAACTTCAGCGGGGTTATATCCAAAATCTTCTGTTAAAATATTTCCGCAATAAAAATAACCGAAATAATTCCATACAGGATAAGCACATTGAATTAAAAAATAACATAAAATAGTTTTTAAATTTGTTTTTTCTTTTACAATATCATTATTTTCAATTTTTTTAGGGTCTAAGCCGGTTTTTTCTATAGCTAATTTTATTCGTCTTTTAGCATCAATAAAATCAGGTGTTTCTTTAAGAGTAGTTCGTGCCATAGTACCTGTAATAGCTACAAACGCTCCAAATAAAAAAGCATAACGCCAATTAAGATTTGTTGAAGTTACAAGCGTTGCAACGGCAAGGGCTGCTATTGTTCCGAGTGTACTAGAAACTGAAAACGATGCTACTGCAGGATATTGCAAAGGTGGTTTTACCATTTCCGTTATGTAAAGTGCAGCACCGGTAACTTCCGTAGCAGAAGAAATGCCTTGAATAGCACGGAAAAGTGTAACCAAAACTGCAGCAGTAAAGCCTATTTCATCATAAGAAGGAAGAATAGCCATACCTATACAAGTACAAGCCATTAACATAGTGGTAATAATAATTGTCGGTTTACGTCCTATATTATCGCCTATCCAACCAAAAAGAAGAGAACCGAAAGGGTTAAAAATAAAAGTTGAACAATATGCAAAAGCTGTAAGTATTTTTACAGAATAGGTGTTATCCGGAGAAAAAAATATTTTATTTAGAAGTACCGACATATGTACATATAACATCAGGTCAAAATATTCAAGGAATGTTCCTATGGATAATAATCCTATCGCTTCTTTTTGATTACGAGTTAAGCTTCTTTGCTCTTTTGCATAGCCTAGCATAAATTCTTTAATAAAAGTTAAATTGTAAAGAAATCTATACTGTATTTATATAAAAGTCAATAGGAATTTTCGCTTTATACGATAAAATAAGGAAACAAAGTGCAGCTTAACGCAGATTATAACTTAATGACTAGTTGCTTAAATACAATTTAACCAAAGGTTATCAATATATTTAAAGTTAAAAAGCTATTTGTTATTGCAATTTTTTAATTTTTACTTTAATTATAATCAACCAATTATTAATAAAAATAAGAAATAACTTTTATGAAAGATTTAAGCTCTTGGAAAGAAAAGTTTGAAGTATGTGTTTATGCTAAAAAACTACTTGATAAACTCGAATATTTAAACACTAAAGTAAAAAATCCTGTCGATATAGAGGAAGTTAAAAAAGGCATCTATTACGCCCGTAAATATCATGGATCACAAATGCGTCAGTCAGGCGATCCTTACTATTCGCATCCGATTGAGGTGGCTTATTTATTAGCTCATTATGCGGCACTTAAGTTGTCAAATTTTTTTAGAACTGATTTATTAATAGCTGCTCTTCTTCATGACACTTTAGAAGATACCTCTCTTAAAAAAGAAGAAATTGAAGTTATTTTTAATAAAAATGTAGCACATTATGTAGAAAGTTTAACACGAGTTAAAATTGATACAAAAATTAGTGCTGCAGAAACTGTAATATTATTGCATAAGCAAAAAAATGATGGAGTATTATTAATAAAGTTATGTGATAGATTACATAATATGCAAACTATTAATGCTAAAAATCCAGAAAAAATAAAGAAGATTAAAGAAGAAACTATTAATTATTTTATATTATTAGCTGGTTATTTAGGGATACCACAAATAGAATATGAATTGCTTGAATTATGTTCAATTACTCAAAAGCGTTTCAAAAATTCAGAAAGAAGAGGTGCAATTAAGGATAATTACCAGCCTCTATTTCAAGCTTTTCAAAATGATCTATACTCCATTTAAAGCATATAGCTGTTGGAATTAATAATAATAAGCCCCAATTTTCAAAATATTTAATTACATATATCATGCCAAACGAGGAAATAACATGTGTTATTGCTCTAGATAAAGCATATATAAAACTAGGGTAAGTAAAGCGTTTAAAAACTGGAAAATGCTTATAATATAAAGGTCTAGCTGGTACCCCTGTAAAACCAAATAAAACTACAAATAGTTGAATTAAGAGTACATCAAAAGAATTATGAATATTATTAAGTAAATAAGGACAAATAAGAATAAAAACTGTGAAAATTACTAATTTCACTCTAAGAATTTTTAATGGATACACATAATAACTTAAAAAAGTTAATATTAAATAACTTATTAAATGTACTATAGAAACTATAAAATTTTGATTAATTACTTGTTCAGATGTTAAATGAAGAATATTTTTGAGTATATTAGGACAATAAATATATACAAAATAAAAACATACAGGCCATGTACAGCCTACACAAAATAAAGCTATTATTGTTTTTTTATTTACTTTATCTTTAACAATAGAGTTATTGTCTACAAAACGTGAGTTATATCCTGCTTCCTCAACATTTAATTTTATTCGGCGTTTTGCATCAACAAAAACAGGTGTTTCACGAAGTGCTGTTCTTGCTATACCTCCGACCAATGCAATTATCACTCCAAACCAAAATGCTAAACGCCAATTGAATCCAAAACCAGTAACAATTGCTGCAACTCCTAGTGCTGCCATACCTCCTAACGTTGAAGCTGTAGGGATTAATGCGACTGATGGGTATTGTACAGGTGGTTTTGTAATTTCAGTAACATAAAGCTCAGCTCCTATTACCTCGCCCATAGAGGATAATCCCTGTAAAATACGGCATATAGTTACAACTACTGTAGCAGTAATACCAATTTCAGCATGAGTTTGAAGGTTAGCCATTATAAAACACGAAAAAGCCATCATAATAGTTGTTAGCACGACAGTTGGTTTTCGCCCTATATTATCACCAATCCACCCAAATATTAATGCTCCTACAGGTCTAACTACAAATGTTGAACAAAAAGCAATAGCAGAATATAAAGCTGCTGTATCAGGATCTGCTTTAGGAAAAAATAAGTTATTTAAGAGTACTGCCATATGTACATATAGCATAAGATCAAAATATTCAAGAAATGTACCAATAGATAATAGTCCTATTGCTTCTTTTTGCTTACGTGTTAAGCTTTTTTGTTCTTTCTCGTGACCCAGCATGAATTCTTTACAAAAAATTAAATTGTAAAGAAATCTATACTGTTTTATATAAAAGTCAATAGGAATTTTCGCTTTATACGATAAATAAGGAAATGAAGTGCAACTTAGTACTGTATTGTGCTAGTGTTCAAGGTGTTATTCCTGCAGAGGTATTGTTGCGTGGACCGGTTTTCCCGTCATTGCTAGGAAATTACGAAGTAATTGACGAAGCAATCCAGTAAAAATTCTGATTTACAGAATTTTTTTATTATTTTTTCTGGATTGCCGCGTCGCTTCGCTCCTCGCAATGACGATTAAATATCCACGCAACAATGCCACGCGGGAATGATATAGAACAAAAATTGTCCGGTACTATCAAGCCACGGGATAACAGAGGTGCAATTAATTCACGCAATTATGATTTGCGTGGATAGGTTTATCCGTCATTGCAAGCGGGCATTGTTGCGGTGGACCGGTAAATGCTCTGTATGTCATTCTTAGCTAAAAGCAGGAATCCAAAAAAAGTATAAATACAGCAAATTTTTGAAATTAAAAGCTCGATTTATCTCGCTTTATAATGGATTCCTGCTTTTAGCTAAGAATGACACCGAACACTTTTCTTGAGCTATACAACAACAGCTAATAATAAGAGAGGGTTAACATATTTCGCAGCCCTCTTTTTCTTGAGGATGTTGTCCCATAGGTTTAACGGATTGCTTTGGTTGCTCCGGTGGGCGGGACGTAGGTATTAGTCGTCGTAGTTGTAGTGGTATTTTTATTATAATGAGGATCGTAATAATTAGCCGGCTTCGGAGCAGGAGGAGGAACAAAAGCTTCAGTTATTTCCTCTTTTGTTTTTGTAATATGTATATGAGCATTATAAGTGTCTAAACGAATATCATTTTTTAAAAGAGCATTTCCTAAAGTTAGGTCTACTAGTTGTATATCTTTAATCGTTATTTCTTTATTTAAATCTATTTTATAAGTGTTTATATGATTTACCCAAATATTTGCTTCTTTTTCAACGTCGCAATTATTGTTTTGTAAATTTTTTAAAGCTTGAATACAAGCAGGATGCCCAAATTTACTACCGATAGTTAAAAATAATTTTTGATTATATGGACTTACAGGGCCACCTATACCTTGTTGATTGAATAAAGCAAGACCGGCACAAGCATCAATTTTACCAAAAAGAAGAGCTTTAGTTAGCTGACTTCTAGCTACAGTATAACCAGACATTACAAGATGAGTTAAACCTTGTTGCTCTTTTAATATATTGGTATCATTGAATCCTTCTAAAGCTCGTTTATATAAATTATTAGCAGTGCATAGAATAGTCTTATTTTCATCAAGATATCGACTAGCATCTGATTTCGACATATAGGTAATCTATTAAAGTTGTTATTATCTAGTATGACCTTCATTCTTTTTATTTTGCTGATTAATTCTGTTTAAATGTTGATTAACCGCTGTACCTTTATTATTTTTGAAAGTGTAGGAGTTTGTTTTTGTAATCCTGTTCTTAATTCTTGTTGAGTATTTGCTAATTCTTCTTTTGACACTTGCTTAAAATTAAATTTTTCTTTTAGTTCTACAATTTTATCACCAAGCGTACGAGTGACTTTTTCATAGACGGTTTCTTGTTTAGATTGTGCTTGAATCGGTATTTCGGGCTTTATAGTATCCGGTATTATAGGCGGAATTTCTATTGGAGATTTTGTCGGTATTTCTTCAGGAGTTTTGGTAGGTATTTCTAGTTGATTTTCTTTATTTAAAATTTATTACGTAGTTCAAGATCTTTAATTTCACCGGTTTTAACAGCTTCTGTTTGATTGAGAAGTAAAGTTGAGAAATCATCAAATGCTGAATTATATAATTGAGGATTTTTTTCTTTATGCTTTTCTATTTCCTTTTTAATTTCTTCATTAATATTCTTTTCTTTTTCCCACTCCTTAGCATTCTTATCCGCCTCATCTTTCATCTTTTTAGCTTCTTCCATTTTTGGGTGGATGGCTGCTAATTTAACATCTGTTTGTTGTGTTTTATTATCAAGTGCGGCTAATTTCTGCTGTCCTTGTTCTAATTCTTTACCGACGAGTTTTTCGTTAGTTTTGCGTTGTTCTTCTGCCTGTTTAGCAGACTCAGCCCGTTGCTTTTGCAGCCTTTCTTTTTCGGCTTGCATTTCTTGATAATGCTGATTTGCTCGCTGCTGAGCTTCTTTTATAGCTTTTTCTTTTTCACTATCTTCTCTAATTTGTTCCGGAGTTTTAATAAACGATTGTAATCTTTCTGGAGTAATTTCCTTGCCCTCTCGAAGGTCATTTAAGAGGTCTTGTAAATTGTTATTTTCTTGCTTCTTCTGCTCTATATATTCACTTGCATCTTGCATGAGCTTTGCATGTTGGGCTTTAAAGCTCTCATGTCTTTCATGCAATTCTTGTTCACGCACAATTTCTGGGTCGTGTTGTTGCTGTGGTGCTTCTAAATTCTCAGCAGCTATTTTAGAAGAGATATTCTGCTCGGCAGTTTCTTCTTTTTTGCTAATTGCAGCTTGTACGCCTTTAATTTGTTCTAGTAGTTCAGGATTATTAGTACTTGCTGCTAAACCTGCTGCAGCACTTGCTAGACGTGCAAGTTCGGCAGGGTTCGCAGTAGCGGTAAGTTGAGCCTTAATTGCTCCAAGCTCATTTTTAACCTGAGCATCATCCTTATTATTCTGTATATCCTCTTTATCGTCTGCCATTGGAATAATTTTGTTAATAGTATTTAAAACCTATTAATTATCGATATCTTTAGAAACTCTACTTCTAGGGGTAATTTGTACGTCGATCCGGTACTCGCATCCTCACGTACTTTTATGTACGCTGCGGTGCTGCATTCCGTGTCTCCTTCAAATTCCTCCCTATAAGCGAATTTCTAAATGATGTCTATCCTAAAATCTTTGATCTATTGGCTCAAAATATATCAACTGTTAAGAATATTATTAAGTTGTTAAGTTAAAGGTTAATATTATTTAAACAAACAGTCAAACAATTAACTATTTTTTCTATTTGTTCTAAACCCTATTGTAAAAATACAATCCTTGAATTTATAATATATTTATCGTATAGACGGGAAATATAATAATTTGCCTTTCTCTTCTATTTCTTCTTTACCGTATAAGGGGTTTAATTCCGGAGGCAAAATTTTAACAAGCTCTTTAGCTTCTTCTATATCCCCAAGGCTTGCATAGCTAAAAGCTTTTGCTGCGAGTATTATTCCTCTGTTTCTCTCTGATATTTGACCTGCTCCGTGCTTTAAATCGTAATTACAGCAATCCATTGCCTCTTTATATTTTCTTATTAAATTTAGCAATACGGCTTTATGTCTATATAAATTTAGTTTTTCATATTCAATTTTAAATTCTAAAGCCTCATTTATAGAAGCAAGTGCTTCATAGTATTTGTTCTGATCACTTAGATGTATTGCCTTTATAAAAAGATAGCATATTTGTAATTCTTTATTTTTTATACCTAATCTTTGGATTCTTCTAAAAAATCTTTCTGATTCTTCAATCTTTTTTTCATTTAGTAAACTTAAAGCTTTATCTAATAGCATCTCTATATTATTTATATTTCTAGGTAGCTGATTATTTGCAAAGCCTAATTCTTTTAAACATCTTAATTTAAAATTAATCGCACTAGAAGATTCAGGGTTTAAAGTTAAGGCTTGATTTAACTTAATAAGTGCCTTTTGATATTTTTTTCTATGAAATAAACATATTCCTGTAAGGGTAAATAAAGTTTCCTTTGTATAATTATCATGTATTTTATTAAATATTTTATCTCTTAATATTCCGGTAGCTTTTTCAAATTGTTGTTTTTCAATAAGTTTGTTAATGATAATTAATAAAGTTGCTCCTTTAATATAAATATAATCAGGATTATCAGGATTTAATTTTATTGCTTTATTATAAGCTTTAATCGCTTCTTCGTTTTCATTTAATAATCCTAAAGCTATGCCTTTATTAAAGTAGAATAAAGCATCATCACGTTTTAGCTTTATTGCTTTATTAAATGACTCTAATGCTTTTTCCGGTTCCATATATATTTGAGATTTACCCAATAAATACCAGTATTCACTATTATGTGATTCTTTATCAACTTGCATAATAACCTAAATATTAAAGACTTTTTAAAGCCTATAATAGACTTCCTGCATAAATTACTTCTAAAGGTAATTTGTACGTCGATCCGGTGCTCGAAACCTCACGTACGTCTATGTACGCTGCGGTTCTGTGCTCCGTGTCTCCTTCAAATTCCTCTTTATAAGATAACTTATGCAGGAAGTCTAATCTGCTTAATTTTTATAAACTTATAGTTTCATTTTATTAACTTATTACTAGCTATTCAATAATAGCTAACTAAAAAATTAATAAATATTATTAATTAGTTGTATTTTTGTTAACTACATTTCTTAATAATAGTAAAAATAGTGAAAAAATTATAAAGACTTAGTGTTGGTTATTCTTAGAGTTATTATTTAAGAAAAACTCTATGTATAAAAAGTTAAGCAGAAAATATTATATCCCTTACTTTACTCATTCCGAACTTGCCTGTAAACAAACCGGTAAAATAGTACTAGCTGAAGGATTCGCAGAGAAATTAATTGAACTACGTAATATATTCGGTAAATCCATGCCGGTTGTTTCAGGTTGCAGAACACGTGAGTATAATACCAAAATAAAAGGAGCTAAGAACTCTTTTCACATCTACGACTATCCTCACCATAGCGGTAAAGGTTGCTGTGCCGTTGATATTGCTACTACAGACTCTAATTATCGAGGTAACCTAACGGCTCTAGCTTGGAGTCTCGGCTGGTCCGTTGGTATTCACAAAAACTTTCTACATATAGATAGACGTATCGATTATACAACCTCTAACCAAATTATGTTTTTGTATGATTGATAAAAAATAAGTTGAAAATAAAATAAATCTTACTACTATAGGCTACGATATTTATACAATGTAATAATTTAAAAAAAGTTTTTAAAAATGACTATTAATAATAATGTTTATATAAATCAGTTAAAACCAACTGCGAAAGCAGCAATGCTTATTCGTAAACCAATTGACCAAGTATTTGAAGCTTTTATAAATCCTAATATTACCTCAAAATTTTGGTTTACTAAAAGCAGCGATAGACTAGAAGTTAAGAAACAAATCACTTGGACATGGGAAATGTACAGCTTCTCAGCTCAAATTAACGTGCAGGAAATTGAAAAAAATAAAAAAATACTTATTGAATGGGATACGTATAAAATCCCAACATTAGTAGAATGGCAGTTTACTTCGATTAGTTCAGAAGAAACTTTTGTTACTATTACAAATACCGGTTTTATAGGTGACGGTGATGAAGTGATAGAGCAGGCTATTTCTTCAACTGAAGGGTTTACCTTAGTACTTGCCGGAGCTAAGGCATTTCTAGAGCATAATATTATTTTAAATCTTATAAGTGATCGCTTTCCTAAAAAATAGATTAATAAAAAAATTAAAACTTTAAATTTTCTTTTAATAGTTTAATATGAGAAAAAAAATTAAACTTTAGAGATACACTTCCTATAATAGCAGCTAAGAATATGCAAACTTCAGTTCTAAATCCATTAATAACAAGACTAAAAACCTTATATAGTTCTCACAATACTTTACCAAAGCTAATAGAAGATGAGAAAATTAAAGCTCAGTCTTTAGAGGAATATTATGTAAAATTACAGATATTACTAAATGAAGATGATGAAGCAGGAAAGGCAGCATTACGAGATAAAGTTGCAGGAGACAAGAAACTAGTAGAACCAGAGAATATCTTTAAAGCTATAGATACAAAAGAAAAGATAAGGGGGCTGCTTAAGAAAGAGCTACCTAATAAGGAGTATCAAATTGATAATATAGTTGAGTTACTAAACGAAGAAAAAAATGAGAAAAAAAAGTTTGGTATACTTCGCAGGAATCTACCTAATAAAAGTGAATCAGAAATAAAAAATATAGCTGAATCAATAAGCAGAATTCAAGCAGATATAGGTAAAGTATTATTACTCGGTAGTGCAGGAATAGGTAAAACTACGTTAATGCATTATCTATCTTATAAATGGGGCAAAGAGGAGTTATGGAACGATAAGATTAATTACGTGTTTGGAATTAAATTAAAGGAATTGCTAAGCAATTGGACGGTACGCTACGGTACTAATATAGATGAAGATATATTAAGTTGTTTTATCCATTATTGCTTAGATTCTAAAGATATAAAGCTTGAAGAAATCAGCAATATAACCAACAAAGACAAAGTATTATTACTCCTTGACGGCTACGATGAAGTAGCTTTTTTATCCCAAAATGACCGTGATTACCGAGATATTATGGATTCGGTATTTCAATATAAAAACGTAATAATGACTTCTAGACCCAATGCGGTTGTAGAAGAAATGAGTAACAGGTTTGAGCGGAAAGTAGAAAATACAGGCTGGGATAGTGAGGGAATAGAGCAATATGTAAATAAAAATTTTGAGTATGATAAAGAGCTAGGAGTGCAATTAAGAAGCTTTTTGGATACTCATAGCCAAATAAAAGAAATATGCGAAGTTCCTATCAATACTGCATTAATATGTTTGGTTTGGAGCGATAAAGATATAAGGGATAAATTTCAAAAAAACAGTGATGAAGATTTTAATATAAGTCAACTATATCATGAAGTAGTAAGTTGGCTTAACAATAGGCATTTAGAAAAAACACAAAATAAATATAAAAACAAAACAGAAGCTAATAATCACTTAAAAAACAAAATGAGTTTTTTAGAACAGATAGCCTATGAATCACTTGTTGTAACAGGGAAGTTAGTAGAAAGAAAACTAGTTGAAGATAAGAAAGATACATTAGATATAGATGAAGTTATAGAACAAGGATTATTAAAAAGAGAAGGAATAAATTATCAATTTATTCATTTAACATTTCAAGAATTTTTAGCCGCACTCCGTTTAAAAAATCAATTATTAGATAATCATACTAAAAGCAAAACAGCAAGTTTTATCGGGGAGCATAGAAACGACCCGAAATATCTAATGACTCTGAAGTTTTTAGCTGGGATAGTAAATAATGAAAATAATCAAGAGTTAATAGAAATATTTTGGGAAGCCGTAACATGTAATGTTGACAGTATATTAGAGCTAGGAATTGAAAGAAAGATTATATTATTAATGCACTTGTTAGCTCAAAGCAAAATTAATGGGAAATTTGACAACAGGATACCAAATCTAACACAAATCCAAAATTTAATAGATGATATTGTACTAAAAGATATCCCAATTTGGGAACAACATATAATAGACAGCGGCTATTTATCAGAAGTGATTGTTAAAACAGTAAATGAGAAATTACAAAATAAAGAAGCTGTATTTCAAGAATTTAAAACAGCTACAGAAATAATCACAGGCTTAGCAAATAGCAAATGAATGGGGTAGTAAAACTAAAGTTTATACAAGATTAATCGGCTTATTAAAAATTAAAAATAAGCAATTAAAGGAGTTAGTATTACAAAAATTAGCACAAATATTAGATGAGACAATAGATCAAACAGTATTACAAGAAAGCTTAAAAAAAATAGTACCGTTATTAAATAAAGAGATATTAAATAAATATATAAAAATAATATTAGCCAAAATAATAACTATTGTACCTGATTTGGGCGAGGAAGTATTAAATCAAGTATACAAACTAAATAATAAATTCTTAAATGAAACTTTAATTACTAGTAGTTTGGTTAAAATATTAATAGTAATGCCTACTCAAAAAGCAATTACTATCTCAAAAAAGCTACTTATAAAACCTAACTATGAGCTTAAGTTTGCAGCTGCCTCTGGCTTGTTTTGGGCAGTAAAAACAATACCTACTCAAGAAGCAATTATTATTTTAAAAGAGCTACTTGTAAATCCTAATAGTGCGGTTAAGCATGTAATCGCTAATAATTTGCCTAAGATAATAAAATTGACACCAAGTTTAGCACGAGAAGCATTTATTTTCTTGAGAGAGGAAATTATGAATCCTAATGCTGGAAATAATCTTAAATCTGTAGCTACTGAAGGCATAGTAGAGATAGTAGAAACAAGCCCAAATTTAGCTTCGGAAGCATTTACTTTCTTGAAAGGGGTAATTACAAATTCTAAAATTGATCCATATACCCAATCCATAGCTGCTCAAAACATATCGAAAATAGTAATAATGATGCCAAGCTTGGTACCAGAAGCATTTAATTTCTTGAAAGAGCTATTTACAAATCCTAAAGCTAACAGCGATGTCAAATTTGAAACGACTAGAAGTATAGCGGAAATAGCAAAAGTAATGCCTACCCAAGGAGCATTTACTTTTTTAAAAATAGTGATTATAAATCCTAAAACTAACCAGTATATTAAGCCCAAAGTTACTAGAAGCATAATAGAAATAGTAAGAAAGACGTCAAGTTTAGCCGAAGAAGCATTTGTTTTCTTGAAATTAGTAATTACAAATCCTTATACCGGATATAATATCAGGTCTGAATTTATTAGAAATATAGCATGGGTAGTAAAGGGAGCACCAAGTTTAGCCCAGCAAGTCTTTACTTTTTTGAGAGAGATAATTACAACTCATAACACTTATAACGTTGAGTATGAGGCCACTAGGAGTATTGCAAAGGTAGTAAAAATAAAATCAAATTTAACTCAAAAAGCCTTTGCTTTCATAAAAAATAGAATTATAGCTCATAAAGATGATATTAATTATGCAGCTGCTATAAGCTTAATTGAAGTAGCAAATGTAATACCACTTAATAAAGCTAGTTATAAGCCAATTAATGAATTATTAACAATAATTGATTTAACTAAAACAAAAGACCATTACAAAGGACTATACCTAGAAGCCCAAACCACCCTACACAAAATAACCCACCACCTTACTCAAGAATATGAGAAAGGTAAAAATCCTGAAGTAATAGAATGGTTTACTGAGAGTTTTAACAAACTACCGAATATAAGTGAAACACGAATATTTTTAAAAGAAATATGTCAAAGCATATTAAAAAGCGGTGTGATAAATGAGTTAGAGAGTAAGTTTAGAAGAGTTTGCAACTAAATTACTTACGGAAACAGATGATCCGCTAGCAGAGCAGTATAAAACGCATAAATCTTTATTCTCAAACAAAGGAGTAGGGCTTAAGATAGCGGCAAGCGATATTAACAATGTAAGTAGTATTACAAATGAAAATACCAAACTTTCTACTGAAAAATATCTTTTATCTTATGCAGGTAATAATAAAGATAAGTTCGTAATGTTGTTAGAAAGAAGAAGTATTTTCGGTGAACATCTAATATATAAATTTGGTGAGGATAATTTAAAGAAAATAGCCACTATTTATCCAGCAGAAATTAACAAAGAACTAAGAGGGCAACTATTTAATGAATTAGAATCCAAAGAACAATTTGATTGCTTTATTAAGAATGAAAAGCTTAAGCCTGAAGAAGAAAAACGGATATTTAAATGTTCTAACAAACTAAAGTTTGCAACCGAAATAATTCAAGATGCGAAAATAAGGTTGGAAACCAGTAATTTTAAATTACTAGATGCTGGAGCAAATAAAAGATTAGATGCCCATGAAATTAAGATAGATAGCCATAATAAAATACTAAAAGACAGTAGAACAATACAAAAAGCAGAAATCTTTAGAGAAGTTGAAAAACTAAAACATGAAAACATCTTGTTTTACAATTATTATTACACTTTTTATTGTACCACAAGAAATATTATACTAGATTTTCAAATTGCTGAGGCTAAGATGTTTAAAAATAATACTATAGAGGAGGAAGCTATAATTAAATTATTTGCAAAAAGTTTGGATTTGACAATACAAAGTCTCTTAGATGGCGTTTGCAGTATATTAGCAGCAAGGCGTAAGAGAAAAGAGGAAAATATAGTAACTAGTATAAACGATATTATTCGCAATACAATCGGAATAGAAGATTTAGACGATAACTTAAAGAAAATAGCTATTATTAAAACGCAAGAACGGAAAAACGAAATAATAAATCCCCAAAAAATGCAAGAAATACATATAACAAATTCTTATTCCTGGAAATTTCGAGCTTATGTACAAAAAACATTTAATAAGGTTAAAGAATTTGTAAGTCCTAAAGCTTTAAAAAGACATGACATGGATAATTTAGCCGTGCAACTAGCTTTAAAGGACTCTACTTTATTTATCGAATCTTTATATACAAACCGTGATGATATATTGAATAAAAAAAATGATCTATTTTTTAGAAAAAAATAATATAAAGAAGATTTTTGGTAAACAAGCTTAATAATAATTAATAAAACAGAATAAAGTTGCTTAAA
Source organism: Rickettsia felis URRWXCal2 (assembly GCA_000012145.1). GTDB lineage: Bacteria > Pseudomonadota > Alphaproteobacteria > Rickettsiales > Rickettsiaceae > Rickettsia > Rickettsia felis. The sequence goes on from CP000053.1 coordinate 479,962, forward strand.
TACCAAAGAGTTAAAATTATTATGCTTCCTTAGGATTAAAAAACTATTTATTATTGCAATTTTTTAATTTTTGCTTTAATTGTAATCAACTATTATTAATAAAAATAAGAAATGACTTTTATGGAAGATTTAAGCTCTTGGAAAGAAAAGTTTGAAACTTGCGTTTACGCTAAAAAACTATTAGACAAAATTGAATATTTAAACACTAAAGTAAAAAATCCTGTTGATATAGAAAAAATTAAAAAAGGTATTTACTACGCTCGTAAATATCACGGCTTACAAATGCGTCAATCAGGCGATCCTTATTATTCTCACCCGATTGAAGTAACGATTATGCTAGCAGAGTTTGTAGCCGAAGAAGCTCCTAAGCTTTATAATGCTATTATGCTGCAAGCTGCTTTGCTGCATGATACTATTGAAGATACAGAACTTACTGAAGAAATGATAACCGCAATTTTTGGACTGGAAGTAGCAAAGCACGTAGAGGGTTTAACTAGAGTTAAGCCTTATGGAAAAATTAGTGCAGAGGAAAGTCTGAATTTGCTAGTTAGACAAAAAAGATATGATACGGTATTAATAAAGTTTTTTGACAGAATGCATAATTTACAAACTTTAGGTGCTAAATCACCTGAAAAAATGAGGAAAGTTATAGAGGAAAGTTTAATTAGTTTTGTAAAAATTGCTATGTATATAGAGGTACATGAAATAAAACAGCAATTAATTAAACTGTGCTACAAAAATCTAGGTATGGATTTTAATAAACCTCAAATAGCTTTTCAGGATAATTTCCAGCTTCTTTCTCCAATTTTTTAAAGTAGTTTACACCATACCAAAATCCTAAGGTAACAGGTACCAAAATTACCATCACTCCCCAATGGTCTAAATATATTATTAACAAAATACTTCCAAAGGTTGTTATTGTAAATACAGCAGCTCTAGATAAAGCAAAAGAAAAACTAGCATATGTAAATCTTCTTAAAACTGGTAAATATTTGCAAAAGATAGGGAAAGCAGGACTCATAAAACATCCAAATAGCATTATAAATCCTTGAATAAAAAATACTTGAAGCGGTGAAGTAAGATTATATAGTAAATAAGGACATATAAGAATAAAAATACCAAATATTATAAGTTTAATTTTTATAATCTTTAAAGGATATATTTTACAGCTAAGATAAACTAGCATAAAAGCTCCAAATAATTCTACTGCTGCTACAAATAAATTCTGATGAATAATTTCTGCAGGGCTATAATTAAAAGTATTTTTTAATATATTAGCACAATAAATATATGATACATAAAATGCTACAGGACCTGCACAATCTAATAAAAAAAACGCTATAATAGTTTTAATATTACTTTTATCTTCTTAGGATCAATATTAGCTTGTTCTAAAGTTTTTCTTAAATACCGTTTAGCATCCACAAACTCCGGTGTCTCTCTAAGTGAAGTTCTTCCGATGACTCCTACTATAGCGATTCCAGCACCTATTAAAAAAGCTATACGCCAACTAAAACCAAATGAAGTAACTAAAGAAGCTAAGCATAATGCTCCAAAACCACCTAATATACAAAAACTATCTAAAGTTGCTACGGCTGGATATTGTACAGGTGGTTTAATAAATTCAGTTAAATATACATCGGCTCCTATTACTTCCCCCATTGAGGACATGCCTTGTGCCATACGGCACGCTATCATAACCCATGTAGCTACAATTCCTATTTCATCATAAGTTGAAAGATTTGTCATAATAAAACAAGCTATAGCCATAAGCAAAGTAGTTATTATTATAGTTGATTTTCTTCCTATATTATCACCAAGCCAACCAAAGATTAATGCTCCTATAGGTCTAAATACATATGTTGAACATAATGCAGCTGCTTCATAGATTAGAGCAGTCTGAGGATCAGCTTTAGGAAAAAATAGCTCGTTGAGAAGCACTGCCATATGTACATATAAATATAAATCAAAATATTCAAGAAAAGTTCCGATAGACAAAATACCTAATGCTTGTTTTTGTTTTCTATTTAAACTTGTTTGTGTTTTCTCATAGCCGAGCATAAATTCTTTATAAAAAATTAAATTGTAAAGAAATCTATACTGTTTTATATAAAAGTCAATAGGAATTTTCGCTTTATACGATAAATAAAGAAATGAAGTGCAACTTATTATCAATTTTATAAATATAATTGAACTAGTTTAAAGTGGTATGCCCGTGTACCTGAGCATTCATCACAAGTCCAAAGCCTATTAGCATGGATGCGATCATTGTTCCGCCGTAAGAAATAAATGGCAGTGGTACGCCTACTACGGGAAGCAAGCCCATAACCATAGCTATATTAATAAATACGTGACTAAATAAGATTGAGGTGATACCTATTACCATTAATTTACTAAAAATCTCTCGGCAATTTGCGGCAATTAATAAAGAAATAGTTATAAGTGCAAAATATAATATTAGTAAAAACATTCCTCCTATAAAGCCAAACTCTTCGGCAAAGGTAGCAAAGATAAAGTCGGTTTGATGTTCGGGAAGAAAATCCAAATGGCTTTGACTACCCTGATTTAAACCTCGTCCAAATAAGCTACCTGAACCTATAGCGATTTTAGATTGAATAATATTATAACTAGCACCGAGCGGATCGTGTTCAGGGTCTAAAAACACCATTACCCGTTTTTTTTGATAATCATACATCATATTCCAAGCAATAGGCAGGCTAATAAGAGCAGCAAGACCTAGTATTATAAAATATTTTATTCTAAAACCCGTTGCAAAAAATATAATTGCCGAAACAATTAAAACAATCATTCCCGTACCTAAATCCGGTTCTCTAATTATTAAAAAAGCCGGTATTAAAACTCCGATAATCGGTATGATAACTTTATAGAATTTTGTTAGATCATCAATTGTTAGTGAATGGAAATACCTCGCAAGCATTAGTACAACGGCAATTTTTATCGGTTCGGAAGGCTGAAGCTTAACTATACCGATATCAATCCATCTTTTACCGCCCATGGCAGTTGAACCCAAAAGCTCCACGGCAACTAGTAAAGTGAGTACACAAAAATAGAAAATATATGATAATCTGAAGATTATACGCAAATCTATCAATGCAACAACAATAGCTAACGGCAAGAATATACAAAAATTTATAATTTGTTTGTAAGCCCAGGGTTGTAAATTACTATTCGCTGCAGAATAAAGCACAATGAAACCAATACAGCAAATTAAGCTAATTAGTAAAATTAAAGTAATCGGTAATTTTTGTAATTGTTCTAAATAATTTTTATGCATGTGGTTTTTTATATTTATTCTGTCATACCGTGGAGGAGGACGGCATTGTTTGTGTGGATAACTAATCGTCATGAGCTACGCAGCCGTAGGCTGCGTGGCAATCTCATGAAATAATAATAAATTCCTGAGATTGCTTCGTCAATTGCTATGCAATTTCCTCGCAATGACGTTTATTTATCCAAAATCTTTAAACCCCCACATCAAACACTTTAAAAATAAATACTAATTCGTCAGCCATCTCTTTCAAATAATCAAAGCGACCGGCAGAACCTTTATGCCCCGTATCCATATTTGTTTTTAATAATAAGGGATTATTGTCCGTTTTTAGTTCTCGTAATTTTGCTACCCATTTAGCCGGTTCCCAGTAACCTACACGTGGGTCGGATATACCGCAAGTAATGAATAGAGCAGGGTAGTTTTGTGCTTTTACGTTATCATAAGGGGAATATGATTTAATATATTCAAAATATTCTTTCTCTTTTGGATTACCCCATTCATTATATTCTAAAAGAGTTAGAGGTAAGCTTTCATCAAGTATGGTATTAAGTACGTCTACAAATGGTACATGAGCAACGGCTAATTTATAGAGTTCAGGTTTTTCATTGAGGACATAACCTATTAACATACCGCCGGCACTACCGCCCATTATTACTATATTGTTGTTACTTGTATATTGCTCATTAATTAAAGCTTTACTACAAGCTATGAAGTCTTCAAAAGTTCTTTTTTTGGTTAAAAATTTTGCTGCTTCATACCAGCCATGACCTAGATCGTCACCGCCTCTAATATGAGCAACCGCGTAAATAAAACCACGATCGGCAAGCGTCACTACCGTATTTCTAAAATTGACAGGCATGCTAATCCCGTAAGCTCCGTATCCCATTAGATATAAAGGATTTGAGCCGTCTTTTTTAAATAAAGATTTTTTGTAGAATAAAGTAATAGGTACTTTTACGTAACCATTATCTGCAAATATTCTCTTTACTTGATACTCTTCAGGATTAAAGCCTGAAGGTATTTCTTGGGTCTTTAATATCGCTAATTTATCACTATCAAAATCGTAATTATAAGTGGTATTTGGTCTTGCTAGAGAAGAGTAATTTACTCTGATATCGTCTTCCTCAAAGTTTGTAGAAAAGCTACTTGCTTGGAAACTTTCGTCAGGAAAATGAATTGTTTTTTCTTGTAAATCTTTAAATCGCTTTATTTTAATTAGCGGTAAACCTTGGTCACGATAATTTAAGATTAAATAATTATTTGTAACTTCAAAGCTTTTTAAATATTTGTCTTGTTCTTCCTTAATATAAATATCATCCCAATTAGCATTTTCAAAATTATTTACCGGTAGCTTTACAATATGGAAATTTTTAGCTTTATAATTAGTTTTAATATAAAAATAATCGCCATTATGTTCTACATCATAGAATATTTTATTTTCTGCAGCTCGTACTAATTTAGGAGTAAAATTATCATCCTGCATAGAAATCACGTAAATTTCATTTTCATTATAATCACCTGAATTTATAAAAATATATTCACTACTTGCAGATTTCTCACAGCTGATAAAATGAAGAGGGTTTTTTACTTCAAATATTAATTTATCCTGAGTAACATCTTCACCTAGACGGTGAAACATTACCTTATCCCAGCGTTGATTCTCATTAATAGTAATATAGAAAAAGCCGTTTAATTTTTCATGCCAAATCACAGTAGGAGCTATATCCGTTACATTATCAGGTAAGTATTTTTGCTCTTTAAGATTGTATATTTTGATATTATATTGCTCATTACCTGTAAAATTAACGCTATAAGCCATTAAATTTTGATTAGGTGACATTGTGACTTTGGCAACATCGGTAAAACTGCCGTTTGGAGTAAGAAAGTTAACATCTAATATTATCTCTTCATGTGCTTCCATACTATTATGCTTTCTACAATATATCGGATAATTTTTATCGCTTTCTACTCTATGGTAATAGTAATAATCTTTTTTCTTAACATAAACTGACTCATCGTCTAATTTGATTCGTCCTTTTAATTCTTCAAAAATCTTTTCCTTATCCTTTTGCAGATCGGCAAAGAAATTTTCGGTATATTTATTCTCGGCCTTTAAGTAATCTAAAATTTTAGAGTCTTCTACATTTGGCCATTTAGGATCACGCAGCCATTGATAATCATCGTTTATTGTTTGCCCGTGGGCTTCAAAGCTGTAATTTTGTTTATTTGCGATTGGTGGTTTCATGTTATCGACCTTCGTATATGTCATTCCTGAGAAAGCAGGAATCTAGGGATTAAGAATGTAAATAATTTTTTATTTTTCTGGATACCGTGGTCAAGCCACGGTATGACAGAGTGTTAAAATCAAACTAATTAATAGGAATAATATAATAAATATAGCAGTTTGCTGATTATGCCAAGCAGATATTTTACCTAAAATATTATCCCAAATAACCTTAAAATTAAGATATTCTTCTGTATCTTCAGTACTGTCTGTCCTTTCTTTATATTTATCGATAATGAAATATATAAATTTTTCAATATATTGGTATAGGTCAAGGTTTATGTTTTCTGTCGAAATGCGTGGTATTTTTCTAAATATTAAAGTCAATAATACTGAGATTGCAAGGATAACTAGCTTAAAATTAGCATTATGTGATATTTGAATAGGGTAAAATAAACATACGCATAAAGTTATGATGCACAAGGAGAGGTAGGTTAAGTTCCTTAACGTCATTGCGAGGAAAAACGTAGTTTTGTACGCACGCAATCTCAGGATATTTGACGAGATTGCCACGCTCCTTTTAGTCGCTCGCAATGACGGTAAACTCTCTATCAACAATCCAAATAATACGGTACAAGTTGCTATCTTGGAAAATATAATAATATTATTTGCATCTAAAAGATTGGCAATTCCGTCTTTTATATAAGAAGAATTAATAGGCAGTATAGATGTATATATTAATATGCTAACTACAAACCCGCCTAATAGAATAAGATTAACTTGAGTATTTTGAAGATCTTGGTAATTTTTAATACTGTATTCATCTTCTATATAGGTAAAATATAAAGCAAATAACCCATTATATAGTATATGTATGAATATAAAGCTTGTAATAAGATAAGCTATGTTTGGAGAATTTATACTAATAGCCGCTAATATAAAACCAAGCTGCGAAACTGTAAGATAGCATATTAGTCGTTTAAGGTTTTTCTCAATTAGAGAAAATATTAACCCGTAAATAATCATTGATATTCCAAAAAACTTAAGTATCTCAAGACCGCTAAATAATTTTAAAATGATAATTAAAGTAACTTTAGTAGTAAAACTTGTTAAATATACAATACCGCTACCTGAAGCTGCAGGATAGCAATTAACCACCCAGCCGTTTACAAAAATAGTGCCAAGATTAATCAAACAACCTGCAAGTATGAATATTGCCGGTAACTCAAAATTATATACTGATTCCGTTAAAGAAATAAAAGCTGTATTACCTGTTGCTTGGATTAGAAGAGTCATGCCGATCAAAATTAACCCGCTACTGAATAGATGAGTAAGGAAATATTGACGTGCCGGTTTTATTTTTAATTGATCGCAAAAAACAATTATGCAGACAAAAATTGTCATGAATTCAAGCGAGATTATCATGGAAATAAAATCAGCTGCAATTACGCATATAATAGAGGATAAACAGTATAAACTACCTATTAGCGTCTCTAACTTTCTATTTTGGGAAATTGTATAAAGACTTAAGATAGCAGTAACAATTAGAAATGCGAGAGCTATTAGCTGATTTTGCAGGTTAAAATCAAACATAAGCTCGAAATTAGTAAGCGGAAATATAAATTTGCTATTTTGAATAAACATTTTAATCTTTAGAAGAAACTGTTAAAACTTCTAGTCCTTGAATCCTTTTAAAGTCTTTTACATTTAGAGTTAATAGAGAATAACCATGCGTTATTGCCGTTGCTGCAATTAGCATGTCATGGGTTCCTATAGTTATACGTTGTTTATATAAATCATTAATAATACGTGCATATGTATATACTTCTTCAATACCGAAAGGTAATATAGTAAACAGACTTTTTACATATTCTATAAAAGCTAAACATTTTATACGTTTATTCTCATTATTGACTCTATCTACTCCTATTAATAGTTCAGTTAACACAATAGGGCTAATATAAGCCTGACCATAATGTGACCATTGCTTAGTACTTACCTTTCCTCTTTCTAAAGCTATGATTATAGAAGTGTCAATAATTAATCCCATCTTTCAACCAATTTTTTAATATCTTGTCTAGTACTGCGTCTTATTTCTTCGATGTCTTTCATGAATTGATCAGCATCTTCAGGATCAAGATGTGGACCATTTTTAAAGGCTTCTTCTAAGTCTCTTACTGCTATAGAAGGCTTGGTTTCTGCGGGCGTAATCCTTGCTACGATATGGTTACCTTTTTGCACGTCAAAGCTTTCGCCTTTATAGTAAACTCTATTCATAATATCTGAAAAAGATCGTACAAATTCTGTTGCTCTAATAATTTGTGCCATATTTATCCTCAAAAATAATTGCATATTGTATGATTATATGTAAATACATAAATTATGTAAATACATATTTATGTAATATAAGCTAAAAATTCTCTGATTAAGATTTGGATAAAGTAAAATAATGTTATAGCTAAGGCACAAATGATTATACTGATTTCCATAGAGTAGGGGGATGATTTTGTTACGCTAGATTCTACCAAAGAAGGTTTATAAATAGAGCTGAGTATTTTGAGAAGGTAAAGGCTTGAGAATATACTACTAGCTATTACGACAATCATAACTATAATTTGATTCTGTTCGCTTGCAGCAAGCAATATTGAGAATTTACTGATAAATCCGCTAAAGATGGGTATACCGATTAATGATAATGAAGAGATAGATATAATAAAAGAAATTAAAGGAAACTCTTTAGATGTTCCATGCAAATCCTGTACTTGGTCAGCTTTCTTTAAACTGTAAATACTTCCCATACTGTAAAATAAGCAGATTTTTGTAAAAGAATGCGAAACCAAATGTAAGGTGGCAGCTCCAAGTGCTTTAGGTGTTAGCATGAAAGCACTAAGTAATGCAAGGCTTAGTTGATTCATAGTGGAATAGGCGAGTATTTTTTTGATATTATCCGTGCCTAGTGCTTTGATTGAGCTATAAAATATGCTTACTATCGGTATGAAAATTAACCAGTTTAACTCGGCAAATATAATTTGTAAATACGATAAACCGAATATATATAATAGGATTTTGTAAATACAAAATAATCCTGTTTTAACTACTATTACAGCATGCAGTAAGCTACTAACGGGGTAATGTGCAACCATTGCGGCAGGAAGCCATGAATGCACCGGAAAAATTGCAGTTTTAGCAATTCCAAAAATAAACATTAATAATAAGATAATGGATTGGCTTTGAGAAAAATAATTTTCTACTAGGCTGCCGCTTGCAAAATCTCCGTTACCGGTTTTAGCATAAATAATTATCACTGCCGGTAAAAATAATATTGTGGCAGAAATCATCAGAATTTTTAGATATTTATATAACCCACTAAGTACTATATTATTTTTGGTATGTCCTATTAAAAAAGCTGTAGAAATAGTTAGAAGCTCATAACAAATGAACATAGTGAATAAATTGCTAGATAAGGCAATTAAAACGCCAATTAGAATAGTTAAGTTAAAGAAAAATAAGAATCTAGAGGAGTGTTCTATATTATTAATAGCAAGATATTTAGGAGTGTAAAGTAAAGCACAAATCCATAAAAAGCCTATTAAGCTCAAGAATATAAGCCCTAAAGGTTCAAGATGGAATCCTATAGAGTAATTACCTAATATATTAAATTCAAATCCTGCTCTAATACCTTTTAAAAACAACCAGTCTATAATTAAAATATTACCGAAGAAAAAAATAGAGATAATAATAAGTAAAAAATTACGTATAAAACTATCTTTTTTAGTGGCATACGGACTAGTTAAGTTTAATGCACCAACTAGCAAAGTTGATAGAATCAAAAGACTCGGAGTAGTAAATTGTGTAATCATGTTTTCCTTTCCCTTGTCATCCCGTGGCTTGACTTATATACCAGACAGTTTTGAAAAGCCCCGTCATTGCGAGCCAGTGTTGTTGCATGGATACCAATGTCATTCCTGCGAAAGCAGGAATCCAGCATAAAGCGAGATAAATCGAGCTTTTAATTTCAAAAATTTTCTGTATTTATACTTTTTTCTGGATTCCCGCTTTCGCGGGAATGACATAAAGAGCATTTACCGGTCCACGCAACAATGCCTCCTCGCAATGACTAGGGATTTTCATAATGTCAAAGGTTAATCAATTCTTCCAAAAAGTAACTTTCACCATTTTATAATGATAAAATAGTGATCCTACGGAGCTTAGTAAGATTATAACAAAATCTAATAATAGTTTTTGTCTAAATAATAATTCGAGAATATTTATTTTGATAAAAAATAATGGGCTGATAGGTAAGCCGCAGCTGCAAATAATAATAATTATAGTTAAAACTTTGTTAGAATTCTTTTTATAGCTTTCATTATAAGCATCTATCAAAAAAAGAGCTATTTTATTTATACTGTCCGCAAGTAATAAGCTCGGTAAAATTATTATACCGCCCTCAGTAACATATAATAGAAATACATAACCTATTTGAGTGAAACATGAATAAATTATAATATTCTTGAAGTCTTCTGCTCGGTAAGCAAAATACGGAGCTATAATAAGAGTAGCTAAAGCGATAGGTCTTATAAAATTTGTAATAGAAATTTTAATCGTCTCATAGCCTATAATAATATAAGTAAATTTGTATATTATATATATTCCTATTATAGTAGAAATCCCTGCTAAATATACTAAAATAACCGAAGCCGTGTTATTATAAGCTCTCATCATCCAAAAGTGCATAGGGAAAAAAGCAGTTTTTAAAATAGCTCCTGTTAAGAAAAAACCGATAGCTATAGTGATTATACGGGAATTAGTATGTTCCTGTAAATAAGATGCAACATCATACATATTTAAGCTACCCGTAATGCTTAGCAAAAATCCTATAGCTATAAGAATAAGAGTTGCACCAATACTACCCATTATCAAATAGTCAAAAGCTCCGATTAAAGATTTTGGGTTATTACCTGAGGCTATCAAGACATAGCTACTAAGTGCCGAAATTTCTATAAATACATATAGATTAAAGAAATCATTAGTGGCAATCATTCCTAAATAGCCCGTATGAGCGAATAATAATATACCGTAAAATAAAGATTTTCTATTATTGTTGATATATTTTAAGATTGTTCGATTAGTAATCTTATGACAAAAAACTAAAAAGAATAATAAAACCAAGTTAAGATAAATAATAATAGCTTGGTTTAGTGAATTTAGCCGATATTCTATTCCTATTTTTGAACTCCATCCTCCCATGGTATAAGATAGCTCCGTATTTTGTATAATGCTATATCCATAAACACTGACCAAAAGGCTAGATAAAATGCAAATCGTAGTAATTACTCGTGCAAAGGTAATAAAGCGAAAAGATATTATTGAGAGTAAAGCCCCGAATAAAGGGAATAATATTTGTATGATAGGGAAATGGTTAGCTAGAATCATGGAAGTTTATTCTCCCTCGTCATTGCGAGCAGCCGTAGGCTGTGTGGCAATCCCGTCAAATGTCCTGAGATTGCTTCGTCAATTACTTCGTAATTTTCTCGCAATGACGATTTGGTATAGAATAACATAATTGAAAAAATCATTTATCAAAATTAATTTCATTTTCTGATATTGTACCAAAATGTTTATAAATTTGATATATTAAACTTAAAGCTACGCTAAGAGTAGCAAACCCAACTACTATAGCAGTTAGCATTAATACATGAGGCAAAGGGCTAGTGTAAGTAGTTAGCCCATCTTGTAAAATAGGTACACCGCCTGTTTTAATTTTTCCGATACTTAAATAAAACACTAACACCGAACTTTGAAAAATTCCAAGTCCGATAATTTTATGAATATAATTACGGCTTGTAAGCATTATAAATAAGCCGCTAGTTAGTAAAATCAAAGTAAGAAAGTATATTAAATGTGACATTACATTGTCATACCGTGGCCTCGCCACGGTATCCAAAAAAAATTTAAAAAAGACTGGATCCCGCGATCAAGTTAGCTAGGATGACAGTTAATACGCTTTGAAAGACTGATTAAATACGCATGTGACTTTTTTACCCTTACGTATAGCGAGCTTAGGAAAAACCTGTTCAAGTATCACCATATTAGGATTATCTTGAGCAAGGCGATAATTTACTAAAGATTCTCGAAGTGAATCATCTACAGCAAAAATACCGGAAATTTCAGCGTTTTTGTCTCTAAATTGCAGATAAGTAAACTCGCCATCGTCAAAAATTTTAATAGGAGCTATTTCTTCGCTGCCGCTAATATAGTAATTAAAGTTATATTTTTCAGGATGAGTTAGATCGGGACTGGCTAGGGAAGCAGAAAAAGTTTGCATATGACCGCTCATATTGTCATTTTCGTCATCCGGGTAAAGAAACTTTACGTTAAAGACCATTTCAGGATCACGCATATCAAGAGTTTCGGCGGCATATAGTTCAAAGAAATAAGTCCGTTTATTAGTAATTAAAGTCATATTAGTAGTAGCATCAGGTTCCATCGGTTTAATAAAAATCCTATGACCGGCAGGTACTATTTGCCATGAAGTAGTATCTCCCATAGAAATACTGACTATTTCCTCGTCTCTTGCTAGTTCTATACTTGCTTGATAGCCGTAATATCCTGTGAATTTGAAAACATCGTCAGGGTTATAAGTCATAACTCTTAGACGCGGGTCTCGACCTAGAGGTCGTGATATAGTAAGAGCAAATACATCTAATGTAAGTATTATAAAAGTACAAAATATTATTAGTTGCTTCATATTATTTCTGATTTTTATTCCTTAATAACTTTAGCTTGTAACTAGTAACGGTAAAATTGAAGGGCATATCAGGTGATGTACTTGTACTGATAGAATCCATTATAAATCCGATTCTTGCTTCCCATACCATATTTTCTAAAATTTCACCCGTACTATTTTGTGCCAATGATTCAAAAGTAACAACTGCCTCGTTATCGTTTATATTGTTAATTGATAATATATTAATTGAGCGTCTATATAGTTTTTGATATCTTATGACCGGTGATAATGGGTTATCAATATTCATAAAATTAGCAAATTGCATATAAACAATACTCGTAGAAGCATTTTTGATAAAGGTAAATTGTTCTTTTAATATATCGTAATTATATTCTTCTCGTTGTTTTACATAATTCTGAAGCATAATATTTGCAACAGAGATATAAGGATTGGCGAGTGTTGAATGTTTAGTATTAGTAACGGTAGCTTGTTTTTCGGCATCATCTTTTATTAAATAACTTACTTTTTCGTTTATTGGTAGCAATATGTTGATATTTATACAAACTAAGGTTAATAATAAGGTAAAAATCGTGCATATTAAAAGCAGAAGACTTCTATGACTTAACGGTAAGATATACTTAAAATTATACCATTTTCTTGCATCAATAAAATATTCGCCGGATTTTATATATTCTTGTATTGCGTTGGTTAATGGGTCCATAATTACTAGATTAATATCTAATTTTATTCTGTTTTAACTCTATCATAATTATTATAATATGATTATGATTTGTTAATTTAATGTTATTTAAGCTATAAAATAAGTTTATATTGTTGCTACAATACCAAATATTGTTTAACTTTAAAATTAAAATAAATTATAAATTAAAATTATACAATAACAAATATTGATGGTAGTTATTATGTTGTACTCGTCCCACTTGAAAAATTGGCAACAATATATTTATAAATCCGCAGGTAGCCACGTATTAAGTGTACGCTCTGCTCTCAAGTTGAACTTCGTATAACTACTCTTTATTTACTTCAGAGTATAATAGTTTACAATCTTTTTAATATTTTTTTATATTTATAAATAGATTTTTTCAAAAAATGCTTGTGAACTATTGTATAGTAAGGTAATTTTAAAATAGTAACAAGATAATTTAATAATGTATAATTAGAATGTTAAAATCATTAAAGTTTCTATTAGTATTAATTATGCTTGCTCAATTACTGTCATGTACCCCTTCAGCTCCTTATGAAATTAAAAGCCCATGCGTTTCTGCTGATATAGATGATGGATCGAGTTTAAGCGTAAATCCTTGTATAAGAAGACCGGTTAATTCAGTAAATATAGCATAAAAGTAATAGTTTTACACAATAACAATGTAATAATAAAAATACCTTTGATATGAATAATATATTTGGCTTCTTTAAATCAAGTAACAACTCGAAAAGCGGTTCAGGAGATACACAAAATCAAGAAAGTATTAAATCGGCTAATCCTTTAAAAATTACTCAGAATTGGTATGAAGAGCGATCTGATAAGTTAATTGTTCAACGTAACTTACTTATCATATTAATAATACTACTAACCATTTTTATGGTTATATCAACTTTAGTAATAGCATTTGTAGTAAAATCCAAACAGTTTGATCCTTTTGTTATTCAGCTTAATAGTAATACCGGACGTGCCTCGGTGGTAGAACCTATTTCATCACCGGTGTTAACGGCGGATGAGTCTCTTACAAGGTATTTTATAAAGAAATACATAACGGCACGGGAAACATATAATCCAGTTGATTTTGCAATTATAGCTCGTACGACAATAAGATTATTTTCAACAAGCGGTGTTTATAATAATTATCTTGGCTATATAAGAAATAAAGATTTTGATCCTACGATAAAATATAAAGAAGATAATACTACATTTTTAGTAATAAAATCATGGTCAAAAATCGCAGCAGATAAATATATAGTTAGATTTTCCGTAAATGAAACATCAGGAAGCCAATTAGTTTATAATAAAATAGCGGTAGTAAGTTATGCTTATGTGCCTATGCAATTAACAGATTCAGAACTTGACATAAATCCGGTAGGGTTTCAAGTTAACGGATATAGGGTAGACGATGACAATAGTTAGATTTTATTTTTTAGTTTTTATATTATTAAGTGGTTTTACAGTACAACGAGAATGTCCACTTGTAGATGATCCATGTAATAATAGTAGTAATAATTATGTAGATGATTTATCTATAACTAAAGATAATAGGATAAAAACTTATATATATAATCCAAATGAAGTTTATTTATTAGTTTTGCATTTTGGCTTTCAATCGCATATAGAATTTGCTAAAAATGAAGAAATCCAAAATATAATTCTTGGGGATGCTTATGCTTGGAAAATAACTCCTTTGGCAAATAGATTATTTCTTAAGCCTCTTGAAAAAGATATCCGTACAAATATGACTATTATAACTAATAAAAGAACATATGAATTTGATATCGCTTCTACGGAACTTATGATGGGTAATGAAAGGGATTTAGTATATGTAATTAAATTTTACTATCCTAAGAAAAATGGTAATTACATGGCAAGGTTTTAATCGATGTCATTGTTGTGTAGATACGTCATTGCGAGGAAAAACTGATTCACGCGGGGAATGAAAACAAGAACACTTTAACTAATATAATTTAGATATGGCTGAAGAGCAAAATAATAATGATACCGGTTCTTTATCAGGAGCAGATGCTCCTGAAGTACAGAGAGAATTATCAAAAGTTTCAGTTAGCTTTAATAAGAGTATTGCGATAGTAGTCGTAATTTGCGGTATTTTTATATATATTTTTTATACTCTTTTTTTCGCTAATAAAAAAGAAGAAATATCGGAGACTCAAGTGCCGACTAATATTGTAAAACCTGTTACTGATGTTGATGATAATATTCCGGAGATTCCAAAGTTACCTGATCCGCCTAAGCTTGAGACGCCTACTGCTCCTCCACCACCTCCTCCTCCAGTAGTAGAAGTTCCGCCGGTCTTACCTCCTACTACTCCTGTAGAAGAGAATAAAGACAAAACGCTTCCATTGCCGCCGGTTTCGTTGCCTTCGACTTCAGGAACGTTAGTTGAGAGTGATGCAGAGAAGCAACGTCGTGAAGCAAAAAGAAAATCAGCTATAGTGTTAGTTGGTGGTGTAGAGCCTAAAAAAACACAGGAACAGATTACGACAGAAGCGACCTTTAAAGATCGTGGCGATATGTCTTTGGTTCTTGGACGCGGTAAATTAATTGATGCAGTACTTGAAACGGCAATAAATAGTGATCTCGGCGGTGAAATAAGAGCCATTATTAGTAGAGACGTATTTTCTGAGAAAGATAAAGTTATATTGATACCGAAAGGATCAAAAATATTCGGTAAATATGCAACCTCAACTGATTCGAGCAGTTATGGTAGAGTATCTATAATATGGGATAGAATAGATTTGACCAACGGTTATACTATAGAATTTGACTCTCCTGCAGTTGATAATTTAGGTAGACCTGGACTACAAGGGAGAGTCGATAATAAATATAAAGAACAATTTGCAAATGCCGTATTACAATCCGGCTTTAATATAGGCCTTGCTAAAGTTCTTGATAAGTTAGTGCCGCCTCCTATAGATTCACAGGCAGCAGCTACCAATAGTGCTACGGCAACACAATTGTTAAATACTGCTCAAACTATTGCGGCTAATACCGCTATGGATGCAAATACTAGGATAGTTACAATTTGTACTAATATACTTGCTGCTATTACCGATAAAACTTCGACTGCTTATACTACTATGACTCAAGCATGTACAACAGCACAAACTGCTTCTTCAGCGAATACTGCTGAGCAGAGACTTCAAACCTTAGTACAGGCAGTTAATACAGCAGCTTCAAGTTTGCTTACTACTACCTCTATAGCATCGACTCCGACACAAGCACAACAAGCTTCTACTCAAGCTTTTACGGATGTGACGAATGTTGTACAAAATATGATAACTCAGCAGCCGTTTAAGCCGACGACAACGGTTAATCAAGGTACGCCGGTTAGAATATACGTTAATAAGGATTATAAATTCCCAAAAGCCGTTTTATTAAAATCAAAGGTAATGAAATGAATGAAGAATTTGCAGCCTTAGAGACGTTTTTACTTCCTTTTAAAAATTTATTTGCTGAAGACGGTATTAACGAGATTATGGTTAATAAGCCTGGGGAAGCATGGGTTGAAAAAAAAGGCGATATATATTCTAAGCAAATACCGGAATTGGATAGTGAACATTTACTTTCATTAGGGCGTTTAGTTGCTCAATCTACCGAACAGATGATTTCGGAAGAAAAGCCTTTACTTTCCGCAACTTTGCCGAACGGTTATCGTATTCAAATAGTATTTCCTCCTGCTTGTGAGATAGGACAAATCATTTATTCTATAAGAAAGCCTAGCGGTATGAATCTAACTTTAGATGAATATGCTAAAATGGGAGCATTTGATGATACTGCAACAGAGAGTTTAGTAGATGAAGATGCAGTAATTTTAAATAATTTCTTAGCCGAAAAAAAGATTAAAGAATTTATTAGACATGCAGTTGTTTCAAAGAAAAATATCATAATTAGCGGCGGTACTTCAACCGGTAAAACTACTTTTACTAATGCGGCACTTACTGAAATACCTGCAATAGAAAGATTAATTACTGTAGAAGATGCTCGTGAGGTTGTGCTATCAAGCCATCCTAACAGAGTGCATTTACTTGCTTCCAAAGGAGGACAGGGGCGTGCAAATGTTACTACTCAAGATTTAATAGAGGCGTGTTTGCGTTTAAGACCGGATAGAATTATAGTGGGTGAGCTTCGAGGTAAGGAAGCTTTTAGTTTTTTGCGTGCTATTAATACAGGTCACCCCGGTTCAATATCAACACTGCATGCGGATAGTCCCGCTATGGCTATTGAGCAGTTAAAGCTTATGGTTATGCAAGCAGATCTTGGTATGCCGCCTGAAGAAGTAAAGAAGTATATTTTAACCGTTGTAGATATCGTTGTGCAGTTAAAACGCGGTAGCGGTGGGAAAAGATATGTTTCGGAGGTTTACTATAAGAAGAATAAGAATGCTGAGGGTATGGTGTAGCGTATACTCGATGAACTTCAAAAATTGGCTACGTCGTTCTACAAGTTCTGCGGTGCTCGCGTTTAAGTATACGCTCCGCTCCTCGCCTTGTGAACTCCTTGCTCTTTTTGAAGTTGATCTTCGTATACCTATTCTTCATTAAAGTATATAGTTCGTTTATGTCATTCCTGCGAAAGCAGGAATCCAGGATAAAGCGAGATAAATCGAGCTTTTAAAAAGCTTTAAAGTACTAGATTCCTGCTTTCGCAGGAATGACATAGGCAGTTTAGTAGGAATATTAACAATATTAAGTAATAAGTAAAAACTAGGAATATCAATTCATGGAATGGCATAAGATACTTAAAGTTACTAGGAATATATTCGGTCATGCTATAATTCATCCGGTTGTTATTTTTTGTACCATTTGGATAAGCGGTGCATTTGTTGCAATTTTTACTAATGAGGTTGGAGCTTTAGGTGTAGATATAAATGCTATAAATATTGCTTATAAGTGGGCTTACTGGCTTATTAACGTTTGGGGGCAGTTAAAAATTGCCGACTATAATTATTTAAAATTGAAGCTACTTGCATCTCTTCTTGGTCCTGCTATTGTTGTCATAATATTTTACATTAAAAATTTTGAAAGAATAAAATCATTACAATTTTTTGAGCAACCGGAAAAAGTATATGGAGATGCTAGCTGGGCTAATCCGTCAGATATAGAGGCTGCTGGGCTTAGATCCAAAAAAGGTATGTTAATAGGTGTTGATGCCGGTGGATATTTTGTTGCAGACGGATTCCAGCATGCTTTATTATTTGCTCCTACAGGTTCAGGTAAAGGTGTGGGTTTTGTGATACCTAATCTGTTATTTTGGAGTGATTCGGTAGTAGTACATGACATAAAACTCGAAAATCACGGTTTGACGAGCGGTTGGCGTGAGAAACAAGGTCAGAAAGTTTTTGTATGGGAGCCTTCTAATCCCGATGGTATTACGCATTGTTACAATCCGATTGATTGGGTTAGTACTAAGCCCGGGCAGATGGTTGATGACGTACAGAAAATTTCAAATCTTATAATGCCGGAAAAGGATTTTTGGAATAATGAAGCACGAAGTTTATTCTTAGGTGTAACTTTATATTTAATAGCTGATCCTACTAAAACTAAATCTTTCGGTGAAGTAGTGCGTACCATGAGAAGTGACGACGTAGTTTATAATCTAGCGGTCGTACTCGATACGCTTGGCGGTGTAATACATCCTGTTGCATATATGAATATTGCTGCGTTTTTACAAAAAGCCGATAAAGAGCGTTCGGGTGTAATATCTACAATGAACTCATCGCTTGAATTATGGGCAAATCCGCTTATTGATTCTGCTACTGCATCTTCTGATTTCAACGTACAAGAATTTAAAAAAGTCAAAACAACCGTATATGTAGGACTCACTCCTGATAATATACAGCGTTTACAAAAATTAATGCAGGTGTTTTATCAGCAGGCGACAGAATTTTTAAGCCGCAAAATGCCGGATTTAAAGGAAGAGCCGCATGGGGTAATGTTCTTGCTTGATGAGTTCCCGACACTTGGAAAGATGGATACTTTTAAAGCCGGTATAGCTTATTTTAGAGGTTATAGAGTTCGGTTATTTTTGATTATTCAAGATACGCAGCAGTTAAAAGGAACATATGAAGATGCAGGGATGAATTCTTTCTTATCTAATGCAACATACCGTATTACTTTTGCTGCTAATAACTATGAAACGGCAAATTTAATATCGCAGCTTGTCGGTAATAAGACGGTAGAACAAAGATCATTTAGTAAACCTTTATTTTTTGACCTTAATATTTCTACTAGAACCCAAAACGTTTCTCAAGTTCAAAGAGCTTTACTTTTACCTCAAGAAGTAATACAGTTACCGAGAGATGAGCAAATTGTTTTAATAGAATCCTTTCCGCCTATAAAATCTCGTAAAATTAAGTATTACGAAGATAAATTTTTTACTAGTAGATTATTACCGCCGACTTTTGTACCTACTCAAGTACCTTTTGATCCTAGGGCAAATAATAATGAGGCTCAAGAAGAGACTGAAACAACAACTGCTCCGGAAAATAATGAGTAAGATCCAAAAATGCGTTCAGCTATTATTGATATCGGTTCAAATGCTTTAAGAGCTGTAGTTTATGAAAGTGATGAGCTTGGAGCTCCGGAAATTTTTAATTATAAATTTAGAAATTATCTTACAAATTTACTTAATTTAGATAATTTAGACGTAAAACATCAAACATATTTATCTCTACAATATCTTATCCATATTTTTACCAAACTGTCCGTTACTAATATTAGATGTGTTGCAACAGCTATACTTAGGGGGCATCCTAAAGCAGATGAATTCAAAGCTATAATTAAAAAGAGATTCAATATTGATATTGAAATTATCTCAGGTGAACGTGAAGCTTATTTAACAGCTGCCGGATTAATTTCCGGTATTAGTGATGCTTTCGGTATTGTAGCCGATCTTGGCGGTGGAAGTCTTGAGCTTGCTCAGATTGGAAATAAAAAAGTCGGTAAATTAAAATCATTGCCGCTCGGTACAAAAATTATTGCTAGTAGCAATTTTGGTGATGTTGGACTGATTACTAAAATGCTAGAGGAAGAATTTGGAGCTGCACATCATCCTAATTTATATTTAATTGGCGGTGCATTACGTCTAATGAGCCGTATATATATGGAGTCTATAAATTATCCTCTTAAAAATTTACATAATTTTGAAATAAATCGTGTAGAGTTTGAGTTATATTTAGAGAAATTATCGCAAATCGATAAATTAAAGCTGAGTTATTACGAGCAGAAAGCCATAAATTATAATGCAGTTCTAGTAATAAAAGCGATGATTAAGGTATTTTCACCGGAAAAGATTATTATCTCAAATTACGGTTTAAAAGAAGGAGTAAGATTTGATTCGTTACCGTCTCATGAAACAGAAAAAGATATTATTTATGAGAGGGTGAAGAGATTAGTAAAATTTGATAGAAATATATGTAAAATTGAAAAATATATTGAAGCAGTACAATATCTTTTAATTAATTCCGATGCTACGACTCTTATTATTATTGAACTCGCTATAATGCTAGCACAATATAATAAAAATATTGATAAAACGCTCAGAGCAAATTTTGTTTCGGAATTTATACTATCTTCAGATATTCCTTTTAGTCATAGACAGCGTCTTATGCTCGGCATTGCTCTTACGGTTACTTATACTGCTAAAACTGACATGCAGATTAATAAAATAGCTAAGAAAATGATTAGTAAAAGTGATTATTATAACAGTCATATAATCGGTTATTATATAAAAATTGCTAGAGAAATTGATGGACCGGAATTCCAAGAACCTTCTTTTTCGATTAAATTAAAAGACGATAAATTTTTACAAATTAATGCTTCAAATATCTTGCCTAAACAAGTTTTTGAAAAGGTTTGTGAACGTTTAAAAGATATAAGTTCTGCTAGAAAAAATATTAGTTATAATTTTAGTGATTAGGTGTTTTTTGGATCCCGTGGTCAATCCTATAGTACCGGACATTTTTTTTAAAGATCCCGATGTCATCCCCGCGAAAGCGGGGATCCAGACTAAAAAATCTTTAATTTTAAAGATTTTTTATTACATAGTTTTTGTAAAATAAAGCTTTTTTTAAAAGCTTTATTTTACTGGATTCCCGCCTACGTGGGAATGACATAGAACAAAAATTATCCGGTACTATAGGTCAAGCCATGGGATGACATCGAGTGTGTTTTCCGGTCTACACAACAAGACATTCCTGCTTTCGCAGGAATGACATCGAAATCTTTTTAAAAACTGTCCTGTACTTATTTTAAGCTCTCTTAGTCTACCTCCCAAATCATTATATAATCCTGAAAACAACAAATATATTAGGATATATGATAAAAAATTATTGGAAAAAGTTTTGGAAGAATAGTACTACCAAATCACAAAATTTTATTGAGCTAAACGACATTGCATACGGGAATTTAAAAAGAGTTAAGGTAGGCATAGAAGCTTATCGTGAAAATGTTATAGTATATAGATGTATTAATTTAATTGCCCAATCAGCGGGACATGTGCCGTGGAAAGTGCTTAAAAGTAGAACCGGAGAAGTAATATCAGAGCTTCCGGTACATTATTTACTAAAAAGACCGAATCCTGAAAAAGCCGGAGTGGATTTTTTTAGTGAGTTAATCGCAAGCAAATTATTATTCGGTAATAGTTATATTTTATCAACTCTGGATTCATATCCTAAAGAAATTTATTTACTACCGGCTCTTGCTACTGAGCTTGTTATAGAACATGACAATTTAGTTGCTTATAGATATAAAAGTAGCAAAGGTGATAGGATTTATAAGATTGACCATATAGCTAAGATGAGTAGAGTCTTGCATCTAAAAAACTATCATCCTCTAGATCAGCATTACGGGTTATCTTGTTTAGAAGCTGCTTCGCTTCCTATAGATTTACATCAACAATCTTTTTATTGGAATCATTCGTTATTACAAAACGGGGCGAGACCTTCCGGTGCATTAATAGTAAAAGATAGTAACGGTTATCTTAGCGATGAACAGTTTGAAAGATTGCAAGCCCAATTATCAGAGAAATTTAGCGGTAATAGTAATGCCGGTAAGCCGCTACTACTTGAAGAAGGGCTTGGCTGGCAAGAAATGAGTATCAACCCAAAGGATATGGATTTCATTGAATCTAAAAACTCTGCGGCAAGAGAAATAGCTTTAGCCTTTGGGGTGCCGCCGCAGTTACTAGGTATTAACGGCGATAACACCTATAGCAATATGCAGGAAGCTCGCCTTGCTTTATGGGAAGAAACGCTAATCCCTTTACTTGATAAAATTGCGGATAGTGTGAGTAATTGGTTTTCATATCTTTTTAAGGAAGATATTATTATTGATTTTGATCGTGATTCTATATCTGCATTAACCGAAAAGCGTGAAAATTTATGGGCTAAAATCTCTAATGCTAATTTCATGACTTTAAATGAAAAAAGAGCTTTTGTCGGACTTCCACCGATTATAAACGGTGATAGATTATGACTAAAGATATTAGCGATACGTTAAATAATTTGTATGACCTTATAGCGAGGCTTATTATTCTACTCGAAGATGAATTAGTACGTATTACATTGCATAAAAATGAAAATAATATAATAGATACCAAAAATGTTACTGAAACCTTAAATAAACTAGTTAACTTAATAGTACAGTTAAATAAATTATCTAATAGCCGTATAAGCTCGGAAAATTCAAAAATAGATGAAAAAGATAAAATGATAATAGATAATTTTTTAGAAAATTATAATTTAAAAAATCTTTTTTAGAAATGTTCACAGAACCTAATATCTTATCTAATCTTAACCTCCTGATTAATATGTTAATAGACTAAAAACCTAATGTTGTAAAAACACCTCATCAATTCAATAAATATATCATTACTTTATATAAAAATTAATAAATTAAAGGGTTTTAATATAAAGTTTTAGTCAATAAATCAACTATAAGGTTAAGAGTTATGAGGAAAAAATCTAGAATATTAAAAAGTTTTCTAGCAACCGCATCAATATTAGGTCTGTCATTGATCATACTGGTAAATGAAATATATGCAGCAGCTGTTAGTCAAATGGTCGGGGATGTTAATCTTAATAATCCGAATACTAATTTTAATCCACCATTTGTTGACGGTAATACTATTGAAGTGATTAATTCCGGTAATATAACTGTATCAAATAGCGGTACTTACAATATAGGTGCTATACGAGCTGACCAAGAAGTAACTACAATATCGGTCGGTAGCGGTAGCACGGATCTAGCTATAAATTTTACAATTGGTTCAATGTCCGGTGTTGTAAAGAGTTTGAATATTACAAGATTTAATAATGCTACTAATATAAATATTACTTTAAATGGTAGTGCAGGGGGCGGCAATATTCATCCAGTAAATGATTATAGTGCATTACAACAGGTATCATTTACACAGATGGGTGGGGGGATAGTGCAAATAGTATTAATTTGAATATTAATGCCCCAGTAACTCTAAATAGCACCTTTTACACTAGTGCATCCTCAGAAACAATAAATGTAAATGACGATGTTATAATAACTCAGCCTACTAAAGCCAGTGGTGCCGGAAATATGAATTTTAATATTGCCGGAGATAAATCACTTACTTTATCTGCTCCTAATTCGATTCAAGATGGAACAGGTGCAGGGAGAGTAAGGTTTAATTTTACAGGTGCAAATTCTGTCCTAAATATAGATGGTACTAATACTACAATTAGAGGGGCAATAACTAACGGAGCAAATGGAACATTAAATGTAAATGCCGGAGTTACTACGGCTACTGATTCAACTGTTACTACTATTCAAAAGACGAATATCGCCGATAACACTACTTTTAATATTGATAGTGTTAATAGTAACATGAATTTATTAAATAATGGAACAAGTATAGCGTTTAAAGGAGCAAGTTCAGAGTTAGATTTAATAAATACCGGTAATACGGATAAGCAGTTTACGTTATATTCTAATTTAAATCCATCAGATGCAGAAGATGAATATGGGATAGTAAGAGTAGAAGCAACTACAAATAATCTTACCATAGCAAATAATGGAGGACCATATACGATAGGGAAAGATAATACTCATCGTCTTAAAGAATTTGAAGTTAAAGGAGCAGGTAATATCGTAATTGATAATACGGTATTTACAAAGTTACTAAGTATGAATAGTACCGGACAGGTAACTCTTAATCAAAGAATAGATTTAGGAGCAGGCGGTAATATTGCATTTGGAGCGGATGGTACGCTGGTAGTAAACAATGGGATAACGGGAGATGTTGATTTTAATGATGGTGCCGGCACTTTAGTAATGTCTATTAACTTTGAAACTGGTAGTAAGTTCAGTAATGCGGCGAATGCTACAGTGCAAATATTTAATTCTTTAATATCTTTAAGAGATTCAAGTGCAGGAAATATAGGGAATATTATAATTGGAAATGATAATAGTTCTGCTACGCTTTACGCTAATTCTGGAATTAGTTTTACAGGGAATATGATTTTTGGTTCACAAGGAGGAAAGTTATGGGTGCATAATGATCAAGTGTCATTTTCAGGAAAGATTATTAATGGTATCAAGGCTGAATTATATTTAGAAAATAATTTTACAGCTTTAGATCCAAGTATTGGCAGTGTTAATACAGTTAATATAGTCGATAATAAAACTTATACTATTGATGCTAAAAACGGCAATGTAGATTTATTAAATAACGGGGCAAAGATAATATTTGAAGGAGCAGATTCAGAAGTAGATTTAGTAAATACAGGGAATGCAAATAAGCAGTTTATGTTATATTCCAACTTAAATCCATCAGATGCAGAAGATGAATATGGGATAGTACGAGTAGAAGCAACTACAAACAATCTTACTATAGCAAATAATGGAGGACCATATACGATAGGGAAGGATAATACTCATCGTCTTAAAGAATTTGAAGTTAAAGGAGCAGGTAATGTTATAGTTGCTAATCAGGTGTTTACAAAGCGATTTAACATGAATAGTACCGGACAGGTAACTCTTAATCAAGTATTAGATTTAGGAGTGGATGGAGAGGTAATATATAATCAGCCCGGTACATTAAATGTTAGCGGTGATAATCCTATTATAGGAAAGGTTAACTTTCAAAATGTTGATGATACTCTTAAGGTAAGTATAGGTTCTAATCAAGTTTTCGCAGCTAATATAGATAATATCAATAATGTAGATAATAATGGTTCAGTTATTATATCGCAAGGAGGAAATAATATAGCACAACCTTCTATTATAAATAGTGTTATAGGTATGAGTAATCCTATAAAGGAATTAATAATAAATAATGCAAATGAATATAGTCTCAATATTGTATTAAACGGGGAGGTCAAAGCGTCTAAGATTCAAGTAAATCGTACTAGTGGTAGTAACCCAAATATGCGGATGACTATAAATAATGATGTTACTGCTGATATAGAAGGCGTTAGCAATGGTAGTAATAATTTTGTATTAACTATTAATCAAGGAAAGACAGTTACCGGTGCAATAAATTCTATAAATACCGCTTCAACAACTATAAATTTGAGAGGTAGTGTTACGGGTCCAATAACCAATGCCACTACTATTAATTTCGATGGTACAGGAGATACAAAACTAGGTTCTACTGCAAATACTACAGATTTTATAGTAGCTAATGCTAAAGCTAATGTAACTGCCGATGGTCGTATGACCGGTAATTTAAGTTATAACGCAGCAGGTACGGTAGCAGCTAATAAAGGGATAACGGGAGATATCAACTTTAAAGGTAATGACGGAGTATTTAATTTAGGAGACGGTTCTACGATTGTTGGGGCAGTGACCAGTACCGACTCCGTTGCCGGTAGCTTGTATTTTATAGGTGATGGAGAGGTTACCGGTGGAGTAGAGGCAAAAAAAGTAGTGTTTAACGGTATAGATAATATAGAGGGGGCTGCAAATGCAGAAATATTTACTGTAGCAAACGTTAATACAAAAGCGGATATTACCGGAAAGATGGTAGGAAATATAGAATATACTGCTGCAGGTGCTTTAATTGCAAATGGAGGGCTAACAGGAAATGTTAACTTTAATAATAGAGGAGGGAGCTAAGATTATCGGTAGTGTTACTAGTACCGGAGGTGTGGCCGGTACTTTAGTGTTCATAGGTGATGGAGAGGTTACGGGAGATATAGGTACGGATGATGAAAATAAGCCTGATATTATAGAAATTTCCGGTGATAATACAAAACAAGTAACGTTAAGAGGAAATGTACTTGTAAATGATTTAGTTTTTGTTCAAGGTGTTGATTCTTCAGGTAAGGCAAATATTGAGAACGGTTTAGTTGCAAGAAGAGTAGTTTTCAATAATGAGAATGCAGATGGAGGTACATTAGTAATAAATGCACCATCTGCAGTTAATGCTATAGTAAATCCTAATAACGGTATGATAGTTCTGAATGCTGATTTTACAATTAGTGACCCAAGTGCCGGAGATATAAGGGAGATAAAAATAGCTGATAACATAAAATATACGATTGATGCTAAAAGTGGAAATGTAGATTTATTAAATAACGGTGCAAAGATAATATTTGAAGGGGCAGGCTCGGAATTAAATTTAATAAATACCGGTAATACGGATAAACAGTTTACGTTATATTCCAACTTAAATCCATCAGATGCAGAAGATGAATATGGGATAGTAAGAGTAGAGGCAACTACGAACAATCTTACTATAGCAAATAATGGAGGACCTTATACGATAGGGCAGGATAATACCCATCGCCTTAAAGAGTTTGAAGTTAAGGGAGCAGGTAATATCGTAATTGATAATACGATATTTACAAAGCAATTTAACATGAATAATACCGGACAGGTAACTCTTAATCAGGTCTTAGATTTAGGAGTAGGCGGTGGGGTATTGTTTGCGGCAGATGGCAAGTTAACGGCAAATAACGGGATTAGCGGCAGCGTAACAACGGCTACAAATGATACAGGCACATTGACGATAGGCACAGGGAATGTAACCGGAGCGATAGGCACGAATGGCGGTAGTAAATTAAAAGAAGTAAATTTTAACGGAGTAAGTAACGTAACAAGTATTGATGCAACAATTGTGAAGATTAGTAATGCAGCAGCAAACGTAACGGCAGCTGGGCAAATCAGTGGAGCAGTAAGTTATACGGCAGATGGCAAGTTAACGGCAAATAATGGAATTAGCGGCAGCGTAACAACGGCTACAAATGATACAGGTACATTGACGATAGGAGCAGGGAATGTAACCGGAGCGATAGGCACGAGTGGCGATAATAAATTAAAAGAAGTAAATTTTAACGGAGCAAGTAACGTAACAAGCATTGATGCAACAATTGTAAAGATTAATAATGTAACAGCAGCAGGGCAAATCAGCGGAGCAGTAAGTTATACGGCAGATGGCAAGTTAACAGCAAATAACGGGATTAACGGGGCGGTAACAACGAATGATACAGGTACATTGACGATAGGAGCAGGGAACGTAACCGGAGCGATAGGCACGAATGGCGGTAATAAATTAAAAGAAGTAAATTTTAACGGAGTAAGTAATGTAACAAGCATTGATGCAACGTGAAGATTAGTAATGCAGCAGCAAATGTAACGGCAGCTGGGCAAATCAGTGGAGTAGTAAGTTATACGGCAGATGGAAAGTTAACGGCAAATAACGGGATTAGCGGCAGCGTAACAACGGCTACAAATGATACAGGCACACTGACGATAGGAGCAGGGAATGTAACCGGTACGATCGGTACTAATGGGAAAAGTTTAAAATTAGTAAATATCGGAGCAAATCCTATTACGTTCTCATCTAATGTATTTGCTCCTGTTGCTTTAACTGATCAAAATTCACAATTAACATTAGCAGACGGTATTGTAGTTACCGGATCAGTAACCACAAAAAACAATACAAGAGGAGTATTATCGCTTGGAGTCGGAAGTAGCATAACGAACGGAATAGGAGCAAATAACTTCAGCTTAGAAAGAGTAGAGCTCAGAGCTGGAGCAAGCAGTTTAGGCGGTAATATATATGCTGGAGCTGTGAAGCTTATGGCCGATACTTCAGTCGTAACGCTTGAGGATAATGCAAAGGTTTATGGCAGTGTAACAACGAAGACGGACACAAAAGGTGTATTAGTTCTTGGTCGGAATAGCAGCGTTGCGGGTATCGGAGCAAACGGGTTTGCTCTTGAAAGAGTAGAGATAGGAGCGGGAGCGAGTAGTTTAAGAGGTAATATATTTACGGGAACAGTGAAGCTTATGGCCGATGATTCAGCTTTAACGTTAGAGGATAATGCAACAATTCACGGTAGCGTAACAACGAAGACTAATGAGAAAGGTATATTAATTTTCAGCCGGAACGGTAGTGTAACGGATAATATAGGGGAAAATGGAGCAGCTTTAGAGAAAGTAATATTTAAAGGTGTAGATACTATAGAAGGTGCGGCTTATGCTCAAACTTTTACTATAGCAAATGCAAATGCTAATGTCACGGTTAAAGGATTAATGACCGGTGACGTAAATTATGAAGCAGACGGTACATTAGCATCCGAAAGTATAATAGGAGATATCGACTTTAAGGGGACTAACGGAATATTTAGTATAAATGACGGTCGTGCAATTGATGGAGCTGTACTTAGTACCGGCGGGGTCGGTGGTATTTTAAATTTTAAAGGTAATGCTAATGTAACTCAGAATGTTGGTGCTGATGAAGAAAATAGCTCTGCTACTATAAATATCCAAGGAGATGATACAACAAATGTATCTCTAGCAAATGATGTATTTGTAGGTGGTGTTAATTTTACAAATAGTGGGAAACTACAACTTAGTAAGAGTTTCTCGGCAAAGAATGTTGATTTTGGAGCAAAAGGCGGTACTTTAGAGTTTAACGGTAATGATAAATATATTTTCAATGCCGTTATAGCAAACGGACAAACCGGTATATTAAATGTTTTAACTAAGTTAGCGGCTACGGATGCAAGCGTTGGTACGCTTAAAACAATAAATATAGGGAATGCTAATGCAGGACAGAGTTTTTTAATTGCAGTAAATAATGCTAACTTAGCTCTACTAACTAGTCCAAATAGCAGTATTAATTTTAGTAATGCAAATTCACAATTAACATTAACCGCTCCTGTAGATCAAACTGTTACGCTTGCTAACAATTTAAAAGGTGGTGGTATTGTTACTTTAAACGGTAATGGTCATAATTTAGTTGTAAGCGGTAAGAACGGAGCAATGCTAGGTACGGCAGGTAATGAGTTAGCTGAATTAAATATTAAGGGGGACGTTACTATCACTAATAATTTGGACATCCATAATATTAATAAGTTAAATATTCAAAAAGGAGCATATTTTACCGATCAAAGTTTAACGTCCGCTAAGGTTGCTGAAATAAATATAGGTCAGCTAATAGATAAAACTTCATATGCAGCTACTTATGCTTTAGACGCCGTAAACGGTGATTTCGAGTTAAATACCGGCGGTATGAAGTTTATACATGAAGATTCGGCATTAGATCTTAAAAATAGCTCAAATGCTAATGATCATACTATAAATTTACAAACAGAAATATATGTTGAGAATATAGTATTGGATATTCATGCTATTACGCTTAATAGAGTAAATGCAAATATTAGATTTGAAGATGATACCATATATACCGCAACGGGGAATATAGAAAGTGATATCATAGATTTCCAAGGTAAAGCAGGTGTAATTAATATTGCTGATAATGTAAAAATTGATAGTAGAGTTACAAGTACTGCTGATACGAGTGGTATATTGAACTTTGAAGGGGCAGGGGAAGTTACTAAGCTAATTACTAATATAAAAATGTTAAAAACAGGTAACGGTAATGTAGCATTAACTGCCGGCGGTGATTACTCTATCGGTGAGATTCAAGGTAACGGTAATAATAATTTAACTTTTGGTCCTAATTCTAGATTAACGACAACTTATATTAATAAGACCGGCGGGTAGGCTGTAAATTTAATCTTTACCGACGGTGGTAGTGTTCGTAATGCCGTTGGTTCAAATGCGGCAGTGTCGGTGATATTATCGTAAAAGCAGGTGCGGTAAATTTTGGCAGTACCGTTAAAAGTGGCAATATTATAATGTCAAACGGTGCAGAAATAGAGGTTAATGATAATATCATCGCTACCGATATTGCAGGTGAAAATGAGAATGACGGTACTTTAAAATTAAACAACAAAGCCCCTATTAATATAACCGGTACCATCGGGAATAATAATAGTTTAGGTATAGTAGAAGTAGCCGGTAAAGACGTTACTATTACAGGTGAATTAAAAGCCCAAGCTATTAACTTCTCAAATGCAGGACAAGAAGCGATATTAACGCTACAAGCGGCAGGTGGAGTTACTAATATTACTACAGCAGGAAATAATCTTCACACTTTAGCAATAACGGATTTTGATACCGGTAACGGTGCTATTGGGGCTGAAGATCACAGATTAAAAGCAATAGAATTAACAGAAAACGGTTTAGTTACGATAAATACTAAGAATTTTTATTCGGATGTAACTACTGCGAATAACGGGCAAGGTAACGTAAAACTTAATATAGAGGGTGGTACTACTTATAATTTAGGAAGTAAAAATAATAGTTTAGCAAGTGTACAAGTTAGTAAGAATAGTACTATTAAAGGTGATGTATATTCTAAAGAGATTAACATTGATGCAGGTAAGAATATAGATTTTGAACGAGGTAATAATAGAAATGCTAAAAATATAATTATACAGGATGTTTTAGTAGATAGAGATCTCCTTCCTCGTTCACTTCAGTTATTTACTTATTTAACTGATATTAAAGTAGATAAGCTGAATTTTGCAGATGCTGCTGCTTCTATACATTTTAAAGATGCGGTTTTAGTAAATGCTGAAATTGACGGCGGCGGTGCTATAAAATTTGATGAAAATGTTTGGTTAAAAGAAGAAATCAAAAATGTAGAGCGTTTAGAGTTTGGTCCTGAGAAATTTGCTATTCTTGAGAAAAATATTAAAGCAGCTAATTTAGTAGCAAATAAAGCAAATATAGTATTATTGGATAATTTAGGAATAGATGCTGATTCACAATTTACGGATAGTGCTTTAGATTTAGCTACTTACGAATTAAAGCATACCGGAAATGTTACATATAACGGTACTCTTGAGATTATTACGTATTTTGATGTGACTGCGAAATCGGGAGGGCATATATTAGTCGGTAACGGGGCTAATGTTAATATGTCGGCTTTAGATAGTTTAGTAATTAAAGTCAAATCACGCTCTGATATTACTAAAATTACTCCTGATACCAAACATGAAGTAATACTAAAAGAAGCAGGCGGAAATTTTACTCCTGTTGCTCAAAATAAAGTTACTGTTGATACAGGTGGAGAATTAAACAGGTTAATAAGATGGGTAAGATGGGTAAGCGATGAGAATGGAGTTGTATTACTGAATAATAATGATAACGGTGGCGGTAATCCCGAAAATCCTGATCCAGGAGGCGGTGATCCAGAGAACCCAGGGGACGGTGATAACGGTGGAGGAAATCCTGGAGACGGAGAAAGTGGTGTAATAGTGCCTATTTTTGATCCAAAACCGATAAGAGATGAGGTTACGGGTCCTATAGCTCCCGGTCTTGTAGAGCAATTAATTGGTATCGGCATTGGTAATGAGAGTGATGCAGGTAAAGTATTAAATGATTTAGGATCAACAAAAAATGTTTCAGAAACTTTAAATCGGTTAGGCGGAAGAATGGATATACGAGAAGTGAGTGAGGGACTTGGAGAGTTTAATATAGAAGAAATACAGGACATATTAACAGATATTTCGGTAAATATGGACAGCGTTGTTTCTTCGGGGATTAATGCTAGACTAGGTGAAGTAAATAATAAAGATGAAGGTACATTTAAGCTAAACGGTTTAAATAAACCAAATGCTAGTGAAAGTCTTAATAATCAAGCGGCAGTAGCTGCCGGTGATGAGGATAATATCGGTACGGGTATCTGGGGCGTTCCTTTTTACGGTAAGGCTACACAAAAATCCCGTAATGATGGGGCAAGCGGATATAAGTCTAAATCTCAAGGAGGAATAATAGGTTTTGATTATGCTCTAAGTGATAGTGTAATAGTTGGAGCTGCTTATACTAGAGCTGATAGTAAATTACGCCATCAAAATTATAAAGTCGGTGATAAGACTAAAGCTATAAGCGATATATATATTCTATCTATGGACTTTATAATTGTGGGACAAGTAATTTCTTTGTTGAGGCTATAGGCTCATACGGTAGAAGTAGAATTAAGAATTATGAAAAACGTAAGGTTTATACGGGCGATCAAACTGCAATCGGTAAATTTAATAACACTTCTTGTAGTGGTGAATTACTTGGTGGTTATAATTATTTAATATCTAACTTTACTGCTATAACCCCGATGATTGGAACTCGTTATGCTACGTTTAAAAATAATAGTTACAAAGAAACAGGTACTACTTTCCAAAATTTATCCGTTAGAAAAAAATCATATGATAGATTTGAAGGCATAGCTGGATTAAAAGGCGTAACTAATTTCTTTGTAAGAGACGTAAGAATAAAACCGGAATTACACGGCTTCGTAAGTTACGATTTTAAAGGGAAATTACCGAATATTGATGCACGGCTTGATGGAATAGATGAGCCGCTTACAACAGTTAAATTTAAACCTACAAAACTAAATTATAATTTAGGCGGGAGTCTATCTGTTTAATATAATATGATGGAGTTTGGTATTAGATATAATAAACTAGCATCATTAACAGTGCCGCCGTAATGAGGGTTGTCATGCTCATCTTTAGAGATAATTTTAGCATTTGCTCTATTATAACGACCAACTTGCCAAGTACATGAATATGAGGTTAGAGCGTCATTAAACTCTATAGCCGGTTTTATGCTGCAATAGCCTATATCTAAACTATCGCCGAACCAAGAAACTACCGGTGCTATCCATTTAATATTAGGGCAGGTATTTTGTAGCTGATTAAGACTAAATACACTATCTGCAATATTATAATGATTATGAGAGTTAATAGCCTCATGGCTTATAACGCCGCCATAAGAACTTTCCAAAGTTTTATATTGTACTTCCGTATCGTAAACAAATTCGCCTGAACCCGGAATCATATTAATGCTACTAATTAGATTTTCAACTTTTGCATAATTATTAGGCAGATAAATATTGGGTTTTCTTGTTACTTCAAATGAGAAATTTGGAATAATATTGCTAAAATCTTCTAGAGGTAGTTCCTCAAATACTATATAGCTAAGCGATCTAAAAGCAGGAGTTTTGCCGCTGCCGAGATAGTTTTCAATTAAAGGATCGGGTAATTGTGTTTCTGAGCCTTTATATAATCTAAAATTATATTTACCTAAATTTATTACCTTATCACCTGCCCATACTTTGTTAATCTCGGTAATTTCTCCCTCGCAAATACTAACTGCAAAAGAAAAGAAATAGCTATATTCAGTAAAATTAGTAACGGATTTTAAGTTATGAAAATAAGGGAAATATTCTTTATGACGGGTACTATTTGCTATTTCTTTTATTGTGTCTGCCCAAATTATTTTTCCGTTAACTCTTGCAGTACCGAAAATTAACGGTATAGCTTCGCCGTAATTAGCTGTTATATATTTAAAACTTTCTTTGAAATTTTTAATATTGTCATATTCTATCGGTTCGTGATTTAATTGATCTAAATACTCACCAAGCATTTTGCCGGCAAATCTTCCCACGCTTGAAAATATGCCGCCTCCAAATGTATTTCCTATGCCGCTGCCAAGCGAGCTAAAAAAACTTCCAAACATATTTACCATATTATAGTTTAATATGGATTGATATTAGCACTATGATGTGGTAACACTAATAGTATAACTTCTTGTCATTGCGAGGAAATTGCATAGCAATTGACGAAGCAATCTTGTGCCAAAGTCCTGAGATTGCCACGCTCACTAACGTTCGCTCGCAATGACAGAATTAAAAAAATGGAAATCATAAATGTTTAAAAGATCTTTATTCATCTTACTATTACTTGCTGCTTCCTTAGTTAAAGCAGAAATTATAGAAGTGGATAGTTTAAATAAAATAAAACAAGATTTTAAAGAAAATTATAATAAAAATTATGTACCTCAGGATTTATTAGTAGTAACGGTTTTAGATGAATTTTTGTTTAAGTCTTTAGTGCCTATAGGTGAACAAATTGACAAAGATATTTATCTTACACTAACTCCTCTTTTGCGTAATATTAATAAAAATTCAAAAGCTATTTATATAGATCAATTGATTTTAACTAATGATAGTTATAAGAAAGAATTACAAGAATCTGATTTTCCAAATTTTGTAAATGAAATGAGTAATAGTAAAATCCCTATAATAGCCGTAAATGATGGATTTACCGGTAATTTTAATAATATTCCTAAATTTGAAATATGGTTTGCTGATTATTTAAAGAAAAATTTCAATATTGATTTTTCAAATAGTTTTCCAAACAATAATTATATTATTTTTAATAATTTAGACAGTTTTGCTAATACTTATCCGGTATTTTATAAGGGTATATTGACGAGTAATAATATATCGAAAGCGGAAATGATGCTCAATTTCCTTATTCAAGTGGGATTTATGCCTAAAGCTTTTATAATAATTAGCAATAACATAGAATTATTAAAATCAATGGAGTTTCAACTTAATAGTTATAGTTCTAATATATTATTTATTGGTTATCATTATAATAATAAAAATACCCCGGAAAATAAAGATGCTGCATATTATACTAAAATCATTAATGATTTAATATCTCAAATAAATAAGATAAAAAGAAATAATCCGCCTCTAAAAACTAACAAGATAAAAGATAAAAATCCTTATGATAAAAATCAATAAAGTTTTATTGAGCTTACTTTGCTTAGTTATTTCGTGTGTAAGTTATGGTCAAATTATTCCTACTTACTCCGTAGATTCAGTAACAATGAAAAATTTATTACCGAAGATAGATGCAGATACGCTGGTACTTATAAATATAGATAATACTATTATAACACCGAAATCCAAATTATTTCGATACCGGGATAATTCTTATATAAATTTTACTAAATATTTATATAGTCTTGCAGCGGATAACGCATCAGTTAATAAAACTATTGCAAAATTGATAGTGCAGCGTCAAATGATGCTTGTTGAATCTAAATGGGTAGATTTAATTAATAAGATGAAACAGCAAGGTGCAACAGTTTTAGGTCTTCAAGAAATAACTGCTCCATGTAATTTAATTGAAAATTATGAAGGATGGTTATATACATTACTTTACGGACTCAATATTAATTTTACTAATAAAGTTAATGATAAAGATGTATTTAGATTTAATCCAAGCGATGCTGGAGCCCCTATTTTTTATTTAGGTATAATATTTACCGGTAATATAAATAGAGTAAAAACTCTTATAGAATTCTTAAAAATTATACCAAAACAACCTACAAAAATAGTAATTTTTGCAAATAATAAAAAAGATTTAGAAAATATGGACTCTTATTTAAGCATGGTTGATATAGGATATTATGGAATTGAATATTTGGGGTGGCAAATGTTACCGGGATCACCTGATCATCAAATCGCTGAGTTGCAGCAATCTACGTTTTTAAATACCGGTCAGTGGTTAGAAGATGATGTAGCTAGCAAGATGTTAAACATTCCCGATAGCAAATTACAAAAGTAATATTTTATTGAGAAGGACTTTGTTGCTGAGCTGCTGATGTCATTCCTAGCTAAAAGTGGTGTTGCCCGTAGGGCTCTTATGTCATTCCTGCGAAAGCAGGAATCCAGAAAAAAAGTATGCATACAGTAAATTTTTAAAATTAAAAGCTCGCTTTATGCTGGATTCCTGCTTTCGCAGGAATGACATCGAACACCTGTAATAATTCGCTATTCGCATTTAATAAATAATATGAATAATAACTTAATAGCCGCTTTAAAAGATTTAATTATTAATACCGGTAGGGTTGCACTAGATATAAAAAAGGCAGGAATATTGACTGATATTAAATCAGATGGGTCAGTAGTCACTAATGCCGATAAGGAAATTAGTAAAGTAATTTATCAGTCTCTACAAGTCTTAACCCCCAAAATAGCTATAGTATGTGAAGAGCAGCCGCTACCTATATTAAGCAGTGATACTTTTTGGTTAATCGATCCTATTGACGGGACGCGGAGCTATGTAAACGGTAAAAGTACATATACGGTAAATATAGGGCTTATTGAAAACGGTCTTCCAACTATCGGCTTGATATATCACCCTGAAACAGCAAAGCTATATTATACCGATGTACAGGGGCGGTTAAAAATCGAACAGAATTCTAAAGAAATATTTGTTAATCATGAACCTAAACATGAAGAGCTTAATGCGGTAATAGGTTTTTATAATTCAAATAAAGATACTAAAGAATTTTTAAGTAAATATTCATTCGGTCAAATAAATGCAATAGGCAGTTCAATTAAACTATGCTTAATTGCTGAAGGAGCAGCTGATATATATCCAAAATTCGGTCAAACTATGGAATGGGACATAGCGGCAGGTCATGCTTTGATTAAAGCCGGCGGCGGTAATATTTTAGATTGTGACGGACAAGAAATTACTTACGGTAAAGAAAATTTTGCTAACCCCAATTTTTTCGCTTGTAGTAAATATTGGTTGAAAAGGGAGGCTGTATTTCGTGGATACTAAGTCGTCATTGCGAGCAGGCATTGCCTGCGTGGATACCACCCCGTCATTGCGAGCAGTCGTAGACTGCGTGGCAATCTCATGAAATAATACTCCTGAGATTGCTTCGTCGAATTACTACGTAATTCTTCTCGCAATGACGAAAAAATCGATCCATGCAACAATGCCAACACCCACATCAAACCAACTTCTTTAACTCATAAATCAATTCAAGTGCTTCTTTAGGGGATAGTTTATCAGGGGCGATAGTTCTAAATTGCTCATCTAATTTGCTGCTTATAGTAGTTTTATTAGGCTCAAGATTAAACAAACTCAAATTATTTGATTCCGTCGATAAGATATTTTTTCCTTTACCGGTAGAAGTTTTCTCAAATTTAAGCAGAATCTGCTCAGCTCTATTTATAACGCTGGCAGGGAGTCCTGCTAAAGCTGCAACATGAATACCGTAAGATCTATCGGCAGCCCCAGATATAATATTATGCAAAAACAGAATATCTTTACCTGACTCCTCAATAGCAATAGTATAATTTTGCAAAGCCGGTAGGAAATTACTCATAACGGTTAGCTCATGATAGTGAGTTGCAAATAAACAGCGACATTTTAGCTTATCATGGATATATTCAAGCACCGACCACGCTATAGATACACCGTCATAAGTGGATGTGCCTCTACCTACCTCATCAAGTATTATTAGTGAGTTTTTTGTAGATTGAGCAAGAATCGCCGAAGTTTCAAGCATCTCTGCCATAAAGGTTGATTGTCCCCTAATTAAGTCATCAGCAGCACCTATTCGGCTAAATATCTTGTCGACTACTCCTATTTTGGCACTTTTAGCAGGCACAAACGAACCTATTTGAGCAATGATTGCAATAATGGCGTTTTGGCGTAAAAAAGTACTTTTACCTGCCATATTAGGACCGGTAATTAACCAAATACGCTCAAACTCCGATAAATGACAATCATTATATACAAAGCTTTTGCTTTCTCGCTTTAGTGCTTTTTCTACTACAGGATGCCGTCCTTTAACGATATCAAAGCTTAAATCATCGGTAAATTCAGGCTTAACATAATCATATTCATCAGCGATATAAGCAAAATTACAAAATACGTCAAGTCCGCTTAAGGAGCTTGCAAGCATTCGTAAATAGGAAGCTTTTTCGATTACTTGGTTACAAATATCCGCATATAATTCTTTTTCTAAGCTTATTACTAAGGTTTTAGCGTTGGCTAACTCGCTTTCAAGCTTTTGTAGTTCAGTAGTAGTGTAACGGACACTATTAACCGTTGTTTGACGGTGAATAAATTTGGGATCAAGGATTTTATTAACATTTTTAGCGGTAATATCGATAAAAAGCCCTATAACATTATT
Organism: Rickettsia felis URRWXCal2; assembly: GCA_000012145.1. Taxonomy (GTDB): domain Bacteria; phylum Pseudomonadota; class Alphaproteobacteria; order Rickettsiales; family Rickettsiaceae; genus Rickettsia; species Rickettsia felis. The sequence goes on from CP000053.1 coordinate 518,077, forward strand.
ATGAGATATTTTTAAACTGTCTATGCCCGTTTCTTTGCAATATTGATCTTTTAGCTTTTCAATATGTAATTTCCCGTTATTAATTAAATCATGTAATTGGGCTACTTTCGGATGATATTCATGTTTTATTATACCTCCGTCATTTAAATTATTCGGTGCATCTTCTCTTATGCTCTCGTCTATTAAATTATATAATTCCGCATCACCTGATAGAGGTTTAATAATTTTTTCGATAAAATCAGGTAAATTAAAACCGTAAGCGTCAAAAAATACTCCTTTAATAATCGTTGCAGCTTCCAAGGTATATTTAATACTAAGTAAATCACGACCTGAACTTCTGTTCATTGTAATACGTGTTAGGCAGCGTTCTATATCACTAGTTTTTTTTAGAAGTTCTCTAATTCTTTTTACTATTTCTAAGTTGGAATAAAAGAACTCGGTAATATTTAAACGATGATTTATTTTAGCAATGTTGGTTAAAGGACTTGAAAGAAAATTATATAGTAAACGTCCGCCTTGTTTAGTAACCGTATGATTGAGAGTGTTTAGTAAACTTCCTTTCAGGGTCCCTTGTGAGTTTGTTACAATTTCAAGGTTGCGTCTAGTTGCGAAATCAATAGTCATATAGCTATGAAAATTGATAATTCTAGGGATTGGTAAATGAGGAATATTTTGTTTTTGCGTTAATGATAAATATTCTAAAATGCTACCTATGGCACAAATTTGACTGCTAGATATCTCACCGATTCCTTTAATATCTTTCATTTTATAAAAGTCTAAAATGATTTTTTCGCATTTATTAATCGCAAAAAAACTATCAACCTGATAGGTAATACGAAAATTTAATTGTTTGAAAATACTATCCGCAAGATTAGAAGATCTCAAGTTTTCGCTAAGCAGAATTTCACGAGGCTTTAAACGAGCCAGCTCATTAAGAATTTCCGCTTCCGGTACATTAACTACAAAAATTTCGGAAGTAGAAAGATCAACATAACAAAGGCTAGCCGTTTCTTTATTTTTCGTTATTACAAGACTTGCTAAATAATTAGGTTCGGCTGAAGCAATTAGATTCTCTTCAATTATAGTTCCCGGAGTTATAATACGTGTAACGTCTCTAGTAACTACCGCTTTATAACCGCCTCTATTTTTTGCCTCTTCAGGGGTTTCAAGCTGGTCACAAATAGCAACCTTATAATTTTCTTCAATTAACTTAGTTAAATAATTCTCAAGAGCATGATAAGGCACTCCGCACATCGCAATTTCTTCTTCACCGTTTTTACCTCTTTTTGTTAAGGCAATACCGAGTACATTGCTGGCTAAGATTGCATCCTCATAGAACATCTCATAAAAATCACCCATTCTAAATAGTAGTAAACAATCTAAATGAGCAAATTTAATGTCTAGATATTGTTGCATCATTTTCGTTGCAACATCGTAATTATATTTTTGTTTAAATTCTTGAAGATTCATATTTTACTTAATAAGCTTATAACGTGTAGCTTTTCCTTGTCCAAGACGCTCTAAACGTTTTAAATTAGATAATTTTTTATTATAGACTCAACAGTTCGTTCAGGAAAACCAAGTGCATTTACAGCATCTTTACGACTAAATTCGTTAATTTCTTTTGTATTAATCCAATTCCACATCATTAGTTGTTTTGCAGATAACAAATACTCTATATTATCATTTTTAATTATTTGTAATGCTCTAGTACTTTGTGATTTAACCACATTTAAAAAAAAATCAACCAAGCGGTAATATCTTCTGATTTTGTCTTCCATGTAGCTTGAGTTTTATTAAGTGCCATATAATAATCAATTTTATTTGCTTCAATAATGTGTTCATGAGAAATAATCTGAACAAACAAATAACCATGTTTTAAAAGCAATAAATTAGTTAGTAATCTGCTCGTTCTACCATTTCTGTCCTGAAATGGGTGAATTGCTAAATACTCAAAAATAAAATTAGCAATAATGATTAAAGGGTGCTTAGTTTTACTATCAACCGTCCAATTGTACCAATCTATTAACTCCTGCATTTCTTTTTTTACTAGATAAGGTGGAGTTGGATCAAATATCGTACCGACTACATTGCCATTATGATCTTTTGCTTCTACACGATTTGATCCAAATTTATAATTTCCTTTATGTCTTGCGTCTTTTTCACTATGAACCAACATATCACTATGTAACTTTAATATAAATGATTCCGTAATACTAATTTCTTCATAATTATTAAAGATAAATTCAAGACACTTTAAATATCCAACTATTTCTTGCTCATCACGAGTCTTAAATTTTTTAACACTTAGATTTTTATATAGATTTTCTACTTGTTCATCAGTAAGTTTATTACCTTCAATACGATTGGAGGAGCCGGTTGAAGTGATAATTACTGAACGTGTAAGACGATCTAGTGTTTGAGGTAAGATTTGTCCCGTAATATACCAACTATTTTTTATTCCTTCAATTTCAGAAATTTTTGTATAAATTTCTTCAATTACTGAAGGATTAAGATTTAGTCTTTTATGTATACGAAAATCTTGTAGATTCATTTCACTATTTTTACATGAGTACTATGTGAAATAATGTTAGATAATGTGAGTAAAGTCAATATATTTTTATTTTATTTTTAACAATCTAACGTTATGTCTACCGCCTTCAAATTTAGTGGTTAAAAACTTATCTATAATATCAAACACTATTTTGTAATCTATGGTTTTTGCTCCGAGTATTAAGATATTAGCGTCATTATGAGCTTTAGCGTTTTCAGCGGTTAACATATTATGGCACAAAGCTGCTCTTATTTCCGAGCTACGATTAGCGGCTATAGACATACCAATTCCTGTATCACTAATTAAAATACCGATAGGAGCTGATTTTTCAATAATAATATCTACTACTTTCTTAGCATAATCAGGATAATCGACGGTTTGTGTATTATTCGTTCCGCAGTCATAAACCTTTAAAGATTTCTGCTCTAAATAATTGATAATTTCAGACTTAAGCTCATAACCTGAGTGATCATCACTAGCTATGACAATATTATAAGTTTTCATAGTTAATTTTTTGATGGAAAATAATGATAAAAATTATATACTATGTAAGATTTGTTTTCTAATGTAAATAATAGTTTTGTTAAATATATGAAATATTCTGTTGCACTTAGTATTGTTATATGTTTTTGTTTAGTTGCTTGTGTTGAACAGCCGCCTGCTCCAATTGAGTATAAAGTAGGAGATGTTACTGCGAATAATAATTCTACCGAATTAGAACACGATGAGGGGTTGATAGTTCAAAGAACTATGGAAGACGATTCCGTATCAGAAAAAGTTAGCGGTAGACTTGAAGAACCAAAGGCAAAAATTATAGAAGATGATAATGATGATATTGAGATTCCTATATCTCGGAATGAAGATGAAGAAGAGATAGAGCAGTCAAGCTTTGTAAAACCGTTAAACGGGGTAATTATTACCGAGTTTAAAGCCGGTAAAAGTAAGGGGATAGATATTGCCGCTAAAGAATATAGCGAAGTTAAATCGATAGAGGCAGGAACGGTAATATATTCAGGTTTTAATAAACAATTCGGTAATTTAGTAATAGTTAAGTTAGATAAAGACGATTTAGAAGTAGCATATGCGAGTTTAGACGATTTGTTACTTAAAAAAGGTGATAAAATTACTAAAAATAGTGTTATCGGACATGTAGAACATAAGTTATATTTTGCGATGCGTAAAAACAAAATAGCGGTTGATCCTAGTAAATATATAGAATTTTAAATGGAAGATTTTATTACTCTTACTAAATACGGTGAACCTCAAAATGTTATAGTAAGGAGGAGTGGTAAAGCTAAAAATATAGCCATACGAATTACGCCTAAAGGTGCAGAGCTTGTATTGCCTCTTAAGGCAAAGCTAGAGAAAGGTCATAATTTTCTGTTAAGTAAAGAATATTGGGTTAGGCAAAAATTACGCCGTAATGTAACTGTGATACCAAAGGATAAAGATAAGATTTCTATTTTGGGAAAATCTTATGAAATAATACATATTGATTCGTCTAAAAATCAGATAAAACTAAATGATTCTACGTTAGAAGTATATTGCAGTACGGTACTAAAAAAACTTAGTATAGAAGTATTCCTTAAAAAGACATTATTAGCAGAAATAAAAATAATAGTAGAGAATATATCTAAAAAACATAATTTGACTTATTCCAATATTAGAATAATGGAAAATGTTACTCGCTGGGGAAGCTGTTGTAGCAAAGGGAATCTTGCTTTTAATTGGCGAGTAGTTTTTGCTCCCTTTGAAGTACTGAAATATTTAGTAGCTCATGAAATGGCACATTTAAAAGAAATGAATCATAGTGAAAATTTTTGGGAGTTAGTTGAGGATATATATCCTGAATACCAACCGGCAAAATTATGGCTAAAAAGAAACGGTAAGAATTTATATAGTTATTTGTCGTGAAATAAAAAGGTAAAATATATGAACCATTTAGTTACAAATGAAGAATCTAAATATATTAATAAGCTGATTGATGAAGTTACGCTATATCATCAACCAACTTTAATAAAAGGAAAAAGGAATAATGCTATATTAATTTCTGAAGAAGATTGGGAAGATATACAAGAAACTTTATTAGTATCGTCAAATAAAAAATTAAGTGAATCCTTACTCAAGGGCAGAAATACACCTTACTCCGAATGTAGTACAAAATTAGATTAGTTATAGTGTATACATTATATTATACGCATGATGCGAAAAAAGATTTTAAGAAAATTATAAAATCAAATCATAAAGAGATTTGCTTACAGCTTTTGGATTTAATAACTCAAAATCCTTTTCAAACTCCACCTCCATATAAAAAGCTTTTAGGGGAACATGTAGGGATGTATTCACGAAGAATTAATATACAACATAGATTATTTTATGAAGTTGATGAAAAAAATAAAAGAATAAAAATATTGAGGATGTGGAATCATTATTATGATAATTAAAGAATACAGAGGATAGAATGCACAACACCACGAAAAGAGTAACAGTTCCGGCACTTGAAGAAATCTTATACGAGCCTATAAAAGTGTTGGATCACGGTTTTATTAGAGTTATCGATTATATGGGAGATGATAGTGCTATAGTACAAGCAGCACGCGTATCTTACGGTAAGGGTACGAAGCAGCTAAATCAAGATAAAGGGCTGATAAACTACTTGCTTCGTCATTATCATACTACTCCTTTTGAGATGTGCGATATCAAGTTCCATATTAAATTACCGATATTTATTGCAAGACAATGGATTAGGCATAGAACAGCTAGTGTTAACGAATATTCGGCAAGATACTCTATTTTAGGCAACGAATTTTATTTACCAGAACCGGCAAATATTGCTTCCCAATCTGCCGTAAATAAACAATGTAGGGAGGGGGATAGCTTACCGAAAGAAGGGGCTGAAAAGGTTCTTGCAATTTTAGAAGAAGATGCTAAACAGTGTTACGGGCATTATAAAGAGCTAATGAATGCCGATGAAGATGGTAATATTATAGATGAGAATAACACAGGAATAGCAAGAGAGCTTGCCCGTATGAATTTAACTTTAAATTATTATACGGAATGGTATTGGAAAATTAATTTACATAATTTACTTCATTTTTTAAGGTTACGTGCCGACCCTCACGCACAATATGAAATTAGAGTTTATGCTGAAAAAATGCTTGAGATAGTCAAAGCTTGGGTTCCTTTTACTTACGAAGCTTTTGAGGAATATCGTTTGCAGGGAGCAAATATTTCACGTAAAGGTTTAGACGTAATCAAAAGAATGATAAAAGGTGAAAAAGTCACCCATGAGAGTAGTGGTATGACTAAGAGAGAGTGGGAAGAGTTAATGAAGATTTTTGGATAACTTTGCAAGATGTCATTGTGTGGACACCAAATCGTCATTGCGAGGAGCGAAGCGACGTGGCAATCTCATGAAATAATACTCCTGAGATTGCTTCGTCAATTGCTATGCAATTTCCTCGCAATGACAGATAAAGCCGATCCACGTGGGCAATGCCCGCTCGCAATGACGTTAATTATAAATAAGGAGTATTTTGAGTGAGAAATATTATATATTTTATACTATCACTATTATTTAGCTTTAAAGGTTATGCACTTGAAACAATAAATATTGAGCATGGGCGTGCTGATCCTACGCCTATAGCAGTTAATAAATTTAATGCCGATAGTTCTGCTGATGACGTAGTAGGTCACGATGTGGTGAAAGTTATCTCTAATGATTTAAAGCTTTCGGGGTTATTTCGTCCTATTTCCTCTGCATCTTTTATAGAAGAGAAGACAGGAATAGAATATAAACCGCTTTTTGCTGCATGGCGTCAAATTAATGCTAGCCTTTTAGTAAACGGTGAAGTTAAAAAACTAGAAAGCGGTAAGCTTAAAATTAGCTTTATATTATGGGATACATTGCTTGAAAAACAGCTTGCCGGCGAAATTCTTGAAGCACCGGAAAATTTATGGCGAAGAGCAGCACATAAAATTGCCGATAAAATTTATGAAAAAATTACCGGTGATGCCGGTTATTTTGATACTAAAATAGTGTATGTATCAGAAAGCACTTCTTTACCGAAAATAAAAAGAATTGCTTTGATGGATTATGACGGGGCTAATAATAAATACCTTACCAATGGAAAGTCACTAGTATTAACCCCAAGATTTGCTCGTTCAGCGGATAAGATTTTTTATGTTTCATACGCAACTAAAAGAAGAGCTCTTGTTTATGAAAAGGATTTAAAAACAGGTAAAGAAAGCGTAGTAGGTGACTTTTCCGGTATATCTTTTGCCCCTAGATTCTCACCGGACGGTAGAAAAGCCGTAATGTCGATAGCTAAAAACGGCTCGACGCATATTTATGAAATTGACCTTGCTACTAAACGGCTTCATAAATTAACTGACGGCTTCGGTATTAATACCTCTCCTAGCTATTCACCGGACGGTAAAAAAATTGTGTATAATTCTGATAGAAACGGTGTGCCTCAATTATATATCATGAATTCGGACGGAAGTGACGTTCAACGTATTAGTTTCGGTGGAGGTTCATACACTGCTCCTAGTTGGTCGCCTAGAGGAGACTATATAGCATTCACTAAAATTACTAGAGGAGCTGAAGGAAAAACTTTTAATATCGGAATTATGAAAGCATGCCCCCAAGATGATGAGAATAGTGAAAGAATAATAACAAGCGGATATTTAGTCGAAAGCCCTTGTTGGTCGCCTAACGGACGAGTTATTATGTTTGCTAAAGGTTGGCCGTCGAGAGCTAAAGCTCCGGGGAAAAATAAAATTTTTGCAATTGACCTAACAGGTCATAATGAAAGAGAAATTATAACACCGGCGGATGCTTCTGATCCTGAATGGTCAGGCGTGCTGAATTGATTTTTTTGTCATTATTGTCATTGCGAGCGACTAAAGGCGTTGTTGTATGGCTCAAAAAATGCCCTCGGTGTCATTCCCGCGTGGATATCTAATCGTCATTGCGAGGAGCGAAGCTTTGCTGCAATCCAGAAAAAATAATAAAAAAATTCTGTAAATCAGAATTTTTAACTGGATTGCTTCGTCGAATTACTACGTAATTCTTCTCGCAATGACGGAAAAGCAGGTCTATGCAACAATGCCTTGCGAGCCATGCAACAACACCACGACTAAAAGGAGCGTGGCAATCTCATGAAATAATACTCCTGAGATTGCTTCGTCGAATTACTACGCAATTCTCCTCGCAATGACGGTTTGGGTATCCACGCAACAACACCCGTTTGCAATGACGAGTAAGAATGCTAAGCCACTTGACCACTATGGTTTAAGATAAACTTTTTTATTTTTTCAAAAGCCGTATTCTCTATTTGTCTAATACGTTCCTTAGAAATATTATACTCATTGCTTAGAATATCTAGAGTTTTAGGAGTATCCGTTAATTTACGCTCTGTAAAAATACGAAGTTCTCTATCATTTAAAATCTTCATAGCATTTGATAGTAACTTCCTTTTACCGGTAGAGTCTTGCTTATTAATAGCTATAGTTTCGGGAGTAGGGCGTGTTTCTGGTAATAATTCTATTAATTCTCCTGATTCTGCATCGTCGCTATTTATAGGGTTATTTAACGATAAATCAGGACCTGAAATTCTAGTATTCATCTCAGAAACTTCATTAACCGAAACGCCCAGCTCATCTGCTATTTGTATGAAATCGTCGGCAGTAATAGCCCTTGAGTATAAATTGGTAATTTTATGCTTAATTTTATTAAGGCTAAAAAATAATTTTTTTTGTGCAGCCGTTGTTCCCATCTTTACTAATGACCAAGATTTTAATATATATTCTTGAATAGCGGCTTTAATCCACCACATTGCATATGTTGATAGGCGAAAACCGAGTTCGGGGTTGAATTTTTTTACTGCCTGCATTAAACCTATATTACCTTCTGAAACCAATTCAGTAATAGGAAGACCGTAAGTTCTATAGCCACTTGCAATTTTTGCAACAAGTTTAAGATGGCTCGTTACTAATTTATGTGCAGCTTGTAAATCATTCTCTTCTAAATAGGATTTCGCTAATAAAAATTCTTCTTCTTGCGTAAGTGAAGGAATTTTATTGATTTTCTGTAAGTAGCTATAAAATCCTGATTCGCTAGAGATTGCTAATGCATTAATATTATTAGTCATACCAACCTTACTATTTTTCTTTATACTAACATATATATGATCTAAAATAAACTTTTTCTAGAGTATTTTTAAATAAAATCAAATAATGTCTAAAAAATCCAATAAAAATTTAGCCTTTTCCTTGCTAGGATTAATAATTAGTATGGTGTTACTAAGTTTTGCTTCCGTACCTATCTATAATTTATTTTGTAAAGTTACGGGATATGGAGGTACTACTGCAAAAGAAACGGTGAGTGTATATTCTAAGGTAAAAGGCACTAAACCTATAATTATCGAGTTTGATGCTAATGTTGATAAAGATTTACCTTGGCGGTTTATTCCCAGGCAACAAAGAGTGCAAATTGTTCCGGGGCAGAATACTCTAGTATTCTATGAAACGGAAAATCTAAGCAATAACGATATAATAGGTACTTCCGTATATAATGTTACTCCAAATAAAGCAGGAAAATATTTCGTAAAAATTCATTGTTTTTGTTTTGAAGAACAATTATTAAAAGCCGACGAAAAAGTCTTAATGCCGGTTACATTTTATATAGATAAAGATTTTGAGCTTGACCCTGAAATGCAAGACATTAAAGTACTTACTTTATCTTATAGCTTCTTTAAAGTAAGAGAGATAGCGTCATTGCGAGGAAATACGAAGTATTGACGAAGCAATCTCAGAAGTTTGTTGTTATTTCATGAGATTGCCACGCAGCCTATGGCTGCTCGCAATGACGGCACGGTATCCACGCAGGCAATGCTCATTATTGATGTTCGATATAATCCATTTACGAAGCCTAACAATCAGTGGAGTGTTTATAAGAGCGGTAGAAGGTAAAACTTTGCCGTTAGTATTAAAATTAATTATAGGTTCTATACCGTATATGCTATACCATGGCTTTAACGGTGAGCTATTTGAATATTTACGGTGAAACCAAGATAAGAAAGGTGCTGTTTCTTCATATTCTATTACTTTAACCGATTGTGGATTTTTGTGATATATAAGGCTAAGTACCGATTGGTCAGAATGATGCCATTTATATTCATCGTAATTAGGATGAATATTATAATCTTTGCCTGAAAGAATTCTAATATCTTCACAACTTCTTAGCCATTTTTCAATAAAAGAACGAGAAAGTTCGGTATTACGCACAACAATAATGGCACTCCAAATATGATCGTTATTTCTACATTCTTCGTTCAGACAATCCATTAAAGCAAAAGTTTCGCCTTTAACAAAATTACCGTTTTTACGATCGCGATCATGTACCAGTAATATATCATTATCGCCTAAAAGATTTGTTAAATTACTGATATGTTTTTTAATAACAAAAGCTGAATCTAAATATATTATAATAGCTCCTTCTGGTGCATTTTTCATTGTTTCAAGTATAATATAAGGCTTCCATAGCCATAACCCCGCTCCTGCCGGTTCATTAAAAATTTCTTGATTTTTTTCTATAAATGCTTGATTTATATGCTTTTTCTTATAGTTAAATATGAAATCTATACCATTATTAATCGCATAGTGAGTAGTAGCATTTTGATTACGATAAACATATTCCGGACCGTCGGCATAAGAAACTAAATAAATAGGCTCTTTTATAGAATTCTGAATAGATAAATCTACTTTTTGTAATGATAAATCATTAATAAAACCTTGGCGTGCATATTCTAAGATAATCAGTACGAAATAAATTAGAGCTAATGTAATAATCGTTTTGTATAATATTTTAAATAACATATGATTTTTAATTTTTTAAGCTACGTGTCTTGTGGTGTGGATCGAAAAACGCATTCGGTGTCATACCGTGGCTTGACCACGGTATGACAGTAGATCATGACTAATTGATAATTATTAAACAACGCAGATTATAGCATTTTAATATATTAAAAGATAGTGTTGTAATTTAATTATAAATTTAGTATAATTTGCTGTTTGTTTAAGGTTGATATGATTAATTTAGGGGATAAGCAGTCTACTATAGTTGTCGCGATGTCAGGCGGGGTTGATAGTTCGGCGGTTGCCGCAATGTTGCATGAACAGGGACATAATGTTATAGGTATTACCTTGCAGCTATATGATCACGGTATGGCAGTAGGGAAAAAAAATGCCTGTTGTGCCGGTCAGGATATTTACGATGCTAAAATGGTAGCAAATAAGCTAGGTATTCCCCATTACGTACTTGATTATGAGAGTAAGTTTAAAGAGTCGGTAATAGATAATTTCGTCGATAGCTATTTACAAGGTGAAACCCCGCTGCCATGTGTGCAATGTAATAAGTCGGTGAAGTTTAGAGATCTAATTAAAACGGCTAGGGAACTTGGAGCAGCTCAGCTTGCTACCGGTCATTATGTACGAAAAGTAAATGGCGATAACGGAGCGGAGTTACATACGGGACTTGATCCGGCAAAAGATCAAAGTTATTTTTTATTTACGACAACTAAAGAGCAGCTCGAATATTTAAGCTTCCCTCTTGGAGGGCTTACTAAGGATGAAACACGTAGGCTTGCTAGTAAATTTGGGCTTGAGGTAGCAGATAAGCCCGACAGCCAAGACATTTGCTTCGTACCTGATGGAAATTATAAGAGTGTAATAAATAAAATACGTCCGGGAGCAAGCGAAAGCGGCAAAATTATTCATGTAAACGGGTTTGAGCTAGGAGAGCATAGCGGTATAATTAATTATACTATAGGGCAACGTCGTGGCCTTGGTATAGCTTATAACGAGCCTTTATATGTAGTAAAGATTGATCCTAAGGACAATATAGTATATGTAGGACCGGAGTCTGCATTACATGTGCAGGAGTTTATAATTAAAAACATAAACTGGCTTGCAGATGAGATTAAAGATAATGAAAAGCTAGAAGTAGAAGTTAAAATTCGTTCGACAAGACCGCCTCGTCTAGCCGAAATAAGCAAACTCGACGATGATAAAATGAAAGTAAAATTTTTATCCGAAGAAAAAGCCGTTGCCCCTGGGCAAGCATGCGTTATTTATGCTGGCGAAAGAGTACTCGGCGGCGGGTGGATTACTAGAGATATAAGGTAATTATTTTTTCATAAATCCGTCATTGCGAGGAAAAACTGTAAGTTTTGACGAAGCAATCTCAGGAGTATTATTTCATGAGATTGCCACGCAGCCTATGGCTGCTCGCAATGACGAAAAAATTATTACATTAGGCAATACAAAATAAGCTCACTAAAACAGGAGAAACTAATGAGTTTTTTAAGGAAGAAAAGTTTTGAATCAGTAAAAGAGATAGGTAGCTCAAGCGGTCTTAGCAAGACGCTTGGAGCATTCGATTTAATATTACTGGGTCTTGGTGCAATGATTGGTACCGGCGTATTCGTTGTTACCGGTATAATTGCTGCTAAATATTCAGGACCTGCAGTAATGGTATCTTATGCAATTGCCGGTATTACCTGTATTTTCGTAGCACTTGTTTATACCGAACTTGCTGCAATGCTTCCAACTTCCGGAAGTATTTATACTTACTCTTATGTTGCATTTGGTGAAGTATTTGCTTGGATGATCGGTAGCGTTATAATATTAGAACTCGGTGTTGCTGCAGGAATAGTAGCTGCAGGCTGGTCGGGTTACGTACAAGGAATACTTGCGGCAGGTGGAATTCATTTGCCGATGGAATTAACTACGGTGTCGACAAATGGCGGTATAATAAATTTACCAGCTTTTTTAATTTCAGTATTTATTGGATTTATTTTATATTTAGGGACTAAAGATAGTAAGCGGTTAAATGCAATTTTAGTTTTCATAAAAATGGCTGCAATATTTGTATTTGTACTCGCTGCTGCTCCTCATTTCGATGCTACTAACTGGAGCAATTTTATGCCTTTCGGTTTTAGCAATGTTTTAGTAGGTGCATCTATTTTATTCCTAGCTTTTACAGGTTTTGGAACGATTGCAACTGCAGCTGAAGAATGTAAAAATCCAAAGCGTGATATAATGATTGGTATTATCGGCTCGCTTGTTTTAACTACTATAGTTTATGTAACAATGGCAGGGCTTGTGACCGGTATTGCACCTTTTGATCAGTTAAATAACGATCAACCACTTGCTTATGCTTTAACTATCAATAATAGCAAGATTGGCTCTGCTATTGTTGCAACTGGTGCGGTTTGTGGTATGATGACGGTGTTGATGATGAATATTTACGGTACTTCTCGTATTTTTTATGCTATTGCACGTGACGGTTTACTACCGAAAAGTTTTGCAAAATTGCACCCAAAATATGATAGCCCGTATATTACGATTATAATATTTGCTTCTTTAGCTGCTATCCTTGGAGGATTTTGCTCTACGGAATTATTAACTCAATTAACTTCAATGGGAGCATTAATTGATTATATAACCGTCACAATAATAGTGGTATTATTTAGGATAAGATTACCTGAAGCACAAAGACCTTTTAGATGTCCTTTAGTATTTATTATTGTACCGTTTATTTTAATTGCTTGTGCATACTTACTATTTATTCAAATATATGACGGTGAATTTAATCTATTAACTGCAGGTCGTGCATTAATATATTGGTTTATTACAATATTTGTTTTATATATTATAAGATCGTTCTTTATGAAAAAAGAGCAAAATTAGGTATACTCGTTTAATTTGAAAAATTGGCGTCGTCTACTTATTTTTCGTTTATTATAGGATACCCGAGTTGTCATGAACTAGGCGACTGAAGGCATTGTTACATGGATCGTTTTAGGTCATTCCCGCGAAAGCGGGAATCCAGTAATTAAAAAACAAATACTATAAGAAGCTTCAAATTGTCTTACTTTTTCTGGATTCCCGCTTTCGCGGGAATGACATAAGAGAGGTACAACAAAACCTCTAGGAAACACACTAGAGCCACACAACAAAACCACAAAATTAAGCAAATGACTGAAAAGCTGCAACCACTCCGAGGAATGAAAGATCTTTTGCCGGATGATTATAAAGTTCACGACTATATAATTAACAAAGCAAGGGATGTTGGGGTATTGTACGGCTATAAGCAAATGAGTATCCCAATACTTGAGTATACCAAAGTCTTTAACCGCTCTATGGGCGAAAGTTCTGACGTAATCAGTAAAGAAATCTACAGTTTTTTAGATAAAAGCAATGAATCCGTAGCTCTTAGACCTGAATTTACGGCAGGTATTATAAGAAGTTTCATCTCAAACGGCTTACAACATAAATTGCCCTTAAAGTTTTTCTCTACCGGTCCTGTTTTTCGTTATGATAGACCGCAAGCAGGGCGTCAACGTCAATTCCACCAACTAAATTACGAGTATATCGGTGCTAAAGGAGCTATTACCGATGCCGAAACTTTGAAGTTAGCCGTTGATATATTAAAAGCACTTGAAATAGAGCAGGATACTATCTTAGAGCTGAATTCTCTTGGATGTAGTGAATCAAGAAGCGTTTATCAGCAAAAACTGGTAGAATATCTAAATGATTTTAAAGATCAATTATCGGAAGAAAGCAAAATAAGGCTGACCAAAAACCCAATGCGGATTCTTGATTCTAAAAGCGAAATTGATCAAAAAATAATAGCTGCTGCTCCGATTTTATCTGAATATTATACTGATGAGTCCAAAGAATATTTTGAAGAGTTAATAAAGTATCTAGATATTTTAGGCGTGAAATATGTCATAAATCCTCGTTTAGTTCGAGGGCTTGATTACTATTGCCATACTGCTTTTGAATTCACTACGAAAAAGCTAGGGAGCCAATCTACTATTTTGGCCGGCGGACGTTATGACGGGCTTGCTAAAATTATGGGTAATAATGATGATGTACCGGCTATCGGTTTTGCTGCCGGTATCGAGAGAATTGCTTTAATGCGGGAATATAATATATCTGAAGTTAAGCCGGTATTTGTATTACCTATAGGCGAAAATAATATTTGCTATGCTTTAGAAATTGTAGATAAATTACGCTTACAAAATATTTCTACTATTATAGATCCCGTAGGTAAAATAGCTAAAAGAATACAACGCGTTCTTAATGAAAATGCTAAATTTATTATTTTCATAGGTGACGAAGAACAAGCAAATAATAGCCTCAAACTTAAAGATTTAGAAAAAAAAGAAGAATATATAGTAGATTTTGCAAAAGTTCTTGAGTTGTTGAAGAAATATTAAATATTTATAACTTTTCTAAAACCTTTTCAATTATTCCTAAATTTAACCACGACATCTAAAAATATGATTATTATAAACGATTTAGCCATGAGTTATGGTGCAAGAATACTATTTACCGATGTAAGTTTGCATATTAAAAATAATAAAAGATATGGTTTAGTAGGTGCTAACGGAGCAGGTAAAACAACTTTTTTCAAAGTTTTAACTAAGGAAGAAGAGCCGGCTTTCGGCGATATTATTAACATACCTAAAAACTCTAAAGTAGGTTGTTTAAAACAAGATCAATTTCTTTATGAAAATACTAAAATTATAGATACGGTAATAGCAGGGAATAAGGAGCTATGGAAAGCTTTACAGGAAAAAGAAGAGATATTAAATAGACAAGAATGTAGCGATGAAGATGGGTATAAGCTTGGTGAGCTTGAACAAATAATATACGACAATGATGGTTATACCGCTGAAATTTTTGCAGCTAGTTTACTTGTAGGTCTTGGAATAGCCGAAAAATATCATTACGAACCGCTTTCTGCGTTATCAAGAGGTTATAAGCTTCGTGTTTTACTTGCACAAAGTCTATTTAATAATCCGGATATTTTACTACTCGATGAACCTACAAATCACTTAGATATTATTTCAATATATTGGCTTGAGAATTATTTAAAAAATTCTTTTAAGGGAATATTAATTTTTATATCGCATGATTTAGCTTTTTTAAATAATGTTGCAACGGATATTTTGGACATAGATTATGGAGAAATAAAACTATATACAGATAATTATGATAATTTTGTTTAGGAAAAGCAGATAATAGCTGCTCAAAAGCTAAGTGAGCGAAATTTCTTAGAAAAGAAAATAGAAAATATGCAGGCTTGGGTTGATAAATTTAGAGCCGGAACAAGAGCAAGGCAAAGTACCTTTAGAGAAAAGCAGCTAGAGAAAATAGAATTACCGGATATACAGAAATCTTCAAGAATTAGTCCGTTATTTAGATTTAAACAACTAAGAAATTCAGGAAAATTAGTATTAAAAATCGATCAAATAACTAAAGATTTTGAGAATAAGCAAATATTAAATAAAGTGAGCTTTAGTGTATCACGAGGTGAGAAAATTATTATTATCGGTGCAAACGGTATTGGTAAATCTACTTTGTTAAAAATCTTAATGAATAAAATATCAGCAGATCAAGGTAGCCATGAGTGGGGATATGAATCACAAATATCTTATTTCGCTCAAGACCATCATGAGCTACTTAATGAAAATATTAGTATTATTGATTGGCTCAAAAAGCAATCCGAAAAGGAAACGGAAAATACTATTAGAAATACGCTCGGACAAGTATTATTCCGTAGTGATGAAGTAATTAAAAATATTTTAAGTTTAAGCGGCGGTGAGGGTGCAAGGTTATTACTTGCTAAAATGATGCTAGAAAAAAGCAATATTTTGGTTCTTGATGAACCGACAAACCATCTTGATATAGAGTCAAGAGAAGCCCTTAAAAAAGCTTTAATTGATTTTGAGGGTACGGTAATATTAGTAACGCACGATCGTGATTTTGCAAAATCAATAGCAACAAGAATTATTGCTCTTTCCCATAGGAAAAATATTGTTGATTTTAAAGGTAAATATGATGATTATATTGAGAAATACGGTAATGATTATTTAAGTTCTGCTATTAAATTATCCTAAGTTTTAGGCATTGTTCATTAAATATAGATATCGTCATGAGCTACAGCCATAGGCTGCGTGGACCGGTAAATACTCTTTATGTCATTCCCGCGAAAGCGGGAATCCAGAAAAAATAGTCTTAATATTGACAAAATAAACCTAAAAAAACAAGCTTTTTGTCGGTTTTACTGGATTCCTACTTTCGCAGGAATGACATCGATATACACGCAGGCAATGCCACGCAGGAATGACATAAATGTTACCCCACATTATAGAATTCCAAATGATGACCGCTAATAAACTTTTTTACTTCAGCATGGTTACCATACTCATCAAACTTTAATAATAATCCTTGTTCGTTAAAATATAATATATTTGTAAATAGTCGATCATCACAGTCCCACTTAGCTTTAAAAGCATTGTCCTTAATAAGCTTAACTCCGTTTACTCCGTGTTTGTGATATATTATTCCTTTTTTTAAAGCAGAAACAAAAGACATAATTTTACTTTTATCAAAGGCATTATAGATTTTTTTAGAAATTGTACCGTAACAATCAAATCCTCTATATTTACCGAGTAATATAGCCGTACCTTTATCTAATTCTTTATCAATTTTAATCTATCCTTCTTTAGGAATATTCCAAGAATTATTATTAAAATGAGTAATCTTTTGAATGGCTAAATAAAATTCATGTTTCTTTTTTAGTTGATAATATTGATGAATTTTTTTGCATCATATTGATCAACTAATTGTTCTAAATTTTCTATTTGCTTATTACCTTGGGAATAGCTTGCAATAATTTCTTCTTGTTTGTTTTGACTTAATTTACTTGCATATTCTCTTGTACTTTTTCTTGATTATTATTTAATAAGGCGGAAACTACTCCGATTTCTAAAGTGTTTTCATTGCAAGAATCATTTTGCAGAGCATTTTCAACATTTTGGAAAATCTTTTCAGATTTTTCAGAAGTTAATTTAGTCTTGCTATCTGCTATTAAAGTGGTACTAACTGCATTGAGAACTTCTACCTTTTCATTGGGATTTAGAGTATTATTTTGAGGTAACGTATAATTTGGGTCTATGTAACTCCGAAGTTTTATAATAGCCTTTCCATACAAATTTATTTGATGCTCAGGTATCTTATTTAAGAGCTCAGAAGCCGTTTTAAATTGTTTACTACATAGGGCAAGTGAGAATGCTAACAATGCGTTATTTGAAGAATTATCTTCCAATTTTTTAGTTAATGTTGCTTGCTGTTTTATTGTAATTTTTTGCTTATCTGGAATTTTATTGTAAAAAGCCATATATTCACAGGCATTATATAATGATAAATAGGAAGGAGATAAAATGTTTTTTTCAATTGAAACAAATTGTTTGCTTTTATAAGAAACTTCATATGGATTAGTTAACATTTCTAGGAAGTATTTTATACATCCTTCTTGCACTTTCGGTATTAGGTTTTTAGCTTTCTCAAATTCGCCTTGAATTCTATAATTAGACCATAAACTATATGCTATTTCTGTTTGGGTCGGTAGCTTTTCAAAAGCAAGTTTATAGTATTTAGTAGACATATTATAGTCTCCAGTTTTGTCATAAGCACAAGCTAATCTATAATAGTACTGTCCTAAAACTTCATCATCATCATTAGTATTTAATAGATTTTTTGCATCGCTTGTTTCTTTCTCCTCTCCATGAGTGAATTTTTTTGTAAGTTCTAATGAGGCGTTAACTCTTCAAGTAGAGCTTTTGCTCCTTCAAAATTATTAATCTTTATTAATAAATCATAGAATTTAACTGACAAATCCAAGCTGAATTTTATATATGGTACTAGTGCTTGGATAATTTTAAGCTGAGATTCCGGTTCAATAAGTTTTAGCACAGGAAGTATATATTCTGCACATTTGATATATTGTTCAGTTTCTTCTGCAAAGTTATTAAAATATAAATTTGTTTCTGTAATTATATATTTAAATATCTCTTTAGCAGTTTCATCGTGTCTATTTAATATACTGCATTGAAAAGCAGAACACATTACTTGAATTTTAGTTAGCGTATCAGGTGTTATAGGAATGATTTTATCCGGTATCCCGTCCATGTATTCACTGTCTAATTTATATTCAAAAAAGCCGGCATTTTTATTTATTTCATATTTTTTTAACAATTCATGATTTTTGTAGCTTTCATATGAATAATTATATATTAATCGCTGCATTAGTGAATGTTTGAGTTCTTTAGATTTCATGCTACTAACTATAGCTTTTTCGCTATCTAAATGTCCCAATATATAGTGCATTACTTCTATAGCGGCATCAACAGTAGGTATACATAAAAAGTTTTTATCTATTGTTTCTACATCAAGTCCAAGAGTAGTTTGTCTAAAATTTCTTATACTATTTTGTGATAATATATTGGTGGTGTTATTAACTTCAGCAATATTAAGCTTAAAAGCAATTGAAGGCTCTGTATTTTTCATGAATATAGTTTAGCATTAGTTGGGCTTAAGAACTATTAGATCTCTTGCATAACTTGTTTCTAAAGGTAATTTTTGCGTCAAGCCTAGACTCGCATCCTCACGTTACTTGCGTGTACGCTGCGGTGCTGCGTGCCGTGTTTCCGGAGAGATTCCTCTTTATTAACTACGTTATGCAAGAGATCTGCTATAATGTGATAGGAAAATTTTGAAATTTTACATAGAATTATTATTAAAAGATTATTCTAAAAATAATAACAAAGGAGTTTAAGAAGACAATAGATTTTTTAATTTAAAATATGGTGTTGTTTAGAAAGAGTAGATATCGTCATTGCGAGGAGCGAAGCGACGTGGCAATCTTGTCAAGCATTCCTGAGATTGCTTCGTCGAATTACTGCGTAATTCTTCTCGCAATGACGTAAACTTTTCAAATTATCAACTTGTTCTAGGCAATATTCTATTTTGTACAATATCTTTTATATTATTCAAATCCTAATCCAGCGAAATATTTATGAAAATATTCGGTATCATGACCTATAACTTTATCATTAGAATAAAGTGATTCAGATTCACTATATATAGTCGTGCCGTCATCCATATAGCGAATAGAATAAGATGGGAGGCCATAAGGTCTAAAAAAATGTCTTCACGTATAACTTTAGGAGCTTTATCGGATTTTTGTGTATTTTCGGATTTTAGCATATTGACCTCCTTAATAAATTATTATTTTATTATATAATTTTTATATATTATCGCAAGAATAATTAGAATAGCTATCTGAGCCTAGAAATTCAGATTTATAAATTGTAGTATTATATTCATAAGGATATTCTAAATATTTTTGCAATTTTACAGTATTTTCTTGAAACAATGAGTAATTACTTGCCGGTTCATGCTTTGATAAATTGAAATATTTCCTTGCTAACCATTTTTTATCTTGAACATTATTAAAAGCTATGATTTTTGAATATCCGCCTTGTTGTTCTTCTTGTAGAAAATAATCCTTATAATCTTTGGGAAGATTTAATATAAATCTAGAATATTGCTCTAACTGAAAATTAGTTAACCAAGTAAATATAGAATATAAATTTTCTCTATGGTCTGAAGAAAAAATAATAGCAACTTCTGATTGCTTTATATCCGCTCCTATTTCTCTTTCAACAATGTCATTAGATAATATCACTAATTCTTTATTATAATGTTTTTTATTTTTTTGAGCTTGGATGATTATGTCAAACATCTGAGTAGATAATTCTTTTGAGGTAAATAATTGTTTGTATTTATTAAGCCATGGGCCAAAGGCTATAGATTCAAGTTTTTTAAAATATTCGGTTAATTTCATTTGCAACTCAAGTTAAATTTAAGAGCGGCACTTTATATGAAAAATTGAGATAAGTCAAGAAATATTAAATTAATGGTTTATAATGTGTCTCGTCATTGCGAGCAGCCGTAGGCTGCGTAGCAATCTCATGAAATAATAACAAACTCCTGAGATTGCTTCGTCAAAACTTACAGTTTTTCCTCGCAATGACAAAATTTTTTCACATAACTTAATGACAAAAGTAAAATATGAATATATTATTCTATATACTCGTTTAATTTGAAAAATTGGCTACGTTATTTTTTGCTTTTAATCCTCACGTACTAAATAATGTACGCTGCGGTTAAAAGCTTCAAAATGCCTTGCTTTTTTCCAAATTAAACTTCGTCTATCATTTATCAAGGAAGTTATGAGTACGGATATTAATAATATTAGCGATAGCTTAGAAATTGTTACGCAAGATCATTTATCGATTTTTTCTTTAATAAGTTCATCCGACATTATCGGTAAATCGGTTATGTTGATGCTGCTTATTGCTTCCATTTGGTCGTGGGCTATTATTTTGGATAAAATATTTAAGCTAGCACAAGTGCAGCGAAGAATGAAAAATTTTGAAAATGTGTTTTGGTCCGGTGGAGTATTAGAGCAATTATATGAAAGCATAAAGAGGTCGGTTAATAATCCGCTAGCTTTGATATTTGTCTCGGCTATGGATGAGTGTAAGAGTTTAAATACTAAAGGGCTTTCTGATGCGTTAAAAAACAACCATAAAGAGCGTATAACGGGTGCAATGTACTTAGCTCAAAATAGGGAAGTCGAAAAGCTTGAGAAGAATTTAAGCTTCCTGGCAACCGTTGGGTCAAGTGCTCCTTTCGTAGGTTTATTCGGCACTGTTTGGGGAATTATGCACAGCTTCCAATCGATTGCTACTTCAAAAAATACTTCTCTTGCCGTAGTAGCTCCCGGAATTGCTGAGGCGTTACTTGCAACTGCAATAGGCTTGTTTGCAGCTATTCCGGCAGTAATTTTTTATAACTATCTTATTTCCCGTATTACTCTTATAAATAATAAGATTGAAGATTTTAGTAGCGAGTTAAATTCTATACTTTCTAAGGCAATTGATCAGGAGAAAATGTAATGGCTATAAAGCTTGCCGGAAGTAATAGAAAAAGTAAAAGAGCGGTAGTTAGTGAAATTAGTGTTACTCCGCTCGTTGATGTGATGCTTGTTCTATTAATTATTTTCATGATTACTTCTCCAATGCTTGTTTCAGGAGTAAATGTGGATTTACCTGAGACAAATTCAAGTCCGATTTCAGGGCAGGATGAACCGCTAGTCGTTACTATCAATAATAAAGGTGAAATTTTCCTGCTTGAAACTCCTATAGAGAGAACACATTTAACCGACAAGCTTGCAAATATCACTAAAGAAAAAAAGGATGCTAGAATTTTTGTAAGAGGCGATAGGAATGTCTCTTATGGGCAGGTGGTAGAGATAGTTGCCGAAATTCATGCTGCCGGCTTTTCTCGTATAGCTCTTATTTCAAATATTAAAAATAATGAAAAGTAACCAAAATAGGGATAATTTTACGATTTTCCTTAGCTTCTCTGTTGTTCTGCACTTACTTCTTTTATATTTTTTTCTATTCGGTATGCCGTCACTTTTTGAAAAATTACCGGAAGAGCAAACTATAACTTTTGAAATGCTACCTGTTAGCGATAAACCAAATATCATAACCCAAACAAAGCAAAAAGAAGCCCCTATAGAAAACGAAGACGCTAAAAAGTCTGAGCAAAGTAAGCCAAAAGAAGAAGAACCGCAAGACTCGCCTAAAGAAGAAAAAACAAAAGAGCTTGAGGCTAAAACAATAGAAGAAAAGCCAAAAATAGAAGAGAAAAAACCTATAGAAGAACCAAAGCCTGAAGAAGCAAAAGAAGCGTTACCTGAGAAGAAAGAAGAAGTAAAGGAAGAAAAGCCAAAAGAAGAAGAAAAAAAACAAACAGAAGAAAAGAAGAAGCCCGAAGAGAAAAAAGAGGAAGTTGTTGTTAAAAAACCGGAAGAGAAACAAAAAGAGGTAAAGAAAAAAGAGCCTAAAACCGATGAGCTTGATTCTTTACTGAAGAATTTAGAACAATCTTCGGAAGGGAATAATGTAAAATCCAATAAGCATCAAAGATCAAAAAAAGTTGATAATGCAAAAGAAGCTAAAGGTGTTTATACAGACGGGCTGCCTCTTTCCGATAGTGAAACATCTTTGATAAAAAGACAAATTGAGAGACATTGGAGTAATGTACCGGCAGGAGTTAGAGGTAATAATAAGGTAAAAGTCATTATTAGTATTACGCTAGATAAAGCAGGTAATGTTGAACAGGCAAAGGTTAAAGAAAGAATTTGTCCTAATATTCCGGCTAGTGTTTGTGAAGCTTTATCGGATAATGCAATTAGAGCGGTATGGCAAGCAAGCCCTATTGAAAATCTTGATCCTGCTCGTTTTAACCATTGGAAAGAGATTAATTTTAGCTTTGATCCAAGTAAATTGTAGGCTGGGTATTGCCTGTGTGGATACCAAATTGTCATTGTGAGGAGGTATTGTTGCGTGGATCAGTTTCACCTCTGTCATCCCGTGGCTTGACCACGGGATCCAGTTAAAAATACTAAAATTATTAGTATTTTTTATTGTTTTTATGGACCTAGTTAGCAAGCCACGGGGTGACACAGTAGGTTTTACCGGTCTACGTAACAATGCTTTCCCGCGTAGGCAGGAATGACATTAAGAACCATGCCAATAATTTAAAAATATTATTCATCATGTTCGGGGTGGTCACCGATTAATTCAAGCCCCATATCTTTTCGCTCATTATCAAAACAACAGTAGCAGCAATAACCTATCAAGAATAATAAAGTTGCTCCCATTAAAAGTAGAGTCAAAGCAGCATTACTAGAGCTTGCTAACTCATATTCTGAAGGTAATAAATCCGTAGGGATGTCTTTGTTCATAAAACTTAGTTATTATGTTTACTATTTATAAATAAAAAAACTCTATAACTTTGTCTATTAAAATTAGATTTATTTCACAAAGTTTTAAGAGCAGGATAAGTAAATAACAATAAATGGCATAAATTTAGACCAAAATGGACTATCATAGAGCATAATATTTTATTAGTCTTGTAATATGTATAACCATAGAAAAAACCGCATATAGTACTTAAGGCTATATATATTATTCCGCCTTGAAAATGTGCGACCCCAAATATTAAAGATGCTATAATAACAGCTAAAATTTGCCGGTTCGGTAAAAGATTTTGGAATGTTCTTTGTAAAAACCCTCGAAAGAATACTTCCTCAGCCATACATACTAAAAAGAAATTATTAATTGCCCATATCGGTAATATGCTTGGAATTTTAGGTTCAAATAAGACGTAACCGCTTATTAAAGATAGAACCATAATTATTGCTATACATAGTAATAAAGATAGTAATGTATATTTTATAGTGTCGCTACTTTCTTGTTTCTCTAAAATATATAAATCGCTTAGAGAGAAAATTATTAAAGCCGGCATTACCTTATCAAAATTTAGATACATAGAAAACGGTATGGATAATTCCGATAACTGTATTTTATCAATAGCAAGTAGATTAAAAAATCCCAGAACTTTATGAAAAGCAAAAGCAGTAAAACAAACTGAAATAGATATAAATAATAAGGTTTTTAGTACTTTATTTAGCTGTAAATTAAAATAGGTATAAGTAATAGCAGCAAAAATAGATAAAGCCCCAACTCCTATAATATTTATTACGCCTTGATATAAAGCGGCTAAAATCGTAACGCCTATGCCTAAATATGCAGGTCTTTTATCACGACAAAATAAAGATATTAAGATTGTTGTAATAAGAAAAATATAGGTGATAGTTAAAGATGACATATAAATCTTTGTAAAAAACTATTTTTAATATATAATTATTTTTTAGCATTAAAAATAGAAAAATTATTAAATATTGGATTTTAAAAAGAAAATATAAAAAATAATCATAAGAAAAACCAATAAAATAATATATATGTAATTGGGAGATTTTATGAAAGATATAGAATATTGGGAAAAAAATTTTGAAAGCTGTAAATATTCAAATAAATTAATCGAAAGGCTTTTATTTTTTAATACCCAAGTAAAACAACCTGTTGATATTAGAG
Organism: Rickettsia felis URRWXCal2; assembly: GCA_000012145.1. Taxonomy (GTDB): domain Bacteria; phylum Pseudomonadota; class Alphaproteobacteria; order Rickettsiales; family Rickettsiaceae; genus Rickettsia; species Rickettsia felis. The sequence continues at coordinate 542,566 of CP000053.1, forward strand.
AAGTTAAAAAAGGTATTTATTATGCTCGTAAATATCATGGTGAGCAAATGCGTCAATCGGGTGATCCTTATTATTCTCATCCAATCGCAGTAACAATTATGGTAGCGGAATTTGTAGCAAAAGAAGTGCCTAAACTCTTTACTTTTAGAATGCTACAAGCTGCATTACTTCATGACACTATTGAAGATACTGAACTTACTGAAGAAATGATTAGTAACATTTTTGATGAAGAAGTAGCAAGGCATGTAGAAGGTCTAACTAGAATTAAACCTTGTGGAAAAATAAGTAGCGAGAAAAGTCTTATTTTATTAATTAAACAAGAAAGATACGATACTGCTCTTATAAAACTTTTTGATAGGATACATAATTTACAAACTTTAGAAGCAAAATCGCCTGAAAAAGCTCATAAAATAATTAAAGAGACATTAAAAAGCTTTTTAGTGTTAAGTGAAATACTTGAAATACCTTCAGTTTCAGAGCTTATATATGCTGAATGTTATAAAAATAATTTAAAGTTTAATATAAATTCTACTTTTAATAAAATTATAAATTTCGATTCTTTTCCATTCTCTCAAAATAAGTTACTCCCATAAAGAAAGTTATACCTACCGGAATGAAAATTAAAAATAATCCCCAATATCCTAGATAATTGGTAATATAAACTAAACCAAATGACGTTATAATATACGTAAATAATTTTGCTATTGCACTTAGCATACTAGTATATGTAAATCTCTTAAAAACCGGAAAATATTTATAAAATATAGGAGCTGCCGGTACGTGATCAAATACGAATAATGCAGCTAAACATTGAAAAATAAAAATATATAAAGGAGTAGGGTTATAATTTAACACTATAGGAAAAAAAATGAGAGAGGTAAAAAATAGATATAATTTTACCTTTAAGATTTTTAAAGGATGGATTTTATAGCTAATAAATGCAAGACCGATAATACCGAGTAAATCTATTATAGATATCCAAAAATTTTGATTTATAATTTGATTCGGAGTAAAACCACATTCTCTTTTTAATATATCACCGCAATATATATACACGAAATAAAAACACGGAGGTCTAGCACATTGGATAAAGAAATACCAAATAGAAGTGGCGTTTGGAACTTGTTGATCTAGAATATCTTTGTCAATTTCTTCAAGCGTAATATTATTTTCTTGAAGTCTTAGTTTTAATTTATTTTTTTTATTTGAAAATGCATCTGCTTCTTTTAAACTAGTCCTCGCAATAGTACCTACAAAAGCAATAGTTGCACCAACAAAAAAGGCTATACGCCAACTTGATTCATGTTGATAAATATTTTGATTAGTAAAAATTGATGCAATACCTAGTGCTACCGTCGTGCCTATGGCAGAAAATACGGTTATAATTGCTACTAACGGATATTGTATAGGAGGAGATGAATTTTCGGTTAAATACAGCTCTGCACCTCGTGCTTCTGCAGTTGCCGACATACCTTGAATTATACGACATATAGTAAGAACCCAAGAGGCTGTTATACCTATCTGTGCATATGTTGACATACTGCCTATAATCACACAAGTAATAGCCATTAATAGAGTAGTTAAAACAACTACAATCTTACGTCCAAAATGATCTCCTATATATCCGAATATTAATGCTCCTATAGGTCTTAACAAGTAGGTAGAGCAGAAAGAAAAGGCAGTAAGCAGCGAAAAAGTGAAAGGATCATATTCCGGAAAAAATAAATTATTTAAAAGCACCCCCATATGCACATAAAGCATAAGGTCAAAATACTCTAGAAATGTACCTATAGAAAGTAATCCGACAGCTTGTTTTTGTTCTTTATTTAAACTTCTTTGTTCTTTTTCGTAGCCTAACATAACCTTTGTATATAATTAATTACGAAATAGGCTATACTTTTTTGGTTAAAAGTCAATAAAGGATTAAGAATTTTTAATAAATATTATTACTAAATATTTAGGTTCCGTAAAGTTATCTAACCTAAAATTTTCAAATTATCTATTTTTCTCTGAAAGCTTTAAATGCAGTATCAGTAACGGGATCAAGTAAATATCTAAGTAGTGTTCTAGTACCGGTTACAATTTGTACCTCAGCTTGCATACCGGGATGTAATTCAAGATTTTTAACTTTAGCAACTTTGTTAAATTCATCCATATCAATTTCAACTCTTGCAACATAATAATTATCTTGCTGTTGTCCCGGATGTTGTCTTTCATCTTGTACGATATCGGGTGATATGCTTACTACTTTACCGGTAAATGTTGGAGTCGTTCTTGATTTAAATGCACTGAAACGTATTTTTGCAACTAGTCCCTCATGTACTGAGTCAATGTTTTTTTGAGATACCTTTGCTTCTATTATTAATGGATCATTAATTGGCGAAATTTCCATAATAGGTTGTCCATGACTTATAACACCGCCTATTGTATGATATTTTAAATTATTAACTATGCCGTCAACAGGTGATCTTATTATCACACGATTAAGTGAATCCGTCAGGGAATTATATTTTTCTTTAAGAGATGCTGTTTGTACTTGAGCTTCACGAAGTTCTGTTAAAGTCCTTTCAGTATATTTATTTTGCTGATTTATAATTTTAATTTGAGTTTCGGTAATAGCATGGCGTATCCCTGCTATTTCGGCTTCAGTTGTTGCAACATCGCTTTTTGAAGCGGCAACTTTTGCCTCTTGGTCTAATAAGGCTGCTTTTTGTACAAAGCCTTTTTCTTTTAACGTTCTTAAAGCTTTTAAACGGTCTTGATAGACTTCAGCAGTTTTTGAAGCTGCAACTTTTTTTGCTTCTAAACCTTCAATTTTTTTCTCAAGTTGAGCAATATTTTGATGTAATGCATCTTTCTCTGAGTTATATACTTCTTTTCTAGATCTAAATAAATTTTCCTGGGTATGAATTATTTTAGCTACTTCCGGTAAATTTATATCCTGCATTAAAAAATCAGAGAATTCGATTTGTTCTAAATTATCACGTTCGGCAATTAAACGATTTTCAGTTGCTAAAAAATTACGGTACTGACCAAGAATATTTTCATGTTCGCTTTTTATTCTAGTTTCTTCAAGCTCTATTAACTTATCGCCTTCTTTGACTTTGTCACCTTGCTTAACGTAAATAGCATTGATTATTCCACCTTCATTATGTTGAATCGTTTTTTTATTTGTGCTTGGCATTACGATACCGACAGCTACAGCACCGCTATCAAGAGGGGCAAGAGCTGCCCATAATCCGCCTATTAATACTAAAAAGATAATAACATAAATACCGAAAAGTATAGGCGATCTTGCAGCTTGCGCTACGTTATTACGATCTTTATCTGTTTTTTTGGTAGTAAAATTAACAAACCTGTCAAGCTTTACTAATAAGAACTCTATAACGTGAGAGGTTTTCTTTAATGTAGTATTTATTAAAGCTTTACGCTTAGAACTTTGACCTTTAAGGTTTAATGAATCTTCGCGTAAGGACAATAATTGTTTCAATTGTTCCGGAGTAATTTGAGGTTTATTGTGTTTTAAGTCCTGCATAATATTTAATCATTATTATTGGTGTTTTTCGCTATTAGCGAGAAGAAACTGCAAGTTTCGACGAAGCAATCCAGTAAAAAAAAATCTGTAAATCAGAATTTTTTTTAATTATTTTTTTCTGGATTGCTGCGTCGCTTTGCTCCTCGCAATGACGATTTGGAAGCCACGCGGGCAATGCCAATCAGTGATGATATGACATTATTAATTATTAATATGAATTGTGCCGCTTTTTAAAGTTTTAAAGTGTTTTTGAATCTCTTCTTCCGTTCCGTAAACTGCAACGGCTCCATCCTGTAATATTAGAATTTTATCAACAACGGATAATACGGAAGGTCTATGGGAAATTACAACGACTGCTATCCCTTTAAGTTTTGCTTGTTTTAAGGCACTTGCAAGGGCAACTTCACCTGCCTCATCTAAATTAGCATTAGGCTCATCTAAAATGATAAGTTTTGGATTGCCGTAAAAAGCTCTAGCAAGCCCGATACGTTGTCTTTGACCACCTGATAGATTAGAGCCTGCAGGACCGATATCAGAATCATAACCGTCAGGGAATCTTAATATCATTTCATGAGCTCCGGCTATTTTAGCTGCTTCAATAACTTTTTGTGGATCGGCATCTTCTTCCATTCTAGCTATATTTTGTTTAATACTACCGCTAAAAAGTTCTATTCCTTGAGGAAGATAGCCAACATGTCTACCGAAATCTTCTCTATTCCAACGATAAATTTCAGCACTATCTAAACGTACGGAACCTGATGATTCTTTCCATACCCCGACTATGATTTTAGCTAAAGTTGATTTTCCTGTAGCCGAAGGACCGATAATTGCTAAAACTTCGCCCGGCTGTACTGCAAAACTAACGCCTTTTAAGATATATTTCTGTACGGGAGGTTGTGGTAAATGTTTCGGTATAGGATGAGCATAATAAATATTTTCAACAGTAAGATGACCATCAACGTTCGGAATTGGCATCGCTTCATCTCTAGAAGAATAAGTGTTAAATAAATTATTAATGTTTTTGTATGATTTAATAGCACCGCTCATACTTTTCCATAAATCAATAGCATTATCGAAAGGAGCAAGAGCTCTACCGACTATGATAGAACTCATAATCATATTACCGGGAGTCATATCTGCACTGTGAGATTTTACAACAATGTAAGCACCGACTCCGGTAACAGCCATTTGCATTATGTTACGGATAAACCTTGAAAAGTTAGAAATAACACCGTTACGATAGCTAGCAACTGATTGTTTATCAAGTGCTAATATGTTAAATTTATGCCAATTTTTTGTAACATTTTTCATCATTCCCATTGCCTCAATTGCTTCTGCATTTCTGTTCGCAATATCGGCTTGTGTCATACCTTTTATCGAAAATTCGGTAGCTTCACCAAGCGTTTTATTAGTAGCGGCAGCGTTAAAGAAAGCGGTTGAAACTATGATAACTGCACCAAAAACGGTAATAAGACCGATATATGGATGAATTGAGAAAATAACGGCAATATAGATAAGGCTCCAAGGGGCATCAAATAAAGTATTAATTCCGGTACTTGTTAGGAATGTTTTGACAGCTTGAAAATCACGTAATAATTGGCTAGAACCCATATTTGCTCGTGTTGCGGCTGCAGAAATTGAAGAAGCAAAAATTACGGGAGCTACTGTTCTATCAAGCCATTCTCCTACCTTTATAAGTGTAAAAGAACGAGCAATTTGTAATAATCCGTAAACAAAATAGATATATGCGATTATTATTGATAAAAATAATAATGTTTGTAGATTACCGCTTCCAAGTACTCTATCAAGAACTTGTAGTGAGTAAAGAGGAGTAATTAACATTAGTAAGTTGATTACAAAAGCAAACCAAAAGACTATCCAAAAAGCTGTTCTACATTCGCCTAATGCTATTACTAGCGGGTTTTTTTTATTTAGATTATTATTGTTATTATACATATTAGTTATATTATAAATAATTATTAATTAGTTCTTCAGCAATTTGGACGCTGTTTAAGGCTGCTCCTTTACGTAAATTATCACATGTGATCCATAGATTTATCGCATTAGGTTTACTTACGTCATTTCTAATGCGGGAGACATATACGGCATCTTCGCCTACCACTTCAACGGGCGAGATATAAGCAAGGTCATTATTATTAGAAATTGTAACAATTCCATCTGCGTCTTGTAATATTTCTTCAGCGATGTTAGCGTCCATTTTGTCGTTAAATTCTATGTTAACCGATATAGAATGACCGATAAATACCGGTACTCGCACGGAAGTAACACTAGCTTTAAAGTGATTGCCCATAATTTTGTTTAGTTCAAAAGCAATTTTTGCTTCTTCACTTGTATAGCCGTCTTTATTTAAATCACCTATATGAGGAAAAAGATTAAATGTAATCTGTTTTGGAAATTTCTTAGGATCATTCTCTCCAAAAACATATTTAGATTTTGTTTGGTCGTAGAGTTCGTCCATTCCTGCTTTACCTGCTCCTGATACTGATTGATAAGTAGATATCACTACTCTTTTAATCTTTATTTCATTATCTAGCGGTTTTAATGCTACTGCAAGCGGAATTACTATACAGTTAGGGTTAGCTATGATATTTTTAGTATTAAACTCTGTAAGTGTTGATAAATTAACCTCAGGTACAATTAACGGTACTTGATTGTCAACTCTAAAAAGTGAGGATTTGTCGATAACTACACAACTACTAGCAGTAGCTTTAGGTACAAATTCTTTTGAAACTTCTGAACCGGCACAAAAAAAAGCAATATCGATATCATCAAAATTTAAATTAGTTAAACTACTGATTTTCAGTATTTTTTCTCCATAACTTATTTCTCGTCCGATAGAGTTATCTGAAGCTATAGCATAAATTTTATTAACGGGAAAATTACGTTCAGCTAGAATATTTAGAGTTTCACGCCCTACATTTCCTGTAGCTCCGATTACTGCAATATTGTATTTTTTAGTCATTTATTTATTAATCCGATGAGTTTTTCGCCTCCGATAATATGGAAGTGAAAATGAAAAATAGTTTGTCCCGATTTTTCGCCTTTATTAGTTATTAAACGATAGCCGTCTTTATCTAAACCCGCTTCGTTTGCTATATCAGAAATTTTAGCAAAAAAATGTTTTATTTCGTCTATTTGAGCTTTAGAGATAAAATCCGCATAATCTATATATTCGTTTTTAGGTATAACGATAATATGTACAGGTGCTACGGGTGCTATATCTTTAAATGCTAAAATTTGTTCGTCTTCATAAATTATTTTTGCCGGAAGATTTTTATCTATAATTTTTGCAAAAACATTTTCTTTGTTATACATCATTTTATTCCTGTTAAAGGCTTTATTGAAGCGAAAATCGTCATTGCGAGGAGCCGTAGGCGACGCGGCAATCTCGTCAAATATCCTGAGATTGCTTCGCCCTGATTACTGCGTAATTCTTCTCGCAATGACGTAAATTAAATAAGCATACTACGTGCTAAAAATTTCAATTCAGCTTCAATGCTAGAGTTGGCAATTATTATATCTTCTAGTCGGTAATTATTTCTTTTTAAATAATTTTCTCTAATATCTGAAGCAAAAAAGCCGAAGCCTAATATTAAGGCTATCTTAAATATAAACTTTAACTCTTCGATATTAATCGCCGTAACGATTATATTCGCTATTACGACAATAGCAACAACTAACCACATTTTATGGTATAATGCCCAAAATATACTTAAAAGCGCAGCTATCCATGAAAAGCCTTCTTCAATAACAATAAAATTATTATTTTTTTGTGTGGAGTTAATGTATATTGCGTATATATTCATTATTTAAGTTTAAGCCTTGAAAATTCAAGGGACAATAATTAATTAAACCTGATTAGTCAAGTATACTCTGCTGATTTCAAGAATTGCTCTTTGTTATCTTCATGGATTCACGTACTCACTTATTAAGTATAAGCTGCGTGCGTTTACCATTTGATAACAAATTCAATTCTTGAAATCATTTGAGTATATACTAAGATAGAACTTCAAAAATTGGTGACAATGTTCTACAAGAGCTGCGGTACGAACTATATTAAGTAACGGCTTTCGTTCCGAGGACTTTGAACTCCTAGCTCTTTTTGAAGCTGTGTCGAATAACTCTTCATTTTATTTAGGAGTAATTCAATACTACATAGTACCTAATTAACAACTTAATATCAATAAATTTTATATTATGTCAGATAATTTAGCCTTACACGGCACAACAATACTTTGTTTAAAAAAGAACGAAGAAATAATTATAGCAGCAGATGGACAAGTCTCGCATGGTAATACCATACTAAAATCTACAGCACGAAAACTTCGGACTATAGCAAATAATAAAATTATTGCCGGTTTTGCGGGTTCTACGGCTGATGGTCTTGCGTTATTTGAAAAACTTGAAGTAAAGATAGAACAACATAAGCATAATCTACTTAGAAGTGCAGTTGAGCTTGCAAAAGATTGGCGTAGCGATAAATATTTGAGACGTTTGGAAGCAATGATGATTGTTGCCGATCGTAATCATATATTAATTTTAACCGGTAACGGTGATGTCGTAGAGCCTGAAAATAATGTTGCGGCAATAGGTTCAGGCGGTTTATTTGCACTATCTGCCGCTCGTGCTTTAATGTCTTACGAGAACAATTTAACTGCTGAAGAAATTGCTTTAAAATCTATGAATATAGCTGCAGATTTGTGTGTATTTTCTAATCATAATATTATAATGGAAAAAGTTGTATGAAAGCTACTAAAACTACTTATAAAAAAGACCCTATGGGGCTTACCCCTTCTCAAATAGTTAATGAACTTAATAGATTTATCGTAGGTCAAGAAAAGGCCAAAAAAGCCGTTGCTATTGCACTTAGAAATCGCTGTCGTCGTAAAAGAGTAGAAGGTAATTTACGTAATGAAATAGTACCGAAAAATATTTTAATGATTGGTTCAACCGGTGTCGGGAAAACGGAAATAGCACGACGCCTTGCAAAGCTTACTAATTCTCCTTTCTATAAAATTGAAGCAACTAAATTTACCGAAGTCGGATATGTAGGGCGTGATGTAGAATCAATAATTCGTGATTTAGTCGAAATAGCCGTTAATACTAAAAAAACTTTAGCAAAAATGGAAGTAGATATTAATGCACGTGAAAAAGCGATAGAGAGAATATTAGATAGTTTAGTAGGTAAAACTTCTAGTAGTGAGACTAGAGAAAAGTTCAAAGAAAAAATTTTAAACGGCAAACTTGATGATACGGAAATCGAAATTAGCGTAGCTGATACTACACCTGTCGGTGGTGGAAGTTTTGAAATACCAGGCATGCCTGGAGCATCTATGGGCGTTCTTAACCTTGGCGATATGATTGGACGAGCCCTTGGCAGCAGTAAGACTAAAACAAAAAAAATGCTAGTTAAAGATGCTATGGCTATTATTATACCTGAGGAATCAGAAAAATTAATAGACCAAGAAAAAATTATTCAGCAAGCTATAAATTTAGCTGAAAATGATGGGATAGTTTTTATTGATGAAATTGATAAAATAGCTTCGACCGGTAGTTCCGGAGCAAAAAATGCCGAAATAAGTAGAGAGGGAGTGCAAAGAGATTTGCTACCTTTGATAGAAGGAACAACGGTTAATACTAAATATGGACCTGTTAAAACCGATCATATATTATTTATTGCTTCAGGTGCTTTCCATATTGCTAAACCTTCTGATTTATTACCGGAGTTACAAGGAAGATTACCGATTAGAGTGGAATTAAATTCACTCACCAAAGATGATATGATTAAAATATTACTTGAGCCTGAAACTAGTTTAGTAAAGCAATATTCGGCGTTAATAGGTACTGAAGACGTGCATCTTGAATTTGCTGCTTCTGCTATTGAGAAGATAGCGGATTATGCGATCACCGTTAATTTAGAAGTCGAAGATATAGGGGCTAGAAGGCTGCATACTATACTTGAGAATTTGCTTGAGGATATAAGCTTTGAAGCTAGCGAAATGAAAGGCAAAAAAATAACTATCGACGATAAATTCGTAGAAAATCAATTATCAAAAATAATAACTAATCTTGACTTGGCCAAGTTTGTTCTATAGTATGCTTTTTCGATTGGTGGTTGTTACTTTTCGTCATTGCGAGGAGCGAAGCTTTGCTGCAATCTCATCAAATCTCCTGAGATTGCTTCGTCGAATTACTATGTAATTCTTCTCGCAATGACAATTTGAGCCTCCAACAATCCTTATCTCACAAAATAGCATTTGAAGAAAAATTTCATGATAATTCATATAGCAAGTCTAATGTTTAATGGAATTGATATTATTAATGTTGACGTGCAGGTACAAATATCACCGGGTATCCCTGCTTTTACTATAGTAGGGCTTGCCGATAAAACTAGCTGAATCAAAAGAACGAGTTAAAGCAGCGTTATCTTCTATAGGGCTTGCACTACCTACTAAAAAAATTTTAATAAATTTAGCTCCGGCAGATTTAGTAAAAGAGGGAAGCCATTTCGATCTTGCGATTGCCTGTTCGATACTTACCGCAATGAATATTTTACCTGAACTTGAAATTGCGGAATATTTAATAATAGGAGAGTTATCATTAGACGGTTCAATCTTACCGGTAAGCGGAGCTTTGCCTGCAGCGATAGGGGCTTCTGCTAGAGGTAAAGGTCTTATTTGTTCAAGCAAAAATAGTTCGGAAGTTGCTTGGTCGGGTAATGATAATATACTTGTTGCAGGTAATTTAATTGAGCTAGTAAACCATTTTAAAGGCTCTCAAGTTTTAACTCCTCCGGAAGCTAAATTGCAAGATGAGCCAATAAATTATCCCGATTTTAAAGATATAAAAGGTCAAAAAATTGCTAAACGAGCTTTAGAAATTGCAGCATCAGGAGGGCATAACCTTTTAATGTTCGGTCCTCCCGGAACCGGTAAATCAAGGCTTGCTGCCTGTCTTCCCAGTATACTACCTAAAATGTCTACAAAAGAAATTTTAGAATGCAGCACGATTACAAGTATCGCTGGAAAATTTTCAGACGGTAAGCTTACAAAAATAAGGCCGTTCAGAACTCCGCATCATTCCTGCTCGCTTGCTGCTATGGTCGGTGGGGGTGTGGGAAAAAAAGTAAAGCCGGGTGAAATTACGCTTGCCCATAACGGCGTATTATTTTTAGACGAATTACCTGAATTCCCACATAATGTTATTGATTCCTTAAGACAACCTATTGAAAATGGTGAAATATTGATTTCAAGATCAAGTGCTCATATAAAATATCCAGCGAATTTTCAGTTAATAGCAGCTATGAATCCTTGTAAATGCGGTTATTTGGGTGATACTTATAAAGAATGTATGAAAGCCCCCAAATGTGATAGCGATTATCAAATGAAAGTTTCAGGACCTATTATGGATAGATTTGATTTGCATATAGAAGTATCAAATATTAATATTTATAATTATGACTTTATTACAGATAATTCTGAGGAAAAATCTGAAGATATAGCTATAAGAGTCGAGAATGTACGTTTGATTCAAGAAAAGAGATATGAGGGCTATAATATTAAAACAAATAATAGATTAGACGGGCAGTTATTAATAGATTACGCTATGCCTGCGGATGAAGGTAGGGATTTACTGAATGAAGCGGCAAATAAATTTCGTTTATCAATGCGTGTTTATAACCGAATACTTAGAGTAGCACGCACGATTGCCGATCTTGAGAATGTTGATAAGGTCTTGAAAATTCATATTGCTGAAGCTTTGAGTTACCGTAAAATGGAATTTAATAATATGTAATTAGATAAAGAGGTTGCTGTATGGATACCAAATCGTCATTGCGAGAAGACGCCATAGGCGTTGACGAAGCAATCTCAGGCAAAGTTCCTGAGATTGCCACGCTCCTTTCAGTCGCTCGCAATGACGATTTGGGTATCCATGCGGGCAATATCTTCTCGCAATGACAAAAAAATCAATTAATATTTAAATATGACAAAAATTTACTTTATAGCCGGTGAGACGTCTGGGGACTTTATCGGTGGACGCATAATTCAGCATTTAAAAGATAATATAGAAATAAAATGTATGGGGGTTGGCGGTAAATATATGGAGGAAGCCGGTAGCTTTAAAAGCTTATTTTCTATTACTTCCATAAACTTGATGGGGTTTGTAGAAATTTTACCTCATATTTTTAAGCTTAAAAAATTAATTGATAAAACTGTGGAGGATATAACAAATAGTAGAGCCGATTTATTAATCACCATAGATTCACCGGGGTTTACTTATCGTGTGGCAAAGCGAGTAAGAAAACTTTTACCAAAGCTGAAAATGATTCATATCGTTGCACCGTCAGTTTGGGCATATAAAGAGGATAGGGCAGTAAAATACGCCCAAATTTATGATTGTTTATTTGCTTTATTACCTTTTGAACCGCCATATTTTACTAGGCTCGGACTTGATTGTAGATATATAGGTCACCCGATCATGGAGCAAGAGTTTTATAGCGATAAAGTAGCTTTACGTAAAGAGTTTAAAATAGACGAGAATGAGAGAGTTTTATGTGTTACTCTTGGAAGCAGAAAAGGAGAGATTCTAAGGCATTTACCGGTTTTTGTTTCTTCTATTGAAGAAATATTCAAGAGTTGTAATAATCTTAAAGTTATATTTACTCTTGCAAATCCTGCTCATGAGGCAATAATAAAGCCGTTTTTAGAAGATGTTAAGTTTAATTATTTATTTTCAAGTGAGAGACTTAAAACTTATGCTGTTGCGGATGCAGCTTTAGCAAAATCCGGTACTAATACTTTAGAGATAGCAGCTTCCGGTACTCCTATGATTGTAGCTTATAAAGTTAATCTTATAAGCTTTTTTATTATCAGGTTATTGATAAAAATAAAATATGTTACGTTGATAAATATTATAGCAGGTAGCGAAATAATTCCGGAATTTATCCAATTTAATTGCCGAGCTAGTCTTATTAGTAATAAGCTTCAAGAGTTATTATTTAATTCTAAAAAAGCGTATGAGCAGGTAATAGAAAGTCAAAAAATTTTACAGAAATTAGGGTTTGAATCAAATCGATCACCTTCTTATATAGCTGCAGAAATTATCAAACAGGAGTTCTTAAAACCTAAAATAAAGTTGTTAAAAGAGAAAGATTAGTACTTGAACCGGTGGTCCACAACATTTTCTGAATTATAATAAACATTAATATTAATATAATAACAAAATATATTTCCATATTTTTTCTTATAGTATTAATTTTTTTCATTAAAATTTCTAAATCATTGGAAATTTTTTTGTATTCCTCATTGTTATCAGAACGCATTGTCGTCAAGAAACCGGATAAGTTTCCTAACTTATTTTGTAAAGCTTTTAACCTTTCCGTATGTTCTTCGTGTTTTAGATCGGTATTGTGATCTTGTATCATAATATATAATGCCCATTATAAGATCAGTATTAACGCCGGTATAGTAATATGAACTATGAATAAAGATTTATATTTTTTGTTTGTAATAAAAATTCTAACTTTTCATTTTACAGGAGTATACTATTGTTATAGTAAATTGGTTTACGTTATTAATTGTTGCTTGTTAGTCATCTAATTTTAATTACCAAATATTAAAACTATTGATTTATTTAGCAAAAACTATATAATCAGCAAATATTTAACTTCAACCAAACTTTAAGTTAGTTTTACTATATGTTATTTCAAATGTCAAGAAAAAACCATATTTCGTGGTAATTTTTTATCAATATTTCTAAGTCTTATAAAAATAATAGTTATTATGTTAAAAAACCTATTAAAAACTAAACTTTTTTTAGTTATAGTATCTCTAACTATATTTATTACTTTGCTAAATTTTAGTATATTTTATATTTTTGTGCCTGGTAATCTTACTCAAAATAAAACGATAATTATTGAACCTAAATTATCCGTAAATCAAATAGTTACAAAACTTTATTCTAATGAAGTAATCAAATATCCGAGAATTTTTAAGGTAATTGCTAAAATTTATTCTATAAAAAGACCTCTTAAAAGCGGTGAATATGTGTTTACTCGTAATATATCGCCTCTGCAAACTTTAAGAATATTAGCAAGCGGTAAATCTATAATACATAAGATAATTGTCCCGGGAGGTACGGTGGTTGGTGAGGTTATAAAGAAAATTAATGAAGAAAGTCGATTACTTGGAGAAATAAAAGGGATAATACCGGAAGGTTTTTTAATGCCATCAACGTATTTTTTCTCTTATGGAGATCAAAAAGAGCAGATAATCGATCAAATGAGAAATTTAATGTCTGCTAATTTAGATAAGGTGATGCAAAATCTTTCACCGGATTCTCCGTTAAAAACTAGACTTGAGGTATTAACTCTAGCTTCGATAATTGAAAAAGAAGCCGGCTCAAATGCAGAAAAGCCTATAATAGCTGCAGTATTCATTAATCGTTTAAAGAAAAATATGAAGCTACAAGCCGATCCGACTACTATATATGCTTTGACTGAAGGAAAATTTAAATTAGCAAGAGCTTTAACAAAAAAAGATTTATTGCAAGAACTGCCGTATAATACTTATTATATAAAAGGTTTACCACCTGGTCCGATTTCTTGTCCGTCGTTAAAATCTTTAGAAGCAGTGGTAAAACCTGCTAAAACGGATGCCTTATTTTTTGTGGTTGACGGTAAAGGCGGACATAATTTTTCTAACAATCTTAATGATCATAATAGATTTGTTGAAACTTATAGAAAAAGTTTGATTAGAGTACCTGAGCCGGAAATTGATCCTGACAAACCATCTACTCGATGAACTTCAAAAATTGGCACAAAGTCTTATAAGATCTGCGGTACTCACGTATTAAGTATACGCTGCGTTCCTCGCCTTATAGACTCCGTGCTCTTTTTGAAGTTGATCTTCGTATATTTTTATCCATTTAACGGATGTTATCATGAATAATACAGAATTTAGTAAAATAGCCGAAACAACAATTGCATATATAGCCGACAAGATAGAAGAGCAAGATAAAGAAGCAAGTATAGACGTAGATTTACAAGGTGATATATTAAATCTTGATACTGATAAAGGTATATATGTAATAAACAAACAAAGTGCAGCTAAAGAAATTTGGTTGTCATCGCCGGTTAGCGGTCCTTATCATTTTTTTTATGAACAAGGAAAATGGAAAAATAAAATAGGACTTGAGTTGATGGCTATTTTGACGGAAGAACTTAATATTAAATTTGATAATATATGAAAGATTTTGAAACTGCCGATAGTGCTGAAAAAGTTTATAATTTAATAATAGAAAATGCACCTACTGATACATCTATATTCTTTGATGTTGATGATACGTTTTTAACTCCTAAATCAAAAACTTTTAGAAAAGCTCCTTATAATCAAATGATTGATAGAATAAAGGAAAATAAAAATAATTATGATAATTATGAAGAAATTGTCAGTAATTGGCGGTTTCAGCGAAAAGTAATATTAATTGATGAAGAGTGGGCAGAAGTTATAAACAAGCTCAAGGCAAAGTTTCCGGTTTACGCTCTTACACAAATGAATACGGGAGAATTCGGCAATATTCTTTCGATGCAAGATTGGCGATATAAAGAATTAAAGAGTCTAGGTATAGAATTTTCAGATAATGAAGAATTAGCAGCGTGTAGTTCAGGACAAAAGGATGATGCTATATGTTATAAAGGAATATTTATAACAGGTAATCATTCAAAGAGCGGTACTTTATCAAAATTTTCCGATGAGTTAAATACTAGTTTTATTGTATTTGTTGATGATCGAGAAAAGCATGTTGAAGATGTAAGAGATTATTGTAAAAAGAATAAAATCGGTTTTTTAGGTATTTTATTTGACGGGCTTAAACATTTAATGGGAGAACCTGATCCAAAACTTGCCGCATTTCAAGAATCATATTTAATAGAAAACGCTAAATGGCTTGAAGACGAAGAAGCTTATGAGTTAATGGCAGAAAGTAATTATTAAATAGAATACATGCCTACATAGATATCGTCATTGCGAGCAGCTATTGTTGCGTGGAGCGGTGAAACTCACTGTGTCACCTAGTTCGCTTGACCACGGGGTCCATAAAAACAATAAAAAATACTAATATTTTTAACTGGATCCCGTGGTCAAGCCATGGGATGACAAAGGTAAAATTGGTCCACGCAACAATGCCACGCGGAATGGCATCGAGAGTCGTATAACAATCTAAATAATCTCTAAAATCCATGAGTTTTGAAAATGGACTTTCTAAAAAATTTTTTGATAATATTCATAATTCTAATTCCAAATCTAGTATTAGCAAATACTTATCGGCAAATAAATTACAAAATAACACCTTTGTCTAATATGCCTGTTTCAGCTATTAAAGTTGAAACGGAAATAATAGGCGATATGAGCGGTGAAGTTATTTTAGATTTACCCTATGCTTGGGCAAACGCCACATATTACAAGCAAATCAAAAATGTTAAACTTGAGTATCCTATTGGAAAGTTGCAGTTTAGAAATCAAGACTCTAATGAAGCTATTTTAAATACGGGAAAAATCAATATTATTCGTTTAAGCTACGAAATATATCAAAAAACCGGCAATCCTTGTGATGTCCACGAAGCAATAATTAGACAAAATTTAATTCATTCACCGGGTTATGGGCTTTTTGCTACTCCCGGTGATCTAAATGGAAATGATATAGTAGAGTTTAATGTTGAATGGAATAATATTCCTGAAGCTTGGCAAGCGATATCAGATTATGGCCTTGGTAAAAGCGTGAAATTTAAAGCTACGCGGATTGAATTATATAGTGCAGTTTATGCAGCAGGGGATTTACGTGTTTATAAAATTGTCGATCAAAAAAATCCTGTATATCTTTCATTACATGGTCAATTTGATCTTAAAGATGAAGAAATAGCTTCTTATATAAATAAAATTATCAAGGGACAAAGAGCATTTTTCCATGATAATGATTTTCCTTATTATGTAATCAGTTTAATTGAAGGTGATGAGCCATGATCACATGGGAGGAACAGGTTTAACAAATAGTTTTACCGCGTTTATTCCTCAAGGTTTGGACAAACAGGATTATATAACGTTACTTGCTCATGAACATTTACATAATTGGACAGGGAAGAAAATACGTAATAACTTAGGAGGATTAAATTATTGGTGGAGTGAGGGATTTACCGATTATTATAGCAGGGTTTTAGCCTTACGTTCCAGTGTTATAACACTTGAAGAGTTTGTAGAAGAATTTAATCAATTCTTTGAGAATTATTATTTATCACCTGTAATAAACGAGCCTAATAATTTAATCAAAACAGATTATTGGAAAGATTATGCAATACAAAGATTGCCATATTATCGTGGGTTTGTTTTTGCACTTTATTTGGATAATCTCATTAAAGAGAATAATAGGAGTAAATCGCTGGATAATGTTATGCTTGTTTTGTTTAAAACCTCAAAAGAACAAGAATTTTCAAGCGATTATTTTAAAAAAGTAATTAAAGATTATGTTCCAAAAGGTATAGATAAAGAGATAAACGAATATATAGAACAAGGTAAAACTATAGATTTAGCTGATGTTGCTAAAGTGCTGCCGATCGAGAAAATAAAAATGGGGGCATATGACCGTGGTTTTGATAAAGATGCTTTAATAAATAATTATACAATAAAAAATATTGATGAAAATAGTAATGCTTATAAATCCGGACTTAGAAACGGGGACATAGTTATAAAATATGATTTTCCTAAATGGGGTTCTCCTGATCAGATAGTTACAATCAAAACAACTAAAGGTGAGTTTAAATTTAGACCTGAAAATGCTAATAAAAAAGATATATACAGGTTCAAGCCTAATTTGTCTAAAGAAGATAAGCTAAAAATCAAAAAGTTTTTTAGTTAGGAATAATATTTTAGCTATTTTGGGACTTCTTTATAACTGAATAGTTAAAAATTTTATACATCTTAAAATTATACTTTTCTTTTTTTTATTTCTTTATATTATCCAAAAATAACTTATAAACTAGATAATGAGGTATACAATGAATTCTTTATTAAAAGTATTATATCCGAATAGAGTTGTAGAACATTTAAATACAAATTCTTATGCTCTAGATATTGTTAAAATAATTATGGGAGTAGTGGCTATTTTTGCTTCATCCCAAATAAGTATTCCTATAAAACCGGTCGCAATTACGATGCATAGCGTAATACTTTGTATTATCGCTTTTACTTATAGTCCACGTCTTAGTTTTCTAACTATACTGACTTTCATTTTTATAGGTGTAATGGGTTTGCCGGTATTTTGTAAATTTTCTAGCGGGATAAATTATTTTTTAGGAGCAGCAGGAGGTTATTATCTCGGCTTCTTAATTGGAACTCCAGTTATGAGTGCTTTAAAAGATAAACTAGCTGAGAATTTTATGAATGTTACCATAATTTGTATTATCGGTCATACTATATTTTATCTATTCGGTGTTAGCTGGCTTGCAAGTATGATAGGTTTAAAGCAGGCAATTTATAGCGGGTTTATAATTTTCATTCCAAGCGGTCTTGCTAAACTTTTTGTTTTCTCTTCTTTATTCTCTTACGTTAAGAATCTTAGACAAAAATAATTTTTAGAAATGAAAAAATGGACTTTTGACGAGGCTAAAGAAATCTTTAGCTTTTCGTTTATGGAGCTGGTCTATCAAGCTCAAACAATACATCGTGCTAATTTTGATCCTAATAAGATCCAAATCAGCAGCCTCTTAAGCATTAAAACAGGTAGTTGTCCTGAAAATTGTAAATTCTGTCCTCAATCTTCTCACTATAAAACTTATGTAAAAAAAGAGCCTTTAATGCAAATTGAGGATGTAATTACGGCAGCAAAACGTGCTAAAGCAGCAGGTAGTACTCGCTTTTGTATGGGAGCTGCGTGGCGTGGTCCACGTGATGAGGATTTAAAACTGGTTTGCGAGATGATTAAGGAGGTCAAAAAATTAGGCTTAGAAACTTGTGTTACTCTTGGTTTATTAAAAGAACATCAAGCAGTTACGCTTAAAGAAGCTGGGCTTGATTTTTATAATCATAATATTGATACTTCTGAAGAGTTTTATAATAAAATTATTACCACTCGTACTTTTCAGGATAGGTTAGATACATTAAGGTATGTTCGGGCTTCCGGTATGAAAGTATGCTGCGGCGGTATTTTAGGAATGGGAGAAACAAATGACGATCGTATTAATATGATCTTAACTCTTGCAAATCTTGAAGAACCTGCTGAATCGGTAACTATCAATAAGCTGATAAAAATTCCAGGCACGCCATTAGAAAATGTACAAGATATTGATCCATTTGATTTTGTTCGAGTAATAGCTTTGGCAAGAATAATGATTCCAAAATCTTATATTCGTTTATCGGCAGGTAGGGAACAAATGTCTGATGAATTACAAGCTTTATGTATTATGGCAGGCGTTTATTCAATATTCTACGGAGAAAAGATTTTAACCTCAGCTAATCCAATGCCTGAAAGAGACAATGATTTATTCCAGAAATTGGGAATTATACACTAATTTACCTTTATTAATTTTTAAATTATTTATTAATAATATCCATTGACACGCTCCAACATTTAAGTTATAATGTCGTCACGATTTAATTTTAAGGGGAAAAATCATGACAAAAATCTATACAGGGCCACAAACCTCAAAAAAAAACATCTAGTTACTTTGATAGTGCTACAATTCATTTTCAAAATGCTACTAAAGCTGCGGCAGATTTTACAATGTATGCTACCTTAGCAACAGAACATGCTATTAATGTGATAGAGAATGGTGCAAGTGCTGTATGTTCTATTCAAGGTGTTATTTCTGATGTAAGTACTAATTATTCTTTTATATCTACATTTGCTCAAGCAACTGTAGCAAGCCTTGCAACTTTTGCTTATTACAATCCGCCTGTTCTTATAGGTGCTTGTGCTTTAGGAGCAATTGCAATTTCGCCGTACGATTCTATCAAATGTGCAGAAAATACAATAAAAGCAGGGATAGCTGCAGGATATGTAGCTTGTGAAACTGTGGAAGGTTTAATGGCAGGAGCAGCAGGTATAGTTTCTCTTATTGCTGATAATATCTACGGCGATACTGTGCAGAACTTGCTGGTGCTATTAATACTAACATGATAGAGTATTATAGCTAAAATATTAGACTTCTTGCATAACCTCCTTCTAAAGGTAATTTGTACGTCAATCCGGTACTCGCATCCTCACGTATGTTTATATACGCTGTGGTGCTGCGTTCCGTGTTTCCTTCAAATTCCTCTTTATAAGATAGGTTATGCAAGAAGTCTATTGTTATACTCAATCGTCATTGCGAGCAGGCATTGTTGCATGGACCGGTAATGCTCTTTATGTCATTCTTAGCTAAAAGCAGGAATCCAGAAAAAAAGTATAAATACAGAAAATTTTTTAAATTAAAAGCTCGATTTATCTCGCTTTATGATGGATTCCTGCTTTCGTAGGAATGACACCGAGCGTGTTTTTCGATCCATGCAACAAGACCTTCAGTCGCTCGCAATGACGGTTAGGTGTCCACGCGGGCAATGCCTTGCGGGAATGACATAGAGAGTTAAGCACTAGTTAATCGTTTTATTATCTCTTCCCGATCAATCAAAGGTAAAACGCTTGCGATTTCCGGTCCTGATTCTCTGCCGGTTAAAGCAAGGCGAAGAGGCAGAAATAACTCCTTACCTTTTTTGCCTGTTATATTTGTTATTTCTTTAGTCCAAATACTCCAGCTATCTTTGGTAATTTTACCTTGCGGTAATACTTCTGCTGCTTGTTTTAAATATTCTTTATCTAAATTTAGACTTTTTACATTCGGAGTTTTATGACAAATCTCCCACCAATCTTTTACATCACGTAATTTTTGTAAATTGGGTCTTACCGATAACCAAAAATTTTCATCAATATACTCGGCATCGATTTCTTTAAGGTGGTTTTTTACTTCGTCAAAATCTAAACTTATCAATAATTTATGATTTAGTCTTTCCAAATCTTCTGGCTGATAGATAGTCGGGCTTTTAGAAAAACTACTTATCTCAAATTGATTTGCTAGCTTCTCCATTGATTTATAAGGTAAGATTTGTGC
Source organism: Rickettsia felis URRWXCal2 (assembly GCA_000012145.1). Taxonomy (GTDB): domain Bacteria; phylum Pseudomonadota; class Alphaproteobacteria; order Rickettsiales; family Rickettsiaceae; genus Rickettsia; species Rickettsia felis. The sequence goes on from CP000053.1 coordinate 563,256, forward strand.
CGATGAACCAAGTAAACTAAAAAAGCTAGCAATTGCCATAGCCTCAAGCCCGATTTCTTTTCTAAGAGTTGTGATTTCAAACCCTCCGACTCTTTTAGAAATTTTCTCGTCTTTATTGATTATTAAACTCAAATGCCCAAAAGTTGGAGGAGTAGTATTTAAAGCCTCAAACATTTGAATTTGAATAGCGGTATTGCTAACGTGATCTTCGCCCCTAATAATATGAGTAATATCATAATCAATATCGTCAATAACCGAGCATAACATATAGGTCATACTACCGTCTGCTCTTATCACTATTGGTTCGCTTAAAGCCTTACCGTCATATTTAACTTCGCCTTTGATCATATCATGCCAGCTAATAGGTTCATGATTTACCAAAAATCTATAATGCGGTTTTCTTCCTTGCTCTATATATTTTTGTGTTTGTTCTTCTGTTAGATTTAAGCTAGCTCGATCATAAATCGGCGGTAATCCCTTAGATAATTGAAATTTACGCTTTAATTCTAACTCTTCCGGAGTCTCATAGCAGGCATATAATCTTTTTTTGTCTAATAATAGATTTTTGATTTCATCATATCTACTTAAACGACTTAATTGATTAAATGTCTGATCCCAATTAAGATTTAAAAATTTTAAATCTTCTTCTATAGCGTCTTTATATTCCTGTTTACTACGCTCTAAATCCGTATCGTCAAATCTTAAAATAAACTGCCCGTTATGCTTCTTTGCATATAGCCAGTTAAGCAATGCTGCCCTGATATTTCCAACATGTAACATACCGGTCGGTGACGGAGCAAATCGTGTTATAATTTTTGTCATTTTTACTTATTTTTTTGTCATTATTTATATCCTTTTATGTCATTTCCGCGGAAGCGGGAATCCAGCCACTAAAAAGTCTTAATACACTAAATTTTTAAAATTTAAAGCTCGATTTATCTCGCTTTATGCTGGATTCCTGCTTTCGCAGGAATGACATTAACTAAGTCACGGGGTGACACTAAACCATTTACGCCTGTTTCTTTTCTAACTTCGCTTTATTATCTTCAATTAATTTCATCGCATCATCTAAGCTTAAATTTAGAAAATCATATTTTTTAGGTATTGAAATAAATTTACCCATATATTTTATGTAAGGACCGAATTTACCGTATCCTATCATAATTTCCTCGCCGCTATCTTTATGAATACCTATTTTTAGCGGTAAGCTTAGAAGCTTTAATGCCATCTCAAGTGTGATGTCGTTTTGATTCAAGCTAGCAGGCACGGGGCTACGTTTTGGCTTTACTTTGCCTTCTTGTTCGCCGAGCTGAACATAAGGTCCGTAAGGTCCTTTTTTCAGATATATTTCTATTCCGTCTTTATCAGTACCTAAAACCTTATTCTCATTAGGAGTAGCGGCAAGGTCGCCATCATTTTCATTATTATCGTTACCGCTAACAATAGATTTTCTGAAAGTACATTCAGGGTAATTACTACATGCTAAAAACGCTCCGAACTTACCGAGCTTTAAGCTAAGCTCGCCTGTTTTACATGAAGGACAAGCTTTAGATTCTTTATTTTCACTGAACAAGTGATAATCAAGAGCTTTCTGTACATAGCTAATAATCTCGGTTATTTTTTGTTCGTTTACCGATTCAATATTATGGTTAAAACCGCTCCAAAAATTATTTAAAGCAGCTTTCCACTCAAGCTTACCTGCCGCTATTTCATCTAATTCATTTTCAAGACCTGCGGTAAAATCATATTCTACATATTTCTTGAAAAAACCGACCAAGAATACCGTTACCAAACGTCCTAATTCTTCAGGCATAAATCGTTTTTTCTCAAGAGAGACATATTTTCGATCTTGTAAAACCGATAAAATACTAGCATAGGTCGAAGGGCGACCGATCCCAAGCTCTTCAAGTTTTTTCACTAAGCTTGCTTCCGAATATCTTGGAGGAGGTTCTGTAAAATGCTGATTAGGAATAATTTCTTTAGTTTTAAGCGGTTCTTGTTCTTTTAAAGGCGGCAGCATTTTATTTTCTTCTTCAGCCTCATCGTCCACACTTTCACGATAAACCTTATAAAACCCGTCAAATGCTATAGTTGATCCGTTTGCTTTTGCCAAATATTCTTTATTTTCCGAAGCTAAACTTGCAACTACCAAATCCATTATCACATTTTCCATTTGGCAGGCTATAGTCCTTTTCCAAATTAGTTCATAAAGCTTATAATAATCCTTTTCTAGCTTTTCTTTTAAGCTATCAGGAGTATAAGTAATATTTGTCGGTCTTATAGCTTCATGAGCTTCTTGAGCATTTTTTACTTTGGATTTATAAATTCTAGGGCTATTCGGTAAATATTTGTCACCGTAATTTTTATCGATTAACTTACGTATATCCGCTATTGCGTCATTTGATAATGTAACGCCGTCGGTTCTCATATAGGTAATAAGCCCTATAGTTTCCTTACCTATGTCAACGCCCTCATAAAGTTTTTGTGCTATTTGCATAGTCTTTTTAGCACTAAAACCTAATTTTCTTGCTGCTTCTTGTTGTAGTGATGAAGTAATAAAAGGAGGTTGCGGCTGACGTTTTTGTTGTTTCTTTTCTATCTTATCAACATGAAAATTTTGAGATTTTAATTTTTCGGTTAAATCTTTGGCATCTTTTTCGTTAATAATTGAGAATTTTTCTAACTTCTGATCGTTTACGTGAGTCAATTTAGCAGTAAATAATTCATTATTACTATTTTGCATTTTAAGGCTAATATCCCAATATTCTTCCGACTTAAAACGCTCTATTTCATCTTCTCGCTCACATATTAATCGCAGAGCCACAGACTGTACACGTCCCGCCGATTTACATCCAGGTAATTTACGCCATAAAAGAGGTGAAAGGGTAAAGCCGACTAAATAGTCTAAAGCTCTTCTTGCTTGCTGGGCATTTACTAAGTTAGCGTCAAGTTTTCTAGGGTTCTCAACGGCATGAATAATTGCTTTTTTAGTGATTTCATTAAAGGCTACCCTTTTGAAAAAATCATCGGATTTAACCTTATTTTTTTCTTTTATTACCTCTGCAACATGCCACGAGATAGCTTCACCCTCACGATCCGGATCGGTTGCAAGATATACTGCATCAGCTTTTTTTGCATCTTTAACTATGGCATCTACATATTTACCGGCTTTATCGGAAATATCATATTTCATCGCAAAATTTTCATCAGGTAACACTGAGCCTTTTTTAGAAGGTAAATCTCTAATATGACCGAATGATGCAATGACCTTAAACTCATCACCTAAATATTTATTTATCGTTTTTGCCTTTGCGGGCGATTCTACTATTACTAATTTCATCGATGGTTATTTTTCATTATAAAAATAAATATTCTATTATTATTTGCCCCACTCTTTACTATGTCATTCCCGCAAAAGCGAGAATCCAGCGTAAAGCGAGATTTTCAAAAAATCTTTTTGATCAAGATTTTATTCAAATAAAGCTTTTAAAAAGCTTTAAAGTATTGGATTCCCGCCTACGCGGGAATGACATAGAGCATTAGGCGTAAACTAATGATATTTTATTGCCGGCGTGACGTATTGCTTTGCCGGCGAGTTCTAATTCTAATATTACCGTATATATAATAGGAAGCGATAACTCCGTTTCTTTTTGTAAAAATTCAAAATCTATAGGTACTGACGATAATAATTCCAATATAGCAGTACGCTCCTTTTGTGACGGTTCTTTAACATATCTAGTATTTACTGTTCCTAGCTCAACAAAATCCTTAAATAATCCATTATCTTTTTTCATAAATTCTTCATATTGCGGTAAATTAGCTACAATATCGTCCACTGATTCCACTAAATATGCTCCCTCTCTAATCAATTTATTTGTACCTTGACATCTTGGATCTAAAGGAAAGCCGGGAACGGCAAATATTTCCCTATTTTGTTCAAGTGCAAATTTTGCAGTTATTAATGAACCGGATTTTAAGCTTGCTTCTACTATCACTACTCCTAAGGCTAGCCCCGATATTATCCTATTACGCTGTGGAAAATGTTTTCCAAGCGGGGTAGAGCCGATAGGTAACTCAGCTAATATTAAACCTTCTTCTGCTAAATTTTCAAATAGTTTTTTATTTTCCGGTGGATATATATGATCAATACCGCCTGCAATAACTCCGATAGTTTGAGAAATTGCAGCTTGATGTACGCTGCTATCTATCCCCCTTGCTAATCCTGAAATAGTTATATATCCTTCTTTTACTAAATCATTTGCAATTTTATGAGCAAAACTTCTTCCGTTTGCAGAAGCGTTTCTTGCACCTACTATTGCAACGCATTTATTATGATTTAATAACTCTATATTACCTTTATAGCTTAATATTGGCGGTGGATCATAAATTTCAAGTAATAATTTTGAATATTCCGGAGATTTATATGTGATAATCTTAGCATTGTCTTTTTCGAGAAGCTCTAACTCTTTTTCAGCATCGCTTTTACTGAAAATTTTAATTGGTTTTGACTTTCCGCCTCGCAATGAAAAATCCGGAGCGTTATCTATGGCAGTTGCTGCATCACCAAATAATTTAATTAAACTAAAGAAAGTTTTAGGACCGATATTTTCACTCCTAATAAGACGTAAAATATTAATTGTTTCAATATCATAAGATATTTTAGGAGCAGAAAATAATTCTTTTAGCATTATTTAGGGTTATTTGATATGGGTTTTGGTTTAATTGTTAACGTCATTGCGAGGAAATTTACAATAGTAAATTGTACGTACGCAATCTTGGGAAGGATTCCTGAGATTGCCACGCTCACTAACGTTCGCTCGCAATGACGAAAAAACCGATCCACGCGGATGACATAATACTACAGCTTCTCGGCATGTGAGCTTAAATAATGTGCTATACCTTCATGTGATGGGGTAATTGCTTCCTCACCTTTATGCCAGCCGGCAGGACAAACTTCGTCGTGCTTTTGATGATGAGTTAAAGCATCAATTACTTTTAATGTATAATTAATATCACGACCGATAGGTAAGTCGTTAACTAGCATGTGACGTACTATGAAATCCTTATCAATTAAAAAAGTTCCACGCAAAGCAACACCGTCTTCATTAAGTACGTTATATTTTGAAGAAATATCCTTTTTTATATCGGAAACCATTGGAAATTGTACTTGTCCAAGTCCGCCTTTATTATGCGGAGTATTTTTCCAAGCTAAATGGCTAAAATGAGAATCAACGCTAACAGCTACTACTTTAGTACGTCTTTCGGTAAATTCACCAAGCTTATTGTGAAATGCTATAATTTCCGATGGACAAACAAAAGTAAAATCTAGGGGATAAAAAAATAACACTATATTATCGCCTGCAGCATAATCGCTAAGTTTAAACTTTTCGTCTATATTATTATTAGGCATAATAGCTTTAGCTGTAAAATCCGGAGCAGTTTTGCCGACAAATACTGACATATTCATAACCTTTTATTAATTAATAATTAGATATGATATATAAAACTAATTATTATTACAATAATAAATCTTTATAAATTGCTACTTATCTATTTTCTTTTCTGAAGAAGCTTTTAATTGGTTAAATATAGTTAACGCTCCGGTTACAAAACTACTAGGTTCTGAAAGATTTGTAGGTAAAATTACGGTGTTGGTATCTTTAGCCAAATTACCGAATGCACTAATATACTGCTCGGCTATTTTAAGAGCTACTGCATCGCTTCCTCCTGTTTTTTGTACGGCAGCTGCGACAATCTCAATACTATTTGCCGTAGCGGTAGCGACTAAGCCTATTGCTTCAGCTTCACCTTTTGCTCTGTTAATTTGATCTGTATAAGAAGCTTCTGAATTCAGTACGATTTGTGCTTTTTCACCTTCTGCATGATTAATTTTTGCTTGTCTATTACCTTCCGACTCTAGAATTTGAGCTCTTTTTTGACGCTCTGCCGCTACCTGCAATTCCATAGCTTTAAGTATAGTTTGCGGAGGTTGAATATCTTTAATTTCATAACGCATACATTGTATGCCCCAATTTATAGCAGCCTGATTAATAGCTGCCACAATTGCTACGTTTAAAGTTTCACGCTCTTCAAAAGTTTTATCTAAAGGGAGTTTGCCGATTTCCGAACGCATAGTAGTTTGAGCAAGCTGCGTTATGGCATAGTAGGGGTTATTAACCCCGTAAGATGCTGCTATCGGATCAATGATTTTAACATATAAAACACCGTCGATAGATAATGTTACGTTATCGTTTGAAATAGCTGTTTGAGCGGTAACGTCTATAGCTTCTTCTTTTAAAGTATGTTTGTATGCTACTTTCTGAATGACAGGGATTAGTAAATTTAAACCAGGCTGTAGTACTTTGTCAAATTTTCCAAGTTTTTCTACTACCCATGCTTGTTGTTGAGGTACAACTTTAACCATTTGTATTATAACTAAAATCGCTATAATACTGAAAATTAATAATGCATATTCCATAATTCAATACCTTTTTTTATTTCCACTCTATATTATTTTTAATTATAAAAAAAGGATTTAAATTAAACGGTACTTAATTATATATTTTTTTATCTATGAAATAAGTTTTAATTAATTTGAGTAAGGGAAGAATATTTGAATATTCTTCAAGTTGTTCATTTATATTTTTTATCTCATTTAAAGCACTATTAAAATCTTTCTGTAATAAATAAGTTTCAGCGGCTTTATTTTGTTCTAGTGTTTTAAGTAAAATACTTTGTAAAAATCTATAATAATAGTCGTCTAGTTTAGGTATATCAGACATAATAATAAATAATATAATTATTGAGATTTTAATTTATATATAAATTTTTTAATAATTCAATAATTTTTAACTAGATTTACATATACTTAAGTCTTTATCTATTATGTCGGAATCTATATTTAAACAGTCAAGGATTGAATGAAATACATAATCATGGCTAATTTCGGTATTAGCATAATTTTTAATTGAGTCTACCGATTCAGGATATTTTTCTCTAAAATCATCTGATACCCAAACTATAAGCGGCACTGTTATTTGTTCTACAAGTAGTGGACCACCGTGACCGTAATAACCATTTTCTCCTAACGATTCGCCGTGATCGGATACATATAGTAAAAAGGCATTTTTATCTTTAAGCAAATCTATTAAATTAGATAAAAAAAAATCGGTGTATAAAATTGAATTATCATAGCTGTTAACTAAAGCAAGCTTATCGCAATCACTCGCATCTCCTTTAACTTTAATAGGGCAGGTAGGAGTGAAATGTTCAAATTCTTTAGGATATCTTGCGTTATAGTTCCAGTGACTTCCTGAGGTATGAACTACTAAAAATTGTTTCTCTGAATTTGTTATTATTTCTTTTATAAAAGGCAATATTTTTTCATCATGATCATTTAAAGAAAATAGAGCAGAGCCGCCTGGTACTATAGTAAAATTAACGTCATTATATATATTACTTAGGTCAAAATTTGCGAAATTCCTCATTAAAGTTTGAGTACCGATCCAGGTAGTATTAAAGCCAAGATTTGTTAAAATTGATAAAAAGCTGTTCTCTTGTCTAGTATTTTCAATTTGACTTGCAGGATAACGTGAAAGTAATGACGGTACGGAAAGATAGGTAAGATTAGAAGAGGATTTAGCTTTGAAAGAAGTTAGATTTTGGGCAGTTTTTAAGTAAGGAGTCGTATCTCTTTCATAACCGTTAATACCGAAATGATCAAATCTTGCCGATTCTCCTATAACTAAAACACCTATAATATCTTTATCTGACTTATCTATAAAGTTATATTGCTTACTAATATCTATACAGGCATAATTTTTACCGGTTAGGTTTCCGGCAAAATTAAGGTAGCTATTATGTAAATACTGAATGGGAAAATAATTTTTTAGTATCTTAAATGAAGGAGTAATAATATTATATACAAAAATAAGTAAGCAAGCGGCAGATAATAATTTTGTTACGAATGATTTAGAATTTTCGGCGGCAAAAGATTTGAGAGTATAAAAACAGCTAAAAAGGCAAAAAATTATCCATATTATTAATTTAATGCTGACTAATTCATAAACTTCGTTTAAATCCGTTGAGAAAAAACTACCTATTACTTGTTTAGTAGGATTGATTTTGAAGAAATAAATGTAATAGCTAGCAATAGCGGATGTTATAAATAAAAACCCTACGCCGATTTTTAACACTAATTTATGTACGCTAAGACCAAAAAATGCTATAAAAGAAAATATATAAATATAACAAAAATCTTTTGATAGCTCTAATATCCCTCTAAAAATCGTTGCTTTATAATAATCAAATTTATAAATCAATATTGCGGTATTAAATAACAAACAATAAATAAAGGCTAAAATAGCCGATAATTTAATTAATTTCGTATCTAAATGTTTTTGAATAATTTTTAGCATAAATAATAATTAATAAAGTAATTTTTATAACTACCATGATCATAAAAAATCTTCAAGAATTTTATCCGCTTTTAATACCAAATGCTCCACTTATTGCTATTGATTACGGAAGCAAAAAATTAGGAATCGCATTATCTAATCAAGAACGTAATATTGCTATGCCCTTAAACACTATAATTGAGATAAATAAAAAAATCGTTATTACTTCCTTGCTTAGTATAATCGAAAAATATAAAGTTTGCGGTGTGGTAATAGGCCTACCGATTGATATGAGCGGAGCGGTAACCGAGCAAACAAATATAGTGATGAAATTTGCTGAAGAGCTAGCAAAATCTATAAATTTGCCTATATATTTACAAGATGAAAGACTAACTACAAAAGCTGCGAATAATTTCCTTAAATCATTCGGCGTTAAAAGAAAAGATCGTAATAATAACGATGATGCCGTAGCTGCTAGTATGATTCTTGAAACCGTGCTTGATTCTATGAAAAAACTTTAATTAGGAAAGAATTGAGGAGCTGTTGCTTGCATCGAAAAACCTACTCAATGTCATCCCCGCAAAAGCGGGGATCCAGAAAAATAACTTCAATATCCGATATAGAAGTTGTATATTCAACAAAATAAGCCTATAAAAACTTGTTTTTATAGGCTTTACTGGATTCCCGCCTATGCGGGAATGACATAAAACAGTCCATGCAACAAAACTAAGAATTTATGACAAACAAATTACCTCCTATTTCACCGGGGCAAATTCTACTTGAAGAATTTATGTAACCTATGGGTATTAGTCAAAGTAAGCTTGCTCGTGATATTGATGTACCTGTTACTAGAATCAATAATATAATTAAGCATCATCGTTCAATTACTGCTGATACGGCACTCCGCTTAGGTAAATATTTTAATGTTAATCCTCGTTGGTGGATGAATATGCAAAATTAATATGATTTAGAACTCGCAGAAGATGAAGGTTGGAAAGTTAAAGAAAGTAGAATAAGAACCTTTTCTATGGCAAGTTAATTATTTTTTATGATAGTACAAAAAAGTTATATTGATAATAATGGTAGACTAGTTATTCCTATAAAAGTGAGGCAGAAATTAAAACTTAAAATAGGAGATAAAGTAACAATTAAGTATAACAATTCAGAATTAATAATATCAAGTTTTTATTCAAATATAGAAAAAGCAAGAAACATACTGGATAAGTATAAAGATATTGATTTGTATAAAGAATTAAAGCTTATGAGAAAAGAAGAGGATATAAATTAATTCGTTGATAATTATACAATTTCTAGCTTTTCAAAAACCTTATTGTAAAGATATATTATTTATGATAGAAACGATGCAAAATAAATAAAATATATCATGAAAATATTAATTCTAGGTGTTACCGGTATGCTAGGTAACAGTATGTTTAGATTTTTAAGTCAGGATAGTAAGTTTGATGTTTGTGCGACAGCTCGAAATAATTTCGCTCGTTCTTATTTTTCTAAAGATTTATCCGATAAATTAATTACAAATGTAGATGTTGAGAATCATGATTCGTTAGTTGAGGTATTTATTAATAAAACAAAACCCGAAATCGTCATAAATTGTATAGGGCTTGTAAAACAACTAGCTGATGCAAACGACCCGTTAAAAGCATTGCCGATAAATAGTTTACTGCCTCATAGGTTAGCAAATTTATGTAAGCTAGCTAATTCAAGGTTAATCCATATTAGTACTGATTGTGTATTTTCAGGAAAAAAAGGTAATTATAAGGAAAGCGATTTTCCTGACTGTTATGACCTTTACGGTCGTTCTAAGTTTCTTGGCGAAGTAGATTATCCTCATGCTATCACTTTGCGTACTTCAATTATAGGTCATGAGCTGGCAGGCAATAGAAGCTTAATCAATTGGTTTTTAAGTGCAGAAGGGCAAGTGAAAGGTTTTGAAAAAGCTATTTATTCAGGATTCCCGACAGTAGAGCTTGCAAGAATAATAAGGGATTTTGTATTACCGAATAAAGAGCTGCATGGGCTTTATCATGTTGCATCAAAACCGATTAATAAGTTAGAATTATTAAAATTAGTAGCGGCAATATATGATAAAAAAATCGATATTATTCCGTCAGATGAGCTTGTGATAGATCGCTCAATGGATAGCACACGTTTTAATGAAGCGACGGGCTATAACCCGCCAGAGTGGCCTGAGCTTGTAAAGCGTATGTGTGAGTTTGGGTAAATCGTCATTGCGAGCAGTCGTAGACTGCGTGAATACCGAGTCGTCATTGTGAGAAGAATTACGTAGTAATTCGACGAAGCAATCTCAGGATGTTTTACGAGATTGCAACGTCGCTTCGCTCCTCGCAATGACGATTATGCAACAATTTTTCCTCGCAATGACGGATAAATAATAACAAAAATAGGTACTAAATAAATAATGTTTGTAGATAAAACTTTAATGATTACAGGAGGCACCGGTTCGTTTGGTAATGCGGTGCTTTCTCGTTTTCTTAAATCCGATATTACCAATGATATTAAGGAAATTAGAATTTTTAGTAGAGATGAAAAAAAGCAAGAGGATATGCGTATTGCTTTAAATAATCCGAAACTTAAATTCTATATCGGGGATGTACGTAATTATAAAAGTATTGATGAGGCGATGCACGGCGTTGATTATGTATTTCATGCCGCCGCTTTAAAGCAAGTTCCGACTTGTGAATTTTATCCTATGGAAGCAATCAATACTAACGTCTTAGGTGCTGAAAATGTTTTAAGTGCTGCTATTAATAATAAAGTTGCAAAAGTTATTGTACTTAGTACTGATAAGGCTGTATATCCAATTAATGCAATGGGATTATCTAAAGCGTTAATGGAAAAGTTAGCAGTAGCAAAAGCTCGTATGCGTAGCCAAGGTGAGACCGTGCTTTGTGTCACTAGATATGGTAATGTTATGGCTTCCCGTGGTTCGGTAATTCCTCTTTTTATCAATCAAATTAAGCAGGATAAAGACCTTACCATCACTGAACCTTCAATGACACGTTTTTTAATGTCGCTTGTAGATTCCGTAGATTTGGTTTTATATGCGTTTGAGCATGGTCGTCAGGGTGATATTTTTGTACAAAAATCTCCGGCAAGTACAATCGAGGTACTTGCAAAAGCGTTACAAGAAATATTCGGTAGCAAAAATGAATTACGCTTTATCGGTACACGTCACGGAGAGAAGCATTATGAATCATTAGTATCATCGGAAGAAATGGCGAAAGCTGATGATTTAGGTGGTTATTACCGTATTCCTATGGATGGACGCGATCTTAATTATGCAAAATATTTTGTTGAAGGTGAAAAGAAAGTAGCTCTTTTAGAGGATTACAATTCTCATAATACAAAACGTTTAAATTTAGAAGAAGTAAAAGAGCTGTTACTAAATCTTGATTACGTACAAGAGGAGCTAAAAAATGCTTAAAGTAATGACGATTGTCGGTACTCGTCCTGAACTTATTAAACTATGCTGCGTGATTTCCGAGTTTGATAAATATACTAATCACCTCCTAGTTCATACCGGTCAAAATTATGCCTATGAGTTAAATCAGGTTTTTTTTGATGATATGGGAATTAGAAAACCTGATTATTTCTTAGAAGTAGCGGCAGATAATACGGCAAAATCTATCGGGCTTATTATCGAAAAAGTAGACGAGGTACTTGAGAAAGAAAAACCCGACGCCGTTTTATTTTACGGCGATACTAATTCTTGTCTATCGGCGATTGCCGCTAAACGCCGTAAAATCCCGATTTTTCATATGGAAGCAGGAAATCGTTGTTTTGATCAGCGTGTACCTGAAGAAATAAACCGTAAAATCATTGATCATATTAGCGACGTTAACATTACGTTAACCGAGCATGCAAGACGTTATTTAATTGCTGAAGGTTTACCGCCTGAGCTTATTTTTAAATCAGGCTCGCATATGCCTGAAGTTCTTGACCGTTTTATGCCTAAAATATTAAAGTCGGATATTTTAGATAAATTATCGTTAAAATCAAAGCAGTATTTCTTAATTAGCTCACATCGTGAAGAAAATGTCGACGTCAAAAATAATCTGAAAGAGTTATTAAGTAGTTTACAAACGCTTATTAAAGAGTATAATTTCCCCGTAATTTTCTCAACACATCCAAGGACTAAAAAAAGGCTTGAGGATTTAGAAGGGTTTAAAGATTTAGGAGATAAAATAAGGTTTTTGCCATCTTTTGGTTTTACGGATTACGTCAAACTTCAGATGAATGCGTTTTGTATTTTATCCGATAGCGGTACTATTACCGAAGAAGCATCGGTACTTAATTTACCTGCTTTAAATATTAGAGAGGCACATGAGCGTCCTGAAGGTATGGATGCCGGAACGCTTATTATGTCGGGCTTTAAAGCTGAACGGGTACTACAATCGGTGAAAGCTATTACGGAAGAACACGAGAATAATAAACGCTTGCAAGATATCGTGTCGGATTATGCTGAAGCGGGTCTTGTATCAAAGAAAATATTGCGTATAGTTTTAAGTTATGTGGATTATGTTAATCGCAGCGTTTGGTTTAAGAAGTAATCCTATTCATTATTGTCATATCAAAAACATGAAATTCTTTAAATTAATAAAACCTAACACTTTATTTTTAAGTGTTTTTTTACTAATAACTCTTATATCTTCTTTTTGCTATTCCAAAGAAAATTCTTATAAAAAAATAGTTTTTCTTGTTAGTACAGAGATATTCGGCGGCAAAGGCGTATACGCAATGTATAATGAGATGAAAAAAATAGGTCATGATGTCAAAATTGTAATAGTACCTCATCCTCATCCCAATATTCAAGGAGGAATAGATACCGAATTTATTAGTAAATTTGATACACAAGATGTAATATATCCATGTGGTAAGTATGCTTCTTATTCAAATGTTAATACAAAATGTGAAATTTCTGAATTAAAAAATTATCAGCCGGATTCTATCTTTACGCAAAACCCTTATGAAAATTTTCAAGGCTATATATCAGAACCTTTTACGGCTGCTAATTTGTATAAGAGTTTTAGAGGAACTAAAACAAAAATTATGTATATAGTCTATGGTCCGCATATCTTTCATCAAAAAAATATTGATGATGATAAGTTATCAAGTTTCATAGAGACGGTATTTGTTGATTCAGAAAGTACAAAGGATATCTTTATTAGTAATTATAAATTTCCTAAGGATAGAGTTATTGTTTCAGGTTATCAACCATACTATGAAGTAAGAAATTATAACATTGGAGAAAAACCAAACTAGGAAACCATTTTATGGCTTCCTAGATGGGAATTATCATTTAAAAATAGAGATTTATATGAAGGAGGTTCTACTTTCTTAAATTATCACTATTTTTTCTATAATTATGCATTACAACATCCTGATATTCATTTTATTATAAGACCGCATGTTACATTATTTACCTATGCGGTCAGTAAAAATTACTTAAGCCAAAGTGATATGGATAATATATTAAGTAGATTTAACTCTTTAAAGAATGTTACTGTTTCTGCACATGCATTCAGGTCGTTACTAGATGATATAATGGTGTCGGATATTGTAATAAGTGACGGTACTTCTCATCTCTTGCTGAAGTAGTAGTTGCCGATAAGCCTATAATTTACTTAAGTAATGGTTGGAATAATGAGTTTAATAGCAATGCTCTATCTAAAGAATTAAAAAAATATATGTATTTTGCTTATGAGCCGCAAGATATTATTAACTATGTAGAATTTATTAAGCAAAATCATTATTTACCTTATCACAAAAATAGTAGTGGCAGAAATCAATTTAAAAAGATGCTTGATCCTGTAGAAAACCCTGCTGCATTTATCGCCGAATATTTGTTAAAATTATAATAATTAAAATATGTATATATTAGAAGAAATTTATAATGATGGTGAAAGATTAATTCCTGGGGAAACTCATGATGTTTTAGAGGTAATTCGTCATAAAAGTAGTTATAAATTTTTTAAAAAAATTATAGAAGCCGATATACTTAATAGCCCATTAATAATAAATCAAAAAATAAAAATTCTAGATATAGGTTGTGGAACAGGACACGGCACTTTCATGCTTAGCGATATGTTAGGAGTAGAAATTACCGCAATAGATATCAGTAAAGAATCTATAATTTATGCTGAACAAAATTATGGAGCATCTAATATAAAATATATTAAATCTGATTTAGTTAGTTTTATTAAAAAGGCAGAAGAATATGATTATATTGTATCACGACATGCACTTGAGCATATTGAAGATGGGTTAAATCTAGCACTTAATCTTAAATGTAAAAAACGATTAATAGTAAATGTACCTTTTAATGAACCAGAAGGAAACATATATAATTTAGTTAATTGGATTACTGAAAAAGACTTTACGTCATATACGAATAGAGAGTTTTTTTATGAAGGATTAGATGGTGTAACTAACGACACACATTCTGAAGAAAATCCTCCTAATTCTATAATCTGTGTATCTAGTAACTCAGATTTAAAGCCTATAAAACAATTATTTAACTATCCAATCTCAGCTTAGACTCCGGAATTTTTAGAAAAGCTAGGTTTGCAATTCCAAGATATATTAAAACAATTGCTACAAGCTAGGGATGCATTAAAAAATAGCGAAGAGAAAAACTTAAATTGTGAAATTAAATTAAATAATACTGTAACAGAGCTAAATCATGCTTTAGAAGAAATAAAAATTCTTAAAAATAAACTAATTATTAGTGAAGAAGAAAAATCTATTTTTTTAAAGCTCTATAGAAAATTTAAACAATAAAGGCATTGCTAACTAAAGAGAGATGTCATAATGTGGTTTGGGAACTAGATCTAGGAAAATAACTTAAAATACTAATAAATTTAGTATTTTTAACTGGCTCTAGTTCATAAATCACGGGATGACATCGAGCTTTTTATTATTATCTTTCTTTAGTTAGCAATGCCACAATAAAACCGACATTTTATAAATTATTTCTAAAAGTTATGATAACTAAAAAAGATAAACCTTTAAATATTTATTGTCCTTTAGTTTCCATTATTATACCTGTCTATAATGGAGC
The DNA here is from genome assembly GCA_000012145.1 of Rickettsia felis URRWXCal2. Taxonomy (GTDB): domain Bacteria; phylum Pseudomonadota; class Alphaproteobacteria; order Rickettsiales; family Rickettsiaceae; genus Rickettsia; species Rickettsia felis. The sequence continues at coordinate 578,754 of CP000053.1, forward strand.
TAATTATATGCGTGAAGCGATAGATAGTGCTTTAGCCCAAACATATGAAAATATTGAAATTGTAGTTGTTAATGATGGCTCTAAAGATAATGGAGAAACAGAAAATGTAGCATTATCATACGGTGATAAAATACGCTATTTTCATAAAGAAAACGGTGGTTGTGGTTCGGCTTTAAATTATGGTATAAAAAACATGAAAGGTGAGTATTTTTCGTGGCTTAGCCATGATGATATATACTATCCTAATAAAATCGAGCATCAAGTTAACATATTAAATAAATTAGATAATAAAGATACTATTATTTATGGCGGTTATGAATTAATTGATGAAAAAGGAAGCTCTTTACGTTATATTAAACCGGATAGTGTGCTACCTATAAATAAACTTAATATTTCTTTATTACCTTTATTACGAGGATTAATACATGGTTGTTCATTATTAATTCCTGCTAAATATTTTCATGAAATCGGTATATTTAATGAAGCTTTACCGACAACGCAAGATTATGATTTATGGTTTAAAATTCTCCGTGTTGCCCCTATTCATTTTGACGAGTCTATCCTAATTAAATCTCGTTTTCATTCAGAACAAGGTAGTAAAAAAATATCAAATCATAACGAAGAATGTAATGTATTATGGTCATCGTTTCTTCATGAGTTAACAGAAGAAGAAATGATCAAAATGGAAGATTCTCCTTATTTATTTTTAACTCGTACAGCTACTTTTTTATCAAATAATACTCCGTATAAAAAAGCTTGTGATTTAGCAAATACTATGGCTAAGCAAGTACTACATGATACTAAAGTTAGTGTTATTATACCGGTATATAATAGAATAAATTGGGCAATTGAAGCTATAGAAAGTGTACTTATTCAAACCCACAAAAATTTTGAGATACTTATAATAGATGATGGATCGACTGATGATATATCAGAATTAACTTCAATATGCAAAAAAGATAAAAGAATAAGATATTTTCATAAAAAAAATGAAGGACCTGCTGCTGCACGTAACTTAGGTATTAAAAATGCTATAGGGAAATATATTGCTTTCCTTGATTCAGACGATTTATTTTATAAGGATAAAATAGAAATCCAATTAAAGTTTATGGAAGAAAATAATTTTATATTTTCTCATACTTCATATCAAAAAATAAATGAAAAAGGAAAATATATAGAATCTGTTCATTCTGGGTTTTTTAGTGGAAATGTTTTTCCTCAAATTATACAAACTTGTCCAATAGCAATGCCGACAGTTATGGGAACTTTGACATTATTCCAAGAAAATTTATTTCCTGAAAATATAAGAAGCGGTGAAGATTGTTGTTTATGGATATCTATTGCTAGTAAAAACTCAATAGGTGGTATAGACAAAGAATTGTCTAAAGTACGAATTAGCGGTGGTACTAATACGTTTATGGACCCAAATAAATATTCAGTAGGTTTAATAAATATTACTTCTTATGTTCTTAATGATCCTTATTTAAGTAAATTTAGTCCGTTTACTATTAATTTGTTATTAGCGGCTGTTACACAATTAAGATTATTAGAAAATAAAGACTATAAAAAAAGTAATATTTCTTTTTTCAACAATAATTATGTAATTCAAAAAATACAAACCTATTGCTTTGTGACAAAAATTTTGATTTTGTTAACTATTACTTCTATAAGGCAAGAAGGAATACGTGCAACAATCTCTAGAATACAGAGATGGCTTAGAAAGCATATATAAATAACTATTCCTCAAGTATCTTAACTTTTGAGCCGTCGCCGATTTTAGTCATACCTTCGGTAACGACTAAGTCACCTTCTTTAATATCCTTAGAGGTAATTTCAATTAAACCTTCTGTACGTGTACCGATTTTTACATATAATTGTTTTACCGTATCACCGTCTATTTTATAAATAAAGTTACCTTGATTATTTCGTTGAATACAACTTTCAGGAACGGTTAGATTTTTGTGAGGATTAATTATAAGCGTAACATCTACGAAGCTATTATGCAGGATTTTTGTCCCTATAGGTAAAATAATTTTAGCTGTTAAAGTACCGTTATCTGATAAGTAATGCGATACTGCCTCGATTGTACTTTTAAATTTCCCTGCAATTAAAACTTCAGTATCGACTCCAACTTTTCCGCTTAAAGATTCCGGCAATTCAATAAAAATACTTTGTGAGTTTTCTGTTCCGGTAATGCTAAAAAGATAGTCGCCTATTTTTACTTCATCACCGACCATAGACTTAATTACGCCTATTTTACCGGAGTAGGGTGCAGTAATTATCATGTCATTATATGTTTTTAGAGCTTTGGAATAATTAAATTTAGCATCTTCAAGTTCGCTTTTTGACCTTTTATATTCCTCGTTGCTTACAAATTTTTTAGCAAATAAAGCTTCTTTTCTATTATAATCTTCTTGTTTTGTATTTAATAAAGCTGCTGCTCTAGATTTAGTGGTTTCTGCTATGTTTTTATCTATAACTAGCAATATATCGCCTTTTTTTACTATTTCTCCTTGATGTGCTGAAACTTTTTCAACTACTCCAATGGCATTAGCATAATAATCACGGCTATTATCATTCTGGCATTGCCCTACAATATTAAATATGTCGTAAAGTTCGGCAATTTGTACTTTAGTTGCTTTTACTCCTGTAATTTTTTCTTCTTCCTTTTTACTTGCCATAGTAGAAAGGGAAATAAGTAAGGTAAAAAGAACAATAAGTTTTGCGGGCATAATATTATACTCTAAGTTGAATAGGTGTCATCTAGTTAGTTTGTCTACATTAGGTATTGCCCACGTGGATGGATTTCACCTCTGTCATACCGTGGCTTGACCTATAGTACCGGACAATTTTCACTTTATGTCATTCCTGCGGAAGCAGGAATCCAAAATAAAGCGAGATAAATCGAGCTTTAAAAAAGCTTTATTTGAAAAAAAAATTATCTAATAAAAAAATCTTTGAAATCAAGGTTTTTTTAGCATGGATCCCTGCTTTCGCAGGGATGACATCGAGAGCTTTTTAAAAATTGTCCGGTACTATAGGCTTGACCACGGGATCCAGTTAAAAATACTAAAATTATTAGTATTTTTTATTGTTTTTATGGACCCCGTGGTCAAGCCACGGGGTGACATATTGGATTTACCGCTCCACGCAATAATACCTCCAAGTTATGACAAAGTATGCTTTTTAAGTTCCTCGTCCGTTAACCATTTATATTCTTTTTCTAGAATTTCAAATCTGATTTTTTCTAATTGTTCATCAAGATCAGGTTCAGGAACGATAGCAGAACCCATAAATTCAAATCCTTGATAGTTAATTTTTAGTTTCTTACAAATTTCTTGTAATGATAGTAAATTTTCTTCTATATCATCAATAAATATTATTGATTGCGGATAATAATCTGTTTTGCGTAATACATATTCAAGTACGCTTCCTTTATCATATTCCGCAGTATAAATTATGCCATCTTTTAATGTAGGTTTACCGTAACCGATATTAAAATCCTCGATTGTTATTTTATCTTCTAAAGGTGAAAATTCTTGAAAATTTACCTTTAATTCAGTGAGTTCACGAATTCTCCATTCGATCATATCTTCAATTACGCCGAATTTACCGGTAGGAAGTTTAGTAAGCCCCATTGCCGGAATATTTTTTTCTTTAAGTAGAGCAAATATTTTTAAAATGTCTGAATTAACGAATCTCGCTTTTTTTTCTTTAAGAATAACGCTAAGTAATAATTCACATTCTTTTCTAGTAAGTCTTTTTTCAATGTTATTCATTAATTCTTTTCTATAATCATGTGTTAACCTAGATTCATCACTATCCATTACAATTACTTCATCTACATCAAAAAGCACTAAGCTAGTATTATCGGCTTGTTTTACCGCTTCTATAACTTCTTTAAAATCATGAACTTTATTTATTTTGCTATACATATTTGTTTTTTATTTAATATTACTTATCATTTCTTCTAAGGAATTTGTCATTACCTTTAAATCTTCTTCTCTAGATAAATTATGGTGACCGTCTTTAATTAGCTTCATTACTATTTGTTTACTTATTATTTTTTCTAATAATTTTACTGAAACATTATAAGGCACGTCTTCATCTAACATTCCATGAATTAGATGTACCGGTATATTTATATCAATCTGTTTCTTTGTCAATAATAAATGTTTTTTTGCATCTTCTATCAGTTTATAGCTTATAGGATATTTATGCTCACAATTTTTACCTCTTACTTCTAATATTCCCTCTTTTTGCATCTTATTTTGATCATCTAGAGATATATTTTGCCAAATATCTTCAGTAAAATCGGAAGCGGGAGCTAAACACACAAGCCCTTTTATTTTATCAGGGAATTTTAAAGCTGCAAGAAGTGCTAACCATCCTCCCATGCTCGAACCTACTAATATTGCCTTCGTATCAATTAATTTGTCTAAAATTAGTGATACTCCTTCTAACCAATCACTAATTGTTTGCTCCTCAAATCGTCCCGATGCGTTTCCATGGCCGAAATTATCAAAAACAATAAAATTATAATTGTTTTTTTTACAATAATCTATTAAATAGATAGCCTTAGTTGATTGCATACTAGACATCAAGCCGTGTAAAAAAATTACAGATGGAATATTTGTATTAATTATTCTATAATTATCATAGACAATAAATTTGTCTTGTGTTTTATTATAAAGCTTGTGCATTTTAAATAATTATTTTAATAGATTGAGATTTAATGCCTTCATTAAAGTCAAGTAAACGATACAATAAATATACTATTTTGCAAGTAGTTCCTGCTCTAGTCTCGGGAGGGGTTGAAAGAGGTACTATAGAAGTTGCAAAATATCTTAAAATTCTCGGTCATACTCCTATTATAATTTCAGCAGGCGGTACTCTAGTTAAAGAGTTAGATAAGGAAGATATATTGCATATTGAAATGAATAGTAGCAGTAAAAATCCTTTTGTAATTCTGAATAATGCAAAATTGATAGCAGAAATAATCAAAAAATATAATGTTGATATAGTTCATACAAGATCAAGGGCACCGGCATGGAGTTCATATCTAGCAACAAAATGGACGAACGCTAAATTTCTGACTACTTTTCATGGAGTTTATAATATTCCGAATAGTTTTAAAAAATATTATAATAGCATAATGCTAAAAGGCGAGAAAGTTATTGCTGTATCCAATTTTGTAAAACAACATTTGCTTGAAAACTATAAAATTGATGAAGACAAAATAGTAGTAATTGAGCGTGGAGTAAATTGTGATTATTTTGATCCGGCAAATTTAACGCCTGAAAAACTTAAAAAATGTCGTGATAAATATGATGCACCGAGCAACGTGCCGATAATATTAATGCCTTCTAGAATGACAAGCTGGAAAGGACATCTTGTTCTAGTAGAAGCATTAAGTAAGTTAAAACATAGAGATTTTTATTGTTTAATGGTTGGCGATATATCTAGACATCCCAATTTTACTAATAGAGTCAAAGAGCTTATAGCTACTCTAAAGCTTCAAAATAAAATTCAAATTTTCGGTAATGATTCGGATATAATAAACCTATATGGGATTTCCGATATTATCGTTTCTGCCTCAATCGAGCCTGAAGCTTTCGGACGTACTATTATAGAAGGGCAGGCGATGGAGAAGCTTGTTATTGCAACTAATATCGGCGGGGCAGTAGAAACGATAAATAATAATATAACCGGTTTCCACGTAGAACCAAATAATGCCGAAGCGTTAGCAGAGAAAATCGATTATTGTTTCTCGATTTTAGGTACTGATACTGCTAAGAAAATCCAAGAAGCAGCAAGACATACGGTAATTAATAATTTCTCTCTTGATCTAATGCTAAGAAAAAACCTTGAAGTCTATAAAGAAATCTTAAAAAACTCCCATAATTGAACATCTAGATTTAGTATATACAGTATATAGGGTTGAATAGAATAGCTATTCTCCTAATAATTTTATTTCAGCGTACAAATCTTCAAGATTTATATACTGATCATAAAAATTATTATAATCATGAGATTTACCGTCATGATGTACTACAAGCATTAAAGTTTCCGGTAAAAATTCTTTTAAAGCTTGTTGTGCATTTTCTATAGATATTTTATCAAGATTGGCAAACACCTCGTCTAAAATTAATATTTTAGGGTTTGAAATTATAGCTTTAATGATTCCAATTTTTTTCTTTTGACCGCCGCTCGGTGCATTTATTACATCATAATTTTTATCACTTAAGTGCGTAATTAATGTACCTAGATCCAATTTTATAAATAGTGTGTTAATTTTTTCTTCTAATGATTGTTTATTACTTTTAATGATTGATTGATCAGGACCAGAGGTTATTACTTCAAATAAAGTAGATTGAGCCGGTATGTAACTATTCTGATCAATAAATAAATTATTAGTAATAGCTTCTATATCCTTTAATCCTAAGATTTTACTTTTATATTCCTCGTTTAGTAACAGTTCTAAAGCCTTTTGTTCGATTAAATCTTGAGTATTTTGTATTAAAGAAGTTTTATATGATTGGAATAGTGTGCTTATTATATTTTTTCCACACCATAAAATACTGATTTTTGCTCCTTGAGAAATAAGAGGTCCTATAGCAGCATTAGGGTCCTGTATGAGTAAGGTTAATGCAATTAATGTATTGCCATCATTTCCGGTATAGTTAATAAAACTACTATTTATACATGCTTCAATTAAATCTAAAACATTTGTTATAACCATATTTCTAATAATTGGATTATTAGAAATGTGATAAAATCCTTGAGTTACATCTTTAATTTCATTTTTTGAATCATTTTTAAAATTGTTAGAAAGTATATTAGGGTCAATTACCCTAATATTAGGAGTTAAGTTTGTCTGAATTTCTTTTAAATTTTCCTGATAATTTAAGAAATCAGTCCCATAATATGTTAAGCTTAATATTGCAGTTGTAGAAGTTAAATAAATTGGTACTGAATAATTAGGAAAAGTTGTGATGAGATTTGTAGTGATAGGGTAGATTAAACTTCTTTTAAATGTGGCAGAAGTAAGATAATGTTTCTGAAAATACCCTTCGGTTATTAAGATTTCATCAGCAAGAGTTGCCGAAACAAAAATACTGCCTCCTTTTGTCCCATTTACAATAAAACCAGTTATACCGCTAATTATTAAATGCGTTCCATATGCTAACTTCTTGGAAAAGGTAGAAGCAGCACATTATTTTTATTAAAATTTACCTTATTAGATGAGATTGTAGATATTATATCATCTATATCATAGCCTAAGTTAGAAAAAGATTTTATTACCGGATTTTTACGAAATAAAAAAGAGAATACCATAATTATTAATTTTTATTAAAATAATGGCATTATATGTTCTTAAAAATAATACGCAAGTAGAAACAATTATTATATATGGAGCTTCGCTCATCGCAAGGCGTTGCCCGCGTGGATCAATTTCACCTCTGTTATCCCGTGGCTTGACCTATAGTACCGGACAATTTTCACTTTATGTCATTCCTGCGGAAGCAGGAATCCAAAATAAAGCGAGATAAATCGAGCTTTAAAAAAGCCCCACTTGAAAAAAAAATTATCTAATAAAAAAATCTTTGAAATCAATATTTTTTTAGCATGGATCCCTGCTTTCGTAGGGATGACATCGAGAGCTTTTTAAAAATTGTCCGGTACTATAGGTCAAGCCACGGGATAACAGAGGTGAAATTGATCCACGCAACAATACATTTCGAGCGACTGAAAGAAGCGTGTCAATTCATTCTTGCTACGTCAAAATTTACAGTTTTTTCTTAGCTCAGACGTTAAATTCTTAACTAATCTATCTTTAATAAACGCTGCCGAATTAGGTGATAAGTTGTGTTATAGTATAAAGGAAAAATGTAGGTGTAGGGAAGAAAGTAAAAAGGCAGATAAATAAAACCTGCCTTTTTGTAATTATTAACGAGAATATAGCTCGATTACTAAATGAACTTCTGCTTCAAAAGGATATGGAACATCAGAAAGAGCAGGAACTCTTAAATATTTACCGGTTAATGAAGGTACATCAAATGATAAATAGCCTGGTGTTGTTTGAGCTTGTTTTGAAACGGATTCTTGGATAAGCGGTATTTGTTTTACGGATTCTTTGACTTCTATAACATCACCTTCCTTTAGTCGTATGCTTGCTATATCGGCTTTCTTACCGTTTAATTTAATATGTCCGTGTGAAACTAATTGTCTTGCAGCAAAAATAGTTGGAGCTATATTCATTCTATAAACTACTGTATCAAGTCTGCTTTCAAGTAACCCAATGAAGTTTTCACCGGTATTACCTTTCATTTTTTGAGCAAGTGCAAAAATATTCCTAAATTGTTTTTCAGTGACACGACCGTAGTGACATTTTAATCTTTGCTTAGCTTTTAAATGTAAACCATAATCTGAAGTTTTAATCATGGTATTCTGCCCATGCTGTCCGGGACGATAATTTCGTGTATTGAAAGCATCCTTGCTATCACCCCATAGACTTACTCCAAGTCTTCTACTAGCTTTATATTTAGAACGAACAATTTTTGTCACTGATAATATCCTTAACTTTATATTTGAATTACAAGAAAATATATACATTTCTTATATCAAAGTCAATCATTGATTTTTAACCTAAAACTTTTTATATTTAATTAAAAAATATTTCATATGAGTTCTTTAGTAACGCCAATCAATTTAGATAAAATCAATCATTCACAGAGTACTGTTAAAGACTATATTTTACTTATGAAACCGCGTGTGATGTCGCTTGTGATTTTTACAGGTTTTGTAGGTATATGGCTTGCTCCTTATTCCGTGCATCCTTTTATTGCCGGTATTGCAGTTGTTTGCATAGCTCTTGGGGCAGGAAGTGCAGGGGCAATTAATATGTGGTACGATAGAGATATCGATAGCTTAATGAAACGTACTCAAAAAAGACCTATCGTCAGAGGTGCTATAGAACCTGATGAGGCTTTATCTTTTGGTTTGATAACGGGATTTTTTGCAGTATTTTTTATGGCTTTATGTGTTAATCTACTTGCATCCTTTTTACTGTTATTCACTATTTTTTATTATATCTGTATTTATACTATTTGGTTAAAGCGTCGTTCTATACAAAATATCGTTATTGGCGGAGTATCGGGAGCATTACCTCCTGTGATAGGTTATGCAGCGGTAAGCAATACTATATCTCTAGAGTCGATTATATTATTTTTGATTATTTTTATTTGGACGCCGCCGCATTCATGGGCTCTTGCTTTATTCTGTAACGATGATTATAAAAACTGTAAAGTACCGATGATGCCTGCAGTAAAAGGGAATTTATATACTAAGAAACAAATTCTAATTTATAGCATTCTTTTATTTATTGTTTCGTTAATGCCTTTTTTTATTGGAATGAATAATTTTATATATTTAATAACTTCCGGTATTCTTGGGTTAGTATTTCTATATTATTCCGGTTCTTTATTCTATGACACCCCTGATAACAAACAGGCTAAACGATTTTTTGCCTATTCGATATTTTATTTGTTTTTTATATTTTTACTTTTGTCCTCAACTAGCACTATATCCCTTATTAGCTGAGAGATAATAGTGTTAGGTTACTTTTATGGAAGATAAAATTGAAACCCAACGTGAAGAAACATATCATAGGTTTATTTTCATGCAAGTAATTTTTTATTTATAACTGTAATTTTTAAATAAGAAGAGTTAGAAGATATATCGGATTTGATTCCAAGGGAGTAACCTGTCATGCAACACACTCCATCGTTTTATAAAATTACTCTTAATACCGGCTTTATAACGTACAGCCTTGCCTCCATATTTGCTTACTTTATTTTCCTGTATATTTGGTTGCCAAATTAAAGCTTCACTCTCTAAACTATTTGAGGCAATATTTCTTTCATGTTGCTTGTCGTTATGTGTTAAAAATATGCATTCCGCTTTTATAAACGGTTTATATTGGTTATTTATGTATTGATCTAAATCTTCAAATAACTTTGCATATTCGGTAAGCCAGCCTTCATAAGCAATAATAGGAGAAAAGTTTAGATGAACTTCGTAACCTGCTTTAATAAAAATATTCACCGCTTTTATTCTCTCGATAATCGGACTCGTTTTTGGCTCTAATATCTCACTTATCCTTGCCGGCATCAAACTAAATCTAATCCTTATTTTGCCTTCAGGATTAAAATTAAGCAGTTTAGGATTAACATATTTAGTAGCAAAAGTTGCTTTAGCATGCGGATGTTCTTTAAAGAAATTAAATATCTTTAACCAATTAGTGTGTTTCCAATGTAAACTTACATCGGTAGAACAACCTATATCATATGTCCAATATTTTGAATCCGTTTGATTTGAAACTTTAATCGGTAAACTCTCTATGTGTTTGTCTAACACGTCTAGTATTTGATCTATATTTTCATTTATATATAATGTTTCATAGTTGTGACGCATAACATAACAATAACTATTTCTACAACCTCCTGCACAGCCATATATAAAGTTAGGAGTTATGTAATCCGCTGATCTTCCATTAGAACGTACATGCAAAGTTTTCGTATTTTGTACTATTTTCTTAACCATACGATTTTAAATTAAAGTTTATTTAAAATACTTACTTAGCTTTACAAGCTTCAGATTTATTTACTTATATTGAAATTGTAGTTATAAATTATTAATTACAAATATATCATAAGTTATGGAAAAACCAAGCTATCTAAATTTTGATAATAAAAATTATAAATGGAAAAATGATATTGATTATCGTAAATGCCCGGAAAGCTATAGAGTAGGTAAAGGTGAACAAGGAGTATTAATTTGTCAACCATATAAAAATGAAATTTTGCCTTATTGGAAGTTTAAAATTCCTGAAATTGCTAAAGAAAGTAGTGAAAAAATATATGAAATATTTTTAAAATACTTAGAGGATAATGATTTTGTTGGAGCTGATATGGCTCGTAAATATTTGCAAATGGGTTTTACTAGAAGTAGACGTTATGCTAATTATAAAGGTGGGAAAAAATATGACAAAGAACATGATTATAAGAAATTAGAAAGAGGAGGGGGTGACCCAAAAAAAGTAAAAAGTGCCGATATATTTTTCAAAAAATGGCAAGAGGCAGAAGATAATAAGAAATATAAAAAGATGAAAATAGAATGGAAAAAACAATATGGGTAAATATTAGCTTTACCGGTTTAGTTTTTTTATATTATAGTAGATTAATGGAGGATAGATTATGACTAAAGATGAAATTGCAGAGCTGTTTAAAAAATGTCTTGCTCTTCATAACAGATATCAATATCAAGAAGAAAAAGCCAATCTACGAAAATTCGTTGAAACTGATCCTGAAGACTTTCAAATTTTATTGAAACTTATAATAAAACTGAAAAATATAACAATAGGGAAGCTGAAGTTTTTCATAGTTTAAGTTCTATTTTAATGGAAAAACAACAAGATAATGCAATTAAATCATTAAAGAAAGCTATTGAATTAGATCCAAGTAAAGCATACTACCACGAAGAGTTTTTTAATAAGTTACATAAAATAAATCCGGAGGAGAAGCACTCGCTTCTATCAAAAGAGCTATAGGGTTAAATCCAAATAAAAAATCATTATATGAAGATTTTATTATTTTGTTGAAAAAGGCAAATTATGATGAAGAAGCAGCAAAAATTACTAAAGCAATTCAAGATTTTCCTAAAAACATACCTAATTTGGTATTAGATACTGAAGAAATAATAGAAGTTTATCAATTGGGGGATGCACTTAAATGCGAATAGTTGGTATTCCTAATTAAATATATATGTAGTCATTGTAAGAAAGCGTTGTTGTATGGCTCAGAAAAAGCGTACAATGTCATTCTTAGCAACGGCAGGAATCCAGTTTTTTCTCTGTCATTCCGTGATTTATTTACGGGATCCAGGAAAAAATAAAAACCTGGACCCCGTGGTCAAGCCACGGGGTGACATTAAGGACTACTGGATTCCCTCCTAAGTGGGAATGACATTGAGCCACGCAAACAAAGCCGAATAAATCACGGGATGACACAGAGAGAAATAATAAGTCATACAACACACGTGACGGTCACATCAAAACAGTTTCTTTAATCCTTTTTGTAGCAGTTTATTCACAGGATCTGCTTGTTGGTTTTCCGGCGAAGGGCTGCTTTGTTCCTCTGTATTTGTATCTTTTTTCTTTCTAAGACCTAAAGCATCTTTAATAATATTTTCAGGTTTCTTTTCTCCGCTTTTTAGGTCTTTAATAACGCTATTAAATACGTTTTTAACTAAATATGTCTGAAAAGCTTGAATATCTAATTTATGCTGTGGGTTATTTATGAATCCGTATAATTTAACGGCTATAGGCGGTAACTCCCCAATAGTAACGCTTGCACTAATATCCATCATATATTGTGGTAAGTTAATTTGACCACTTGCATTTGCTTTGGCAGGCGTAGCATCTAAACTACATTCATTTAAATTAAGCTTGCCTTGCGTTATATTGCCGCCGGCAATTAAATTTTTGAAAGATGTTGATCCGCCGCTAAAAGAGCTGTTAATAAGCCGTAATACTCCTTCGGTATTTTTAGCATTATGTACTGCATCTGCAATTCGGTTTAAGTCAAACCCGCTTATTTTTCCGTTATCGCTATTTACGTTAAATTGTCCATTTAGATTATTAACATATGTATAAACGCTATTACCGCGAGAAGTAAGATCCGTTTTAAAACTTAGTCGTCCATCGGTTATTTTTATTTTACCCGATTGCGGAGTTAAACTTTTGAGATAGGCATTTTTTAGATCAATTTTAATTGTAGCGTTTTGATCTTTTCCTGAACTCACATAACCCGTGATACTTAGTTCGCCACCGTAAATGCTCGCATTAACTGAAGTAATATTCAGCGTGCCGCCGGTGATATTTAATTTTGCTTTTAAATTATTTATGATTAATGAGTCGTTAGTTAGTTTATCAATATTTGCTGATAATTGTCCTTCAATTTCATTTAAAAATCCTAGGTTAATAGTATTGTTTGACCAAGGAGAATTATTTTTAGCTGTAGGTATGTTTTGAGTAGCAGGACTACTAGTTTTACTTGGAACAGTGGTAGGGCTATTACTTGCAAGAATTTTATCCAAATTAACTAAAGGACTGTATAAGTTAAGATTAAAATTTGGCTTCTGAGCTGCTAAATTAATATCGCCTTTGATAGATATGTTAGTATTAAAAGCAGATATTTTATTATTAATATGGTAAGTATCTTTTATTTTTTGTACTTCCCCATTTAACTGTAATACCCCAATCTTACTTAAATTACTTACTCCCATAAGAGATATAAACGACTCAAAATTATTAATTTTTAGATTATGAGAAATAGTGATATCTTGTGCTAAGTTTTTAAACTCAATATCTCCGGTTAGATTACTATTGGCCGCCGATAAATTAATATTTTGTAATTTTATTGTTTGAGAATTACTAATTACATTAGAAGTAAGATTCAGTTTCTGGTTAATAATAGGTGGTAATTTATCGGTCTTTAGCTTTAGAGCATCAAGTATAGGTTTTAAACTATCAGCTTGTAGCATAATATTTGTCTTATCTAAATTAGAGCTAATTTCGGTTATAATGTTACCTGGATTTACAATGATATTTGATTTTAGGTTATTACGTTCTATATCATAATTTGCATTTGCTAGTAATTCTATATTTGGATAATTAAGTCTGGCATCTTTTATAGTTATATTTTTATTATCGGCAGTAATTGCCGTAGTTAGCTCATAGTCATTTTGTAAGTCAGCCGGCACGCCTAAAGCTTTAGTATTGCCTTTAATATTTGCGTTACCTATAAAAGAATTATTTTCGCTATCAAATTTCCCTTCGATTTTAATTTTTTCACTGGCAAGATTAATATTAGCACTTAACGGAATTATTTTCCCGATTTTTTCAATATTTCCGTCTATATTAATCTGTTGCTCCAAAGCCTTTAAAGCTAAAGTAAAATCTATAGGACCTTTAAGGCTTTTTATTTTAGTATCTAAATTAATATCGTTAAATATTTTCTCACTATTTTTTTCTATATATATTACTTTCCCGTCTATAATTTTAAAATGACTAATCAAAATAGGAAATTCTAATTCACTATTAGCATTAGTAGATTCTGCAGAACTAACATTATTTATTTTAGGGTTATTATTAGAGGTAGGTGTAGCAAATTGCCAATTTTTTTGTCCGTTATTCAAAACTTCTAGATTTATAATCGGTTTTTGTAGTTCTATAGAAGCTACTTCAATTGCTCCTCTAAAAAGAGGAAAAAGCTTTAATGACGCTTTAGCATTTTCAACGGAAATTAGATGAGGTTCTTTCGTGCCGTCTATTGATGATAATTTAATTTCTGATAGTGATACTGCCGGATTTGGTAATAAAGATAATTTTATATCGCCGTTAATAGTTAAATCTTTATTTGTAGCCTCTTTGACTTTATCTATTATTACTCCTTTATAATTATTTAAAGGAATAAAGAAAGGAATAATAATTAATAACAATATTATACTTATAAATATAATAAGTGAGTATTTTAAAGTTTTAGGCATAGAGTTTAACCTTCTATTTATATACATATATTAATTATAGTATTTAAGAGGCTATCAGTAAACAAATTTTCACCAATAATTTAGTTCTTTTTTGCTGTAAATTATAAGATTTTTTTGAAATATGAACAATATTCCTGCAAAAATCTTATTAATTTTTGCTAAAAAAGTCTTTTAATTATTAATTAAAATTAATTTACTGATAGCCTCTAAGACTTAATTGTCAAATTTATATAATTTACTCAATTAAAAATTGAACTAATTATATAGTTGATGTATTTATAGTGCCACAAATCAATAATATTTATGTCTAAAAAACTTAAACATGATAAAATTATTCGGAGTGCATTTGAAAATCCTTTCGTTGGTAGGGAGTTTTTTGAGATGCATTTACCGTCTCATATCAAAGATTCACTCATATTTGAGACTCTTAAGATGGAAAAGGATAGTTTTATAGAGTCAAGTCTTAAAGAATCTATATTGGATATTCTATTTTCTGCTAAATTTAACGGTGAAGACGGATACTTATTTTTATTGCTAGAGCATCAAAGTAAACCCGATTATTATACGGCTTTTAGGTTATTCAGGTATATGTTAAATATTGCGGAACATCATAGGAAAGTACTAAAAAACAAAAAATTTCCTTTCATATATCCTTTAGTGTTTTATAATGGCACACAAAAATATAACACTCCTCGAAATTTATGGAAATTATTTGAAAATAGTGAATTGGTAAAAGCTACTTGGACTAATGATTATCAGCTGATTAATGTTCATGAAATTCCTGATGAACAATTGAAAGAGACAGCTTGGTCAGGAATTTTACAATTTTTTATGAAGCATATTCATGAACGAGATTTGTTAAAGAGATGGCAAGAAATAGCAGAACTCTTGCCCAAATTTGCCGAGGTTAATATCGGCATTGATTATATAGAGTTAATTTTATACTATACTTTGACCAAAATTAGTCAAAATGATATAATAAGAATAGAAAAAATACTTAAATCACATTTAAACCCTATAAAAGGAGAAGAAATTATGGGAAGTATAGTTGATCATTGGCTACAACAAGGCATAGAAAAAGGTAGGCAAGAAGGAATAAATATCGGTGAGATGAAGTTAGCAGAGATGGCAAAAAGAATGTTAAGGAAAAATAAGCCTTTAGACGAAATTATTGAATTTACCGGTTTTACAAAAAAAGGCATTGAAGAATTACAAAAACAGCTCAAAAGTCAGAGATTGAAAAATTAAATTTCTCAAATTTCTCTTTGATAATTTAAAACGACATAATCTTTAGTTATGAGAGGGATAAACTCTTTATTGAAAGGTAATAATTCGGTTGTTTGATCTAAAAATTCTATTTCAATTATATCACCGGCACCAAAGTTAAGAATATTTTTAATTTTGCCTATTTCTTTATGATCTTGGTTTAATACCGGTAAATGATTTAAATCCGCTATATAAAATTCATCTTCTTCTAGTTTCGGTAAACTTGCTCTCAAGCAAAATAGTTTATAACCTTTTAAATTTTCAGCCTCATTTCGAGTAGCTATATCATTAAATGTACAAATTAATTCTCCTTTAGTATTTTGGCTAATTAGCTTAATATGTATATCTTCTCCTGACTCATTTACTAAATTTCTTTCAAGTATTTTTGTAGCAGGTTCGGTAAAAGATTTTAAAATTACATGACCTTTAATTCCGTGACATGATTTTATTACACCGACTAAAATTAAATTTTCTAAAGAATTCATTAATTTACCTTTAAATTTTGATAGTTATATATAATAATATATTTAAAAACTTTTTTACAGACATGATAAAAAAAATAGCTGCCGGCATCATAATTTGTTTCTCATTATTGTTATTTATAATCTTTGGTGCATTATCTTTTGTTAACTACAATTCGGTTACCAATAATCTTACCAGTCATTTAGGAATTGCAAAAGAAAATATTGGTAAAATAAAGATGAATAAATTTCCTTTGCCTTATTTAATTATTGAGACGATAAAGGAAGGAGGAGAGTTAGATTTAGAGCAGATTAAAATTCATTTTTCGTTGTGGTCGCTTATAAAATTTAATCCTAAAATTAATAAAATAGACATATTAGATGCTAAATTTTATTCTAATTCTAATGTATTAAATATTTATAATCATGAAGAGTTAATAAAGAATTTCTTTAAATATAAATTACAAAATATAAATCTAAATGTTACTAATCTAAGTATTATTAATAAACAAGATTATTCTATTTTAAATTTTAATAATTGTATATTAAAAAAAGAAAATGCTTTATCATCTAATTACATATTTAAAACTACAAGTAACTATATAGGTAAAATTTCAGGTTCAATTAATAAACGTGACGATATAGTAGATTTTAGTCTTGATATTGATAATAATGATTATGGTTTTAAGCTATCGCAAATTTACAAAGATTTTAAGCTTACTAGCGGTAGCGGTGAATATCAGATTAAAAATTTAGCATCGGTAATGTATAATATATTACCGGATTTAAACCATCTTTTTAATAAATTTAATCAAAATGAGGCAGTAAACGTTAAATTTAATATTTCAAATAATGAAGATGAAATAGAGCTAAAAGACATAGTAATAGCATCCTCTTTTATTACAGGTAATGGATTTGTTAACATTGCTAAAAATGATAATATTACTACTAATGTGAAATTAGATTTTCCTAAAATAGATCTAAGTTCGTTAATTTCTCCAAATGCAGAGGTAACATTTAATACTTTTTCTTCAAATATTAGATTTATTTTTGCTGATAAATTACTTAAAGCAGACATAGCAATTAACGAAATAATTTTAAGTAGTAATGAAGCACTAGAAAAAATAGTCTTTTCTTCTAACTTATCAAAGGGTACTTTAAAGATAAATGAACTTTCAGGTAATATTAAGTCAGGTGGAGAATTTAAGCTTACAGGTAATGTAACACAGAATGCTGTTAGAAGTATGTTCGATGGACAGCTATATTTAAAGCATAATGATATAAATTTGTTACTGAATATTTTAGGATTTAACGATGTTACTATTAAAGAAGCTATTCCTTTTAGCTTGTCGTCGGATTTAAAACTCACTTTAATAGATTTATTTTTTAAAAATTTATTACTTAAAACGGACAATTTAAATTTATCGGGAAATTTTTCTAGTAAATTTATTGCTCAAACACCTCGTTTAGATGCTACGCTTAATATATCTTCACTTGACTTAAGCGGTAGGACGTATCCGATAATTTCGCCTCTTATCGAATTTACAAAAAATTTAACTAAAGATATGAAAACTTTAGATTATCCAAGTAAATTTATTCCTATTAGAACAATAGGATATTTAGCTAATTTAGATATTTTGATAGATAGTGTTAAGTATAATGATCATGTATTTGACAAAATGAATTTGCTTGCTAAAATCGTACCGGCTAATATAAAAATTAGTAATTTAGATTTTAAAACCGCGGGCAGCTATTTATCAACTAGCTGGAACTTAGATGCTTCAAGTGTATTACCGTCTTTGACCATAGAAATTAAGGACGGTAATCTTACTACTGATTTATTATCACCGGCAGGAATGCTTAATTTAAGAAATAAATTAATAAATGATTATAGTTTAGATAAAGCTATATTGCAATTTTACGGGACATTATCAACATTATCACAGAATAATTTAATATTGAAAAATGTTAAATTTTATGTAGCAAATAATAATAATCTATTACAATTTAATAATATTGAAGCAGAATTATTAGGCGGCAAGCTTCAAGGTAGCGGCAATATTTTATTGGAACCTTATTCTATAAATTTCGTATATGCTTTAAATACAATAGATTTAGATAAAGTTTCGGCTCTTATGCCTAAAATATTTACTGCAAGTAGCGGAAAAGTAAGTATAAGCGGTAGTTTAGGGACTAACGGTAATAGCCTTCAAAGCCAGCTATATAACCTTACTACAAAATCACAATTTGCTATAAACAATATAGATGTTAATAATTTTGGAATTGATTCTTTTATAGAAAAAATTAATACAGCTGATTATAAGGTACAAAATTTAGATAAAGATATAAATACTGCTATAACCACAGGACAAGAAAATATTAGAGGTATAAGCGGTGATATTGAACTACAAAAAGGTATTGCCCTTTTAAAGAAAGTAAAATTTGCAACACAATATAGTAGCGGTGCGGCTTCTTTTGCAGTTAATATATATAATTTTGATATGGATGCATCTAGTATTTTATCATTTTACGTACCGGCAAGGCTTGTTAAATTAAATCCCTCAAATACAAGTTCCGATAAAGATAGTTTGGTACATCTTAATATAAAAATGCAAGGGAGTATTTTTGCTCCTAAGAAAACTTTTGATAGTAGTGAGCTAAAAAAATTACTTATACCACAAACAAAAACAGAAGAAGCTGCTGATTCAGTTAACCATTAAAAAACAAAAATAAATGACCAATACGAAAACTTTAGAAGAAAATATTAGCTTTGAAGAAGCTTTAAAAGAGCTTGAGGAAATTGTTAAAAAAATAGATAATGGACAAGAGAGTCTAGAGACGGCAGTTAATAGCTTTGAAAGAGGTATTTTACTTAAGAATCATTGTGAGAAAAAACTAAAAGAAGCTCGGTTAAAAATTGAGAAAATTACTAAACTTGCTGATTCTACGGGGGTCTTAGAAGAGACGGAAGTGTAGCTCGCAATGACGACTAGGTATCCATACAACAAGACTAATGCCCTGTGGGAATGACATAACGTAAAAATTACAATGCTTATGGTTAATCATATAATTGACTTTATCTATACCGTTCCTAATATTGTTTTATTCATCATAATAAATATTGTTTTGATGAGTTTTTGTGCGGGATGTTTATATTTAACAAAATACATTATTCCTAATAATTTTCAAAAAGAAGAGCTTGGAAGTCTTGGCGGGTTTTTATCAGGTGTAGTCGGTAGTATGTATGCGGTATCAACCGGTTTTGTATTAATTTATTTACTCGGTAATTTTAATAAAGCACAAGAAGGGGTGGCAGCAGAATCTATAGTGTTGATGAGGCTTGCAGATAGTGTAGGTTGGCTTCCCCATAAAATGAGAGACCTGCAATTTATCTAGATATTAAAAATTATATCAAAGATGTAATGCAGCGTGAATGGCAATTAATGAAAGACGGCAAGAAAATTGGTCATGAAGCTCTTATTTTCCTCCAAGATATTAATAAGCGACTACAAGCTTATAAAGCAAGCGAGCAAATGCAGCTATTTACTAAGCAGGAAATCATTGAGGAGATAAAAGAGCTTTATACCGTAAGGTATAACAGGATTAAAATGTCCTATTTTTCCTTAAATATTCAATATTGGATAGTTGTATGTATAATGACCGCTATTAATTTAATTTTTGTCTGTATGCTTGGAACCAAGCTTTATTTACATAAGATTTCGGTTGGTTTAGTTTGTATCACTCCATCATCAATGCTTTTTTTATTATTTATCCTTGATAAACCTTTCCGTGGTCCTTTTGCCGTTAATCAATATGACCTTATTAAGGCTGTACATTATATTGAGAGATTAAATTAAGACTTCCTGCATAAATCACTTCTAAAGGTAATTTGTACGTCGATCCGGTACTCGAATCCTCACGTATGTCTATATACGCTGCGGTTCGAGGTGTAGTGTCTCCTTCAAATTCCTCTTTATAAGATGACTTATGCAGGAAGTCTAATGATATCAGTAACAACATAACGCCATAATTTATCCGTGCCTTTGGTAATACCGATGCGGGTAGTAGTAGAGTAGGGGAGCTTTAAGCCGATATCGCTGACAAAAAATTCGTTGTTATTTATAAGATCGCATTTATTATGAGAGATATTAATTCCTAAATATTTACATAATTTACCCGGACCATTTAAATATAGATTTTCAGGTGAAATAACATGTACGCCTCTTATTAAAGTAGCAGCGGGGAATCCTTCAGTCTCGGTTACGAAGTTTAAACAATAATACATTCCGTAAATTAAATAGACATAGCTAAAGCCTGCAGGACCAAACATTATATCTGTTCTTTTGGTACGCCCTCTTGCTGCATGGCAAGCAGGATCATCCTGTCCTATATAGCTTTCAGTTTCAGTAATGATAGCCGTTTTACCCTGGAAATATAAGACTTTACCGATTAATTCAGTGCTTACTAAGTTAGTATCTCTTGCAAAAAATTCACGAGGTAAAAGGATTAATTTATTCATATTTTTTTATAAAGATATTTAAATTTTTGTGCCATTTTGTAGGAGTGAATTCAGTAATTTCATATTCCGCTATATCATTAATGTAAAAGGGGTCTTCTTTTAATATATCTTTAAGTTGATTTAGTTTTTCTATATTAGCTAAAATAATACCACCAATTCTCGGATGTATAGGACCTGATAAAATAAAATATCCCTTATCATAATATTTATCTAAAAATTTTCTATGTTCTGTAATAAATTTTTCAATGGAAGAAAGGTCTAAGCCTAAGGTATATTTAAGATTTACAATAAACATAATTTATATTTTCTTATTAAATAATTTGGAATTTTTTATAGAGAGTGGAACAGCATCATAACCACCATTACAAAACGGTTGGCATTTTATGATTCTTTTAAAGGTAAGCCATAAGCCTTTAAGTGTGCCGTGTGTTGTTATAGCTTCTTTAGCATATTCTGAACAAGTGGGATGAAAGCGGCAATTATTGCCGAGTAGCGGGGAAATGAAATATTGATAAAATCTAAGTAATAATAATAAGATTCTAGTCATTTTGCAGTTTACTCTTCTGATTTTAAGAATTGCTCTTTCATTTTTTTAAGGATTCACATTCTCACCTATTAAGTATAGGCTGCGGGTGTTCACCTTTCAAAATAAAATTCAATTCTTAAAATCATTTGAGTACTCATCTATTAGTTTTTCCATTTTTTCTTCAGTTAGATCTTCATAATAATCATCATTGATTTGTACGACCGGAGCGTTAACGCATGCTCCTAAACATTCTATCTCACTTAAAGTAAATTTTTGATCTTCAGTGGTTTCTTTGAGTTTTATACCTAATTTCTTTTCACAAATTTTCATGATATCATCACTACCATGCAGCCAGCAAGGGGTAGTAGTACATACTTGAATATGATATTTACCAACTCGCTTTAAGTTGAACATGCTATAAAAAGTTGCAACCTCATAAGCCCGCATATAAGGCATTTCTAGCATATTTGCGACATACTCGATAGCAGGCACGGGTAGCCAACCGCCATTTTGACGTTGTGCTAAATCAAGCAGCGGCAATATAGCACTTCTTTTTCCATGCGGTGGATATTTTTTGATAATATCTTCTGCTAGATTTAAATTTTTCTTATCAAATGTAAAATTTGTACTCATATATTTTTTGTGTTGTTTCTGTGTGGCTCGATTTCATCGTCATTGCGAGAAGAATTACGTAGTAATCAGGGCGAAGCAATCTCGGGCTAAAATCCTGAGATTGCCATGCTCCTTGCAGTCGCTCGCAATGACGGCTTAATGTCCACGCAGGCAATGCCTGCTCGTAATGACGAGTCTACCTATCTATCTCACCAAATACTATATCAAGCGTTGCAATAATAGTAATAACATCTGCCATTAAATGACCTTTAGATATAAAATCTAGTCCTTGCAAATGAGCAAAGCCTGGGGCTTTAATTCGGCATCTATAAGGTCTATTACCTCCTTGCGAGTATAAATATACACCAAACTCGCCTTTAGGAGCTTCTACTGCTTTGTAGGTCTCACCGGCTGGGACGTCATATCCTTCCGTATAGAGCTTAAAATGATGAATCATCGCTTCCATAGATTCTTTCATTTTGGCTCTTGTTGGTGGTGTTAATTTAGGATCATCGGTTTTAACTGCACCTTTCGGCATTTTCTCTATACATTGCTTGATTATCTTAATAGATTCATACATTTCAAGCATACGAACAAAATATCTGTCGTAACAATCACCGTTTTTGCCGATTGGTACTTTAAAGTCGATTTCATCGTAAACGTCATAAGGGTTTGACTTGCGTAAATCCCAAGCTATGCCTGAACCTCTAAGCATCGGTCCTGAAAACCCCCAATCCATTGCCTCTTTTTGAGACACAACGCCGATATCTACTAAACGTTGTTTCCATAACCTATTTTCATTTAGTAGGCTTTCTATATCATGAAGTTTAGGAGGAAACTGCTCTATAAACTTATCTATATCTTCAAGTAAACCGTCAGGTAAATCTTCTGCAACGCCCCCAGGTCTAAAGTAGTTTGAATGCATACGAGAGCCGGAAACACGCTCGTAAAATTCCATGATTTTTTCCCGCTCTTCAAAAAGCCATAATAAAGGAGTAGTAGCACCGATATCTAAAGCTTGGCTGCCAATATTCAAAGTATGGTTTAAAATTCTTGTTAATTCTGAGAATAATACTCTGATAAACTGAGCTCTTCTAGGGACTTCGCATTCTAATAACGACTCGACTGCCAAAGCAAACGCATGTTCTTGGCACATTGGCGAAACATAATCAAGGCGATCAAAATATGGTATAGCCTGCAAATATGTTTTATGCTCAATAAGCTTTTCCGTACCACGATGCAGTAACCCAATATGAGGATCGGCGTTATTTACTACTTCCCCGTCCATCTCAAGAATTAACCTTAAAACTCCGTGAGTTGCCGGATGTTGCGGACCAAGATTTAAAGTTATAGTTTTAGTGTTGTTAGTCATGGTTAGTAATTATATATTGATCAAACGTCATTGCGAGAAGAATTACGTAGTAATTCGACGAAGCAATCTCAGGAGTATTATTTCATGAGATTGCCACGCAGCCTAAGGCTGCTCGCAATGACGGTTTTGATGTAATTCTATTTCTGGATTCCTGCTTTCGCAGGAATGACATCAGTTGCCTTTTCATCCCCGGGTAATACATAACTCGGGCTATGCCAGTGAGAGCTAAAATCAAACTCACGATATTCTATGTCTAAATCGACTGGCTCATAAGCCACTTTCTTTAGTTTCTCATCATATTTAACCTGTGTATAACCGGTTAACGGGAAATCTTTACGCAAAGGATGCCCCTCAAATTCATAATCGGTAAGTATCCGTCTTTTATCGTCATTGCCGTCAAAATTTACACCGTACATATCGTAAACTTCACGCTCATACCAGCAAGAGGCATTAAATATGTTCATTGCCGAAGGTATAGTTTCTTTTTCAGATATATATACTTTTATTATAAGACGCTTATTTAATTTTAGGCTTAGTAAGTTGTAAATTACTTCAAATCTTTTATCTCTTTCAGGAAAATCAGTTCCAAATAAATCAGTAAGTACAGTAAAGCGTAATTCTTCCGATTCTTTTAAAGCTTTTAAAAACGGTAATAGAAAGTTTGGTTCAACTTGATAAGCTAAATAATCCTTAACTATAATAGGTGTTATTAAAATGCTAGATTTAGCAGCAAGTTTTTCAATGAGTTTGTCTAGCGTCATACTTAAAACCCGTAGTGCGTTTAATTTTTTTCTGTAATTGCATAAGCCCGTAAATTAATGCTTCGGCGGTAGGAGGGCAGCCAGGGACATATACGTCAACCGGTACGATTCTATCACAGCCACGCACTACCGAATAAGAGAAATGATAATAGCCGCCGCCATTAGCACAGCTACCCATTGAAAGCACCCATTTAGGTTCAGCCATTTGATCATATACTTTACGCAATGCCGGTGCCATTTTATTAGTAAGCGTTCCTGCAACTATCATAAGGTCGGACTGTCTTGGGCTCGGTCTAAATAACATACCGAAGCGATCCATATCATATCTACTTGCTGCTGCCTGCATCATCTCAACAGCACAACAAGCAAGCCCAAAAGTCATAGGCCATAAGGAATTAGCTCTCGCCCAGCCTATAACATCGTCAACTTTAGTTAGTAAGAATCCTCTATTAGAAAGCTCATTATTTAATAATTCGTCTTCTTGATAAAAACTGTGTTTCATATAATTACCAGTCTAAAGCTCCTTTCTTCCATTCATATATGAACCCGATAGTAAGTACGAATAAGAAAAATATCATTGAGAAAAAGCCTATTTTACCTATCATATTAAGGCTAATAGCCCAAGGCACTAAAAATGCGATTTCAAGGTCAAATATGATAAATAAAATGGCAACTAAGTAAAAACGTATGTCAAATTTTGACCTTGCATCACTAAATGGTTCAAAGCCGCACTCATAAGGCTCTAGCTTATCTTTATTATATTTCTTTGTCGATAATAGGTTAGGTAAAATCATTATTAAGCCGGAAACCAATAACGCAATACCGAAAAATATAGCAATCGGTAGATATTCTTGTAAAAGTTCTGAGTTTTGTAGCATATGTTTTTATTGTTTTTCGTCATTGCGAGGAGAATTACACAGTAATTCGACGAAGCAATCTCAGGATGTTTGACGAGATTGCCACGCAGCCTACGGCTGCTCGCAATGACGTATGTTTAATGACAATATTCTATATCTATACCAAATAGCATCAATTATCAACGACAATATCAGGTTTAACTAGTAACTTCATTAAAACTAGTACCCAAATGCCGCTTGATATCCACCATATTTGCCAAATATTATATGAAATCATGCCGATAATATAGTAATTTATGAAGCATGAATAAGAAGCTGCTCTAAAATTAGAACTCTTTATATTATTGATTTGTTTTAAGTATTTATAAACTAAGCATAAAAATAATATTAAACCTATTATACCGAGTTCAAGAGTAATTTGTAATATATTATTATGAGGGTGTAGCGGCAAAGGATGCCATTTTTCTCCGTTGTAATTGATCATTTCACTATTATTGACTTTGATATATTTAGAAGAAGCAAAGCCATAGCCTAAAATCGGCTTTAGGGTGATTTTGTTTGCAACGAAATGCCAAATAAATAAACGATGAGCAGCGGAAGGTTGTGTAGCTAAATATTTTTCAGATAAATCTCGTGGTTCTATTTGTTTAGCTATAACTGGAAATAGTAACGAGCCGGTAATTAAACTTATTGCAATTAATTTGAAAAATATCGGCTTTATAAGCCTTGCTAAAATAAATATTACTCCTCCTATACTAAAGCCTAAAAAACTTGCTAAACTATCGGAAATACTTAATAAATAAAGCACTAATATATATAGCATTAATGCGTGTCTTCTTTTACCGCTAGAGAGTAAAATTATAATCGCTACCCAAGAAGTAATTGAAAGTAAAGCACAGCCCCGATCTAGCATATATAAACCAAAACTAGCTTTGAATGTTCTTGTTAAAAAACCGTGAGAAGAATATTCGATGAAGAATAATAATATTGCCGTGAGAATTCCTAAAATCAGAGAATTCTTAAGCTGTACGCGATTCCCGAAAGGAACGCAATTACTAACTGTAAAGCCAAGAAATAAAAGTATGAAAACTTGAATAAAAGTAGCTAAACTATTAATAGGACGAATTGCGAATAAACAAGATATAAAGCACCAAGCGGTGAATAATAGTTCGGTTTTTATCGTCATTGCGAGGAAAAACTGTAAGTTTTGACGAAGCAATCTCAGGAGACCTGCTTTATGAGATTGCCACGCTCCTTTTAGTCGTTCGCAATGACGATTAATACCTCGCAGAAATAACATTAGCAAAAAAATTGTTACAGTAGCTGCAACCGATAAGCCTGCTACCATCCCAAGGCTTGGAATTAAAAATATTAAACTTGAAATTAAATATTGCATCTAAAAACAATCTTTAGCAAAAATTTCGTAGATTGGGTGTTCAAACGTTGAAAGTGAAATGCTTGAAGAAATCATCCATCCTTGAAAGAGTAAATTAGGATCTTCGTCTATTTTATATTCCGTTATGGTCATCAACAAATAATTATCTTCATTATACGGATCAAGGTTTTTTATACATTTATGCAATTTGATTTTTATATTACCGAAATATTTTTCCTCTCCAACTTTAAAATTAATTTCTTCAGAAGTGGCAGTAATTTTATTTAGAGCAATAATTTTACCGTTTGTATAGCTCTTAAACTCGGAACTATCATTAATATTATCGTTTGAGTTTAAAACAGGATGATTTTCATCAAGAGGGATAAATACATCGTTTTCAATATCTTCGGTTGTAGTAACCGACTCTAAATTCTCTGCAAATATAGAAGAGTAAGTACATATGATCGTGATAAAAACAATTCGTAGTAACTTCATAAATAAACATATTATTTTTCAAAATTATATACTATAGGGGATTAATGGCAATGATAATTTGTGATAAGGTTTTAACGTCATTGCGAGAAGAATTACATAGTAATTCGACGAAGCAATCTTAGGATATTTGACGAGATTGCCACGCTCCTTTCAGTCGCTCGCAATGACGATGTAGGTACAATGCTCCATTCTAAAGAACTCTTAAATTCTATTTTATGACAGGATTTTCATAGCTTTATCATTAAGGTATTTAATACTATTAACCCGGGAGCGGAGTATTACCCAAGTAAACATATAAGAATAATTACCGATTATTTAAATGCGGTGCAAAGCGGTGATATTAATCGTTTAATAATCAATATACCGCCAAGGAGTTTAAAATCTATTTGTGTTAGTGTTGCTTGGCCTGCTTATTTACTTGGGACAAGTCCCACCAAAAGGATTATGGCTGCCAGCTACTCTCAAATACTTAGCATTAAACACTCACTAGATTGTCGGTTTATTTTAAATTCCGATTGGTATAAGGAACTTTTTCCGAATACTATCCTTAGTAAAACACATAATCAAAAAAGTAAGTTTTTAACAACAGCTAACGGCTTTAGATTTGCAACATCGGTTGGTGGATCGGCAACAGGCGAAGGGGGTGATATCTTAATTATCGATGATCCTCATAACCCTACGCAAATCCATTCTTATAAAATACGTAAGAAAGTTATAGATTGGTTTGAGCAAACTTTTGTGAGCAGACTGAATAATCGTAATAAAGGAGCGATAGTTCTAGTTATGCAGCGTCTTCATAGTGATGATTTATCCGGTTATCTACTTAATAGTAGCAATTCATGGCATCATTTAAAAATTCCGGCAATTAGCATTCAAGATTACTCCTTTAAATTAATGAATAAAGAATATCAATACCTTAGCGGTGAGATTTTAGATAGCTATAAAGAACCTCCTGATTGCTTAGCAAAGTTAGAGCAGGAAATAGGTAGCTATAATTATAATGCTCAATATTTACAAGAACCTATAGCTAGGGGGTCATCTTTGCTTAATATGGAGGATATTAGCTTTTATGAAACTCTACCTGAGAAGTTTGATTATTTTGTGCAAAGCTGGGATACGGCAATTAAAATTTCTGAAGATTCCGATTATAGTGTTTGTACTATATGGGGGATTCTTGAGCAGAAATATTATCTAGTATTATTAGTACGGAAAAAAATTAATTATCCTGAGCTTAAGAATTTGACAGAAAAATTAGCTAGAGAATATCAGCCAAAATTTATATTAATCGAGGATAAAGCAAGTGGTCAACAATTGATTCAAGATATAGGGTTTTTAGGCGATAATATTAGAGTGATCGGGATTAAGCCAAAACTAGATAAAGTTACAAGATTCGCCTCGGTAGTTCCCTTATTTCAATCAGCTAGTGTTTTAATACCAAAACAATCAAGCATAGTTTTAAAGGAATTACTGAATTTTCCTCATATTAAAAATGACGATATAGTAGATTCCGTTAGCCAGTTCCTGAATTTTATGAAAGATAAATCGTTAAAGCAACCCGCAAGGATTAGGAGTATACTCGTTTAATTTGAAAAATTGGCGTTGTTGCTTCTCGCTTTTAATCCTCACGTAGTAGTCCTACGCTGCGGTTAAAAGCTCCGAGGTGCCTTGCTCTTTTCCAAATTAAACTTCGTCTAGCTATCAGATAAAAATAGTTGCTTTTTTGTATGGATGTTGGTAGTATTACAGCGGTTTAGTAGTGGCTTTAAAAACGTCATTGTGAGGAAAGGCGAAGCCTTGACGCGGCAATCTCAGGAATTTTGTGCTGCTTCATGGGATTGCCACGCTCCTTTTAGTCGCTCGCAATGACGATAGACATAATAAAAACAACCAAGGCTGGGTAGCAAAGTGGTAATGCCGTGGACTGCAAATCCTCTATTCGTCGGTTCGATTCCGACCCTGGCCTCCATATAAAAATCATAAAATCTTATGGAATTTATTTCGCAATTCCTAGAAATGCTCTTAGCGGAGCGAGCATTATCAAAAAACTCCATACTTAGCTATAAGCGTGACCTATTCGATTTTCAAAATTATCTTGCTAAACAAAGATTATCCGAATTAAATATTACCACAGAGAATGTTAGAGATTGGATTGAGTATCTAGCAAGTAATGATTTACAGGCACGTTCAATTAACCGAAAAATATCGACTATAAAAAGCTATTATGAATTTTTAATTAGCGAAAATCATACTGCCTTTAATCCAGTTCTTAACGTAGATTTACCGAAATATCAAAATAAACTTCCCGAAATATTGTCTATAGATCAAATTAAATCGTTACTTGAATATTGCTCGCAAGATAATTCTCCTGAAGGTATACGGCTTAATGCTATGATTCATTTGCTTTATGCTAGCGGCCTTAGAGTCTCGGAGCTTGTTAGCCTTAAGCTTACTGATATTCTGACTAATAAAACATCTAAAGGAGAAGTAAGAAAAATATTTTCGGTACTTGGTAAAGGCAATAAAGAAAGAGTCATAGTAATAAATGAACAGGCAGTTATCTCTATTGCTAAATATCTTGCAATTAGAGATGTTTTTGTGAATAAAGCTAAACCAAAAAATCTCATTTATTTATTTCCCTCATCAGCTTTAGCAGGTTATATGACTAGGCAAAATTTTGCAATTCTGTTAAAATCTGCCGCTCTTTATGCCAATCTTAACCCTGAACATATTTCTCCTCATATATTACGCCACAGCTTTGCAAGTCATTTACTTGAGGGCGGAGCAGACTTAAGAGTAATTCAAGGGTTACTCGGTCATGCTGATATATCAACTACCCAAATATATACTCATCTTCAAACTAATCATTTAAAAAAAGCATTATTGCATCACCCTCTTAACAAAAATTAATTTATCTTAATCTTTTATAAAGTGCTTGTTAATATTTTTTAACTAAATATAATAAGCCTTTTTAATTTAAGGAATAAATTATATGAAGCTAAAAGAAATTATGCTCTCTTGTATTAAAGCTAGAGAAATTGAAGAAAAATATCCTAGATTAGCTCAAAAGAAAGAATCAGGATTCAATGTTTATTCCGGGTTAGGTCAAAGAAACTTAGAAAGAGAAGAATTATGTGATGAAGCATCACATAATTTAGCAAATTTAGTTATCCAAGAAATAGATAACGAAAATTTTGATTTTGGGATTTTACAAAAGATGCAGCAGGCTTTTAGCATTGCAAGTAAGCAAAAACAAAGAAAAGCTTTTATAAGTTTTTTAGATAAAGAGCTTAATAAAGAGCAATTACATAAACTCAGTCAAGCAATAATGGAAAATGCAGATAAATTAATGCCGGATGATGATCCTAATTTCGTTTGTCGTACTACTAATAATAAAGTTTTCCAAGAAATATTATTATTGCAAGCAGAAAGAAACAATTTTGCTGTAGAAGTTGATAAAAAAGGAGCTTTAAAAATTAACTTTCCTAGCAAGATACTTGAACTTTACAAGTTATTAGTAGATAATTTTTATTTGAAAAACTTTGAAAAAGAGGAATTACAGAAAAAATTATATCAGGAATTATTCCATGATTGTCAAATTCCTTTTGAAGAACTAATTGAAAAAGAGGAATTGCAGAAAAAATTATATCAAGAATTGTTCCATGATTGTCAAATTCCTTTTGAAGAATTAATTGAAGAAGTAAGTTTTTTTGAAAATTTTATTGAATGCTTAAAAGAATTTTATATTAAAAATAGCTTAGCACAAAGCATAATGTTTTTACTTGTAAGTAAATATATCGAAGAACATGATGTAGCAAAAGAATTATTTAAGTCAGAGAGGTTTAAAAAAGTAAGTGAATTAGAAAAATTTAAACCATACTATGATATTAATAAGGGCGATGAAGTAGATAGTTATGTATTTAATTCTATATTAAATGATGTAAAAGGTGTTTATATTAGCAATTTAGCATCTTCAAATATATTAGAGCTAGTAAATCATAGTCAACCAGATGGTGAGATAGTATCAATAGAAATTCTAGGAAATAGCGAAAGTCCAGTATGACTTTCTAGATACTGTCTTAAAGTTTTGATTATAAATATAGTAAAAACCTCTAGAAATTAATTTAATCTATCATTAATATTTAAATAATTATAAGTTAGATTAATATTAAATATGGCTACAAAAAATAAAAAAGAAACAGTGAATACTGAAACAAAAAATTTAGCAAATTTAGTTATCAAAGAAATAGGTAACGAAAATTTTGATTTTGATGTTTTGCAAAAGATGCAGCAGGCTTTTAGTACTGCAAGTAAGCAAAAACAAAGGGAAGCTTTTTAAGTTTTTTAGATAAAAAGCTTAGTAAGGAGCAGTTACATAAGCTCAATCAAGCAATAATGGAAAATGCAAATGAATTAATGTCGGATAATGATCCTAATTTTGTTTGTCGTACTCCTAATAATAAAATTTTTCAAGGAATATTATTGTTGGAAGCAAAACGCTCAGGTATGAAAGCAAAATTTAATGATAAAGGAGAATTACAATCTCTTGATGTAAAAGATATAACCCAGGAAATATTAGATCACTATCGTATTTTACAAGAAAAATTTTATCCTAAAAGAAATTCTAAAGATTTAGTAGATAGTAGAATAGCTCAAAGTATTAATTTTTTATTATATGCTCCACTTTTTCGAGAATCAGAAATATATGAGAAAATATATAAAAAATCACCGGAAGAAGCATTGAAAATAGAAGGAGGAATAGCTGCTCCTAACGGTAAGTATGTTAAACAATTAGTAGATGCTAAAATAGGAACCAATATACATTTTAATACCAAAGAAAATTTAGAAAATAAAGCAAATGAAGGAAAAGAGATTAAGATATCTTCAATAATTGAAAAAGCAATAACAACACTTGAGAAAGACAAAAAGGTAAGTATTGAAGATAAGAGACGAGAAGAAATAAAAAGGCATTTATCTAAATCCTTAGAAGGAGCTTCTGATTATATATTAACATTCAAAAAAAATGATTTAGTAGATATAATACATCAAGAATTAGATAAAAGACAAACTTGGTGGTCAAAGATTGTTAATTATATAAGTATAAAATCATATTCCATTTCTAAAGAAAATCTTGAGAAAATAGGAAAAATAATAAATAGTGAAATTAAAAATTCTCATACTCCTTTAAAGGTAGAAGTACAAGAACAGTTTAAATAAATCTCAAAAGAGTTAAATAGATTAAATAATCCGGCATTGCCGTCAGAAGCTAAAAAGGTTCAGGCAAAATCCAAAAAACCGCCTGTTTCTCCAAAACCCGAACACCTCAAAAAAAGAAATCATGGATTATAATGTCATTCCTAGCTAAAAGCGGGAATCCAGAAAAAAAGCGAAATTATTTGAGCCTTTAGTTTTAAAATTTAGTACATTTATATTTTTTAATGACTAGATTCCCGCCTACGCGGGAAAGCATTGTTGCATGAATCGATTTTTCGTCATTGCGAGAAGAATTACGCAGTAATTTGACGAAGCAATCCAGTAAAAATTCTGTATATCAGAATTTTTTTAATTATTTTTCTGGATTGCCGCATCGCTTCGCTCCTCGAAATGACGACCTTCAGTATACACGCAACAACGCCACGCAGGAATGACATCGAACACGTTTAATGATCTATGCAATAATAATTTATAATTTATTACTTCCCATAATATTGTAACCGCAATCTACATAATGAATTTCACCGGTAACACCTTTAGATAAATTACTAAATAAATATACTGCTGCTCCTCCTACATCTTCTTGGGTAGTATTACGTTTTAACGGTGCGGTTGCAGCGTGAGATTTAAGCATAGTACTAAAATCACCTATTGCACTAGATGCTAGAGTTTTGATAGGTCCTGCCGAAATAGCGTTTACTCTAATATTATTTTCTCCCAAATCGGTTGCTAGATATTTTACACTAGCCTCAAGTGCAGCTTTAGAAATCCCCATTACATTATAATTAGGTATAACTTTTTCAGCACCGTAGTAAGTTAACGTCACAATGCTTCCGCCGTCATGCATTAAGGCTTCTGCGGACCTTGAGAGTTCTAAAAGAGAATAACATGATATATGTAAAGAATTATGAAAATTTTCTAAGCTAGTATCAACATAACGTCCTTTTAATTCATTTTTATCGGCAAAAGCCATACCGTGAAGTAAGAAATCGAAGCTACCCCATTTCTCTTTTATATCATCAAATAAATTACTAATTGATTTTGGATTCGTAACATCAAGTTCGCTAACAAAATTACAACCTATTTCCTCAGCGAGTGGTTTAACTCGTTTTTCTAGTACTTCCGATTGATAAGTAAACCATAGCTCTGCTCCGTGTTTTTTAGCAAGCTGTGCAATCGCCCACGATATTGACATATTATTTGCAATGCCTGTAATTAAGCCTTTTTTTCCTTGTAGTAATCCTGTAGTCATTTATTTACTCATTATATTAAAACTTGCTGAAATGATAGCATGATGTATTATTTTGTAAACAAATAATCGATAAAAATGTATAAACCTAAAATCATATGTTTACTGCTAGGGATGTTAAGCGGTTTAGTTTTTGCTCCGACTTTTTTTATACCGGCATTATTAACGTTATCTTACTTATGTTATATAGTTCAAAAATCCGAAAATTGGCAAGAAGCTGCAAAATTTGGTTATTTATTCGGTTTTGGACATTTTTTAAGTGGAATATATTGGATAAGTATAGGCGTTAGCGTTTATATTGCAGATTTTTGGTGGGCAATTCCTTTTGCGTTATTTGGGCTACCTATAGTTTTAGCTTTCTTTATATCGGCAAGCTGCACGCTTAGCTTTTTTGCTAAGAATAATAAATATTATCAATTTATATTTTGCATATGTTGGGTATTATTCGAGTGGGTACGTTCGTGGATTTTTACCGGTCTTCCTTGGAATTTGATCGGTTATGCTTTCTCGTTTTCAGATATTTTAATACAGACTTTAAGTATAATAGGGATATATGGACTTAGTTTTATAGTTATATATATTTCTACATCAGCTTATCCTTTATTTAGGAAGCAATTTACTCAGTTAAAAATATTACTAGCTAGTTCAGTCCTAATATTAAGCGTAATTGTCATTTACGGAGCAGTAAGGCTAAGTAATAACCCTACAAATTTCACTGATATAAAAGTACGCTTAGTGCAGCCTTCAATACCTCAAACCGAAAAATGGAATGAAGAAGAATTTTGGCATAATTTAATGCTACATATTAATTTATCGGAAAATTCTGAACCCACCGATTTAATTATTTGGTCTGAAGCAGCATTAATAGTACCTGATGATATACCGCAAGTTAAATCAGAATTATTACAAATGCTAAATTCTACAAATGCTATTTTGATAACAGGAGGGATCTCGGATAATAAAAAACAAGGTGATGAGTTTGAACTTTACTCAGCTATGTATGCTCTTGATAAAAATGATCATAAATTATTTGAATATCATAAATCACATTTAGTACCTTTCGGTGAGTATATGCCTCTTAAAAAGATACTACCGTTTAAAAAATTAACTCACGGTTTAATTGATTATAAAGAAGGAGACGGAGGGCTTGTTTATCTTGAAAAATATAATCTTAAAATTAAACCTTTAATTTGTTATGAATCTATTTTTCCTGATTTTGTACGGACGAATAATGAAATAGTCGATGTAATAATTAATATTACAAATGATGCGTGGTATGGTAAATCAAGCGGTCCATATCAGCATTTTCATATTAGTAGAAGTAGAGCCGTAGAGAACGGTTTACCTATGATTAGAGTAGCAAATAACGGTATTTCAGCTATAGTAGATCCTTTTGGTAGAACAATAGAAAAACTAAATCTGAATGAAATAAATTATACTCAAGGTTTAATTCCTAAAAAACTAAACTCTCCTACTATATTCTCGCAATTTGGTAATTTTACTATTCTATTACTCATCGTTTTTATACTTTTAATTAATTATTTATTAGCCTTAATTCTTGATAACTAAAGGGTTTTAGCATTATTATATTAAATTTTTAATAAAGTTGCTTGATTAAATATAAAGTAATATATATACTACATTTAAAGTTGAATAGCTTTATTAATAATTGATTTTTAATAATTAAAGCTTATTGTTAAAATGAATGATTCAATAAAACATCCGGACAAACTCGCAAGTGAACGTTTAAAAGAACGACGTCTTGCTGTAGGTATTAGTCAAAAAGAATTAGGGCAAGCTTTAGATATTAGTGCTCTCCAAGTTAAAAAATATGAAGAAGGTTTAAGTAATATACCTATAAGTAGGTTATATGTTTTTGCAAAAGTTTTAAATACGCCTTTAAAGTATTTCTTTAATAGTTCTGAAGAAGAAAAGTTAAAAACTGACGATGAAAATACTTCTAATAATAAAATTGAATATCTATTCAAAGAAATAGAAAGTGATTTCTTAAATAATATTGCTGAAGAAGAAGGGCAATATGAAAATGACGTCTCTTTTGATTATAAAGAATTATCAAGGACTATGGAAAGAGAACTTTTATCTTTAACTAGAGCATTTACTAGAGTACAAAATCCAAATATTAGAAAAATAATAATTGAACTTGTCAGATCAGTATCTATATCTTGTGAATAATATTAATTTGTTAAGATTAATGATTGTTATGATACCAGTTTAACAGGTGAAGAGCCACCAGTAAGCTGGACTGCAGGTCAAGATGTTCTATCGCAATTAATAGGGCAAACGGTATTAGAACAAACAGAAAATACATAGTTTAAGAAATGAATTTCTTTTTCATTTTGCAAGCCTTGCTGCATAAGTACTGAATCATCATTGCGAGCGGGCATTGCCTACGTGGATATTTGAACCGTCATTGCGAGGAGCGAAGCTTTGCTGCAATCCAGAAAAAATAATAAAAAAATTCTGTAAATCAGAATTTTTAACTGGATTGCTTCGTCAATTACTTCGTAATTTCCTCGCAATGACGGGAAAACCGGTCCATGCAACAATGCCTTGTGAGGAGCAGAAAATCCGTTCGGTGTCATACCGTGGCTTGACCACGGTATCCAGTTAAAAATACTAAAATTATTAGTATTTGTTTGTTATTTTTATGGCCTCCGTGGTCAAGCGAACTAAGTGACACAGTGCGTTTTATCGGGCCATGCAACAATGCCACGCGGGAATGACATAGAACAAAAACGTCTCGGTACTATAAGGTCAAGCCACGGGATGACAGAGGTACAATCGATCCACGTAGCAACTTTATGCAATAATAACTTTTCACAAAATCGGGAATGGCATTGAAGTATGGCAATCTCAGGTAATACTATTTATTGGTTATTGACATAATCTTAAAATAGTGCTAAATATTAAAAATTAAGAGACTATCTATAAATAAGTTTAATTAGTAGTTAAAGAGCTTTTTTAGCAAAAATTGATAAGATTTTTTGAAAGAATATTATTTGTATTTCAAAAAAATCTTACTATTTGCAGCAAAAAATAATTTAATTAGCCTTAAAATTTATTTACAGATAGCCTCTAAGGTAGAGTTTTCTTGACTATTTAGCTTCTAGTCAAAGAAAGATAGGTTTTTTATCTTTACTTTATATTTCTACAGTTAAAAATATTTATGATATCTTTAAAGGGTAATAGTTTAATACAAAATTGGCGTTGGCGTAGATAATTTTTTGCGTTTATATGTTTGCTATATGCAAATTTAGATTTTGATTATTAAATTATAACTTATGACAGGATATTAAAATGTTATCTCTAATATTTTTCAAAAATTTTTTTCTTTTCTTTTTGTTTTATTTATCACAGCTGCAATTTATGCGGATCAAAAAAAGTAGCAATTATTGTTCCGCTTGAACATGCTGCAATGACCGAGATTATATTGGGAATTAAAGAGTCGCTAAAAGACATAGATACAGAAATCATAGTTAAAAATGCTCATGCTGATTTTAATATTTTGCTTGCCATTGTAAAGCAAATAAAAGATCAGGATATTGATGTAATAATTCCAATCGGCACGACAACCAGCCAAACTGTTATTTCTCATATAACAAATAAACCGATTGTTTGTGCTGCTGCTATGATTAACAGTAAAAACCTACCTTTAGTTACCGGTGTTAACGATGAGATAAAAATCACCGACACCATTAGTAAATTACCTTTTTTACAGAATATCACTTTAATTTATAGCAGTAGCGAGAAAGTTATACCTGAAGTAGAAATGTTAAAATTATATACTGGAAAAAACAATATTTCTCTGCACACGGTAATGATACAAAATTTAAATGATATGCCGGTCGCTGTAAAAAATGCTCCTGAAAATACGCAGAGTTTTGTAATTCTGAAAGATCATTTGGTAGTTAGCGGAATTAATATTTTAAAGCAAGAAGCATTTAAACGCCGTATTCCTATCATTGCTTCCGATGAAGGTTCGGTAATTAGTGGGGCAACTATTGCCGTAGGAGTGCAAGAAAAGCAAATAGGCGTAGAAGCGGGTTTAATGGCAAAAAAAATCTTACAAGGAACAGAGCCGAAAGATATTCCGTTTGGGGATATGCAAGACTTAACTTTGTTTATTAATCTTCAATCTCTATCAAAGCAAGTTATTCTAACTAAAGAAAATTTATCCGTACTTCCTTTTACTAAAAAAGAACTTACAGAGTAGTAACATGAACATTTTAGTTACTGCTCTTGAGCAATCCTTAATAATGTTGCCGCTTATTTTAGGGATATATATAAGTTATCGAATCTTGAAAATTACCGATCTTACCGTAGACGGTACTTATGTACTTGGTGCGGCGGTGTTTGCCCGCACTATTTCATTGGGGTTATTTCCTGCATTAATATTTGCCGTAATATCAGGCGGAATTATCGGCAGCATAGTTAGTTTTATGCAGAAGAATAACCGCATTAACGGGCTTATAGCCGGAATACTTGCAAGTTTTATGCTTTATTCCGTTAACTTGCAAATTATGCAGCGTCCTAATATATCGGTTCTTGGTATGCCGACTTTGCTATCTATATTAGATCTCGAAAATTGGTTAGTGCCTTTAATAATAATTAATTGTCTTATTATATTTGCTGTTATAATTTTATTAAAAGGTAAGCTTGGTTTATTTCTTCGTGCTTTTGGTTTTAATAAAGATTTATTGATTAATTTAGGGAAACCTGCTGAGCTTTATCGCACGCTTGGGCTTAGCATAAGCAACTGCCTAGCTGCCTTAACCGGCACTTTATCGGCACAAATAAACGGTTTTGCCGATATTAATATGGGTTTTGGAGTGGCATTAG
Organism: Rickettsia felis URRWXCal2; assembly: GCA_000012145.1. Classification (GTDB taxonomy): domain Bacteria; phylum Pseudomonadota; class Alphaproteobacteria; order Rickettsiales; family Rickettsiaceae; genus Rickettsia; species Rickettsia felis. Next base: position 616,928 of record CP000053.1, read on the forward strand.
TCGGTATCGGTGCGATTGTCATAGGGCGGCATATTTTAATTCATGCTAATAATTTTAATGCGTTTAAAGAGATATTTTCTTGTTTTATAGGTATATTATTTTACTTTATTGCTCTGAGCGTTTTACTCCGAATTGGCATCGATCCCATAAATCTTAAGCTTATTTTAGGAATAGTGTTATTTATTTCATTGAGTACGGTGGGTAAGAAATAATATGGCTCGAAAATCGTCATTGCGAGGAGATGCCATAGGCATCGACGAAGCAATCTCATGAAATAATATAAACTCCTGGGATTGCTTCGTCAAAATTTTCAATTTTTCCTCGCAATGACGGAAAAAACGAATACATTTTCGATTAAAAAGACAAAATTATGAAACCTTATTTATATGCAGAAAAAATACAGTTCAAAGTTAAGGAAAGAAGTAAGCCTATCTTATGATGAATATCAGCTTTAAAATTAAAATCAGATAATAATTGAAATTTTGTTTGATCATCAATATTAGAAATTAATAATGATTTGAATACAAGCTCTTTATCTATATTCATATCTAGTAATTTCTCGCTCAAAATCTTGAAATCCATCGTATTACCTATTTTTATTGTAGCACCGGATTTAAGAAAAAGTTCAGCTAATTCTTTGTGCTGACCTAATATTGCCCTATCTAAAGGAGTAAAATTATTATTGTTTTCAATATTAACATCAGCCCCATTTTGAAGTAAAAACTTGGCAGCTTCTATATTGTTAGTACCTATTATATTGTGTAAAATAGTATCCTCGTAATTATCTTTAGCATTAACATCTGCACCATGATTAAGTAAAAGTTCGGCAGCTTTTAGCTTGTTATTATATATTGTACCATGTAAAGCAGAAGCACCAAAAGAATCTTTACTATTAATATCTGCACCTTTTTTAAGTAAAAGCTCCATAGCCTCAATATTTTCGTTAAATGTTGCGGCATGTAAAGGAGAATGCCCACAGAAGCTCTTTATTTCTAAGTCAATATTAGTAGTATTTTCAAATAAAAATTTCATTTTATCTATTGAATTATTCATCACTAAAAGATATAAAATCGTTTGTCCGGAATTATCCGGAATATTAGGGCTAGCCTTATGTTTAAGTAAAAATGCAGCTCTATCCATATATCCTGTAAATAATGTATTGTATAATGCTGTTTCTCCACGCTCATTTTTATGTTCATCAATATTAACTCCACTTTTTAATAAAGCTTGAACTTCGCTAAGATCGCCGTAAGCGAGTTTTGCGAATAAATTATTTTTGTTATAATTGCTCATCATATATTTTTCTCTTTTTTAAATTAGTTGAAATTATTATTTTCATATAACCTCTAACTAAATTTAAAAAAATTAAGAGATTAGAAATAATATAAAAATATTGAAGTGAGATTATATACAATATTTTTAATTTTTGCAAGCAATAATTAATTTTTTAACTATTTATATAGATTTTGGATAAAACCAAACTAGGAGTAAACAGATTAGAAGCGTGATATTTAAGAGTAGATTATACTCCGTCATAGAAATATCGAAGATTTTGATTGCGGGTTTCGTGCAGGAGGTGATTGGCTGCGAGTAGAACATTTGCTTGATATGTTGTATAGACAAGCCTTTCGGGATACGGCTCATCGATGAGCAAAGAGCACTTGGTTGTACTATCCCTCTTTCTACGAAACTATGATATGTTGATAATATGCAAGAGCTAAGAATAGTTAGGAGAATGAATATTAAAGTATATTTGCTTAATTGTCTGATGATTAAAGCAGTTAAGCAAATTTTGATTAGCGTTAAATAGGGAAATCTTTCGTAAACGCATAAAGGGCAGGGTGTATAATGGAATATATATTCAGCAATATAAGCGGTAGCAAGTGCTATTATAGAAATTGCAATTAGTCCTAAATGTAGAACTTTATAGCTATCTTTTCTGATGTAATTTATAATAGTAGTAAATGGCATGGGTTTTATTTTTTTAAGGAACGTCATTGCGAGCGAACGTTAGTGAGCGTGGCAATCTCAGGATGTTTTACAAGATTGCCACGTCGCTTCGCTCCTCGCAATGACGTTAGTTTATTCTTTAAAATCGTAAAAAATTCAAGTGATATTTTACAAATAAATAAATTTAGTATATTGTCACTGATTATTAATTAAAGTGCAAGAAAAATAAATGTCAGAAATTTGGGAAGATGCTATTAAGTCAAACGCTTGGCCTTTTGTCGAGGCTAAGAAGATATTAGATAGCTTAAACGGTAAAGTTCCTGAAAAAAACTATGTATTATTTGAAACGGGTTACGGTCCTTCAGGTTTGCCTCATATAGGTACTTTTGGTGAGAATGCTCGTATGGTGATGGTGCAGAAAGCGTTTGAGCAATTATCCGATATTTCGACTAAGCTAATCTGCTTTTCCGATGATATGGACGGACTTCGTAAAGTACCGAGTAACATCCCAAATCCTGAAATGGTAGCTGGGTATATGGATATGCCGCTTACTTCTATCCCTGATCCATTCGGTGAATGTGAAAGTTATGGGCATTATATGAATGCAAAGCTTCGCTCATTTCTTGATAAATTCGGCTTTGAGTATGAATTTTATAGCAGTACTAACTGTTATAAAGCCGGTATGTTTGATGAAATGCTGATAAGAGTGCTAGAGAAATATGACGAAATAATGGAGCTGATGCTACCGACTTTTAGAGAAGAGCGAAAGGCTACCTATTCGCCTTTCATGCCTATATGCCCGAAAACGGGTAAAGTGCTGCAAGTGCCTATAGAGAAATGGGATGCTAAAGCAGGTACTGTTAGATATAAAGACGAAGCCGGTAATTATGTAGAAGTGCCGGTAACGGGAGGGCATTGCAAATTACAGTGGAAGCCGGATTTTGGTATGCGTTGGGCTGCTCTTAAAGTCGATTATGAAATGTACGGCAAAGACCATCTAGCAAATGCTCGGCTTTATTCGGAAATTTGCCGAATCCTAGGAGGCAAGCCGCCGGTGCAGCTATGTTATGAGCTATTTTTAGATGAAAACGGTGAGAAAATATCAAAATCAAAAGGTAATAGTATTAGCGTTGATGATTGGCTTAAATATGCTCCCGTTGAAAGTATGGCATTATTTATGTACCAAAATCCGACTAGAGCTAAGCGTTTGTTTTTTGATGTAATTCCTAAAAATGTTGATGAATATATTACTTTTAATCAGAAATATCATTTAGAAGAGGATAGGGCAAAGCGTTTTGCAAATCCAGTTTATCACATACATCACGGAAATGTACCGAAAATTGAGACTTTTGGCATTACCTATGCGTTGCTTTTAAATCTTACTTCCGTGTGTAATCCTTCTGATAAATCGGTACTTTGGGGATTTATTAGCAAATATGAGCCAAAAGCAACTCCAAAGACTAGTCCTTATCTTGACCACTTAGCAGAATTTGCTATAAGATATTATAATGACTTTATTAAAGCATATAAATCATATTTAGCTCCTTCTGAAAAGCATAAGGTTATTTTACAAGATATATTAGATATGTTATCTAGCATATCTGATCAAACCGAAGCTGAAGCGATTCAGAAAGCAATATATGATATAGGAATGAAAGCAGGATATGAAAATCTGCGTGATTATTTCAAGGATCTATATCAAATATTGCTTGGGCAAAGCGAAGGTCCAAGACTTGGGACTTTCATAAAGCTTTACGGTATAAAAGAAACGATGAAGCTGGTTGAAGGAAAGTTGTATACTCGATGAACTTCAAAAATTGGCTACGTCGTCCTACAAGTACTGCGGTGCTCACGTATTAAGTATACGCTCCGCTCCTCGTCTTGTGGACTTCTTGCTCTTTTTGAAGTTGATCTTCGTATACTTTCACGTTGTATTAATGTTATTCCTGCGTGGGCATCTAAGCGTCATTGCGAACGAACGAAGTGAGTGCGGCAATCTCAAGAATTTTGTATTGTTTCATGAGATTGCCACGTCAAGGCTTCGCCTTTTCTCGCAATGACGTTAAAATAAAAACTATTAACAAATGAATGAAATTTTTTGTAGTACGTTACCTATTTTTTTAATTACGCTTCTTGGTAGTATTATCAAAAATAAATGGTTAACTTCAGAAGAATTTTGGCGTGGTATTGAGAAATTATCGTATTTTGTACTATTTCCTGCCATGCTGTTTAATTACGTATCTACTGCCGACTTAAGCGTTGCATCGATAATTAAGTTAGTAGTGGCTCTTATTATTTCCACTATCCTTGTATCAATTGGTCTTATAATTTACCAAAAAAAATATAATATAGATAAAATCCAATTTACTTCCATTTTTCAAGGATCAATTCGTTATAATAGCTACATTTTTTTTGGAGTAAGTAGCCCGCTGCTTGGTCCTAGTGGGCTTTCTATTGTCGCCGTTATTTCTTCTTATATGATTATTTTTACCAATATTTTATCGGTAATGATTTTCGCTTATTATATCCCTAATAAATCCGTTACTAATACTATTAGAACTAGTTTTGTTTTAATGATGAAATTAATTGTGCGTAACCCGTTAATTATCGCAAGTTTAGTAGGGTTCGTTTTTAATTACTCAAATCTTGAATTACATTTAGGGCTTAAGAAAACGCTAGATAGTCTTTCTAATGCTGCTTTAGCTATTGGTATGTTAAATGTTGGAGCAGGGCTTAATTTTACTATTAGGCGAGAGGTTTTACACAATGTAATGTTTACAAGCTTTATTAAATTAGTTGCATTTCCTCTAGTTAGCGTAATAGTATTATGGTTAATGTCAATTGAGGGGATAGATAGATCGGTAGGAATATTATATAGCTGTCTTCCATGTGCAAGTACGGCTTATGTTCTATCTCGTCAGCTTGACGGTGATCCTGATTCTATGGCGTCGATTATAACATTTACTACTTTTTTCTCAGTGGTTACTATATCAATTATTATGTATGTAATGGGGTGAATTTACCACGTCATTGTGAGGAGAATTACATAGTAATTCGACGAAGCAATCTCAGGATATTTGACGAGATTGCCACGTCGCTTCGCTCCTCGCAATGACGATTCGGGTATCCACGCAACAACGACTGTTCGCAATGACGAAAAACCAAAACAAATAAACAAAACAGGAATTTCTAAAATGGATGAAATGAATAAAATAAATTATGCTGAAGCCCTTGAATATCATGAAAAAGATAAACCGGGTAAAATCGCTATTTCTGCAACAAAGTCTTTAGTTACGCAGCAAGATTTATCGCTTGCATATTCACCGGGTGTGGCTGCTCCTTGCCTTGAAATTGCTAAAAATTTAGAGGATGTATATAAATATACCGCTCGCGGTAATTTAGTTGCCGTAATCTCTAACGGTACTGCTGTACTTGGGCTTGGTAATTTAGGAGCGGCTGCTTCAAAACCGGTAATGGAAGGAAAAGCCGTACTGTTCAAAAAATTTGCCGATATTGATGCAATAGACTTGGAAGTGAATACGGAAGATCCTGAAGAATTTATTAATGCCGTGAAATATCTCAGTTATAGTTTTGGGGGTATCAATCTTGAAGATATTAAAGCTCCTGAATGTTTTATTATAGAAGAAAAATTAAAATCTTTAATGAATATACCGGTCTTTCATGACGATCAGCATGGAACGGCGATTATTACCGCCGCAGGGCTAATAAATGCAGCATATCTTACTAATCGCAAGCTTGAAGATTTAAAAATCGTGGTTAATGGAGCAGGGGCTGCCGCTATTGCTTGCATTGATTTATTAATTGCTCTTGGAGTCGATAAATCAAAGATTATTTTATGTGATACAAAAGGTGTTGTGTACAAAGGACGCCTAGAAGGTATGAATAAATGGAAAAAGCTATATGCAAGCGATACTAAGGTTAGAACCTTAGCGGAAAGCTTAAATAATGCAGATGTATTTATAGGGTTATCAGTAAAAGGGGCGGTAACTAAAGAGATAGTGAAAGGGATGGCAAATAATCCGATTATTTTTGCTATGGCTAACCCTGATCCGGAAATTACTCCTGAAGATATAAAGTTTGTGCGGGATGATGCAATTATAGCAACAGGGCGATCTGATTATAATAATCAGATTAATAATGTTATGGGATTTCCTTATATTTTTAGAGGAGCATTAGACGTAAGAGCGAGGACCATTAATACAGAAATGAAAATAGCAGCAGCAAAAGCTATTGCAGATTTAGCCCGTAGACCTGTACCGGAAGAGGTATATAAAGCTTACTCAGGGCGTAAGATGGTTTTCGGTAAGGAATACATCATTCCCGTACCGTTTGATCCTCGTTTAATTACCGTAGTAGCAGCAGCGGTTGCCGTTGCTGCAATAGAAAGCGGCGTTGCTAGAGTTAAAGATTTTAGTATAGGTAAATATAGGAAAGAATTGGGTAGTAGATTAAACCCTACTGCTAACTATATGAATTTCTTAGCTGAAAAAATTCATAATGCACCGCTTAAGCGGATTGTTTTTGCTGAAGGTGAAGAAGAAGAAGTAATTTCTGCCGCCCTTATGATGCGAGACGAGAAATACGGTCATCCGATTATAATTGGTCGTGTTGAGCGAATTGAGGCTACATTAAAAAAGATAGGTCAAGATATTAGCTTAGACGGAATTCAAATAATGAATGCAGCTTTAACTGATAGTTTAGAGAAATATATTGATTATTTATATAAAAGACTTCAGAGAAAAGGCTATTTATATCGTGATTGTGCTAAACTTGTTAAAACAGATAAGAATATTTTTGCTGCTTGTATGGTAGCTTGCGGTGACGGTGATGCTCTTTTAACCGGTGTTACTAAAAGCTATATCGATAGTTTAGAAGATATCATGAAAGTAATTTCGCCAAAACCTAATCGTAGAATCCTTGGCTATTCAATTATGATTGCTAAAGACAATAATATTATTATTTCTGATAATTGTATTACTGAATATCCAAACAGCTTAGAGCTTGCTCAAATAGCAACACAAACGGCAGAAATTGCTAAAAACATGGGGATTACCCCAAGAGTTGCTCTTCTTTCTTTTTCCAGCTTCGGTAATGCTTCTAAGGAAAAAACAGCTCGTATTCGTGAAGCAGTAAATATACTAGATAATTTTAGTAAAGACAAAGAAGAGCTGAGCGGCATGAAAGTAGATTTTGAATATGATGGAGAGATGTCGGTTAAGGTAGCTTTAGACGGTGATTTACGTAAATTATATAAATTTTGTAGATTATCAGGGTCTGCAAATGTATTAATTATGCCTGGTTTAAATTCAGCGGCTATTTCTACTGAATTATTACAAGAATTTTCATCCAATAGCTTCATAGGTCCTATAACAAACGGTTTTGAAAAACCCGTTCAAATACTTCAAGCTACAGCAACAGCTAATGAAATACTAAAAATAGCAACTTTTGCTTGCGTTGAGGCTATAAAAGAAGTTTAAGAGGCTATTTATAAATAAATTTTAATCGATAATTTAATTTTTTTTGCTGCGAATTATAAGATTTTTTTGAAATATGAATAACTATTCTTGCAAAAATCTTATCAATATTTCTGAATAAAATCTTACAAGCCACAGTAACATAGTAAAATATTAAAAATTGCGGCTTTTACTTGTGTTGAATCTATAAAAGGTCTTTAATTACTAGATATTTAATTAACTTGTGAGAGATAAAATGGACTCATTAGTAAAAAACGAAGTAATTAAACTTTTTAATGATAAGCCAAAAAGCGGAATTACAAGAATTAAAAAATGGTGTGCTGATAATAATAAAGATTTTACAGAAGAAACTGCTAAATTTTTTTATGAGGAAAAAACTAATCTAAATTTAGAGTTTGTAGGAGATTATCTTGGAACAGATGGAGGCGATAATAAAAAAGTATTAGAGAGTTTTACTAAGCAATTTGATTTTAAAGAAAAAGATTATTTAGAAAGTTTACGTGGGTTTTTACAATCATTTAAATTACCGGGCGAAGCTCAAAAAATAGATAGGTTAGTCGAAAGTTTTGGGACAAACTATTATGAACAAAATATAAACGGTGAAATAAAAAGTAAGGATGCCGCATATATACTAGCTTACCAAACAATTATGCTTAATACCGACTTGCATAATTCTAGTATTGCCGAACCGAAAAAAATGACTTTTGAGCAATTAAAGAATAATTTAAAAGGTACTAATGAAAGTCAAAATTTTAATGATAATTTTTTGAAAAAGATATATGACGGAATAAAAGCCAAACCTTTCGTACTAAATTTTGTAGATAGTAGTCCTGGTTATGAGATAGATAATATAAGTTCACAAAATGATCAAACTTTTAAAAAATTAAGTAAATTCTTAGAAGAAAAAAGAAATATTCAAGACGTCTTTCCTAAATTACAAAATAATAATTTAACCGCAGAATTTAAAAATCCTAAAACATTGCTTAATAAGTTTACCGGTTATGAAGGGAGTGTAATAGTTAAAGATGAGAAAGGCGGTAAAGCAGAAATTCAAGTCTATAAACCAAGTGTATTTTCAAGATGGTTTTCAGGAGAAAAGTCTAAAATCATAATTCAGCCTTTAAGTGAAGAAGGAAAGCAGCCTTCAGAACAATCATTAAAATTAGCAGCACAAATTACCGCAAACTTTGAAACTAAAGTAACATCTATTAAAGCAACTTATGATTATTTAAAGGAAGATTTAAAGAGTTGGTATGAGAATATTAGAAATCCTAAAAAAGAATTAGAAAGAGCTAGTTCTATTGCAGAACTACATAAAAATATTAAAGAAATTACAGAAATTGTACAGCAAACAAATCAACAAATACCTGAAAAACCTTTGGCTTCTAAAGAGAGTTTTGAAGATCTCACACAAGCAGAGATAGGAATAAAGCCGATAGAAATACTAATAAAGAGTTCATCTCAACCAGTAGAAAAGCCAAAATTTAATTCTTTTATAGAAGAGTTAGCATGGAAGAATGCACAAAGAAGGCAAAATATTGATACTCCAATAAGTCAAAATAAAGAATCTAAAATCCAAACAGATAATCATGCAAAAATTTTAGAAGAATTAAAGCAAAAACAGAAAGAATTAGAAGATAAGAAAAAAGGGCTTGAAGAAAAAAAAGCTAATTCTAATATTACTAGAGAAGAAAGATGGAAAATTGTTGCAGAATTGGAATCTATTAATAATCAATTTAAAGCTATAGAAAAAGAACGTAGTAATATTAATAGTGCTTCAGATAGAGAAAAAAAGTTTGATAATAAAAATAACCCCTCATCGCCTACGAAAGGAGAACCGACAGCTGCAGATTTACAGCAACAAGGAGCATTAGCAGCTATAAAACGTATGAAAGAAGAGAAGATAAAGCAGCAGCAAGCAGAAGCTACTAATCAACCTTCAAAAAATACTTCAACTATGCCTAGCGGTACTATACCGGTGCCGCCTCCAATGCCTGGGAGTGGTCTTTCTGTTCCACCACCACCTCCTCCTACGTCAATTCCAAATATTGTAAAAGAAGAGGCTAAAGATATTGGTAAACAAATACCTCAGGAAAGAGATAAGAATAAAGAAGGACTGGCAAAAGCTATGGAAGCACAAAGAAAAAAAATAGATACAGGTAGAGGAATGTAGCTTGTTGTATGGCTTGTTTTATGTCGTTCCCGCGAAGACGGGAATCCAGAAAAAGTATAAATATAACAAATTGTTGAAATTAAAAGCTCGATCTATCTCGCTTTACGCTGGATTCCTGCTTTCGCAGGAATGACATTGAATACTTTTCTTGAACCATGCAATGCTTGTAATGACGAGTTGGTATCCAAAAGAAGTCTGTTGAAACTAAATAGTTAGTATCATATGATGTTGTCACCAAAAGAAAATATTATATGTCTAATTCAGCTTTTTTAGTTGCATTTTTTACAACAATTATCCGTTATTATGATTATGCTCTATTCGGTTTATCGGCTAGTATTCTTGCACAAAATTTCTTACCTAATATAGAACAGGATAAACAACTACTCGGCTTTTTTGCCATTCTTAGTGCAGCCGTTATAGTACGACCTTTAGGGTCTTTAATTTTTGGATTTATCGGAGATAAATACGGGCGTACTAAATCTATTAAGATATCAATGTTCATGAGTAGCATTTCTACCGGATTAATTGCTATTACTCCTTCCTTTGAGATGATAGGTATTTTTGCTACGGTAATACTAACATTATGTCGAATGGTTTTTTTAGCAAGCCTTGCCGGAGAAGTTGACGGAATAAAAATTTATGTAGCTGAAAAAACAGGAGATAATAGGAAAAATTTAAATATAGGAATAGTTTCGTGTTGTAGCCAAATAGGTGCATTACTTGCGGCTATAGCTTATTATTATACTAGCAATTCTGATATCCAGTATTTATGGCGTTTTAATTTCTTTATCGGTGCAATATTTGGTTTATTTGCTATTTTGATGAGAAATTTTTTTAAAGAAAGTAGCGAGTTTTTAAGAAAATCATCGAAAAGTACGATAAAACAGATAATAAAGGATAATAAAACATCTTTTATAATAGCGTTACTAATAAACGGTGCTATTGGAGGAGTGTATCACTTTTTGGTAATTTTCTTAGGAGTTTTTTTAACAAAAATAGCTTTTGTAAATCATCCTGAAATAAGATTTATGAATATAGCTCTTACTACTACCTATGGAATATCAGCCGTTTTTGCAGGGCTGCTTGCCGATAAAATAAACCCTTTAAGACAGATTACATGGACTGTATTTGCTAGCATTATTGTTGCTTTAGGAATGCAAATAATGTTATACAAACAAATATTTAATATTCTCTGTCCCATTATATTAATAGGACTTGCAGCATTTTATGCAGTACCGCTACAAATTATTGTTCAATCTTTGTTTAAGACTAATGTTAAAATGAGGCTTTATAGTTTATCTCATTCTTTTGGAGGTATTATTCTATCCTCAACTACTCCTTTCTTTAGTATGTTGTTGTGGCAAAATTTTAAGTCACTATCTCTAACTTTAAGCTTTTTCATATTTTTGCTTATAATATTAATGAGTACAGTGTTAGTTTTACGTAAGATGTTATCCTTACATGGATACTAAATCGTCATTGCAAGTGGGTATTGTTGCGTGGATACCCGAACCGTCATTGCGAGGAGCGAAGCGACGTGGCAATCCCAAAAAAAAAAAGTATAAATACAGCAAATTTTTGAAATTAAAAGCTCGCTTTATGCTGGCTTCTCGCCTACGCGGGAAAGCGTTGTTGCATGGATACCGAGTCGTCATTGCGAGAAGAATTACACAGTAATTCGACGAAGCAAGGAAGAAAAAACGAGTCTTCCCGATTAAGTGTGTAAACTTTTCCAAAAGCCTAGATTCTTTCGTCAAATTTTATTAAAAAATGAGCCATAGCCTTGTTCCAATTTGGTATGGACATGGACCATTTTTTGGTCATGTAATCAATTGCCAAATATAAGCTTTTAAAAACAGCATTATCATTTGGAAAAACACGTTTATTTTTTGTGACTTTTCGGAGTTGACTATTAACAGATTCCACAGCATTTGTTGTATAAATTATTTTCCGTATTTCTTCAGGGTATCCTAAGAAAATCATTAAATTATCCCAGTGAACATACCAAGATTTAGCAATTTGAGGATATTGTTTATTCCATTTAGATTCAAAAGCCTCTAAAGCGGAAAGTGCTTCTTTTTCTGTGCTAGTGTATAAATAGGTTTTAAATCACCAGCAAGCTCTTTCCGGTCCTTATATGATACATATCGTAAACTATTTCTAATTTGATGTACAATACATAATTGATGCTCCGTCTTTGGAAAAACAGCACCTATAGCTTCAGACATACCATTAAGGTTATCGCTACATGCTATCAGTATGTCTTGTATACCTCTATTTTTCATCTCAGTAAAATTTCCAAGCCAAAATTTAGCCCCTTCATTCTCACTGATCCATAATCCCAAAATATCTTTCCGCCCTTCTAAATCAATACCTAATGCAACATATACCGATTTATTGATAATCCGTTTATCCTGACGTACTTTTACTATTAAACAATCAAAAAATACTATAGCATATACTGGATCTAATGGACGGCTTTGCCATAGCTTAACATCCTCTATTATATCATCTGTGATTTGGCTAATTAAACTCTCGCTTACATCAGCTCCATATAACTCCTGAAGCTGTAATTTTATATCTGATAAACTCATACCTTTAGCATACAAAGATAGTACTTTATCATCAAAACCATCAAGTCTTCTTTGACGCTTTGCTACTAATGATGGTGCAAAACTGCTATTTCTATCTCTTGGCACTTCAATCTCAACAGCACCATTCTTTGTAATCAGATTCTTTGTGTTATAACCATTACGTGAATTCTGAGCATCACTTTGATTGTACTTGCTATATCCTAAATGATTATTCATCTCAGACTGTAGAGCTCTCTCTACAAGACGCTTGGTTATTTCTTTTAATAAACCATCTTCCCTGAATAATATTGATACATCTGTATCATTATTGATCAATAAATCTATCGCTTGTTCCATTGCAGCATTTTGTTTCTGTGTCATTGTAATTTCTCTTTTTGTTATATTTTCTTTTATACAACCTTTGAGAAATTTACACACTTATTTGGACAGAGCCGAAAAAAATTCTGTATATCAGAATTTTTTTAATTACTTTTCTGGATTGCTGCGTCGCCTACGGCTTCCTCGCAATGACGACTCGGTATCCACGCAACACTGCCATGCGGGAATGACATAAATGAGCCATGCAACAGACTCAAAAACAAGAATAACATCAATTGTCTTAGATAACTCTTCCGTCTTTACTGCGACCTGTAGGTTTTATGCTAGGGCTACTTGAAGATTTGGGGCTTTGCTGTGCCTGTGTTCCAATTTGCTTCGCTTCTTTTGCTAAGTTTTCAAATTTGTCTTTTAAGCTTTTTGTATTGCCTTCTTTTATATGTGTATCTTCACTAGCTTCTATATAACTCTTAGTTTGCCTTTTAGGTGCATTATCTTTAGATTGAGCATGCTTAGAATGTTCTATTAAAAATTTTGTACGAGGTCTTATTAGTTCATTCTCTTTCCCTATACCTTTCTGTTTTTCTTCCTCCCATTTATCCCATTCCTCCGGTGATGTCCAGTATCTTGTTATTTTACTATCAAAGCCTTTTTCAAATTTGTTTATTAAATTTTTGGTGCTATTCTCTTTAATTTCTTTACCTCGATTTTCAAACTCAAAATTTTTCTTAGGAGTTATATAGTCAGATTGAGTATTTTCATGTTGTTTTTCTACAGTTTGTTTCTTTTCTTCTGTCCAGTATTTTTCGATTTTGCTGTCAGAGTCTGCTTCAAATTTTGCTATTCTATCTTTTATACCGGTAACTGCTCCTGTAGATATTTTAGGTTGTTCTTGGGTTGATTGCTTAGTATGTTTCGGAGATGTATTTTTAGATAATTCATAAGTAAAAGATTCTAAACGAGATAAGTTCTTTTGAACTTTTTCTATATTGGAATTTAAATATTCTATTTCGGGTCCTTTATATTCTATTATATTTTTTAATGTAGTATTAATTTCTACAAAAGATTCTTTAATCTCGTTATTAAACTTATCATCACTATTACTTATCTTACTACAATTAGTAGAAATTTTTTGGAGCTTATCTAATATATCGTTAATTCTCTCATCTTTTTGAGAAGTCGACACCATACTTGCTAAAAATTCGTTTCTTCCTAAATTTCTATTAACATTACTTAAATATAGAGGTATGGTAGAGGCTTTAGTGTAATCTTGTGGAAATTTATCTATCTCTTCTTTAAATCTCTTTAAGAACTTTATTGTATCACCGAATATAGGATGAGTATTCCAGGAAAGAGGAGGAGGAGCCGGTATTGCTTCCTGCATTGGTGATGTATCTTTAGCTAATTCATCATTAAACAAAGTTCGTATTTTAGGTAATACATTATCGATATTAACCTGCTTCGGTGATGTATCTATAGATAGTTTTTCATTTTGTAGTTCAGATATATAATCATCTACTGCTTCTTTTAATTTATCTAAAACGGCACTATTTTGGGAAGGAGGTAGCATTCCGGTGTCATCCCACTCTAAAGCGATATTATCGCTTCTACGCTCCTCACGAGGATCAGTTAGCTTATAGTAGTTTTTATTTAACAAACGAGGATCACGTGAATTTTCGCTCTTTTCATATTCCTTAATTTCTTCAAATATACCTAGTGTTTTATAAATATTATCTATTTCTTCTTGAGTAAGTCTTTCATTGCTTACTTCTTTTTGTTGGATAGATTTTTGTAGTTCTTTTGTTGCCGTTAACTTATCTTTTGTTGTATTTGAATTTGATAAAATTTTCGCTTGTGCTAAATCAAGAGCTTTAATTAAATTAGTAGAGCTGCTTTTTCCAAATGTGGTAGATAATTCTTCTTGACTTGAACCGATTCCTGAATCAATAGAAGAAGATCTAGAAACATTATTAGATTTAGGATTAATATTTGCTTGTTGTACATAAGATTTGCCGGCATCTATTAATATTTTATCAGTGAATTGCTCTAGTTCATTGAATGAGTTTTCTAGTTTTGCAAAAAGTTCTGTTGAGGAATGTACTATTGCCGGTGATAACTTAGGTATAGAATCTTCAGGTATAGTTTCTAAAGAAGGAGAATATTTACCTGTTTCTTTCTGTAGTACTGATTCATTTTGCCTTATTAAATTTGATATATTTTTAAATTTATTTGCTAATTCTTCAGATAATATATCAATCTGGTTATTGTTATTACTTCCGGCATATAAGACTAGAGCCTCCTTTATATTTTGCGAGATATTATCTGCATGATCTATTAATAACATCTTATATTGTAAATCTAATTCGCTTGAATTATTAGTATTACGGAAGTAATTTTTATTTACTGATATACTTTTGCTGAGTATATTTTTAGAAGCTTCTATAAGTTCTTTTTGCCCTTTCTCTTCTTTATTTTTTAACTCTTCAAATAAATTTTGTAAACCGTCTGAAAAATCTCCGGCATTATCAAGGTATAAAAATTTACTTCTTATAATCTCTTGGGCTTTTTGATTAGAAGCTTGTTGAACTTTTTGTTTCTCTTGCATTGCTCTTAGAATGATATTTTTATCTAATGAATTAATCACATCATAAAAATTTTTCATTTCATCTAGTTTTTCTCTAGGTTCTTTTATTTTTTGTAATCTTTCTCTTAATTCTTGAAATTTATCCCATTCATGTTGTTCAAGAAAAAATTCCTCTATTTTTGTATTTTTAGCATTAGGGCTTCCTCCGCTACTCAGGATTTTATTTCTAGCTGCCTGTAATCTAGATGGTTGATGAGAGTTGATATTATTAATCAAATCTAAAATTTCTTTTGATGTCTTATTAAATTCTTCATTATTAGTTGGATTTTTGATTGTTTCTTGGACTGCTTCCCTTAACTTTATTATCTCTTCTTTAAGGCTAAGCTCTACTTTTTGTTGACCGTGTGTTATAGCTTGTGCGTTTTTTTGTGAGGTAAGTATTTTTTTATCTTGCTGTATATTTAAGCTACTTTTCCCTACTTTCTGAACAACTTCTTCCATCAATTGTAATAGATTAATGTTGCTCTTTATTTCTAATCCTTGCTCATTAGTGATCGGTAATGAATTACTTAGTCTTAATAATTCTGAAAAATCTGAAGGGGATATTAGGACATCAAGTTGAGCCTTTGTTTTTCTACCTTTTCCGTCTTCCTTAAAGCCTTCAACTTTACCAATACTAATAGGTAGATTTTTTAAATAAATTTCTTTACTAGCACCTTGTATATTTTTATCAGTTGCCACTTTGTTTGCTACTTTGAAGTTAGCTTGTTGCTGAGAAACATACGGTCCAGGCTTTCTAGGGTCTATTTTGTTTATTAGAGCTTCTATAAAATTAGTTGTACGTGTTATAACTAGTTTATCTGCTTCTAAAATATTATTTAAATTAGTATTTTTTATTAAATAAAGATTTCTTGTTAGCCGGTCTGATTCATTTTTATGTTTCATAATTTCCCTCTATTAATAAAAATAAACCAAAATGTAATACCATTTATGTTAAATTAACAATACTAATAATTAGTATTAATTCAATATTTTAAATCTTGTTGCATTTGTGCTTCAATAATATAATTTTATCATTTATTTTATCGTGTCAAGGAGTTTTTTAACTCCTTCAACTGATTTGTCGAATAATGCTTTTTCTTCTTTAGTTAGCTGTAGTTCTACTACTTTTATGACGCCTTCTTTACCTATAATAATAGGTACTCCGACATATAAATCATTAACCCCATATTCACCTTGTAGATAAGCGGCACAAGTTAGAATTTGACGTTTATCTTTTAAATATGCTTCAAGCATTTCTATTGCTGAGGCTGCAGGGGCATAATAAGCAGAACCTGTTTTAAGTAATGCAACAATCTCACCGCCGCCGTTCCTAGTACGATCGATTATTTTTTCAATATTCTTATTACTTGATAAGCCCATTTTTATCAAGTCAGGTATCGGCACTCCTGATATTGTAGAATATCTTGCAAGAGGTACCATAGCATCACCATGACCGCCGAGAACCGTGCTATTAACATTGCTAACCGATACTTTAAATTCTTCAGCAAGAAAAAGATTAAATCTTGATGAGTCAAGTACGCCTGCCATCCCTATTACTTTATTATGAGGTAGTCCGCTTTCTTTAAGCATGACATATACCATAACGTCAAGCGGGTTGGTAATTACTATTACAAAGGCATCAGGAGCGTATTTTTTAACATTCTCTGCAACATTTTTCATAATACCGGTATTAATGCTAATTAAATCATCTCTACTTATTCCTGGTTTTCTTGGTAAACCGGCAGTAATAATTATTGCATCAGATCCTTCAATATCTTTATAGTCATTTGTGCCTTTTATTTTGATATCAGACCCGGCTATTGTACCGGCTTGCATGAGATCCAATGCTTTTCCTTGCGGTACTCCTTCAGCCACATCAAATAACACGATATCACCTAAGTTTCTAAGGCTAATTAAGTGAGCAAGCGTACCACCTATGTTACCGCTACCTATTAATGAGATTTTTGGATTTTTTTTCATTATTCCCTCTACAAATATTAAATATGCCTATTACTATATTACAAATAGATTCAAGAAAAAAGAATTTTTAAATTATATTGTTAATTGGTTAATTCATAAAAATTAACCATTCACATTGACTTTATTAAAATAGATTAATATAATGCCGAGTCGAAAATACCATGAAACATGGAATTTTAATAAAATAACTAAAAAAAAGAAAATAACTATGCCTAAAATTTCTAAGTTAATAAATATTTTTAAATCTTGTATAAGGGGAGTAATGCAAAAGAATGTAAAACCGTTCCAGATGTGTTTCATGATTTACGCATTAGTATTAACAATAGTCTTAATAGTAAAGATGTAAGCTTTGATACGGTAGATAGCCCAGAAAACAAAAGTACCCTACATCATGTAACTGACCTAGTAGAACTTAAAGAGTTGCTTCAAAAAAATATTGATCCTAATATACAAGATGAGAATGGTTATACTGCTTTAGAGGTTACAGGTAATTTTGAAAAAGCCAAAATGTTACTTGAATATGGGGCTACGGTGAATGACTATAAACAGATGGGTGAAGTATTATATTACTGTGGTCGTAACTCAGTAGAAAATAAAATTATTCTTTCACTATTAATGCATAGTAATGCTAATACTAATTTTACAAAAGCAAATTTAGTAAGACAATGTAAAGAACCGCATGAAGAGGCAGAGCGGTTAATAAAACGAATTGAAAAAATAAAGGGCTTAATATATCAAAGTAAAGAAGTAGAGACGTTAAGAGTATATGTTGATAGATTGCAGAACTTAAAAAATAAATATGAAGAAGCAAACCAAGATGTTTCAAAAATAATATTAGATTATATTGAAAATCAAGAGAGCGATAGTTTAAAAGCTAAACTTGTTACTACTTGTCAAAATCTGGGGTTAATCGAAGATTATTCGGAAGTAGCTCAAGAAAATGCATTATATAAGTGCTTGGATGAGGCTTTTGATTTACTTGATCAAGGATTAATAGGAGAGGATGCTCAAATATAGTGGTTTAATTCATAGTATCAAGTAATTTTTGAAAGGTCCCTTATGTCCTTCCTAGCTTAGTGTTGTCAACATGGGCATAAAGTCGTCATTGCGAGTAGGCATTGTTGCGTAGACCTGTTTATCCGTCATTGCGAGGAAATTGCATAGCAATTGACGAAGCAATCCAGTAAAAAATTCTGTAAATCAGAATTTTTTTTATTATTTTCCTAGATTGCCGCATCGCTTCGCTCCTCGCAATGACGACTTGGTATTCACGCTGGCAATGTCTTGCAGGATGATACACAAAACTATCAACGTTTTATCATCTTATTATATTGTTCCGATAAAACTTTTACGCCGTATAGCCATAATAGACATACGATTACAAAGCTAAACATCAATAAACCGGCTATGTCGTTATGTACGGCGTTCGGGAAAATACTAAAGGATATGAATTGAATAATAGCACCTATTGATTTACCGATTTTAGTACCCATAACATCAACGGCAGCTTTACCTTTGGTCTTCATTTCACTATCGAGCGGAATATATACCATTTCTTTAGTAGCATCAAAAAGTGAATATTTTACGGATTTGGAAAGTACATGCCAAAGTCCGCCGATAAAAACTATAACGACAAGCGGCAAACTATAGCCGAGAGTATTTACGATATTTTCTAGGTGATTTTCAAAAACCGTGAATGAAAAGAACATAACGCCTGCTCCAAACATCATAATCGGTGTTATAATAGCTCCCCAAAACCAGCCGCATATTCTAATTAAACTACTTCCTAAAAACGCACTAACTAACGTGAGTACTCCCGTCCAAAAAAACACTTCACCGTGATAGGATATAAAATCCTTTGTAGCAGGATAGAGTTGTTTTACTTTTGACATCCATAATCCTTCTATTAGGCTAATACTCATAGAATAAGACATTACAAGAAGACAAATAAAACCGAGATATCTAGAAGTTAATATTACTTTTGCACTTTCGACTAAGCTTAATTTTAATATATCCGTTCTTTGGTTTTTAAATTTAATATTTTTGTCTGCTTCTACGACTGATTTATCAATAAGTTTATGAAGAGCTAGACAAATTAATCCGGATATTAAAATAACCGTAATAAATGATTTTAAAAGGATTTCATTTGTATCGTTTAGATGAGAAAATAAAGGTAATAAGAAATGCTCACTCTTAGCAAAATAAATAATTACGGTTCCTGAGATGAGTAAATTAGTTTGTCCAAATAAAGTAAAAAATGAGTAAAATCTCGGTGCTTCTTCGACTTTAGTAATTTTATTTGCAAGCTGCCAATATAAAAGAGTAAATACTATAACCGGCCATAATTCTCCCATAATATAAAATAATACTAAACTCCACTGTCCCCAAATTATTAAAAACCATTTTAAGTGAGGAAGAACAGTGATATAGTGCTTAATTAATTCGGGATCGGGATGAAAAAACTCTCTGTACGGAAATAAAATAAAACCAAAAATTGCAAAGAAAAATAAAAAAGTGCCGGTAATTATCCTAAAAACTTGCTCTGTTGTCATAATATTACAGAGTTTAGAATAAAGAATAACAAATAAAATTCCCATCGGCATTTCGCCCCAAAGTTTGATAAAACTCAATACTTCCGAGCTAATTAAGGTAACAACAAAACTATCTTTAATACTACGAACTAAGTTTTGATTAAGTAGAATAAAAAACATTAGTAAAACCATCGGGATGAATTTGGTTAATTCATACGATCTAATCGGCCATACTATATGCCTAAATTTACTGTTTCTGGCTTTATTCCAAATTGTGAAGTTAGAATCCACGGCATCCATTGATTTACTATGAGCTTATTTTTTTAGTACCGGAGTGGATACTAGAGTCGTCATTGCGAGAAGAATTACGTAGTAATCGACGAAGCAATCTCAGGAGTATTATTTCATGAGATTGCCACGCAGCCTACGGCTGCTCGCAATGACGGAAAAACCGTTCCACGCAACAAGACTTTTGCGGGGATGACCCCCAGCGTTTTTCAAAAACTGTCCGGCTATATTATTTTTTATGCAACCTAGACTATAATAAAAACTATGTCAAGATTTTTTAAAATAGTCTCATATTTTATTGTTAATTACATTTGTTATATACTCGATGAACTTGAAAAATTGGCTACGTCGTTCTACAAGATCTGTGGTGCTCACGTATTAAGTATACGCTCCGTCCTTGTCTTGTGAACTCCTTACTCTTTTCCAAGTTGATCTTCGTATACCAACTATTCATTTACGCAGAGTATACTCAATCGCTGCTTTAATGAACTGAATAAATAACGGATGAGCTTCAAAAGGTTTAGATTTAAATTCCGGATGAAATTGTACTCCTACGAACCAACGAAGTTCCGGTAGTTCAATTATTTCTACAATTTCTTCATCCTTTGAAAAACCGCTAAATACTACTCCGTTTTTTTCAAAAATATTTTGAAATTCATTATTAAATTTATATCTATGACGATGTCTCTCATTTATTTCAAGGCTTTTATAAGCATTAGCTGCAATGGTATTTGCAACCAAACTACAAGGATAAGAGCCGAGCCTCATAGTCTTTTTTACATTTTCAATTGTTATTTTTGAGCCTTCACAGTTTTTATTTATTTTCTCAATAATTTTTGTACCGTCTACTTTAAATTCTTCCGTTACTGCATCTTTAATACCGATTAAGTTCTGAGCTATTTCGATCGTTGCAAGTTGCATACCGAAACATATTCCAAAAAAAGGTATGTTATTAGTACGGGCATATGTTATTGCTGTAATTTTTCCTTTAGTTGCCCGTTCTCCAAATCCGCCTGGTACTAAAATCCCATCTATATTTAATAATTTTTTATTAATATTCTCTTCAGTTAGATTTTCAGCATTTATCCATACTAAATCAATTTTGTATTTGTAATAAATACCTGCATGATCAAGTGCCTCGATTACTGATTTATAAGCATCTTTTAATTTATGATATTTAGCTATTATAGCAATTCTTACTTTTGAACTAGAATCTTTTAGCCTACCAATTATATCATACCATTTATCTAATTTGGACGGTACGACATTAATATTAAAAAATTTTAGTACTTTATTATCAAGACCTGAATTATGATACGCAATCGGTACTAAATATATATTTTTTTGATCTATTGCCGGAATAACATACTCAGATTCTATATTACAAAATAAAGCTATTTTATCTATTTCGCTTTTTGAAATGTTACGTTCTGCACGACATACTAGTATATTAGGTGTAATACCTATAGCACGTAATTCTTTAACTGAGTGTTGGGTAGGTTTTGTTTTTAATTCACGGGCGGTTTTAACATAAGGTAATAATGTTAAATGAATAAATAAACAATTTTCGTTTTTTAATTTGTTACCGATTTGTCTTATAGCTTCAAAAAACGGTAGACCTTCAATATCACCGACTGTACCACCTATTTCACAAATAATAAAATCAAAGCCCTTGGTGTTTGAAAGTATAAAATCTTTTATTATATTTGTAACATGCGGGATGATTTGAACGGTAACGCCGGTGTAATTTCCTAAACGCTCATCTTTAAGTAATTTTGAGTATATAGCTCCTGTTGTGATGCTATCAAACTTGCACGAGGAAACTCCGGTAAAACGTTCATAATGTCCAAGATCTAGATCGGTTTCTGCTCCGTCATCCGTTACATATACTTCCCCATGTTCGTGAGGATTCATAGTCCCAGGGTCGACGTTAAGATAAGGGTCTAGTTTTCGTACGCAAACTTTAAATCCTTTCGCTTGTAATAGCATAGCAAGAGATGCTGCCGTTAGACCTTTACCGAGTGATGAAACAACGCCGCCGGTAACAAAAATGAAACGTACCATTATTTATTATAAACCTAGTTTACTAATATTTTCGTAAAATTTTACTGCTTTTTTTAAGTCGTCTTCCGTATCTACGGAAATAGGAACATTCTCAACTAAACATGTACCTATAGTCATACCGTTTTCAAGGACACGTAATTGTTCTAAACGTTCTGTTTTTTCTAAAAAAGTCGGCTTAAGAGATACAAATTTTTCTAAAGCGTTTTTGCGAAAACCATACATGCCTACATGATATAAAAATTTTTCTGCACCGTTTGGAATAAGACTACGCGAAAAATACAATGCTTTCCCCGCCGAGTCAACCGCTACGGTAACATTACTACTAGCTTCTACTGATTCTCTATCTACCTTTACTACCGGTGTAACAATATCGTACTCGCTGTTTTTTAAATATTCTATAATTTTCAAAATAGAGCTAGGTTCAATGAAAGGCATATCTCCCTGTACATTAACTATGTAATTAATGTTTTGATTATTTGGAATTAATTTAAAAGCTTCATAAGTACGATCAGTACCGGTTGGGATAGCACTATCCGTGAATATTACTTTTCCTCCGACTTTTTTAATAATATTTGCTATCTCTTCCGAGTCGGTCGCAACATATGTATGCTCAAGGTTAGCCTGATTTACTTGTTTGAATACCCGCTCGATTAAAGTTGTAGAGCCGATAAGCTGCAGCGGTTTTTGTTTAAGTCTAGTTGAACTTAGCCTTGAGGGGATAATTATAGCCACATCCTGATGCTGCATAAACTTCCTATATATTAAATTAAAAAATAATTGTTGACAGATTAGCCTTTTTCGGCGATAAAGTAAAACATAATTTTTGAATATATTTTATACCTAAGTGTCATCCCGTGGCTTGACCATGGGATCCAGAAAAAACTTAAAGCGTATGTTATTTTAATATTTTAAACTGGATTCCGTGGTCAAGCCACGGAATGACACACAGAAAAAGCATAAATATATTTAAGAGCTCGTAGCTCAGTCGGTAGAGCATTTGACTTTTAATCAAAGGGTCCCGGGTTCGAATCCCGGCGAGCTCACCACATCTCTATTTGTGGGTTTGTAGCTCAGCTGGTTAGAGCACACGCCTGATAAGCGTGAGGTCGGAAGTTCAAGTCTTCTCAAACCCACCATTCAATCCACTAAGATCTATAATTACATATTTAAAGTAGAATAAGAAATATTAGATTAATCAATAATTTCTTTGTATAGATAACATTTTTTCTCAATAAGTCTTTTTAAGGGTAGGAAGAGGTTAGAAGGTAAATTATCAAGAGCAAACCACTGCCAGTTCTCTACCTTATGAGGCTCAAGATTCTGTAATTCATGCTCATTTAAACAATGAGCTTTAAGGAAAATTGATACGTAATGCTTTTGTTCTTTTTCAAAAATATCGTTAGTCACCGCTATAAATTGTGGGTTTTCAATGATTAGATTTGTTTCTTCTAAAACTTCACGGATAGCACATTCTTCAAATGTTTCCCCAAATTCTAAATGTCCACCGGCAGGAGCATAACTAGATTCACCATGGGAACTAATACGTTTACCTAATAAAATCTCATTCCTATTATTAAAGATTAAAATACCGATACCGATCCGTGGGTGGTTAATCATATATTAAGTAGCTCCGAGTAAATGAAAAGTCGATATACGAAGTTCTATCTATTGACTTATTAATAGCTTACGTTAATTTCCAAATCAAATAAAAAATATTGCTTATTTAAATACTGTGAGCTATATGAATTCCATTGATGTATTTAGTATGAAGTATTTATAGTGATATTATACCTGTAATATTGCTAATATAGGTTATTATGATAAATAAAGAAGATTTTGACTGTGCATTTAAAATACTAGAACTACAAACAAATATATTAAATCTAAAGTTACAACAAGTAAAACTAGGCTATTATCGACGCAGTACAACATTAAAAGTTTTAGATTCTAAACTTTTAACACTTCTGAAAAGCATAACAAAATATAACTTTATTCCTCGTATTAATTTAGGTAATTCACTTTTAGTCGGAGAAGGAAATTTAAGCTTTTCTGTTAGCTTAATGAAAAAATTGCAACAATTACCTAGATGTATTACTTCTACATATGAAGATTATGATGATTTATCAGAAACCGCTCAATTGAATACATATAAACTTAGAAAATTTGGAATAAATGTATTACACAATATAGATGCAACTAAATTACATAAAAATTTTAATCATAATTCTTTTGATACAATAATTTTTCAATTTCCACATTCCGGTAGTAGAGAAGAAATAAATGGTTTAAATCCAAATTATATTCTTGTCCGTGATTTTATAGTTTCTGCATCTTATGTATTAAAGAAACATGGATTGATTCTAATTACCATAGTGGATAGCGATTTCTATAATAGTATATTTCAATTTGAAAAATTGTCACAAGAATTAAAGATATCTACCCCTATTAAATATAAATTTGATCCAAAAGATTACCCGGAATATGTACACACTATGACTAATCAAGATGAAAGTGCAATTGAGAACTATTCTAAATTTGCTACTTGGGAATTTAAATTATGAGTCAACTTAGTCTTTTTAATGACCAAATAATTATTTCGGGACTAAAATATATTGAGGAATATATAACAGCAGAACAAGAGGATAGGCTCATAAAATTAATAGATAGTAGCCCCTGGATTACTGATTTAAAACGTAGAGTTCAGCATTACGGCTATAAGTATGATTATAAAAGCCGTTCTATAGAACAATCATATTATTTAGGGCTTTTACCTAAATGGTTACAGATTGTAGCTGATGAATTTTATAAAAAGAATATTTTTAATGAAATCCCAAATCAAGTAATTGTAAATGAGTATATGCCAGGACAAGGTATCGCTTCCCATATAGATTGTATACCTTGCTTTTCAGATACCATATGTTCACTAAGCTTAGGGGGGAGCTGTATTATGGAATTAACAAATGATAAAACAAAACATGCTATTTTACTTAAGCCTAGAAGTTTATTAGTTTTTAAAAATGAAGCAAGATATAAGTGGCAACACGGAATTGCAGCTAGAAAGAGTGATAATAAAATAATACGTAATAGACGTATATCTTTAACTTTTAGAAAAGCGATTTTGTAAAAAATATTGCTTATTTAGATACTGTAAGCTATTTGTAGATTATATTTAATATTTACCTGTAGTTATGAATTCTACTAATCACTTACAAAATAATAGCTTAACTATCTCGTGGCTCAAACTCGGTATTTTATCTTTAGGGTTTGCAGGTTTATATTCGGTTATTTTGGTAGTGTTACGTACTCCTCAATTATCGAGCTTTTTTCCAA
The DNA here is from genome assembly GCA_000012145.1 of Rickettsia felis URRWXCal2. Lineage (GTDB taxonomy): Bacteria > Pseudomonadota > Alphaproteobacteria > Rickettsiales > Rickettsiaceae > Rickettsia > Rickettsia felis. The sequence goes on from CP000053.1 coordinate 642,274, forward strand.
ACCCGCATATTTTCAAATCTGCTTTAATTATTCATGTTAATTTATCGGTATTAATTTGGTTGTTGTCTATTATGGCTAGTGTTTGGGGGTGTGAAACGTCATTGCGAGGAGAGGCAAAGCCTCGACGCGGCAATCTCAGGAATTTTGCACTGCTTCATGAGATTGCCACGCTCTCTACGTTCGCTCGCAATGACGTGTTTCGTCTTTACCCCAAACTCGCTTTTCTAGCTACTCTTCTAATCGCTATTTCTCCAATAGCCGGACACAACCCAGTGATGAATAATTATATACCGATGCTTGAAAATATTATCTTTATTTTGGGGTTAAGCTTATTTGGCGTTACGCTCTTATTATACGCAATAAATATCTTATATTTCTTCGATTGGATGAACTTAAATAGTCTAGTTAATTTTACAATATTATTGACTATTATAATGTTCATTTTAAGCTTCATTTGCTTTGGATGGTCTTATAACGGTTTGCAACGCGTTATCCAAATTATTCCAATCGAGATAGAATTTTATTATGAATTGCTTTTTTGGAGCGGAGGTCATTTACTACAATTTATCTATACTCAAATATTAATATTTATTTGGGTTGTCTTATTTCAGAAGCTAATAGGCAGAGAATTAAAATTCCAAAAATTTTATCTGTTCTTACTTTATTTGAATTTTATTTTTGGCGTTCTTATAGTTTGCGGTCATATATCTTATGATATTATTGATGGTAGTTTTAAAGAGTTTTATACAAACCATATGAAGTATCTAGGTGGTATTGCTCCTGTTTTATGTTTGGTCGGTATGGGGGTTGAATGGGTATTTCGCTGTACCGTCATTGCGGGTGACTATAAGGAGCGTGGCAATCTCAGGATGTTTACTGAGATTGCTTCGTCAATTGCTATGCAATTTCCTCGCAATGACGATGTAATCAAAACCACCCTTCTTTGCTCTATTACTTTATTCCTACTTGGAGGACTTATTGCAATGAATATCACAGGTATAAATGTGGTAATTCCTGCTCATTATCACGGTTCTATAGTGGGGATTAGTATTGCTTGTATGGGGTATAGTTATTTGGGTATTGAGAGGCGTCAACGCCATTGCGAGCGACTAAAAGGAGTGCAGCAATCTCATGAGGCAATACAAAAATTCCCGAGATTGCCGCGTCGGCACTTCGTGCCTACTCGCAATGACAATATTATTAATTTTACATTCTACCTCCTAACATTCGGGCAGATTTTACACATATTAGGGCTGGCACTTGCCGGTGGTTACGGTGTTATGCGGAAAGATCCAAATAGTGTAATGCCAATGTCAGCTAAGCTATTAATGGGTATGATGGGCGGGGGAGGGCTTATTGCTATAGTAGGCGGCTTGATGTTTGTTTATATTTGTGGTAAAACAATGTTTTTAAAAAGTATAAAACTAGAACATGAGTAAACCAACTAGAGAAGAAGCTAAAGAAGCGGTAAGAACGTTACTAAAATTCATTGGTGAAGATCCAACTAGAGAAGGGTTGCTTAAAACCCCTGATAGAGTGGTTAACAGCTATACGGAAATATTTTCCGGTTATGGAAAGGATGTAGCTGAAATATTAAATACAAAATTTTACGATACTTGTAATTTTCAGGATTTTATCTTACTGAAAGATATAAAATTCACCTCTTTTTGTGAACATCATATGTTACCTTTTATCGGTACGGTGGATATAGCTTATATTCCTGATAATTGTATTGTCGGCATAAGCAAGTTAGCACGAATAGTAAATGCCTTTTCTAAAAGATTACAAATACAAGAAAAGATGACGGTACAAATAGCCGAAAGCGTACAGGAGAATTTAAAGCCGCTTGGCGTTGCCGTTAAGATTTCTGCTTTACATAGTTGTATGTCGATGCGTGGAGTGATGCAAGATAATAGTGTTATGAACACTATGCATTATACAGGGATATTTGCCGAGCAGCAGAAATATCGCTATGATTTTCTGAATCTTACTGCTAAAAGGTAAGTGCATGTTCATCGTCATTGCGAGCGACTGAAAGGAGCGTGGCAATCTTAGGATTTTGGCATGAGATTGCTTCGTCAAAACTTACAGTTTTTCCTCGCAATGACGATTAGGCACCCACGCAGGCAATGCCTTCTTGCAATAACGGAAAATACATTAAACTAAAAAAATTCTATGTTATTATCAAAATATTTTTTACCTGTTTTAAAAGAAGAACCGAGTGAAGCTCAAGTAACTTCGCATAAATTAATGCTTAGAAGTGGAATGATTAGGCAACAAGCAGCAGGTATTTATACATGGCTTCCGCTTGGTTTAAAAGTACTGAAGAATATCGAGAATATAGTACGCTCAAACATGAATAAAGCGGGAGCTTTGGAAGTTCTAATGCCTTGCATTCAACCCGCACATTTATGGATGGAATCGGGACGTTTTGATAATTACGGTAAGGAAATGCTGAAATTTCAAGATCGTCACGATAATACTTTACTATTTGGTCCTACTAACGAAGATATGATTACGGATATTTTCCGTCATAATATTAAGTCATATAAGGATTTGCCGAAAAATCTTTATCATATCCAATGGAAGTTTCGTGATGAGATTAGACCCCGTTTCGGTGTTATGAGAGGTCGGGAGTTTCTTATGAAAGATGCTTATTCTTTTGATATCAACGAAGAAAATGCCGTTAAGACCTATAATCAAATGTATCAGGCTTATATTAATACTTTTCGAGATTTAGGCGTATTTGCTATCCCCGTTATTGCCGATAACGGTCCAATCGGCGGCAATTTAAGCCATGAGTTTCATATTATCGCCGAAACCGGTGAAAGTACTATTTATTACAATAAAAGATTTAAAACTTTAAAAGATAACCCTAATATCGATGTAGAGGAAATTAAAAGCTGGTACGCAGCAGCCGAAGAAAAGCATGACGTAAATAAATTACCCATATCTGAACAAGAAATAACTAGCAGTAAAGGGATAGAAGTCGGGCATATTTTTTATATCGGCTCAAAATATTCAGTTAATATGAATGCTCTTATTAATGACGAACACGGTAAACTAACTCCTGTAGAAATGAGTTCTTACGGCATAGGTATTTCAAGGTTAGTAGCGGCTATTATAGAAGCAAATTGCAATGAGAAAGGTATTATATGGCCTTCTAACGTTGCTCCTTTTAAAGTTTCTTTAATTAATTTAAATATTCATGATAGTAAATGCGTAGAGCTGGCGGCAAAAGTTTATAAAGAGCTATCTGCTCAAAACATAGAAGTGCTATATGATGATACCGAAGCACGTGCCGGCAGTAAATTCGCAACGCACGACCTTATCGGCTCACCTTATCAAATTATAATCGGTCCTAAAAAAGCAGCAGATGATATTGTTGAACTAAAAAACCGTAAAATCGGAGTGATTGAGGATATTGAGGTAGAAAATCTTATTCATTATATCAAATAATATAGACAGTGATAGTATCATATGATACTATCATAGGTATATTAAATATAATACGTAAAATATATGAATATATCTGCAACTGAGTTAAATAAAAATCCCGGAAAAATCATTGATCAAGCACTAAGAGAGCCGATAGTAATTAATAAGCAAGGTAGACCTACCGTTGTTTTAGTAGATTATGAATATTTTACTAAGCTTGAAGATGATTATTGGGGGAAAGCAGCAACAAATATTACAAAACAGCCGGAATGGTTATCAGCAAAAGAATCAGAAAAATTTCTTAAAGGCTAATGAAAGAAATAATTTTAGAAAAAAGGGTAATAAAAAATATTAGAACGTTATCCCGAAAAGCATTAGCGTCAAATTAAAAACAAGATTCTCTCTTTAATAAATAATCCGGTACCCAATGATAGTAAATTATTAGTAGGCTACCATGATTTCTATAGGTGCGATTGGAGAATATAGAATAATTTATCGTTTTAATGAAACTACAATTTACGTAATATTAGTTGGAAAACGTAACGATTCTGAAGTGTATAAATTATTAAAAAATATTTTCTAATAAAATGTATTGTAAGAGAAATGAGTGTATGACACAGTTGATTCACAAGAGATTAACATGAAAAATTTTATAAAATATTTATTTTTTACCGTTTTATATATAGTAGTAACAATAATAGTTGCTTATATGGTTTTGGCTCAAACTATTCCTAATGATGGGCAGTGTCATATGATGGATAGACCGCTTGTTATTCATTACATTTTAGCAGCAATTATTACCGCTTTACCGGCACTAATTTTAATATATAGTAGAAAGAAAAAGTAGGTATACTCGCTGAATTTGAAAAATTGGCTATGTCGTCTTTGTAGCCCTTCGGTACGAACTATATTAATTATACGCTCCGTTCCGAGGTGCTACAGACTCCATGCTCTTTTCCAAATTGAGCTTCGTCTATCAACTCTTTATTTATGAGAGGTATATATGATCGGTAAATTAAGCGGTAAGATTGATTCCCAAGGCGATGATTACATTATAATTGACGTAAATGGGGTAGGGTATCTTGTTTATGCTTCAGGTAAAACTTTAGGTAAACTTGCTGAAGGTGAGTTTTATAAACTATTTATCGAAACCCATGTTAGAGAGGAGCATATTCATCTTTACGGTTTTCTGACTCTAGAAGAGAAAAATTTTTTTAATTTGTTACAATCAGTAAACGGTATCGGTACAAGAATGGCTTTATCTATCTTATCAAGCCTTACACCTTCAGATATTCAAATTGCTATAAATAATGAAGATAAAAATATATTTAAAGCAATATCGGGAGTAGGGGCTAAACTTGCTGAGCGTATAGTGTTAGAGCTGAAAGGTAAAGTAGCGAAAATATCAAGCGGCTCTGTTATTATTAAAGATAGCTTAAATATTAAGAATATTACGCCCGTCGCAAGTAATGAAGTAATAAAAGCTCTAGTAAATCTAGGATTTTCTAGATTTGAAGCTCAAAACGCCGTTCAAGGCATCATTATCCAAAACCCCGAAATTTCTATTGATGAGTTAATCAAAACAGCCCTGAAAAACCGAAATGCCGGTCTCTAAATTAAATATTAATTTATTAACATTCCCCTTACTTTTATTTAATTTTGATATATAATACATATTCAAAAGAAATATCATTAAAATTAATAGGTAAAATTATGTCAAAATTAAAAACATTTTTAGCAAGTATAAATGTTAATAAATTAATTGAGGAACTAAAAAAAGACCCAGCTACATTAAATATCAACGATGAGGTATTACCCAATCATTTGGAAGATTTACTAGAAACTTTAAAAGGAGATGATACTGTAAAAACGCTAAAGATTGAAAGTTCTGTATGGAATTCAGCATCATTACTATCACACAACGGTATAACAGAAGAAAGTAAAATAGAATTATTGAAAGCGATACCAAAAATGAATCTAAACGCTTTAGGTTTGACCGGTCTTACTCTAAACAATAGCAATATAGATATTTTTTGTGAAGCAATCAAACATAGCAAAATTAATGAACTTGAGTTTTTTTTAGGTAGAGAAATAAGTGATGAATCAAAAGCAAAATTATTCACTTCTATAAAAAATAATAAAGCTCTTCTTAATTGTTTGGTTACGGGTCCAAATGATATGTCCTCACAAGAGAAACAAGAAAAGAAAGCATGGACAAGTCAAATTAATGAGAGAACTGATAAAAATCAGAGTATTCTAGAAGAAGTAGCACAAGTTTTAAAAGATTGGTCTGAAACGCCTAACGATTTGCATAAGGGTACAATTCATAGTTACTTAAAATTATATCAAAAGTTAAATAAAGATAGTGTTATAGAAGAGTTAGAAAAGTTAAAAGTAACTGATGCAAACTTTATTCTAGAAAACGCAGATAAACATATTAATGAGCATTTTTTTGAGATGGTGGGAATTGCAAAAGAGGTATATGCTGATGGTTTATTTGTGCCTACTGATATAATTAGTTACATCGCATCTTGTATTGGGGATTTATCTAATATAATAAATAAATCAAGTGATATAGAATCTTAAAATAATTTATAGCATAAAACTATTTTTTAGCTATTATTAGTCATTATATTCGATTTAAATTAATGACTAATATATTATCGCCTGAAAAAATTGAAAATGATCAAGAATTGCCGATAAGACCGTCATATTTGCAAGAATTTGTCGGTCAACAGCAGATTAAAGAGAATCTTTCGGTATTTATTAAAGCTGCAAAATCTCGGAATGAGCATCTTGACCATACTTTATTTTACGGTCCGCCCGGTCTTGGTAAGACTACGCTTGCTAAGATTATCTCTAATGAAATCGGCGGTAATTTCAAATCCACCTCCGGTCCTGCTATACTTAAAGCAGCTGACCTTGCTGCTATCCTAACTAATCTTGAAAAAAACGACGTATTATTTATTGATGAAATTCACCGACTAAATACTGCGGTTGAAGAGGTTTTATATCCTGCTATGGAGGATTTTGAGCTTGATATAATTATCGGTGAAGGTCCTGCCGCAAGGTCAGTGAAAATAACCTTGCCGAAATTTACCTTAATCGGGGCTACTACACGCCTTGGGCTGCTTAGTAATCCTTTGCGTGATAGGTTCGGTATTCCTATGCGGCTTAATTTTTATAATACTGAAGAATTGAAGAAAGTTCTAAATAGAGCGAGTAAATTATTTGATATTGATTTGACCGATTCAGGTTCGGAAGAGATAGCAAAAAGAAGTAGAGGAACGCCAAGAATTGCATTAAGATTGCTTCGTCGTATAAGAGATTTTGCAGCAGTTGACGGTAAATCAAGAGTAGATAAAGAAATCTCTGATTTTGGGTTAAATCGTTTGGAAGTTGATCACATAGGACTTGATAGCAACGATTATCGTTATCTAAAATTCATAGCGGATAATTATAACGGCGGTCCTGTCGGAATTGAAACGATTGCAGCAGCCCTTTCTGAACAGCGTGATGCACTTGAAGAAACCATAGAGCCTTATCTTATACAGATAGGTTTATTACAAAGAACTCCTAGAGGTAGGGTAATCACGATTGCCGCTTTTGAGCATTTGAAAATGCCGATACCTAATCAATCACATCATCAATTTAATATTTTTAACGAGAATGAGTAATAATAATTTAAATGATAGTTATACAGCTGCAGATGTTATAAAAAGGCTGATAAAAGATCATGTGAAACCTTACGCAAATAAAATATATTTTTCGATATTTTGCATGGTTATTGCAGCACTTTGTACGGCAGTGATTGTACATGCGGTTAGACCTATTATTGATAAGATTTTTTTAACGCATGATAAGAAAATGCTTATAATAATGCCTATAGTGCTTACTGTAACTTTTTTTATAAAAGGAATTTCAGAGTATTATCAGAATTATCTAATAAAATTTGTTGGGCAGAGGGTACTAAATGATTTGCAGATAAAAATGTATGAGCATTTGTTACTTGCCGATATTTCTTTTATTCAAAACCAATCTTCAGGACGTTTAATATCTCGTTTTACTAATGATATTTCTTTGATGCGTGGGGCTGTTTCTAATTTACTTGTCGGATGTGCTAAACATTTTCTAACTGTAGTATGTTTAATAATAACGATGTTTCATTTAGAACCACTATTATCTTGTGTAGTTTTTCTTGTTTTTCCTTTGGCTGTTTATCCGGTGCAAAGGATGGGTAGAAAGATAAGAAAAATATTTTCACAATCGCAAGAGGAGCTTGGACATTATACTTCTAGGCTTGATGAAACATTTCAGTCAATTAAGATTATTAAATCTTTTGTAGGCGAAAAAATAGAAAGTAATAGAGCATCGTTGATTATTAATAATATTTTAGAGTTTTACAAAAAAACATCTAAGCTAGATGCGATGGTTTCACCGATTATGGAGGGTTTAAGCGGTCTTGCAGTCGGAGGGATGGTTTGGTACGGCGGTAATTTAGTTCTTGAGGGTAAAACAACACCCGGTGCATTATTTGCTTTTTTAGCTGCTTTTGCTGCAGCTTATAGACCGTTTAAAAGTTTGGTATCGTTAAATATTAATTTGCAGGAAGGAATAGCCGCAGCTAAGAGGGTATTTAGTATTTTGGATACCGAACCTCTTATTAAAGATCATGAAGATGCTAAAGAAGTAGATTTATATAATCCACAAATTACTTTTGAAAAACTGGCTTTAAGTTTTGAGAGTAAAATAGTTATAAAATATATAGATTTAAAGCTAGAGCCTCATAAAATGATTGCGTTTGTTGGACGTTCAGGTAGTGGTAAGACGTCTCTTAGTAATTTATTAGTGCGTTTTTATGATCCAAATGAAGGAAGAATTTTAATTAATAATCATGATATTAAAGATATTAAGCTGACGATGCTTAGAGGACAGATTTCCTTAGTTACTCAAGATACTCATTTATTTGATACAAGCGTTGCCGAAAATATAGCATACGGTCAGGAAAACGCTACAAGAGAAGAAATAATTGAAGCAGCGAAATATGCAGATGCTCATGAGTTTATTATACATCTGCCGAACGGTTACGACACACAAATAGGAGTGCAGGGGACAACTCTTTCAGGCGGTCAGCGTCAGCGTTTAGCTATTGCTAGAGCTTTCTTAAAAGACGTACCTATTTTAATTTGGGATGAAGCAACAAGTAGCTTAGACCAAGCTTCCGAACAGAAAATTCTAGAATCTTTAAAGAAATTACGCCAAGGAAAAACCACTTTAATCATTACGCATCGTTTAAGCAGTATTACCGACCTTGATAATATTATCGTCATGAAAAACGGTGAGATTTGTGAGCAGGGTACTCACACTCAATTGCTTAAGAATAAGGATGAATATTATAGGTTGTATAATAAGGAGTTAAGGGAGAACGGTTGACTTATAAAATAAATAGTTTATATTTCTTAATTTTTGTTAACTATTATTACAATACTAATATTTTCGTCATTGCGAGGAGCAAAGCGACGTGGCAATCTCGTCAAGTATCCTGAGATTGCTTCGCCTTGATTACTACGTAATTCTTCTCGCAATGACGATTTAATGGAACACCTCAATGCTCATTACCAAGATTTTTAAAGACTATCGATTATTTGAAATATTTATTTTAGGAATAGTTAGCGGTATGCCGCTGGTTATAATCTTTTCTACTCTTTCGGTATGGTTAAAAGAATCCGGAATAGATATCGCTGTTATTACTACTTTTGCGGTTGCAAGATTATCATATTCGTTAAAAGTATTTTGGTCACCGTTAGTCGATAATTTTAAAATACCTTTTTTAAGTAGGTGGGGACATCGAAAAAGCTGGCTTATATTATGTAGCTCTTTAATGGTTTTAGTGCTAATTGCTATGAGCAAGGAAAATCCTGAAGTTTCTTTAACTTCTTTATATTTTTTGACTATAGCATTAGGCTTTTTATCCAGCACGTTCGATATTGCCGTTGATGCGTTGCGTATAGATAAGTTTGATCAGGAAACTCAAACTATTGCTAGTGCAACTGCCGTATTCGGTTATCGAATCGGTATGCTTATTACAGGAGCAGGTGCTTTATATCTTGCAGAAATAACCGGAAATAATTGGCAGTTAACTTTCGTTATTATAGCTATAATATTTGCCGTTGCAACGATATTTATAATAACCGTAAACGAAAAAGAATTAGTAAGAGAAAAAGTTAATATTACTTCTATTATTTCATGGATTTATGCGGTCATTAATCCGTTTAAAGATTTTTTCAAAAGAGAATTTGCCGTAACTATTTTACTTGCTGTAATATTTTTTAAATTAGGGGATGCTATGCTTGGAGCGGTTGCCTCACCTTTTTATATAGAGCTTGGTTATACAAAAGGCGAAATAGCAATAATTGCTAAACTTTACGGGTTGATTGCGACCTTAGTCGGAGGCTTTGCCGGTGGTATTGTAATGTATAAGGTAGGGAATTTTAAAGGTTTGATTATTACCGGTATTGCTCAAAGTCTAACGCATTTTGCATTTATTTGGCTTAATCACCAACCTCCTTCTTTTGAAGCTTTATTAATTGCTATTACTATAGAGAATTTTGCTGCTGCTATGGGGGCTACTGCTTTAGTCGGCTATATAGGTAATTTATGTAATAAAAAATATTCGGCAACACAATATGCTTTACTTAGCAGTAGCAGTAGTTTATGTAACAATACTGTCACTATTTATGCCGGAAAACTTGTAAATATGATGGGTTGGGACGGTTTTTTCATCTTTACTATAATTTTAGCCTTGCCTGCTTTGTTTATATTAATGTATCTTAATAAGAAGGTTAATGTGTAGTAAGTTTTGTTTTTAACGTCATTGCGAGGAAATTTACAATAGTAAATTGACGAAGCAATCTCAGGAGTTTGTTATTATTTCATAAGATTGCCACGTCGCTTCGCTCCTCGCAATGACGAAATCTATACTTATTGAGCAATGATGAAAAATCCCACTTGATTTAATTTGAATAATATTTTATTTATTTAAAATGTTTAGTAAATTTTTATTACCTTATATTTTTATTGCAACATTTTTCTTTGCTCCCATAAGCGAAGCGAAGAAAGCTGTAAAAAATACCTCTAAACCTCCTGTTCAAACTAGTTTAGTAATTGATGCAAAAAGCGGCAAAGTGTTGCAGGCCCATAATTCACAAATTCGGATTTACCCCGCTTCTTTAACTAAGTTAATGACTCTATATTTAATGTTTGAAGCAATCGAAGCCGGTAAGTTGCCTTTAGATAAAAAATTACTTGTATCAGCAAAAGCTTCAAAAATGCCGCCTTGTAAACTGGGTTTAAAAGCAGGGGAAACTATAACCGTTCGAGAGGCAATTAATGGATTAATTATAAAATCTGCTAATGATGCTGCTGTAACGGTTGCTGAGGGCATGAAAGGTTCAGAAAAAGCTTTTGCTCATTTAATGAATGTTAAAGCTAAACAGCTCGGTATGAAGAATACCTATTTTAAAAACGCCTCAGGCTGGCATGATCCATTGCAGCAAACTACCGCAAGAGATATGGCTAAACTTGCTATGGCCTTGAAGAGAGATTATCCTAAATATTATCCGTTATTTGCTAAAACCAGTTTTGTATTTCGTGGAAACATAGTAAACGGACATAATAGGGTTACTAAAAATTATCAAGGTGCAGAAGGTATGAAAACAGGTTTTCATACACCGGCAGGTTATAATTTAATAACTACTGCTTCTAGGAACGGTAAATCATTGATTGCCGTTGTTACAGGAGGCAAAAGTGCCGCATCTCGTGATCAAAAAATGATGGGGCTACTAGATCAGCATTTTAATATTAAGCCTATAGTCCCTAAATCTTCAATCAAACTTGCCTCTAATAATAAATCTACTACAAAAGCTAAATCAAAAATAATAAAGAAAAAGAATATACGTAGTTGATATGTATCGTCATTGCGAGAGGCATTGCTCGCGTAGAGCGTTTTATGTCATTCCCGCGTAGGCGGGAATCCAGTTCTTGTATATGTCATCCTAGCTAACTTGATTGCGGGATCTTAGGATACAATTTGTGGCACAAGATCTCATGGTCAAGCCAGTATATTGTTGCATGGCTCAAAAAACGGCTTGATGTCATTCCTGCGAAAGCAGGAATCCATCATAAAGCAAGATAAATCGAGCTTTTAATTTCAAAAATTTGCTGTATTTATAATTTTTTTTGGATTCCTGCTTTCGCAGGAATGACATAAAACGGACCATGCAACAACACTTTCAGTTGCTCGTAATGACGAGTTATTTTAAGGATTCACTGCCAGCTTATATTTTAGATTTACAAGTTTTATATGACAATTAACACTACATTTAGCGTTTTTTGTAACTTTAGTAGATGAAGATTTTTTAGAGTTTTTAGCTAAAGTTTTACTTTGTGGTTTTTTTAGATTAATATTTTTTAGAAATTTCTCAGTTTCATTAGGTAAATATTCTATTTTTACTTTAGTTATACCTTGATTTTTAAATGCTAAAATTTCGGCTGCTTTTTGAGAAACATCTATTATACGATTTTTCTTAAAAGGACCTCTATCATTAACCATTAAAATTACTGATTTATTATTGGCTTTGTTGGTAACTTTAACTAAGCAAGGAAGCGGAAGAGTTTTATGTGCGGCAGTTAGTAAATTTCTATTAAATCTATCACCGTTAGCTGTTTTTTTACCGTGAAAACCGTCTTTACGTCCCCCGTACCATGAAGCATAACCTGTTTCGGTAAAAGATTTAGTACTGTGAGGTTTGTACGTCTTTCCTTTTATTTTATAATTTTTTCCAACTTTATAATGTCCTTTATAAGTTAGATTATGAGGATCATCCTTTGATAATTCTTTGTAAGAATATTTATGGGAATAAGGTAATCTTTTTGAGGTATTACAACCGCTTAGACAAAAAATCAATAAAAAAATTAATACAATAAGTTTATGGCGTTGTATCATCATCATGCTTATTAAAATTATCCATTATTTTAGCGTAACACACAACTTTTTCAACACCTTTTATTTTTGATGCAATAGAAGCAAGCTTTTCTAGCTCTTCTTCTGATCTTGCAACTCCAAATAAATAAACAATATTATCTATAGTTAGAATAGTATAATTAGCAAATTTAATGTCTTTTCTGACTAAGTTTTTAGCTTTAATTTGCGTGGTTATCATACTATCTTTAGTATATTGGGCTAAGTCAAAATGATTACTATTTTTATTTACTTTCAACTCATTAATAACTTCTTTTACGCCTTTTTGATTCCAAGCAATTTCTACGGCTTTTAACGCATCAGATTCTTTTTGAATATTTCCTGTTAATAATACTCTTCCTTGTGATACTTCAACCTTTATTTTAGCTCCTAAATCTCTAAAATTATTTTTTACTAAATCAGCTTTAATACCGGCAGAAATCCTTGAATCATTTAATGTTTTAGACATTGGTTGATCTTTTGAAGCAACAATACCGGTAGTGGTTGCTGCGGTAAAAATAGCAGGTAAACAAGCAGATAGACTAAAAGAAAGAGCTATAAAAATTAGAACTCGTAACATCATAATAATAGTACCCTACGATTTTTAAAAAGATTATATTTGTTTAAGAATTAACTGTTTGTTTATGTCATTCCCTATAGTACCGGACCTTGTTGCGTACATACCGAGTCGTCATTGCCCGCGTGGATCAATTTCACCTCTGTTGTCCCCCGTCATCCCCCGTGGCCCCTTCACGGGATCCAGTTAAAAATACTAAAATTATTAATATTTTTTATTGTTTTTATGGACCTAGTTAGCAAGCGAACTAGGTGACACAGTAGGTTTTACCGGTCTACGCAATAATGCCACGCGGTAATGATATAGAGTAAAAATAGTAAGGTATTATATCTTACTATCCGGTAATTTATTCTTTAATAAAAGAGGTAATTGCAGTAAAATAAATATAAAAGTAACAGGTATTACACCGAATACTTTAAATTTTACCCATGTTTCATCTGAGAAATTACGCCAAACTATTTCATTAACTACAGCCATAAAAAAGAAAAAAGCCGCTGTTCTATAGCTTAAAATTATCCAGCTTTCTTCTTTAAGACGTACTATACTTTCTAAAGCATATTTGATAAAAGGATTTTTTCTTATACCGCTCATGAGAAATATTATTCCAAAAATAACATATAATATAGTAGGTTTGATTTTTATATACATTGAATCGCCGCTAATTAAAGTAATGCTTCCCGAAACTAATAAAACAGTTGTAGAAATAATAGAAAGCTTGGATACTTTCTTATCAATAACATAACAAAGGGTAATACAAATAACAGAGGTAATAAGCATATAAAGAGTAGCGTTTTGTATACCGCCTCCATAAAAAAAGCCTGCAAAAAATGCTATTACCGGACCAATTTCTGATAAAAGTTTTAACATATTTAATTTAATTGTTCTCTTTGATAAAATTAATTTGATTCATTTTTTTGTACTGATATTAAGTTATTTTTGGAATATCTTAATTTTATTTGTATGAAAATATTTATCAGTAATATAGTAGTAAAATAGGCAAGTACTTGTAGCCCGTTAGGTCTTGCAATATAACCGGTAACAATATGTAAGATTTTACCTATCATACTTCTATCTGCCACTAACCATGAACTATCCCAAAGTTGATCGGATAAAAACATAACTAGACCGGAAGAGGTTAAAATACCTGCAGCACTTGCTGCAAATCCTCCTGCTATTAGCATTAATAATACAGTAGAGATTTTAAAAATATATTTTTGATTAGCAATCTTAATTAAACCGAAATATATTACTAAACCAAGTAAGAAGCCACTTGTAGCACCTATTATCACTCCTTGCAAGTAAATACTGCTTGATATTGTTTCAACTGAAGATATGCTATATACTAAAATAATAATTTCTGCACCTTCTCGTAATATGGTAGTGGCAACTAAAAAAACCAACATGAAATAACTGGCGTTGCCTTCATGAATTTTTACTGATAAGTCGTTTATATGTTGCTTTACTTTTATACCGTAACCTTGCATCCATATTATTGTCCAGCTAATCAGAATTGTTATTAGTATCATAATTCCGGAATCGAATAGCTCGTCGCCTATTCCGCCAAAAGATAAAGATAATTTACGGGTAAAAAATGCAAAAATTGAAGCAAATACTACTCCAAGCATTACTCCGGCAATAATATAAAGACGAGATTTTTCTATTTGTTTTGTTACGGCGAGTATTACACCAAGTAATAAGGATATTTCTAAACATTCACGAAACACTACTAAAGCAATTTTAAACATATTTTTTATCTAATCATTAACAATTATAATACCCTGAGCCGTATCTTGATGAAAATCCCCAAAAATTTCATATTTTCCGGGTTTAAGCGGTGCAAGTATAATATTTATTGACTCATTCGGCATAACTATTTTTTCACGATGTAAATCATGACTTTCAAACTCTTCTACTGTATCATCTTCATTATGAACAATTAACCTTATCTTAGTAGATTTCGGTACTTCAATTATATTCGGAACAAATTTATGATCTTTTATAGTTATCTTTACTTCTAATATATTATCATTTGTTTTATTATCGGAACTCTTATTTGTAGAGATATAAATAATTACTGCTAAAAATATCAAACCTACTAGTACAATAATATTTTTATTTTTTTTAATAATTTCCATACTAAACTCCTAGCTTAATTAAAGTTTAAAGTAAGATTCTTATATACTCATTTAATTTGAGTTTTAAATTTTTAATAATTACAAAATTTATCCTGCAATTTTTATTAATGCTATAAGATATACAATTATTATCATTATGACAAGGATAGATAATAAAATATAATTTTTTTGTTTTTTATTATCCGATATTTTATTTTGTTTCATATTTATTTAATTTTGTTTAAAGTCTCCTAGCTCAAGCAAAAGATATTCATTTATCGGTAATGATTCATGAGAAATAATTTTATTTATGTTAGAACCTAAAGCTTTAAATGTTTTGCCTTCAGCAATAACACTGCGTGTTCCAACCGTTACTTTACCTTGCAAGGCGTAAGAAAAAATTAAAGGATATGTAATATCGCCGATTTTCATATCTATTTGTTGTCCTTTTGCTTTAGAATCATATAGTATTTTACCGTTTGATAAACGAGTAATTTTAGCATTAAAGCTTACTTTTTCACCACATAATAAAGGAACACGATAAGCTATCTCATCGTCATAAATTTTTACTTCATTATTTTTGACAAAATTTTGCGGTAATATGGATTTTAAAATTACATTAACTTTATAATTATAAGCATCATCGAAGATAATATTTTTACTATTATTAACGGCATATTTTGCCGGAATAATAGCTTCTCGTGCTTCTCCTACCATCATACCGATTATTACATTATCTAAGCCAAGCATTACAGGAGCAGAGCCTAAGGTAAAAGTTTTAGTATCTTCAGATATTAAAGTATTGTTCATATCTGATATTTGATAAAATACGGTAACTACATGTCCGCAAGAAGCGGGACCGATATTACCGCTACCGAGCGTATTAATTTTGAACAGTGTTTTTACTAAATCCTTACGTACTTCAATAGTGTAATCATTAGGATTGATAGGTCCATTTAACGGTTGTAAAATATTTTCAAAAAATGCTTTCCCTTCTTCGGTTTTAAGAGCATTTATTACTATTTTTGAAACCGTACGTTCAAATAAATTACCGTTTAATGAAATATGAGGTTCATTATTTATACTAGTTTGGTTTTCATCGGTAGATGAATTATTTGAAGCCGTTTGCTCTATAGTTGTAGGATTATTGTTGTCGGGAGATATTTTTAACTTTACTATATTGTAAAGTATTAGGATTACAATTATTAAAGATAAAAACTTTTGCATATATACTCGTTTAATTTGAAAAATTCGCTACAGCTATTTCAGAAAGCTCAATACAAGCAAATTTTGCAGGACTCGCCTTTGCTCACGTATTACTATAACAATCAATTACTTAATAATCAAATGAGAATAAAAATAATTTGATTAATATCAATAATTGATTTAAGTTTAAATGCAGAATTTTATAAATAGTGGTGAAAAGTGAAAAAATTTATATTTTGTTTTTTATGTTTATGGACATTAAACATATTTGCTGCTTCTAAAACTTACCCTAATAAGCTTAATCGTTGTAAAATTACTAGAAATATATTTAATGATTATGAACCGAAAGTTTTTGAGACTACTAATAATTTATTACGTAAAACAGGAAGATTATCAAAATTTTACGGTGAAAGGATATTAATTAAAGGCAAAATATTAGATCAAAATTGTGTGCCGGTTGCAGATGCTAAAGTTTATTTATGGCAAGTAGGAAGCGGAGGTAAATATCCTTATGAACCTTTAAAAACTAGAGTTGATAAAAGAAGATTTACAAGTAAAAGCGATTCAAGCTTTACCGGTTCCGGTATTGCTACTACTAATAATAAAGGAGAATATTACTTTATTAGCATGTTGCCTTATAAATCTTCTCGTTATTTGAGAAGTGCAAACATAAGAATAGAACATCCAAGTCTTACTACTCTTGAAACACGCTTAGACTTATCTGATAAAAATATGTGTGATAATGAGTGCGGTGAAGTAAATCCGATATTGATCGAACCGCAAGAAAATATGCCGTCTTATTGTTTTGACTTAGTTTTACAAGGTACGACACTGAAGAGGTATTGATTGCAGTACGTCATTGCGAGCGACCGTAGGGAGCGTGGCAATCTCAGGATACTTGACGAGATTGCCGCATCGTTGCTAACGCAACTCCTCGCAATGACGTTTTGCCTCTTTTTCGGGTGCTTCTAAAGGTTTTTTTATACCACAACTACATAATGTAAGTGCTAATACGAATAAATAAAATATTTTCATTACTATAAATTATTATATGACCTTAAGAAATTATAATAAATATCTTATATATATTATAGTGTTTTTATTATCTATAATAATTTTTATTCCTAAAATTTATGCTAAGCATCAGGATAAATTAGAATTTTTAAGAGGCTCAAGCGTTCCTGATAATATAATTTTTTTTGATGAAGAAAAAAATCAATATTCTCTTGATCAGTTTGAAGGAAAGACTATATTGTTAGTGTTTTGGGCTACTTGGAGTGCTCCTTGTGTCAAAGAAATGCCTGACCTTGATATGTTGCAAAAAGATTTTAGGAAATTACCTTTTTCAGTAATTCCGATTTCAGAAGATTATCAAGACATAAAAATTGTTAAAGAATATTTTAAAAGCTATCAAATAAGATATTTGCCGATTTATCATGATTATAGAAATGAATTATTTAAAGCCTTAGGGGTTGTTAGCTTACCGACTAGTATATTAATAGACCCAAACGGCAAAATAATAACTAGCTTTGTCGGCAATACAAATTGGTATGACGAAAAAGTTAGAGATACTATTTTATCTGCCATTCCTGGAAATTATCCTGAACCTAAAAATAGTTATAACGAGCAATCTCTGAATAAACCGGCTAAGCCTTTGCCGCCTGTAAAAAAAGATGCTATAGTAACTCCAAATAAATAGACGAAGCTCAATTTGGAAAAGAGCAAGGAGGCTGTAAGCCGAGGCGAGCTGCGTATACTTAATACGTGAGGACCGGAGGAATTACAAAGCGACGAAGCCAATTTTTCAAATTCAGCGAGTATATTAAATTAAAAATGAGCAAAATCAATGAATGAAGTAAATAAATCAACTATGGCGAATGCAGAATTTGATCAGATAATAACCAAACGGCAGATAAGTAAATTAGATCAGTTATTTGCTTCGGTTTTTGGTGATTCTAAAGAAGTGATTGCCGTTTTACGCCTTAGCGGTGTTATCGGTAAAGTAAGTACTATGCAATCGGGACTTACTTTAGAATCATTAAATGAACTAATAGAAAAAGCTTTTAAAATAAAGAAATTAAAAGCATTATGTTTAATTATTAATTCTCCTGGTGGTTCTCCGGTACAATCTGAACTTATTGCGAAACGTATTCGTGACCTTGCTAAAGAAAATAAAATAAAAATTTATAGTTTTATTGAAGATATGGCGGCTTCAGGCGGATATTGGCTTGCTTGCAGCGGTGACTGGATATATGCTTCTTATAGTTCGGTTATAGGTAGTATTGGAGTAGTGTCAAGCGGATTCGGTTTCCATGAAGCGATTAATAAACTTGGAATAGAGCGTAGAGTTTATACGGAAGGAAAAAATAAAGCAATTTTAGATCCTTTTAAACCTATTAATAAAGAGGACCTTAAAATTATTAAAAATTTGCAACAGCAAGTTTATGAGCACTTCGTTGATTATGTAAAAACAAGAAGGGCAGGGAAGCTAACACAACAAGACGAGATTTTATTTAACGGCGAATTTTGGGCAGGGCAAACGGCTCTTGATTACGGCTTAATTGATGGTATAGGTGATATGTATAGCATAATGAAAGAAAAATTCGGCGATAATATTAAGTTTCAATATCTGTGTGCTAAACAGCCTTGGCTTAAAAAGAAACTTGGCATGGGAAGTAAGATATTAACCGATAATTTTGCTAATTCTTTAATTGATGCAGTAGAAAATAAAATTGTTAACGATAAATTTGATATAAGGTAGTATGACTATAACGCAAGTTAAAATTAAGAAATTAGAAAATTTTTCAGGTAGTTTGCCGGAATATGCTACAGAGCATAGTGCGGGGATGGATTTAATAGCCGCAAATGAGCAACCTATAACAATAAAAGCGGGTGAAATACAGCTAATTCCAACCGGCATCGCTATAGCATTACCTGACTCATTTGAAGCACAGATAAGACCTCGTTCGGGTCTTGCCGTTAAACACGGTATTACGGTTGCTAATTCACCAGGTACTATTGATGCAGATTATAGAGGCGAAATAAAGGTGATTCTTATTAATCTCGGTAAAGAAGATTTTGTTATAGAAAAAGGCATGCGAATTGCACAGATGATAATCGCAAAGTACGAACGTATATTATGGGAAGAAAGTAGTAGCCTTACGGAAACGATGCGTGGTAGCGGTGGCTTCGGCTCTACGGGTGTTTAAGAGTTCTAAAAACGTCATTGCGAGTGGGTCTTGCCCTAATAGTCATTGCGAGCGACCGTAGGGAGCGTGGCAATCTAGAAAAAGATTTAAAAAATTCTGTAAATTAGAATTTTTAACTGGATTGCTTCGTCGAATTACTACGTAATTCTTCTCGCAATGACGGAAAATCGGTCCACGCAACAAGACCTCCTCGCAATGACGGTTTTGGTATCCACTCAACAAATCATAAAACTTATGAAAATCACAATAAAATTATTAACTTCTATATTTTTATTAGCTTTGAACTGGATCCCGTGGTCAAGCTACGGGATGACAACTGCGGTAAATTCTGATTCTGTAGATAAGGTTAAGCAAGTTTTTACTTATATCGATCAAAAAAATTGGTCACAAGCTGAAGATTTAGCTCTAGAGGTAAATAATAAAGTTTTAACAAAAATTGTACTTTCTCAGAAATATTTAGATAATAAATATTCAGATAATAGTTTTGAACATGTAATAAGATTTTTACGCAATAACCCGGATTGGCCTCAAAACAAGCTGCTTGAAGAAAGAGCGGAAGAATATCTAAATAATAATACAAATAAAAAAGTAATTTTTGATTGGTTTAGTAAACATTCTCCTCTTACCGGCAAAGGTTATAAATTTTATGCGGCAGCTGCAAGTAGTTTAATCAAAGATCAGAAGATATTACTACCTATTATTAAAGAGTCTTGGGTATATGCCAATTTCACTCCTGAAGAAGAAAATACGTATTACAATAAGTGGCATAAATATTTAACTGCAAATGATCATTTAGAGCGAATAGAAGAACATTTATGGAAAAATGATATTAGGTCTGCCGAGCAATCCCTAAAATATGTTGATCAAGGTTATCGCAATTCTTTTAAAGCACAAATTGCGATTATAGGTAAATTGCCAAATGCTGAAAAGCTTTTTAAAAGTGTTCCTGAAAAATACTATAGTTCCGGTTTATTATATCGTTATTTAGATTTTAAAAAAATGCAAAAGCCGACAAAGGAAGTTATTACTTTGTTTAAGAAAGCTAAAAATAACCGTAAACATTTTGCTAAATGGTGTCGTATTCAATCCTATTATGCTCGTGAATTCATCGATTACAAAGATTTTGCTAATAGCTATAGAATGGCAACGCTTCCTTTTGCTACTTGTCCTGAAACTATAAGGGAGCAGGAGTGGCTTGCGGGCTGGCTTTCTTTAAGCTTTTTAAAAAAGCCTGATCAAGCATTAGTACATTTTAATAAGTTTATCAAAGTTGTTAAAACCCCGATTAGTTTGGCACGTGGATTTTATTGGCTCGGTCGTACTTATGAAGCAAAAGGCGATAAGCAAACGGCTAGAAAATTTTACGAGCAGGCAGCCAAATATTCTTTTACCTTTTACGGACAGGTAGCAAATGTTGAATTAAATAGGACAAAATTAGTTTTACCTCCTATTCCCGTAATAACTTCTGAAGAAAGGAAAACTATAGAAAATAAAGAAATTATTAAAGCAATAAGGTTACTGGTTAAATATAATAAGAATAATTTAGCTATGATATATTCCAAAGCAGCGATTAAAAACACTAAAAATCCTGCAGAAATTCAAATAATTGCGAATATTATTAAAGCAAATAATAATACTAACCATATGGTTGAGGTGGCAAAAATTGCTGCCCAAAATAACGCTTTTATTCCGGATTGTGCTTTTCCAACGCCTTATAATCTAGGAGGTTTGCCTATCCCATCTCATTTAACTTATGGAATAATTAGACAAGAATCGGTCTTTGACCATAGGGCCGTGAGTTATGCAAATGCCATGGGGCTGATGCAACTTATTAAGGGTACTGCTTGTGATACCGCAAAATCTATAAATATGAAATGTAATGTAGCAGATTTAACTAGGAATCCAGTATATAATATTAAACTCGGTTCGCATCATTTCAAAAAATTATTAGATGATCATAAAGGTTCTTATATTCTATCCATTGCTTCTTATAATGCCGGAAGTCATAACGTAGTAAAATGGATAGATAGGTTTGGTGATCCAAGGGATATAAAAGATACAAGAAAAGTTATTGACTGGATAGAACTTATACCATTTAGAGAAACAAGAGATTACGTTCAAAGAGTACTTGAAAATGTTCAGATTTATAGGGTAATCTTAAATAAGAATAGTAACTTGTACTTTAAGCGTGACTTACATGCGTGTAATATAGTAAAAGTTAATTTTTATTAGTGTTTTATTTTGACACATAGTAATATATAAGTATGATATGGAAACTAATTAATAATATGAATTAAGGAGGAGAGTATGAAAAAATTAGAGCAACACTTTAAGAAACAGCGTAATGATACCGATACTCAAGTAAAGAAATATAAAAAAGATCTTGATGTAATTGACATTAGATATGACCATAAATCTGCACATGTTGAAGTTCCAAATCATGCTACCGGCGGGTTTGAATATTTTAAATGGGATTGGATGACAAGCACTACGAGTAGTCATTCAGAAATAGTACAAATATTTAAGAAAATAGTAAGAACTTTAAAAGAAGCTAAAAATAACCCAGCCCAGTATGAAAACTTAGTATCTAAATTGGATGCTAGTACCAAAAATGCACTTGATGTTAATATTAAGAAGCATAATATTACTGTACCGACACAAGACACTAATAAGGTAATATCAGAAATATTATCAGGAATGCAAACATGGCTAGATACAAAAAGTCATATCCCTCTAGAACTTAAGCAAAAATTCTTAGAGTTAGGTTCTAATAATTTAGAAGAGTTTATAGAAAGTGCTTTTAATAAATTTAACAATAAATGGATAGTTAAAGAATTTATTGATAATGCTTTTGTACCACCTAGAGAGGAAAGTAACAAATATCTAGCTGATAGTGGTTGTGATTCAGCTGAGCAGCTATGGACTAAAATGGAAAATCTTAGAATAAGCGATGATTCAAATAAAGCTACAACCTCTCAGGCTTCATCAGAGAGTATAAATTCTAGTGACTTTAAAGGTAACCACGTCAGATGAGAAGATTCCGATGATGATATAGTGGTTATATCACAATTACTAGAATCTAAAGTAACGCTTAATAATGGTAAAAAAATTGAAGTTAAGAAAATTATAGATGCAATATATAACCCACAAGATTTAGATTTTTATTTAAGGAAGTTAACTCCTGAAACCAATCAGCTTGTGAAAAAAGAAATAGCATTAAAATTAGCTTACGATTTGTATAATGATTCTAAAGAGTTAAGCGTAGTAAGTGCTATCTGAAACATTAGGTATTAGTGAGGAGTTCAATAATTACACTGACTTTAGCCTTGCGGAGTTAAAAGATGAAGAAGTTAATATTACTGGTGGAGATTATTCGTATTTAGAATAATTTCTTTCCTCTGTTATACCGTGGTTTATCCACAGTATCTAGAAAAAATAAAATAAAGACTAGATGCCGTGGTCAAGTCACGGCATGACATAGTAGGGTTTACTGATTCATATAACAGTATTCTCAAATATCTATAAATTATATTCATGATTCTTAAAAACTTATCTTTACTAATAATATTATTCTTTTCAATATCAGCTTTTTCTTCAGCTACTAACCTAAAAAATATCCCTATTACTGTTGTTGCTCCGGCAACAGGTGCTGATAATAAAACTTTATCGGATTTAAAAAATATTAATGGATTAAATTTACAAATCCTTTCTAAGTGTTTTGCTAAAGGTAAGCTACCATTTCTTGCAAGTAGCGATGAAGTAAGATTTAATTGCCTGCGGGATGCATTATTTGATGAGTCTGATAATGTAGTATGGAGTTTACGAGGCGGTTATGGTTCTGCTAGAATAATTCCAGGTTTACTAAAGCTATCAAAACCAAATAAAGAGAAATTCTTTATAGGATATAGCGATATAACGGCTTTACATCTTTTTCTATCACAAGAATGGGGGTGGAAAACTATTCACGGCAGTAATATAGCCGACTTATTAAAAACTGATAAAGATCAAAGTAATTTTACCAAGCTTGCTGAAATATTAAAAGGTAAGGTAAAGCAGGTTACTATAGATAATTTGAGTCCGCTTAACGATATAGCAAAATCAAGTGATCTTGTTAACGGTAAACTAACCGGCGGTAATTTAACTATGGTGCAGACTAGTATAGGAACCAGTTGGCAAATAAAGACTAAAGGCAAAATTCTTTTTTTAGAAGATGTGAATGTAGCTCCTTTTAGATTAGATCGTGAGCTTTTACACTTAAAGCAGGCAGGGTTACTTGAGGATGTTAAGGCTATAATATTTGGTTCATTTGGTAAAGATCTTGATGCCACAATGTTAGTGCTTCGTAATTTTGCAGATAATTTAAATATTCCGGTATTTAAAACAAATAGATTCGGTCATGAAAAAATTAACGATCCGATTATTTATAATACTGATAGTAAGATTATCATGGGGAAGAATAAAGGATTTAAATTAGTGATGAGGTTGTAAGTACTATTGCGTCGTCATTGCGAGCGACCGTAGAGAGCGTGGCAATCTCAGGACTTCGGCACGAGATTGCTTCGTCAATTGCTATGCAATTTCCTCGCAATGACGGCTGTTATAATTAACTCTATCGACTCAAATGCAAATAATCATTATATTTTGATAAATTCAAATCATAAGAAAAAGACTTATTTGTAACGTAATATTCCAGTAATTTTATGAGTCCTGCTTTATGTTTATTTAAAGTTTCAATGCTTAAAGCTATTTCTGTTGTTTGCACATAAGGTTCGGTACTGGTTATTTTCACATAAGCAATGGTATAGTCAATTGATTTAGGCTTGCCTACATCGTTACTCGTCGTCTCGCCTATTATTATAGGCGTCGCTCCTCGTGCCTTGTATCCAAGCCCAACTGAATTGACTATAGTATTTTCATTTTTAATATTAAATCCGTTTTCTAGTAACATCAAGCTTTCTATAATAAGTTGCGGAGAGAGTCCTAGTTCTATTTCTTTTTTAGTTGGGATAGTACCGGTTTTATAATCTAGTATAGTTATATGGTTTGATTTACTTATTTCAATTCGGTCAGCTATACCGATTATTTTTATATCTTGACCTGCAATATTTAGTCGTAATTCCCCTTTAGTTTCAAAATAGATTTCTTTGCAGTTTTTTCGGCGTTCTATATCAAATAAAATAAAAGCTTTGCTGAAAGCCGTGAGTTTTATTTGCCAAGTTTTTTTTGTGTAGTTTGGTAAAATAGTGCCATATAAAATATGATTGCCGATATTTATTAAAGCATTTTGTTTATCAAGCAAATTTAAATTGATAAATTGTTTGTCGTAATTTTTAGAATACTCCTCTAAAACTTTATGAATAAAATTACCGAAATCCGATATTTTAGGCTCTTCCCATATATTATCTTTTTTACGTAGTCCAAGGATTTTCTTAGCATAAAACCCGTATGGGTTTCTTATTAATGTTTCTATGTCGGTTACTGATAAGACGGATGGGAAAGAGTGGCTATGTGCTGTGGACTCGTCCCCTATGTCATCTTTCCTTATGTCATTCCAGCAACGGCGGGAATCCATGTCTAGGTGGATTCCTGCTTCCGCAGGAATGACATAATGGACGGCAGGAATGACATCCTGTAATTTCAAAAATAAATTACTCGGCACTGACAACTTACCATCATATTTTTTAGCGTTTAGTATAATTACTTGTTTATTTTGTAGAAATAAATTGAAGTAATCTGAATATAGAGTAGAGGCGGTTTCATTATAATCTATATTTAGTATCTGCAAGGCTTTCTTGCTAAGCCATGGGTGAGATTTAGCGGTAGGTGTCCAGTTTTCATTATTAAAATGCGGTAATATAATTAAGTCGAATGTACATAATGCTAAATCTTCCGGTGGTGCTATAATAATATTAGCAGAGTCAGTATTTTTATAATATTTGATATTAGAGAGTAAAAAAGAAAAAATTTTAGGAAAATCCTTTTTATCCATTGAATTTATATATTTGCTATATGCAGTTAAATTTGTTAAAAACTCAACTAGTTCTGCTCCTCCTTCTTTTTCCCAAATAGTAGGTAAAAGTTTTTCAGCTATTTCTTTAGTTAAGGTCAGAATATCTAGTATATTATGCGGGTTATCAGTAAATAAAATATCTATTAAGTTACGGCAATATTCTTTTGTATCCTCGTTATCAAATTGTAATTGCAATAAATATTTAGGCGAGGATATAAAGCGGTTTTTATTAGATAGCATTACTTCTAATTTTTGTGTAGCAGAGCAGTTAATTAAAGGATTTTTAAGTAATAAAAATAGGAGTTTTAAATCAAAATTATTACATAATATTTTAATAATGGAAGTTAGTAATTCACCTATATTAGTAAGCCTTAAGTCATTACCTAGTAGATCTTCGTATCTGTCTAAAAAATTGCAATATACTCTTTTAAGTTTATTATTATTTGTAATGATTGCTATTCGTTTATCTTTATTACGGCTACATATATAAGCTATTGCTACCGCCTCTTCATAAATGTCATTAGGTTCATAATAAGATATACCATCGCTAATCTGCTTGGAAGTTTGATTATAATAAACTATATAATCCTTTAAATCTTCTTCAAATCTTTTTAAAAAAACATTAGGCTTGAACATTCCGACGAGTATTATTTGCTTATTCTTTATCCTTATTATTTCTTCTTGTAATAGCTTTAATTTATGGATTGCTTTGGTTTGTTTTTGAGTAAGCGATATTTCTTCTTGCCATCTTAAAAAGCAATATTCTAGAAATTTATAAATCTTTTGCCAATAGTTAGAATTGTTATAGACTTCAATTAATTTTATATCGATATTATTGATGATAAGGTCGTTAATCAATTTTCTTAGAATTTCTGCAGCTTTTAATGATTCATTTTTATTAAATTGTAAGTCTTTATATTCTGTAATTATTTTTGATATAATAAGAAGTTCTTCTATTTTAGATACATAATCCGAATCGGTTTTTTTTGAAATAAGAGAATTAAAAGGAATAATTATAGGTAATTTAATTTTATATTTATCGGTTAAAATCTTCTTTAATTCTAGGCATGAGAAATTATTAGGCAATATTATTTGAACTTCTGTACCTTTCTCTAATTTATCAATGATATACTCAGCAAAACTTTTCAAAAAAGAATAATCAGCAGTCATAAATAATGTTTTTTACGATAATATAGCAGAACCAAGGTCCGAAACAAATCTTATTTAAAACGATAATATAGTACAATAAATAATATTTGCTTATTAGTTTCTTATTAAGTATCTTAAAATATATTAATTTAAATTTTATATAAGGTATCATATGAAAATTTTTATTATATTATTTACTATTATAGTCTCTATAACATCACGAGCTTATGCTAATAATTTAAACTCACATATAGCTTATTGTGATAATATACAAGTAGAACAACAAGAAGATTTGATAATACAAAAATTGGTTAAACTATTTGCGGCTGAAATGAATTGTATTATTGGTGGCTGTTTACAACAATGGGATGTGCAAGATAATCGAGTAAAATATTCAATTGCTTGGCAAGAACAATGTGGACCTGTAATTTATGGTTAGTATCAACTGGGAGACAATGGTAGAGGTTCTACTTTCGTATGTGAACGCTCTAAAAATTCCGTATGTTGTTGGCCGCTTGGATATGAATATAATAAAGCGTTTGTAATATGTTCATCTAATTATGTTGAAAACTAATATTTACTTACTAACTTTTACGAGTTCTTTAAATAATTCTAAATCTACTCCATTATCGTTAAGATATTCAGGATGCCATTGAACGCCGATAACAAATTTATGTTTCGTTGATTCAATGGCTTCAATTATACCGTCTTCTGCTTTTGCAGATACGATAAGGTCATTACCAAGTTGTTTAGCAGCCTGGTGATGAGTTGAATTAACCATAGTTTGTAGCTGATTATTAGCTATTTTAGAGAGTTTAGTATTTGCTTCTATATTAATTGCATGTGAAACTATATTTTTAGGAGGTGGTTGTGTATGGTTAATTACAGTTCCAATAGACACCTTTCTGAACTCTACTTCTAGGGGTAATTTGTACGTCAATCCGGTACTCGCATCCTCACGTACGCTTTTGTACGCTGCGGTGGCAAGCACTTCCGTGTTTCCTTCAAATTCCTCCCTATAAGCGAGTTCAGAAAGGTGTCTAATATAATCAGGAATATGTTTAATAAGCGTGCCCTTAAAAATAACGTTTAATAGCTGCATACCTCGGCATATTCCTAAAACCGGAATATCTCTCTCTAATACTTTCTTTAAAACTAATATCTCAAAATTATCACGTTCTTCATTAGAAATTACTACATCTTCGGCGTATTCCGGTTCATAAAATTTAGGATGTATGTCCTCATCACCGCCTGGAATTACAACACCGTCAACAAGTTCTATAAGCTGATTTATTGTATCAGTTTGATAAGGTAATAATAGCGGTACACCACCGGCTGCAATAATTGCATCGGTATAGTTTCTTCGCAAGGCGTACCATGGAAAAGCAGCGTAAGTATATTTTTCACAATTTTGAGCTAAATCAGGTGTAACACCTATTATCGGTTTCTTTTTCATTTTGTTATCGTTTTATTATTTTTCTTTCAGCTATGTTGTTCATAAAAGTCCCGTCATTGCGAGCCAGCATTTATGCTGGCGTGGCAATCTCAGGAGTTTTTTAAATTATCTTATGAGATTGCCGCGTCGTTGCTAACGCAACTCCTCGCAATGACGACTTGGCATCCGCACAGCAAAGCCACTATTACCCCTCAATATGCGGTGGTGTTTCAAAAGTATGGAATGGCGGTGGTGAGGTAAGCGTCCACTCAAGCGTATCAGCACCATCACCCCAAGGATTGTTAGGACAATCTTTTCCGTATTTTAGTGTATAGAAAACGATAAATACAAAATAAAGAGCAGCCGCCATAGAGATACCTGCTCCTATCGATGAAACCATATTCCAACCTGCGAAAGCTTCAGGGTAGTCTGGTATTCTTCTTGGCATACCCGCAAGCCCTAAAAAGTGCTGTGGGAAGAAAGTTAAATTAACACCAATAAATGTAATCCAAAAATGGATTTTTCCTAAAATTTCCGGATATTGTTTACCGGATATTTTGCCGAACCAGTAATAAAATCCTGCAAATGCCGTAAATAAAGCACCGAGCGACATCGTATAATGGAAATGTGCCACAACATAGTAAGTATCGTGCAGTACCCTATCAAGTGCTGAATTTGATAGGATTATGCCAGTTACGCCGCCAATCGTGAATAATATAATAAACCCTATTGAAAATAGCATAGGAGTCGGGAATGTAATCGAACCACCCCACATAGTCGCTATCCAACTAAATATTTTAATGCCTGTCGGAACTGCTATAATCATTGTTCCGGCAGTGAAATATATAAGTGCATTATAAGAAAGACCAACAGTAAACATATGGTGAGCCCATACGATAAACCCGACGAATCCGATTATTACCATAGCTCCGACCATTCCTTGATAGCCGAATATAGGTTTGCGTGAAAAAGTTGAGATAACCTGGCTAACTATACCAAAGCCCGGAAGTATTACGATATATACTTCAGGATGACCGAAAAACCAAAATAGATGCTGGAATAATACAGGATCGCCACCGCCGTCCGGTTTAAAGAAATTAGTTCCAAAGTTACGGTCGGTAAGCAGCATAGTTATAGCTCCGCCAAGTACTGGCATGGCTAAGATTATAAGGAATGCAGTAACTAATATAGACCAAACAAATAATGGCATCTTGAAAAGCCCCATGCCAGGAGCTCTCATATTAAATATAGTAACGATTAAATTAATTGATCCAAGGATTGACGATAGACCGGTTAAATGTAAGCTGAAAATAGCCATATCAACGGCTGCCCCCGGGTGACCGCTCAAATTACTTAAAGGAGGGTAGAGCGTCCAACCCGTTCCGGGACCGCCGTCAACAAAAGCAGAACCCATAAGCAGGATGAAAGCAGTAACTAACAGCCAAAAACTGATATTGTTAAGGCGTGGAAATGCCATATCAGGAGCCCCTATTAACAGAGGTACGAAATAGTTACCAAAACCACCGAACAAAGCCGGCATAATCATAAAGAATACCATAATAACCGCATGTGCCGTGATAAGCACGTTATATAGCTGGAAATCATGATTTAAGAAAGTACCGCCGGGCATTGCAAGCTCTAACCTAAAGAGAAGAGAAAATAACCCTCCGACAATTCCGGCAAAAACGGCAAATATGATATACATAATGCCGATATCTTTATGATTGGTAGAAAAAAGCCACCGCTTCCAACCGTGCGGAGTGTGGTGGTCATCGTGATAAATTTCGGTAGTAGTTATATCCATAATTATTATTTTGCCTGTTTTAATTTTTCACTTTGTTTGTTCTTGTATAGCAATATGTCATTCCTGCGAAAGCAGGAATCCAGGCTTTTCTTTCTTCGTCATTGCGAGAAGGCATTTATGCCGACGAAGCAATCACATGAAATTTAAGATAGATTTCGGCGTCGCTACGCTCCTCGCAATGACAAGTATAAATATTTTCTGGATTCCTGCTTTCGCAGGAATGACATCAAAAATATTGTATTATTTTCCCTAAAAATCAAAGTTATACTTAAGTTTTTTTCTTTTAAGATTATTTAAGTGTAATTTTAGTATTTTCTCGAGTTTTATTTGATCTTTTGGTTTATTTTTAGCTATTATATAATTTACAAACCACAAAACTAGAAAAAATACAGGAGATTTTTTTAAAAGAGAAATTACTTTCTTTCGCAATTTTGGTATCACAATTGCTATATCCTCCAAAAGCGACTCAGCATATATATTTTCACATCCCGTTATAGAATATTTTGAAAATCTTTTAATAAATGGTAAAACAGCCTTAAAATCTATTTTTCTAAATCTAAATACTATATAGCTAAGTCCTTGAAATGCTGCTATATTTATTTCTTCATTTTCGTTTTTTTTAAGAAAATATAAACAAACTTCCAAAGCTTCTTGATAATTTAATGAATTTTGACAAAAGCTTAAAATAAACTCTATTTTCTCTTCTTCATTATTTAAAGAATATATTAAATTTTTATCAGTAAATTTTTTTAGTCTTGTTTCGGTAAAAAAGTCGATACCGTTTTCAAAATATGCTAAATAAATCTTTCTTTTTAATCTTGGCACAAAATGAGTAATTTCACCTAAAACTTGTACAGTTTCTCCATAAATACGTTTATTATTACTTTTTAAATTTTCAAATAATAAAGGTAATATTAAATTTTCTTTAATATTATAAAATCTACGTACTAAATACCTAAAGCCTGACATGTTGCAGCCTGTGATAACTCTTCGGGATTGCTTAATTTTCCTTCAATATAAGCCATTCCCTCATCATAATCTGCACAATTACCTACATACAAAGTGTAATAAAAAGCCTTGCTCCATTCAGGATCATTAATCACATCCGGTTGATTTCTATATTCTTCTTCGCTCATTAACATGATTCGTTACCTAATGGGTCATGGTTCTATTGTATGGATTAGTTCCATCTTCATCATCCTGTGGACAAGCCGTCTTTGTTGCATGGCTCGGAAAACGCGTTCGATGTCATTCCCGCGTAGGCGGGAATCCAGCATAAAGCGAGATTAATCGAGCTTTTAATTTTAAAAGCTCACTGCTTTTATGTTTGTTTTTTCTGGATTCCTGCTTTCACAGGGATGCATAGAAACCATGCAACAATACCAGACAAGCCACGGGATGGCATCATGAAAAACATAATTAGTTAGCCGCCAATTTTGGATTCTTGCCATTCATGGCTGTCTTGTTCTTACTTGCAATCCAATTGTCGAAATCCTCTTTGCTTACTACTTCTATAGCAATCGGCATGAAGCCGTGATTGATGCCGCAAAGCTCCGAGCATTGTCCGTAATATACACCTTTCTTGGCAACTCTTGTCCATGTTTCATTAATTCTTCCAGGCACTGCATCTATTTTAAACCCAAGTGACGGAACGGCAAAACTATGTATTACGTCACCTGCGGTAATGAGAAACCTTACGGTAGCATTTTCAGGTATAACAATTCGATTATCAACGTCTAATAATCTTTTTTGGTCAGGTTTTAAATTCTCATCAGAGATCATTACGCTATCAAATTCTAAATTATCATGATCAGGATATATATAATGCCAATACCATTGATAACCTACTACTTTAATAGTTAAATCCGTTTCGGGTATTTTTTCGGCATGACGCAATATTCTAAAAGACGGCACTGCAATAATAACTAAAATTATAATAGGGATTACAGTCCAAATTATTTCTATTAAAACATTATGTGAAAATTTTGCCGGTACTGGATTATTTTTTGCATTAAATCTGATACATACAAAGCCAAGTAATCCGGCAACGAATAAAACAATAGCTGTTGAGATATAAAGCAGAAAATTATGAAAATGATGTAATTCCTCCATAATCGGACTTGCCGGAGGCTGGAACGTTACTTGCCAAGGTAACGGCTCGGAGGCAAAGCAATTACTACTAACAATCAAAAAACAAATTAAAGCAATAGACATCTTCCAAAATTTCGCTTCTAGAGGTAATTTATACGTCGAGCCTAGACTCGCATCTGCACGATTGCTTATGTATGCTGCGGTACGAGGTGAAGTGTCTCCTTTAAATTCCTCTCTATAAGCTGGTTTGGAAAGATGTCTAATAATATTTTTCATAGCACATATAAAGTTATTTCTATATATAATATAAATGTATATACAGTTTTATTAAAGTAAAAATCGATAAATTTTTGTAAAAACTACATATTTTTAATAATATTTGAGCTAGAAAGTGTTCCTATATTAGGATGTTGCAGTAAGTCAATAACTTCTATTACTTTCGCATTTATTAATTTTGCTTGAATTTGTTTATTTATTAACTGAGGATCGTGTTTTGTTACAGCAATTACAGCAGGACAAATATTTTGTACTAATCGGGCGTAATCATTAAAATCTTTTAGTTTAGGTAATATAAGTACTTTATCAACAAATGTGAAAGAACTTAAAATTTTTGCTCGTTGTAATTGATTATGTATAGGTTGACGTTTTTTATATTTAATAATTGTTTCGTCAGGCTCTAAAGCAACTATTAAGTATTTACCTTGTTTTTTAGCTTTGCGTAGAAATTCTATATGACCGTAATGTAATAAATCAAAACAACCGCCTACTAGAACTATTTCACTATTTATAGGGCAGTTTTTATTTAAAGAAATATTCTCATAATATTCTATTTTGGGCAGTTTGACAGCATTATGGTTAGATAAGCAGGACATAAGATTTATAAAAATTAATAGAAATAGGAAAAGTCTAGGCATAATCTTTCTCTATATAAGTTAATGAAAATTAACTTATATAAAAAATTTAATTTTAATCAATAAAAAACTAATAAAACAGAAATAAAACAAAATTTTATAATTTTCTATTGTAATTTGTTTATATATAGTTCATATTATTATTAGTAATGAAAAATTGATTCAAATAATCTTCAGAGCAATTTTAATGAATGATACCGCACTATCTTATGATTTTAATGACATATTACCATCATCTTTTATTAGTGCACGTCTCAGGAAAATTCTCACCTCTTCCTCCTTATTATTATTTATAGCATTAGTTGTTTTTGTCTCTTTTGCCGTTAATAATTATGTTAACGACACTTTATCCATAACTTTAGTACAACCTGATAGTAATGAAGAAGAAACAATTTCATTTAAAGAAGTAGTAGTAAAAAAAGGCGATACTATAAAGTCAATTTTGATAGAACAACATATTCCTAAAAATGAAATAGAAAAAATTGTAAGTTTAATAAAAGAGGGAAAATTATCTTCTGCTCTTAAAATAGGACAGCAAATTACTTTTGAATATGAAACAAAAATTACCGAAAACAAAGATGAAGATTTAACTTCAGAGGTAACATTCTTAAATAAAATCGTTATAATTATCGATAAGCTAAAAACTATTGAAGTAATTAGAGAAGGTGATAATTTCAAAGTTGCAGAAATTATAGTGCCTTTAACTAAGAAAGTTGCTAAATCATCGGTAAGTATTGAATCAAATTTTATGTCAGCCCTTAAAAAACTGGGTTTATCGAATAATAGTATAATAGAGCTGATTAATGCTTATGCTTATCAAATCGATTTTCAGCGTCAAATAAAAAGCGGCGATACTGCAACCGTAATAACGGAAAAATACGTAACGGAAGACGGTAAATTTTCTCATCACGGTAAAATCCTTTATGTTTCATTAAATCTTTCAGGAAAGGAATATAATATATATCGCTATTCGCATGATAATAAGGCAAATAATCAGGTGTTTTTTTCCGAAGACGGTAAGAGCGTAAAGAGAAGCTTACTTAAAACTCCGTTAAAGGTTATAAAAGTTTCTTCGCATTACGGTAATAGAAAACATCCGATACTCGGTTATACTAAAATGCATAAAGGAGTTGATTTTGCAGCTCCAACCGGTACGCCTATATATTCCGCAGGAAACGGAGTTATAACGGAGATAGGTTGGAAGTCGGGTTATGGAAAATTTATTCAGGTAAAACATAGTGGTACGCTATCTACTGCTTATGCTCATGCTTCAAATTTTGCAAAAAATTTAAAAGTAGGAAGCATAGTAAAACAGGGGCAGGTTATAGCATATGTCGGGAGTACCGGCAGAGCTACAGGTCCACATTTGCATTATGAAGTTAAAATTGACGGCAAACATGTTAATCCTATGTCGGTTAAAACAACACCGGGTGTAGAATTAAACGGAAAAAATTTAGAGAAATTTAAACAATTTAAAAAAGAAATAAAAACTTTAAATGTTAAGCTTGATAAGGAATTGCAAGTAGAGAAGGCAGCTGAGGTTTCTTTATAGAAAAATTGTCATTGCGAGGAGCGAAGCATTGTTGCAATCTCGTGCCAAAGTCCTGAGATTGCTTCGTCGAAACTTGCAGTTTCTTCTCGCAATGACGATAAAACCGATCCACGCAAAAAATAACATAAGAGCCATCATTCACAAAACATCTATGTTCCTACTCCTAAAAAAACTATATATAACATTTGCTCGTAGTAGTCGTATAATAATAACCTTAGTGATTATTGATCAGTTAAGTAAATGGTGGTTTATTGATGATTTAAGATGGAAGCCGGGCTTAATGCTTAAGGTTACTTCTTTCTTAAATATGGTTTATACTTGGAATTACGGTATTAGTTTTGGTCTAATGCGTGAATATTATCAATATAGCAATGCTATTTTTTTAATAACTAACACGCTTATTGTCTGTTATTTATATTATCTGATGATACGTTCAAAAACAATAGGGAGTTTTGCAGGTTATAGCTTTGTAATCGGCGGAGCTGTTGGTAATCTAATTGATAGATTTTTTAGAGGAGCAGTTTTTGACTTCATCCATTTTCATTATCAGAATTATAGCTTCCCCGTATTTAATTTAGCTGATTGCTTTATTACAATAGGAGTAATTATCTTAATAGAAGATTATTATAGTACTAAAAAAGTTATTGAAGAAAAGGCTAAAGGGAATTATGATAATGCTCAAATTGAAGCTATGGCTGAAAAAATTCGTAATGCCGGTCATAACGGGGACGATATAGTGAATTAACTTGGGCTAGGGACGGTTAATTTAAAAGCGAGACTGCACAGCGTATATATAATACGTGAGCACAGTCGAGGCTTGCAAAATTGATTGTTCCTAGTCCAAGTTAAAAAATTATAAAATATAATTTTAATTAAAGGTGTATTAAGTGAAAAAGATTTTTTTATTAGTTACTGTCTTATTAATTACTTCTGCTTGTAGTAAAAAGTTAAAAGAAACCGTAGGTATATCAACAGCCGGACCTAATGAGTATCAAGTACAGCGTGCTAAAGCACTAGAAGTTCCGCCTCATTATTATTTGCCTGATCCCGGGAATAGTAAATCGACCTATAATAATATAAAAGGACAGGGTGAATTTAATGAAGGTGAACAAGCTTTAATGCAAGAGATAAACTAAGAATTGTTATTTTAACGTCATTGCGAGGAGAGGCAAAGCCTCGACGTGGCAATCTCGAGAGTTTATATACTGTTTCATGAGATTGCCGTGCTCCTTTCAGTCGCTCGCAATGACGTTGTTCTTTCAAATTAACTCATGAATTCTCATACAAAACAAAAAATAGGTGTTTTTGGGCTTGGTAAAACCGGTATATCGGTTTATGAAGAGCTGCAAGGTAAATGTGACGTAATTGTTTATGATGATTTAAAAGCAAATAGAGATATATTTGAAGAATTATATACCAACAACTCAATTGCTGCTTTATCTGATTCAAGATGGCAAAATTTAGATAAAATTGTCTTAAGCCCTGGAATTCCTTTAACGCATAAGATAGCAGGTATTGCAAAAAATTTTAATATTCCAATCATTTCTGATATAGATTTATTATTTGAAAAATCAAAAAATTTAAACTTTATTGCCGTAACCGGTACAAACGGTAAAAGTACTACTACTGCTTTAATAAGCCATATCTTAAATAGTAACGGTTTAGACTATCCGGTTGCCGGTAATATTGGAGTTCCTGCTTTGCAAGCTAAAGCAAGTAAGGATGGATATATACTTGAATTGTCTTCTTTTCAGCTAGATCTAGTAAAAACCTTTACAGCTAAAATAGCAGTACTTCTTAATATCACTCCCGACCATCTAGATAGACATCAAGACATGACCGGTTATATTGCAGCAAAATCTAAGATTTTTGATCGAATGGATAAAGATAGTTATGCAGCAATTAATATTGATAATTATTATTGCCGTGAAATTTTTATGCTATTACAGCAAGAGCAGCGTATAAAACTAATTCCTTTTTCGGTTACTAAAATTCTTAAAAACGGCATTTCGGTAGTTGGTGATAAAATTAACGATAATGATATAAGTTATAAATTGCCGTTTAATAAAAATTTGCAAGGAACTCATAATTGCGAGAATATAGCTGCAAGCTATGCAGTAGCCAAAATAATAGGAGTAGAGTCTAAAAAAATACTTGAGTCTATAAGTAGTTTTCAAAGTTTACCTCATAGAATGCAATATATCGGTAGTATAAATAATATAGGTTTTTATAATGATAGTAAAGCAACAAATGCCATATCTGCCGTGCAATCAATTAAAGCACTAGATAATATTTACTGGCTTGCGGGAGGAATCCCTAAAGAGGGTGGTATTGAGGAAATAAAGCCTTATTTTAGTAAAATTAAGAAAGCTTATTTTTATGGTCAAGCTAAAGAAATATTTGCAAAAACTGCTAAGAATATAGTAGATTTTGTAATATGCGATAATCTTGAGCAGGCTTTTGATCTGGCTTATAAGGATGCAGTAGGTGATAACGCGGAGGTAAAAAATATCTTGTTAGCACCTAGTTGTAGCTCATATGATCAGTTTAAAAATTTTGAAGAGCGTGGCGAGTTGTTTATGAAGTTATCCAAACGTCATTGCGAGGAAATTACAAAGTAATTGACGAAGCAATCTCGGGCGAATTCCTGAGATTGCCACGCGGTCTTCGACCGCTCGCAATGACGAAAAGGGCATATAATATGAATAACGAAATATCTAATAATTTTATAAAATTATGGTGGCGGAGTACCGATAGGCAAATAATAATTTCTTTAATTATCTTATTTGCTTTTAGTTTAATGCTGGTTACTACCTCAGGTTCAGCAGTAGCAAGTAGAATAGGGCTTGAGGAAAGTTATTTTGCATCTAGACAAATATTTTATTTAGCTGCCGCTTCAGGGCTTATATTATTATTTTCATGTCTTAATAAAAAATGGTTAAGGCGTTTTGCAATAGTTGGGTTTATTGCTAGTATAGTTTTATTAATAGCAGTTAAATTTTTTGGTTATGAAGTAAAAGGGGCAGTGCGATGGATTAATATTTTAGGCCTATCTATTCAGCCTTCGGAATTTATCAAACCGTTTTTTGCAGTCGTTACGGGCTGGATATTATCGCTAAAATTTAATGATGATTTTCCAAGTTTTACGATTTGTGTAATACTTTATTCTATTGTTGCTATTCTCTTAATTATTCAGCCGGATTTTGGAATGCTTGTAATGATTACGGCAGTTTTCGGTATTCAGCTGTTTATTGCGGGTATGCCGATATTTTGGATTGTTCTAGCCGGTTTTTTAGGAATGATAGGAGTAACTATCGCTTATTTTTGGTTACCGCACGTCACGCAAAGAATTAATTCATTTTTAGATCCCGATAGTAGCGAGAATTATCAAGTTAGTAAGTCTCTTAAGGCTTTTGAGCATGGCGGGTTATATGGACGAGGTCCAGGGGAGGGAGCAGTAAAGCAGGTACTACCCGATTCGCATACGGATTTTATTTTTGCTGTAGCAGGTGAGGAATTTGGTGCTATTATTTGCCTTATTGTTATAGGTATATTTGCTTTTATAGTATTAAGAAGTCTTATTAAGTTATTAAACGAAACAGATAAATTTGTACAATTCGCTGCTAGTGGTATAATTGCACAATTAGGGCTTCAGGCAATAATTAATATGGGTGTGACCTTGCATTTACTTCCTACTAAAGGTATGACATTACCGTTTATTAGTTACGGTGGTTCTTCAACGCTTGCAATAGCTATCGCTACCGGTATGCTTCTTGGCTTTACAAGACACCGAACTCCTTTAAATTCGTACAAAATTCGTAATATTGAAATATGAAAAAAATAATTTTAGTAGCAGGTGGTACGGGCGGGCATTTTTTCCCGGCTGTTGCTCTTGGAGAAGAATTAATCAAGCGTGGATATGAAGTTCATTTTATTACTGATTTAAGATGCCAAAAATATATAAATCAGAATATGGGGTTAATTTTTCATATCTTAGATTTAAAACGCTCAGATAATATTTTTTTATTTTTACCAAACTTATCAATTGCGATCTTAAAAGCTATTAAATTATTATATAATATCAGGTCTTCAGTTATTATAGGATTTGGCGGTTATCCTGTTATAGCTCCAATGTTTGCAGCAATTTTTTTAAGAGTACCGATTATAATTTATGAACAGAATTCTTACCTTGGAAAAGTTAATAAATTTTTTGCAAGCTTTGCTAAAAAGATAGCTATTTCTTATGAAGACGTAAAAAATTTACCAGAATTTGTAAAAAGTAAAATAGTAGTTACCGGTGGGATAGTTAGGGAGAATATTAGAAATGTATGTCATTCCCGCGAAAGCGGGAATGACATAAAGAGAAGCAAAGATAATATCTTTACCGTATTCATCTTTGGCGGTAGTCAAGGAGCTAAGCTATTTTCAGAGCTGATACCTGCAAGTATTCAAATTTTAATGCAAAAACAGCCAAATCTTAAATTAAATATAATCCAGCAAGCAGCATTAGATGATCAAGTAAAAATAAAAGATATATACTCGAAATTAAACATTAATTATGAATTTGCCGAATTCTTTGATAATATGGCATTAAAATATAAAGAAGCTGATTTAGTGATTTCAAGAGCAGGAGCATCTACTATAGAAGAATTGACCTATATAGGGTTGCCGGCAATTTTTATCCCGCTGCCTAGTGCTGCGGATAATCATCAATATTACAATGCAAAATTGCTTGCAGATAAAAAAGCAGGATGGTGTTTAGAGCAGAATAGCATTTCTGCCGAGGAATTAGCAGATAAAATACTCGATTTGATAAATAATCCTAAGATATTAGAGGATACTTCACAAAATTTATTAAAAAGAAGAAAAGAAGGGCATGTGTTATTAAGTGATTTAATAGAAAGAGTGATTTAGGTTCTGTTTTCCGTCATTGCGAGGAAAAACTGTAAGTTTTGACGAAGCAATCTCATGCTAAAGTCCTGAGATTGCCATGCTCCTTTTAGTCGCTCGCAATGACGTGGTGGGAAACATACAACAAGACCAAAAATACCTCAGAATAACAATAATTTAATTAAGCCCACAGAAGTTCGGTTCTTTATCCTTGCAAGTTTAGCTATTATGTGGCATTAATCATAATAAAAGTTTTTGAATAATATAAATATATGTTAAAAAAAATTATAATATTATTTTTAGGAATGTTTTTACTTTCGGCTTGTACCGATAATTTTAGAAGCTATTTTCAAAGATCTGCAAATAATAGATTGGTTGATAGTAAAGGTGCTAAAGGCGGCAAAAGAAAACCTGTATATAATAATAAATATATTACTTTGGCTAAAAAGAATATAGTAGAAGATAATCTTGATGATGATAACGACGATGATGATGACTATGATAGCGATAGTCCTTTAAGAGGAGAAAGAATCGATCCTGTAAAGAGAAATCGTGATATGTATCTTAAGATGATTAAAAGAGATATAGCAAGGCAAAAAGCAGAATCCGGCTTCGCTGAATCCGACGACGATATGACTTTAAATAGAGCAAATAAAAAGGTTAGAAAAGACGATAGCGATAAAGAAAAAAGGATGCAAGAGGAATTAAATCAGATAAAAGCAATGCTTAGAGAAACTAAGCGTGATATATCAAAATATACTTGTCCAAATGCTACGGTAAACCAAAATTATGCACCGCCCGTTACAAATTATGAACCTGTAAATTATCCACCGGTAAAAAATAGTAAGCCGTATAATAACAATTCTAAGGTAAAGCAAAAATTTATCCGTGAAGATGATGATAACGGTAGTAATGCTTGTTCGATATAATATATATCATTTTGCATGGCTACCAAATCGTCATTGCGAGGAGCGAAGCGACGTGGCAATCCAGAAAAAATAATAAAAAAATTCTGTAAATCAGAATTTTTAACTGGATTGCTTCGTCGAATTACTATGTAATCCTTCTCGCAATGACGAAAAACTGAGCCATGCAACAAGACCGGTCAAGTCACGGTATGACAATTGTAATATATTTATCACTATTTAATAGATTTATTGTTTTTCAAATAAGATTATTATTTATTAATAAAAATTAATATTTGAATATAGAAATATGTTGAATTTATTAATAGGTATATTATGAAAAGTAAACTCTCAGTAAGTACCGCTAGTCTTACCTCTATAAAAGGCCTTCAAAACCTTATTGTTGCTGAAATAAAAGAATTAACAAAAAAATTACATTTTAAAGATTAAGAGCTTGAAAAAGCTTATGGGATGGCTTCAGATGATGTTTCTATTCAAGCAACAAGAGAACAGATATTATATGCTTTAAAAGCTGTAGAATCTGCAAAACAACATTTGACAGACAAGACACAAGAATTTTGTAATAAATTAAATGACTACGGCATTTGTGTTGCTTACTCATTTGCTAATTATAAAAGAAGCGGTAAGGATATATTAGAATTTGTATCACCTTATTTATTAAAAAACGCATCTGATATGGAATATATTAAGGCATATATTCCTGAAGCATATATAAAAGAAAGTAATAAAAATGATGCTATGGAATTGTTTGGTAAACGAGAGGTAAGAGACTATTTAGATCAAAAGTCTTCTGAGTTAGTAAGCAAATCGCCTGTACCGTCTACCCCTTCTACAACAGACACATTTAATTATGATAGTGATGAAATTACGGTTGCCGGAGAAGAGAAAACGACGCCGAATACTGAACAAGCTTGATAACGCTGTCATTCTGTGGTTTGTCCACGGGGTCTAGTTAAAAATACTAATATTATTAGTATTTTTAATTGTTTTTATGGATACCGTGGTCGAGCCACGGTATGACACCGAACGGGTTTCTCGAGCCATACAACAATGTTAATCTTTCCAATTTAATTCCAGATAGCTTCTAATTTCAGCTTTGTAATTGCTATTTTTTAACCATCTCTTAGCTGCTTCTAAATATAGGAAAATTATCGGTGTAATATAAAGAGTAAGTAATTGTGATGTGAGTAGGCCGCCAACTACGGCAAGTCCTAACGATCTTCTCTCTGCTCCCGTTGTTCCGACTCCAAGAGCAATAGGCATAGCTCCCATTAGAGCCGCTAAGGTAGTCATCATAATCGGTCTGAATCTTATTATACATGCTTCATAGATTGCTTCATGCGAAGATTTATTGTCGGTTCTCTCAAGTTCTAGAGCAAAATCGATTATCATAATAGCGTTTTTCTTAACGATACCGATTAGCATAATAAGCCCGACAAATCCGTACATATCAAGCTCGCTATTAAATATTAGCAATGTAAGTAATGCTCCGAATATAGCAGTAGGTAGTCCCGAAAGTATGGTTATCGGGTGTACGAAGCTTTCATATAACATGCCAAGGATAATGTAAATGACTATAACGGCAAGCCCAAGCAATAAACCAAGATCGGAAAAAGACGACTGAAATGCTTGAGCCGTTCCTTGGAAGCTTCCCGTAATCGTAGCCGGCATTTGTAGGCCTTTTATTGCTTGATTAACTTTTGGAACGGCATCACTAATTGAATACCCGTCTTGTAGGTTAAATGATACTGTAACCGAAGGTAATTGCCCGAAATGTGAAATACTAAGAGGACCGACATTATTAACGATTTTAGCAAGCGTCGTTAACGGTACTAAATTGCCGTTTGCAGAGTTAATATTGACTAAAGATAACATTGATGAATCTGTTTGATATTTAGGGTCTAGCTCTAAAATAACGTCATATTGAGCTGTTGGGGTATATAATGTTGAAATCTGCTCAGCACCGTAAGCCGCATATAAGATATTCTGTATTTGCTCTACCGATATACCGAGTTTTGCAGCCTTATATCTATCAATCTGCACTAAGGTTTGTGGCTGTGCTATTTGTAAGTCTGAAGTTACGTCAGTAAAACCCGGCAGTCGTGCGAGTTTGTCCTTTAATTTCGGTGTAAAGCTAAATAGCTCATCTTGATCGAGTCCTTGCATAGTATATTGATATTGGCTTTTGGTTGCCTGTCCGCCAATCGTAATGGTTGGTACGTTCTGGATATATACCCTTAAACCTACTAAATGATTTAGTTTTGAGCGTAGCTGGTCAATTACCTCGTCTGCCCCAATTCGTTGATTTCTTGGTTTTAAGCTAATAAAGATTGTACCCTGATTGACGGCAGAATTTCTACCTGAAACACCGACTGCCGAAAAGAATGAATCTATATTAGGATTTTTAAGTAATACATCGCTTACTTGCTGTTGTTCTTTGACCATCGCATCAAAGGAAATAGTTTGGGCTGCTTCAGTAAAAACTAAGATTTGTCCCGTATCGGAATCAAGCATAAAACCTTTACAGACTTTCCCAAATAAATAAGCCGTTGCGATAATAATATAAGCATAGTAGTTTTTGAATGCTCTACTACCGTTTTTAAGCTGCTACTATATTTTTGTTTAACATATTCAAAGGCTTTTTCTGTTAATAATGATTCGTCATTGCGAGGCGTCAAAGACGCCGTGGCAATCTCGGTTTGGTGTCCTGAGATTGCTTCGTCACTACGTTCCTCGCAATGACGGTCTTTTAAAAACACATTACATAGCATTGGAGTTACTGTTATCGAAATAACTCCCGAAAGTAAAATAGCGGTAGTAATAACAACGGCAAGTTCGTGCAGTAATTTCCCTAAAATTCCGCTCATAAATAATATCGGAATGAATACTGCCATTAGGGATAAAGTCATTGAGACGATAGTAAATCCTATTTCTTTAGTACCGTTGATACATGCCGCTATTTTACCTTCACCTTTTTCCATATGTCGTGTGATGTTTTCAAGCACTACTATTGCATCGTCTACCACGAAACCCATCGCAAGCGTTAGAGCCATTAAAG
This sequence comes from Rickettsia felis URRWXCal2, assembly GCA_000012145.1. Classification (GTDB taxonomy): domain Bacteria; phylum Pseudomonadota; class Alphaproteobacteria; order Rickettsiales; family Rickettsiaceae; genus Rickettsia; species Rickettsia felis. The sequence continues at coordinate 685,663 of CP000053.1, forward strand.
ACATATTATCGATGCTAAAGCCGAATAAGTACATAAAGGCAAAAGTACCGACAATAGATAAGGGGAGGGCAATAGTTGGAATAATCACGGATCGTAAATTATGCAGAAAGAGAAATATAGCAATCACTACAAGTATTAAAGCAAGTAACATAGTAAAATTAGCATCATTTACCGATTCTCTGATAGAGAAATTGACCTATCAAACATGATATTAATATTAACACCCTTAGGGATTTGTCTGCGGAGTAACGGCAATACTTCTTTTATAGAGTCGACTATTTCAATAGTATTAGTATCCGGTTGTTTCTGAATAGCAAGTATTACCCCCGGCTTATCCCTATACCAAGCGGCTATTTTATTGTTAGCTACGCTATCGATGGCTTTACCTATATTTTTAAGAAAAAGCGGATTACCGTTTTTATAAGTTAGTATTAAATCGTTATATTCTTTAGCATTTTGTAACTGCCCGGGGACTCTAATGCTTGAGTAGAGATCTTTGCCGTATAAAGCTCCGGTCGGTAAATTAATGTTGGCAGAGCTGATAATATTTGATACTTGGTCAAGCCCTATATTATTTGCTGCCATTTTAACAGGGTCAACCTGCACACGCACTGCATATTGCTGTGAGCCGTAAACTTGTACCTGTGCAACGCCCGGTAACATTGATAAACGCTCAGCCATAATTGTTTCAGCGTAATAGTCAACGGTATATAAGGGTAGAGTATCAGAGGTTAAAGATAAATAAAATATAGGTGCGTCGGCAGGATTTACTTTACGATATGAGGGCGGGGTAGGTAAGTCGTTCGGTAATTGTTTAGCGGCGGATGAAATAGCTGCTTGTACGTCTTGTGCTGCGGCATCTATATCTCGGTCTAAATTAAATTGCAAAGTAATTTGAGTAGTGCCGTTACTATTAACCGAACTCATCGAATCAATATCGGATATTGTCGAGAATTGCTTTTCAAGCGGTAATGCAACCGAAGATGCCATAGTAGTCGGGTCAGCTCCAGGCAAGCTTACTGAAACCTGAATAGTCGGGAAATCGATATCAGGTAAAACGCTTACCGGTAATAGCTTATAGCCGAATGCTCCAAACAGTAAAATAGTTGCCATAAATAAAGTAGCAAGAACCGGACGCTTAATAAATATTTCTGAAATACCCAATTATTCCTCACTCCTGTCATCCCGTGGCTTGTCCACGGGATCCAGAAAATAACTAAAAATACTAATAATATTTAGTATTTTTAACTGGATTCCGTGAATAAATCACAGGATGACACTGAAAACGTTTTTCGACCCACGATTTGGTATTACTCCTCCCTAACGCTCACCTCTGTTCCGTTAGATAATCGTAGCTGCCCATTGGTTATCACTGTTTCTCCCTCATCTATACCGCTTTTAATAACAATAAAATCATCATTAGAAAAAACTATATCTATATTCTTAACCACGGCTTTATTATCTTTATTAACAACAAATACATAAGGACCTTGATCGTTAGTTTGCATTGCCTTAGACGGAACTATTAGAGCAGCTTTTTCGATGTAAATTGTTAAAGATACACGTACGAACTGCCCAGGCCATAATATTTCATCATTATTAAGCAGTGTTGCTTTGACTTTGATAGTGCCGCTATTTGGGTCAATTGCATTGTCGACAAAAACGATTTCACCGTCTTTAATTTCTTGGTCGTTTACAGTTCTAACCGTCAAAGCTAAGTCATTAGATTTTTGAGATTTATTAATACGATCTAGATATTCTTCAGGTACGGAGAAACTGACATAAATAGGTGAGATAGTATTTATAGTTACTAAACTCGCAAAATCCGGCGACACTAAATCACCTATATCTACATTACTCTCACTAAGTTTACCGTCAAAAGGAGCTACTATTTTTGAATACTCGATTTGTAAATTAGCATCTGCAATAATTGCTTTATCTCGCTCAACAGAGGCTTTAAGCATATTCATATTAGTTAGCATCTGTAAATATTGCTCTTCCAAAACGGCTTTTTCTTGATATAAAGCACGATATCTTGCTTCTTCTTTTATAGCATTTTCGAGGTTATAAGTATCACTTAGTAAATTTGCTTGTGCTTGTTGTAATTGATTTTGAAACGGACGAGAATCGATTTCATATAATAAATCACCTGCTTTTACTTCTTGTCCATCATCAAAATTTACACTTAATATTTGTCCTGTAACTTGAGGTCTAATATCGGCACTTTGGTAAGTTTCAGCCGCTCCTGCAAGTTCTATCACATAAGGTACGTCTTTTTTGATAACTTTTGTTACCTCAACCGGAGCTGCTATTATTATTTGTTTATTACTTTTATGATGATGCTTTATTACCCAAACCACTAATATTACCGCTAGTACTAGTAATGTAATCAATATCAAATTCCGCATTAGCCTCCTTGCATAACTTGCTTCTAAGGGTAATTTGTGCGTCGATCCGGTACTCGCATCCTCACGTACTAAAGTGTACGCTGCGGTGCTGCGTTCCGTGTCTCCTACAAATTCCTCCTTATTAGCTGCGTTATGCAAGAAGTCTATTATTGTTTTAAGCATTGTTTTAATATGTTTGTTTATATTAATGTCTGCGATACCAAATCGTCATTGCGAGCAGCCGTAGGCTGCGTGGCAATCTCATGAAATAATAACAAACTCCTGAGATTGCGGACGTACAATTACTTCGTAATTTTCCTCACAATGACGTTGCTCGTACTACCACTTTCCGCCCAAAGCATGGAAAATATTAACCATAGAACTTAGCTGTGAAAGTTTTATAGCCACCCCGTCAATTTCGTTTTGTAGTACGTTTTGTTTAGCTGTAAGCACTGTTAAGTAATCTATATTACCTCGTTTATAACGCTGAGCGGCAAGCTTAAATATAGATGTTAAAGCTGCTTCATTTTGTTGCCAAATATGAAAATTACTGTTTGATGTTTGCTCAAGCGATAAAGCATCCATAACTTCCCCGAAAGCTGTGCGTACTACTGATTTATATTGTGCTATATATTGTTCTTTAACACTTTCGGCAATTTGTACGTTAGCTCTAGTTTTGCCAAAATCAAAAATAGGTCCTGCTATGTTGCCGCCTATTTGCCAAGTCTGTGCTGAGCTGTTAAAGAGAGTATTAAGTTTATTGCTACCGAATCCTAATAAGCCTGTTAAAGAAAGTTGTGGAAAATAAGTAGCTTTTATGGCTTTTAAGTTTGCGTCTGCTGCTAGTAAATTCTGCTCTGCTGCTTTAATGTCAGGTCTTTGTTCTAAAAGCTCTGACGGTAATATTTTAGGTAATACCGGTAGAGCAGGGAAGTAATCTATTGGTTTATCACGATAAATTAAGCCGTTTACTATATTTTCAGGAGTCCTACCTACTAAAATTTTTAAAGCGGTTTCCTGCTCATGTCTTTGTTGTTTTAAAGGCGGTAATGATAAATTAGTAAGTGCAAGCTCGGAAGCAGCTTCACTAACCGATATTAAATCACCCACACCAAGATTATATAATTTCTGATTTAATTTATAAATTTCCGTTTGAGCCTCAATTAGCTTTTCAGTTAGATAGATTTGTTTGTCTAATGCTAAAAGATTAAAGTAACTCATAGTGACGTTACTTATAACTGATAAACGTACCGTTTCCTTGCTATTTTTTGTTCGATTTGCTCCTCCCTGTAAATTGATTTGTGGAAATCTATAAGAATTAACAAGGTTAAGTTGAGCTTTCGCTGCTAGCACATTACTCATTGCCAGCTCAATATCGGAGTTACCGGTTAAAGATTCTTCGATTAGCTGATTTAATACCGGATCGTTAAATTGTAGCCACCATTGCTGCGGCATATTATCTTTTTGTGCTAAAGAATAATTATTCCAAGTAGTAGGTAATGAGAGATTAGGGATAGTATTATTTTGTTTAGTACTACAACTACATAATAGAAATGACGAAATCGATATAATGAGGATATTTATACCATTTCTAGAGGTTATTATTGCGTGGATCAGCTTATCCGTCATTACGAGGAAATTGCATAGCAATTGACGAAGCAATCTCAGGATATTAAACGAGATTGCCACGTCGCTTCGCTCCTCGCAATGTCGATTATCTAGTAGGTTCATTAAAATAAATTAACATTACTTAATTTTAATTATGAATCTTTAAACTATTATGTCAATATAGACTATTATTTTTTCAACTAACTATTTTTGTAACTGCGTAATAATGTTGCTACAGCATATTTTAAAAAGCTTCAGATAAGATGAATTTAAAGGTGAGTCTGCACAGCGTATAAAAAATACGTGAGCACAGGCGAATCCTGCAAAATTCGCTTATATCAAGCTTTCTAAAATATGCTGTAACTTTTTAGAAACAACTTTAATATCATAATTTTGTTTGAGAGTAAGATAGGCGTTTTTAGAAAATTCCTTTGCTTTTATAGGGTTATCTATTAGATAGACAATTTTTTCTGCTAAATCTTCCGAAGAAGCCGCTTTACAAATAAGCCCGTCTTGCATGTCGCTTAAGATTTCTGCAGGCCCTTCAGTGTCTGTACTAACGATAGGTAGCCCCGCCTCCATTGCTTCAAGCACTATAATTCCAAACGGTTCATGAAGAGACGGTAAACAAAAAATATCTATTTGTTTAAAAAAATTGTCTCTATCATTAACCCATCCCGTAAATGATATTTGATCTTGTAAATTAAGTTTACGTGCTAAAGCAATTAAATTATCTTTTTCCTCACCGCTTCCACCTATAACAGCTTGAATATCATATTTTTTTTCTTTTAAAATTTTTATAGCATTAATAAAAACATCAACACCTTTTTTAGCTACAAATCTTGCTAGTATACCAATTACTATAGGTTTTTTATATGTTTTATTTGGAGTAAAGTCTTTAGAAATATTTATCATATTCGGTAAGGTGCATATCCAAGATTCGGCAAAGTTATTTTTTAGTAAAAATTCTTTCATATGATGCGTCAGGGCAATAATAAAATTACATTTACGTAGGCCTTTTAAACTATAATTATGAGCGATACCAATTAATTTTATATTTTGTGATTTAGCAAATTTACTAAAATTTATTGCTCTATTACCGTGTGCTATAATTATATCGGGTTTAATTTTGTAGATTATATATTTAAGAATAAGTACCGATAACGGATCAATTGGTACTAAGTTAGGTAGTTTAAAACTTGTCTTACGTAGAAAAGAATTTATTTTTGCTTTGTAAGAAGTGATATTTATAACCTCAATTTTTTGCATTTCAAGAGCTGCATTATAATCTAAAAATGCTTGTTGAATTCCGCCAAGATCACGACTTAGCATAATATTGAGTACTTTCATTTCTATTTTTTATATATCATCACTTCATTATAGCAAATTCCAAGAAATTTGCTATAATACAATTTCCTAATATATAAAACATTATGATTAGTAAAATTAATTTTGTAAAAATGCATGGTCTCGGTAATGATTTTGTTGTTGTTAACAAACGAGATTTATCAAGTTCATATGATTTATCGCAGCTAGCAAAAAATATGGCTGATCGTCATACAGGTATAGGTTGTGATCAGTTTATTATTTATGAAGAGCATGATGATTTTTATGAGATGATTATCTATAACATAGACGGCTCTAGTGCTAAATTATGCGGTAATGCTACAAGATGTTTAGCCAAGTTAATTTATCTTGATACGGGAAAGAAAGATATTACTGTAATGGTAGGCAATAAAAAATTGCTATGTAATGTGGAAGATGAAAATAATATTAGCGTTAATGTAGGAAAGGTTAGTTTTAATGAAGTTTGGATGCCAAGCCGTGATAAAATTTGGGAACTCGCAGAGCGTTATATGATTGATTTAAAGGAAACTATTTGTGTTGATATAGGTAATCCGCATTTGGTTATTTTTAGTAAGTTAGAACCTCAAGATCAAAAAATTGTTGGTGAAAAATTACAGGCTAAGGAATTATTCGCAGATGGGGTAAACGTTAATTTTGCTGAAGTAAAAGATAATAAAATCTATTTATCTGTTTGGGAGCGAGGGGCAGGATTAACTCTTGCTTGCGGAAGCGGGGCTTGCGGTAGTTTTGCTGCCGGTTTAAAGCTCGGTTTTATCCATTCACCAAGTACGGTAGTATTTAAGTATGGCAGCCTTACTATGAAAGAAGAAAACGGTAATATAATAATGCAAGGAGCAGCTACGCTTGTAGCACGTGGGGAATATTATTGTGAGCAATAATTTAAGACAAGAAGTAGTAACATTCGGCTGTAGACTTAATATTTACGAAAGTGAGATAATACGAAAAAACTTGGAATTATCGGGTATCGATAATGTGGCAATATTCAATACTTGTGCTGTAACTAAAGCGGCTGAGAAACAAGCAAGACAAGCTATCCGCAAGGCTAAAAAAAATAATCCTGATTTAAAAATTATCGTTACCGGTTGTAGCGCTCAAACAAGTCCACAAATGTACGGTAATATGCCGGAAGTTGATAAGGTTATAGGTAATGAAGAGAAGTTATTGCCTAGCTATTACCAAATTACGGATGAAAAAATAGCAGTTAACGATATAATGTCGGTGAAAGAGACGGCAGGTCATTTAGTAAGTAGCTTTGACGGTAAATCTCGTGCTTTTATTCAGGTACAAAACGGTTGTGATCATTTTTGCACTTTCTGTATTATCCCTTACGGTAGAGGTAAAAGTAGATCAGTACCGATAGGAGCTATAGTGAGCCAAGTAAAGCATTTAGTACTAAACGGCTTTAAAGAGGTGGTATTTACCGGTGTTGATGTTACGGCTTACGGTTCAGATTTACCCGGAAGCCCAACATTTGCACAAATGATTAAACGAGTTTTAAATTTAGTGCCTGAACTAAAAAGGCTTCGTTTATCTTCAATAGATGTTGCAGAAATAGATGATGAACTTTTTGAGCTTATAGCTTATAGTGAGAGGATAATGCCGCACTTTCATATTAGCTTGCAAGCAGGCGATGATATGATATTAAAACGTATGAAAAGACGTCATAATAGGGCAAATGTAATAGAGTTTTGTCGAAAGTTGCGGGCTATAAGACCGGAAGTATCGTTTGGAGCTGATATTATAGCTGGTTTCCCGACTGAAACTCCTGAAATGTTTGAAAATACAAGAAAATTAATTTCAGAAGCGGAATTACAATATTTACATGTTTTTCCTTATTCGGAAAGAGAAGGAACGCCTGCAGCACGTATGCCGCAAGTACCGAAAGCTATAAGGAAAGAAAGAGCCGAAATTCTAAGACAAGAGGGGCAGAATCAGCTATCTGAGTTCTTTAAGAAGCATATAGGTCAGAAAGTAGAGTTATTGGTAGAGAATAATAATATCGCCCATACCGAAAATTTTATTCCGGTAAAGCTAGACAAACCTTTAGAAATAGGGCAGATATTTAAAGCGAAGTTGGTGGGAATAGAGGGGAATAATATGAAGTGCGAGTTGGTTTAACCACCTCGTCATTGCGAGGAGAGGCGAAGCCTCGACGCGGCAATCTCAGGAAATTCGATGAGATTGCCGCGTCGATCAAAAAACGTCCTCTGTGTCATCCTGTGGCTTGTCCACGGGATCCAGCATAAAGCGAGATAAATCGAGCTTTTTATAGCTGTATTTTTTATTACTGGATCCCGTGGACAAGCCACGGGATGACAGTGTTAACATAAAACAAACAAAAAACATCATGGAAAATATAGAAACAATATTAAGACTTGCTGAGGAAAAAATCTTATTAGTACAAAACTTAAAAGAACTACAAGAATATAAAGTAGAATTTTTAGGTAAAAACGGTATAGTGACCGGTGAGCTTAAAAAATTAGGTAGTTTAAATGAACAGGAACGTAAAGAATTTGGCTTAAAAATCAATAAATTAAAAGATAAAATACAAAATATAATAAAAGCAAAAGAAGAAATTTTAGAGGAGCAGGAACTAAATTTAAAACTTGCTGCCGATAAAATTGATTTAACAATCCCAGCAAGAAGATATAAGCAAGGTTCTATTCATCCAATAACACAATGTAGTGAGGAGTTAATACAAGTATTTTCGCAGTTTGGTTTTACTATAGAAAACGGACCGAATATCGAGAATGATTTCCATAATTTTACTTCTCTCAATTTTGAAGATGACCATCCCGCAAGGCAAATGCATGATACTTTTTATTTGAAAGGTCAAGAAAACAATAAACCGCTGTTATTACGTACTCATACCTCAACAGTGCAGATTAGAGCTATGAAAAACGGCAAACCGCCTTTTAGGTTTATAGCACCTGGTAGGACTTATAGATCAGATTCGGATATGACGCATACGCCGATGTTTCACCAAATAGAAGGACTTGTTATTGATAAAAATATCAATATGGGGCATTTAAAATATGTTATCACGGAATTTATAAAAAGCTTTTTTGAAAATTCTAATATTGAATTACGTTTTAGACCCAGCTTTTTCCCATTTACCGAACCTTCTGCCGAAGTTGATATTCGGATGAATAAAAACGATAAATGGCTTGAGGTACTCGGTTGCGGGATGGTCCATCCAAACGTGCTTAAAAATGTCGGTATCGATAGTAGTGAGTATCAAGGTTTTGCTTTTGGGCTTGGGGTAGAGCGTTTTGCAATGCTAAAATATAATATCAAAGATTTAAGACAATTTTTTGAAGGAGATATGCGTTGGCTAAAACATTATAATTTTGGGAGCTTTGATATACCGAATTTAGCAGGAGGGCTTACGAAATGAAATTTACGTTATCATGGTTAAAACAATTTTTAGAGACTTCTAGCACAGTTATTGAAATTGCCGAAGCCCTAACAGCTATTGGTCTTGAAGTAGAGGAGGTGATAGATAAAGCGGCAGAGCTACAAAAGTTTGAAGTAGCATATATAGCAAGTACTAAACCTCACCCGTCAGCCGATAAGTTAAAACTTTGTGATGTTGAGACTAAAAGCGGTATGCGACAAATAGTTTGTGGTGCGAGTAATGCAAGAGCAGGTATAAAAGTAGTACTTGCAAATATCGGAATAGAAATACCAAACGGTAAATTTAAGATTAAGGAATCTATTATTAGAGGCGAAAAAAGCTGTGGTATGCTTTGCTCTGAAGAAGAATTACTGCTAGCTTCAGAGTCTGAAGGGATTATAGAGCTATATGAAGATGCCGTAGTTGGAGAGAATTTTACTAAATATTACGGTTTAGATGACCCTATATTTGTTATTAACGTTACTCCTAATCGTGGTGATGCACTTGGAGTTTACGGCATTGCAAGAGATTTAGCAGCTAAAGGAATAGGAATACTTAAAGAGCTAGAAATTCCAGAAATAAAGAGTACCTTTACTTCTAAAATGAAGCTTAACGTGCAAGACAAAGAAGCCTGTCCTTTATTTACTTTTAGAGAAATAAGAAATTTAAAAAATAAACCAAGCCCTGATTGGTTACGGAAATTATTAAAAAATGTCGGGGTAAAAACTATTTCAAGCCTAGTTGATGTAACAAATTATATTTCCTATAGCTTTGGGCAGCCGATGCATGCTTATGATGCGGATAGGATAAAAGGGGGGATTAGTGTAGCACGTCATTGCGAGAAGTGTAGCGACGAAGCAATCTCAGGACAACAAAAAGAGATTGCCGCGGCTGCTTTGCAGCCTCGCAATGACGTAGCTAAATTCCACGCTCTAAACGGCAAAGAATATTTACTTACCGAAAATGATTTAGCTATAAAAGATGAAAGCGGTATCCAAGGTCTTGCCGGTGTCATTGGAGGGGCTAAGAGTAGTTGTACTGATAGTACGACTAATATAATACTGGAAGCTGCATGTTTTAATGCTAAAATGGTTGCAGCTAGCGGGCGAAGATTTCAAATTGATACGGATGCTAGATATCGTAATGAGCGTAATATCGATAGAAATTTTACGGAAAAAGCTTTAGACATAGCGACTAATCTTATTTTGTCAATATGCGGAAACGGTGAAGTATCGGAAGTAGTGAAATTCGGTGAGAAAGAGCCTCAAAAAAAACCTTTAGATTTTTCAGCATACTATTTAGAAAAAATTACGGGAATTAAATTAAGTATTAAAGAGATAGAAGCTATATTAAATGAACTAGGATTTATTACGGATGTTAAAGGTGAGATTATAAAGGTAATAGCTCCCTCTTGGCGTCATGATATAACTATTTTAGAAGATATAGCTGAAGAAATCACTCGTATTTACGGCTATGATAAAATAGAGAGTATAAAACTACCCGAACTAGACCAAGATAATAATAAGCTAAGAGAGTATAAAAGAATATCTAGTTTTAAAAGGATATTAGCAAGCAAAGGCTATGATGAGGTAGTAACTAACTCTTTTATGAGTAGTGAAGATGCAAAGTTGTTTGCTGAATTAAAAGAAGAGTTATTTTTGCTTAATCCTATTAGCATAGGAGACAATTATATGCGTCCTACTATACTGCCGAATTTGTTAAGTATAGTAAGTAAAAATCTAGCACGCTCTATAAAGGATATGGCTTTTTTTGAAGTTGGACCGAGCTTTATAGATTTAAATACGGAAGCAACTTATTTAACGGCAATTATAAGCGGTTCATATAATAATAAAAATCCTCATTCGCTTGGACGAGGCTATGATATTTTTGATCTTAAAGGCGATTTAGAGCTGGTAGTGGATTATGCAGGACTATCTATAGATAAATGTATAGCAACAAATGGGACAGCATTGCCACAATACTATCATCCAACTAGAGCAGTAAATATAGGGCTTGGTAAAAATTTATTAGGTCATTTTGGACAGATACACCCTAAAATCTTGAAATATTACGATATTAATCAGGAAATATTTGCATTCGAGCTAAATATTACGAATTTGCCGTTGATAAAAGCTAAATTCGGTAAAAGAGAAGAATTTGCAGTATCGGATTTCCAAGCTAATTTTAGAGATTACGCATTCATTGTTGATCAAGATCATAGAGTCGGTGAAATAATATCATATATAAATAATTTTAATAAAAAGCTTGTCAAATCAGTTATATTATTTGATATTTATAGCGGTGATAAATTACCTGAAAGTAAAAAATCTATAGCCATTAAAATAGAGCTACAAGCAGATGATCGTACTTTAACTGAAGCTGACTTAAATTTATTTAGCCAAGATTTAATTGCAGCTATTGAACAAAAATTTCAAGGAACATTAAGAGAATAACAATATGTTAAAATTAATAGTTGAAACAAAAACGTTAGTTCAGTCCCTAGGGTTTGCAAGTTCCGTTGTTGAAAAACGTAATGTAATACCTGAATATGCAAACATTAAATTATCGGCAAAAGACGGCAATCTAGAGCTTAGTTCTACTAATATGGATTTGTACTTAAGTCAAAAAATAGCAGTACAGGTAGTAAGTGAAGGTGAACTTACCGTTTCTACGAAAACTCTAAATGATATAGTCCGAAAACTTCCGGATTCCGAGCTTACATTAACAGATCTCGGTACAACGGGACTTGAAATCAAAGGAAAAAATTGTAAATTTAATTTATTTACTTTGCCGGTTAGTTCTTTTCCTCCAATGGATAGTATTAATCCTGAAGCAAGTTTTAAAATTTCCTGCACGGATTTTGCTAAAATAATCGAATCGACAAAATTTTCGATTTCTTTAGATGAAACTCGTTATAATTTAAACGGTGTTTATTTACACATAAAAGACAAAGAGTTTTGTTCGGCAAGTACCGATGGACATAGGCTTTCGATTTCATGGGTAACATTAGAAAAACAAATAAAGAATTTTGGAGTTATATTACCGCAAAAAAGTGCCGAGGAAATTTTAAAAATAGTTAAAGATCCTAAAAATATAAATGAAGATATAGAAATTTTATTAAGTAGCAATAAGATTAAATTTATATGTAACGAAAATACTATTATGCTATCAAAGCTTATAGACGGTACTTTCCCTGATTATAGTGCTTTTATTCCGGAAAGCAGCAGCTCAAAATTAGTAATTAATCGAAAAATATTTGCAGATAGTATAGAAAGGATAGCGATAATAACCGTTGAAAAATTTAGAGCGGTAAAATTATCCTTATCTCGTGAAACCTTAGAGATTAGTGCCGTCGGTGAGGCAAGAGGTAACGCAAAAGAGGTTATTAATTCTTCACAAGATAAGGAAAGTTTTTATGAATATAATAGTGATGAGTCTTTAGCTATAGGCTTTAATCCGCAATATTTGGAAGATGTCTTAAAAGCCGTGAAGTCGGATTTAGTAGAACTATATTTTTCAGATGTTTCAGCACCGGTACTTATTAAATTTCCTGAGAATCCTAAAGATATTTTTGTCGTCATGCCAGTTAAGGTGTAGCCTTAGTTTTTCCGTCATAAGCTAAGCGACTGAAAGGAGCGTGGTAATCTCATAAAATAAGATTCCTGAGATTGCTTCGTCAATTACTTCGTAATTTCCTCGCAATGACGAAAAGGTTGTTTCAAATAATTTTTGACTAATAGCCAAAGCTTCTCTATTATTTCTCTCAAGCACTCTAATTAAATATTGGTTATGAAAAAAATTATCGGATTATTTTTTGTAATTATACTTAGTGCAATAAGTACTAGTATCTTAGCGGATGATGATTATCCAAAAACAGAACGAGAGCAGAAATGGGACGAAGTAGGTTCTATAGCAGGTGAAGAAGGACTAGTTTTTAGACCGGGCAGGGTAAAAAACGAATCTACTAAAGCTGTAGGAGGTTCAGTTAATAAATATCTTTGGCAAGCAGCATTAGAGACTATAAGTTTTGCTCCTCTTGCATCAGCTGACTCAAACGGCGGTGTGATTATTACGGAATGGTATAGCCCACGCTCTAATCCTAATTTTCGATTTAAAATCAATATATTTATCAAAGACGATGTAATAACCCCTGATTCAATTGAAGTGAAAGTATTTGAGGAAATGCTTAAAAATAAACAATGGGTACTTAATGAAAACACCTCAAATCTTGCTATCACGCTTGAAGATAAAATTTTAAGAAAAGCTAGAGATATATATATTAATAGTGCGAGGTAATGACTTCGTCATTGTGAAGAGGTATTACCCAACTTGTCATTGCGAGGAGCGAAGCGACGTGGCAATCTCGTGAAGTAGTATAAAACTCCTGAGATTGCCGCGTCGATGCTACGCATCTCCTCGCAATGACGAGACAACTGATCCATGCAACAAATCCTATGACGACGCAGTATATAAATTATAAAAAAATATGAATCAAATAGAACAAAAATGGCAACAAATTTGGTATGATGAGAAAGCTTTTGAGGTATCAAACGAGAGTAGCAAGCCAAAATATTACGTACTTGAAATGTTGCCTTATCCTTCCGGTAAAATCCATGTAGGTCATGTACGCAACTATTCTATAGGTGATGTTATTGCAAGGTTTATGACTATGCAAGGTTTTAACGTGCTTCATCCGATGGGCTGGGATGCTTTTGGGCTACCTGCCGAAAATGCCGCAATAAAAAATAATTCTCATCCGAAAGATTGGACTTATTCTAATATCGAGAATATGAAAAAGCAGCTAAAATCTATGGGCTTTTCTTATGATTGGTCTAGAGAGATAAATAGTTGTGATCCGCAGTATTATAAACATGAGCAGAAATTCTTTTTAGAGCTTTATGAGAGAAATCTTGCTTATCAAAAAGAATCGCTTGTTAACTGGGATCCGGTTGATAATACCGTTCTTGCAAATGAGCAAGTTGTAGACGGGCGTGGTTGGCGTTCAGGTGCAATTGTTGAGAAGCGTTATTTAAAGCAATGGTTCTTAAAAATCACCGATTATGCTGAAGAGTTATTAAATGAAATTCAGAATTTAAAAGAATGGCCTGAAGCCGTTCGCTCTATGCAAGAGAAATGGATAGGTAAATCGATAGGTGCTAACTTTCATTTCAAAATTAAGGATAATGAAGATAATACTATAGAAGTATTCTCAACCAAACCTGAAACTATTTTCGGCGCTGGTTTTATAGGAATTGCCTTTAATCATCCAATAATAGAGAAATTAATTTCTAAGACACCTGAAATATTGAGTTTTATAACTAAATGTTCGCATATTACAGGAAGTAGCGAACTAGAAAAGACTGAAAAAGAGGGAGTCTTTACCGGTCTTTATGTCATTCATCCTTTCGATTCAAATATAGTTCTACCGGTTATTATTACGAATTTTGTGTTAATGGATTACGGCACTGGTGCTGTTTTCGGTTGTCCTGCTCATGACGAACGTGACCATGAATTAGCTGTTAAAATGAATTTGCCTATTAAGCAGGTAATTGAAACGGATATTGATGTACAAAAGACCGCTTATACGGAAGATGGAATTTTGGTTAACTCAGATTTTCTAAACGGCTTAACTAGTAATGAAGCAAAACAAAAAGTAATCGATGAATTTGAGAAACTAGGCATAGGTAAACGCAGTGTATATTATCGTCTAAAAGATTGGGGAATTTCTCGTCAACGCTTTTGGGGTTGTCCTATTCCTATGATTCACTGTGAAGCTTGCGGCATAGTTCCCGTACCGTGCAGTGACTTACCCGTTACGTTACCTGATGATGTTAGTTTTGACGGTCACGGTAATCCGCTTGATCATCATCCTAGTTGGAAACATGTTAATTGTCCGAAATGCGATAAGTCGGCTATTCGTGAAACCGATACTTTTGATACATTTTTCGAGTCATCTTGGTATTTTACGAGATATTGCAATAGCAATGCTACAGAGATGACCGATAAAAAAGCTTGTGATTATTGGCTACCGGTGGATAAATATATAGGCGGTATAGAACATGCAGTAATGCATCTATTATATGCAAGGTTTTTCACAAAAGTAATGAACGAACAGAATTACGTAAGCGTTCGTGAGCCTTTTAAAGGGCTATTTACTCAAGGGATGGTGCTGCATGCTACTTATAAAGATGAACATAATAATTGGTTATATCCTGAAGAAGTAGTTAAAAAAGGTAATGAATTTTTTCATAAAGAAAGCAATAATAGAGTAGTGCAGGGACGCATTGAAAAGATGAGTAAGTCTAAAAAGAATCTCATCGATCTTGTGACGATGCAAGAGCAATATGGGGCTGATGCTATTAGGCTTTTTGTACTGTCCGATAGTCCGCCTGAGAAAGATCTAGAATGGTCGGCAAGCGGTATTGAAGGCTGCTCACGTTTTATTAATAAGCTTGAGCATATGTTTGAGGCGATAGCTTCTTTAATAGATGATGTGAATAGTGAAATTAACAAAGAATTAAACAGATTAGTTCATTTTACCATAAAGCACGTTGCCGATGATATAAAGCATTTTGTCCTAAATAGAGCAATAGCACGTATGCGTGAGCTTTCTAATGCTATATCTGCTGAGCTTAATAAAGAAGTGGTTGATGTTAAAACCGTAAGATACGGCTTTAATGTTATAGTTCAGCTGCTAAACCCTTTTATCCCGCATATTACGGAAGAAATTTGGCAAAAGCTTGGGAATAAAGAGCGGTTATATAATTCAGCCTTTCCAGCATTTGATGAATCAATGTTAGAATTAGATACATATGTTATGGCAGTGCAGGTTAATGGCAAACTCCGTGATACTTATGAGTTTAAAACTTCTGCAAGCGAAGATGAAATAAAGCAAATTACCGTCAATTTGCCAAAAGTACAAAAATTCTTAGAAGGGAAAGAGCCGAAGAAGATTATTCTCGTGCCTCGTAAAATTGTGAATATTATAGTTTGATATTTTTTTCCGTCATTGCGAGGAAATTGCATAGCAATTGACGAAGCAATCTCAGGAGCTTGTTATTATTTCATGAGATTGCCGCGTCGCTTCGCTCCTCGCAATGACGATTTGGTATCCACGCAGGTACTACGCTCATTCACAATGACGAATGTCAGTAGAGTATGCTTAGTTGCATCACTTTTTAGTGTGCCTCAATCGTCCCCATCGCTCCAATCGCAACCATCCCTGTGTCTCCTCCCATTTGCATATGCTCGAAATAAACAGGGTCATTGAGCCACAGTTTTGCAATATCAAACGGCTCTTCTTGTTGTTGCTGTGACGGACTCTCACGGTAATTACAAATATTTGCAACTGATGCTATTATATAATTTACTGCCCACCAACAAAATGCTACAACAACATTAATACTTAAAGCATTTACATTATTATCAACATTCAAAGTATTTTTTTCTTTTGATGTTGGTTCTAATGAAGAGTTTACAATATTTGTTTCTGGTTGTGATCTTATTTCTCCAAATATACCACTTAGAGTCATGGATAGAATTGTGTCCGGATCTAAAGCATATTTTTCTTCTGATGTTATAAAATCTGCATCACCTAAATTATTTTTTTCCCTAGTTATATCACTAAGATAACCACCCTCTAGACTTAGATTTAGTGCTTCATTTGAATCTAAGAGTGTTGTTATTTTATCAGTCATAAAGATCCACTATTTTAGTTGTTAATTAGGACTGTTAACAAAATAATTTGAAAGCTATCTTGTTAGTAGTCCTATAAATAGTGTGCCTGATTTTATACCTAGAGTCAATTTATTAAGTTAATAATTTAATCTTTTTGTTAATTTGTATTAATTTAAATTAATGCATGAAAATGTCGATTTCATTCCAACCTATAAGGTCTAAATTAGCTCTTGTCGGTAAAAAGCGGAAAATATCTTGGGCAAGTTCAAGCCTATTTTCTCTAAGTAGCATTTTTTGTAAAATATCTTTTAACTGATGCAAATAAAGCACATCTTTTGCTGCATATTCTTTTTGTTCTGAAGATAAATTGTCAGTACCCCAATAGGAAGATTGTTGTTGTTTAGAAATATTTATGGAAAGTAGCTCCCGACATAAATCCTTAAGACCGTGGCTATCAGTATAGGTTCTAACGAGCTTTGAAGATATTTTAGTACAAAAGATATTTTCTAAATCTATACTCAAATATTTTTTTATAGCTGCTAAATCAAATCTAGCAAAATGAAATATCTTGCATCTAGTTTTATCTAACAATAATGCTTTTAAATTAGGAGCACTATAATCTTGATTTACAAAATGAACAAGATGGGCTTCACCGTTGCCGTTACTAAATTGTAACAAACAGAGTTTATCTCTATGTAGATTTAACCCCATTGTCTCGGTATCTATAGCAATATCCCCTTCAAGTTCAAAATTATTAGGTAGGTCGTCTTGATAAATTTTAATG
Source organism: Rickettsia felis URRWXCal2 (assembly GCA_000012145.1). GTDB lineage: Bacteria > Pseudomonadota > Alphaproteobacteria > Rickettsiales > Rickettsiaceae > Rickettsia > Rickettsia felis. The sequence continues at coordinate 702,884 of CP000053.1, forward strand.
TTCATAAATTATGTTCAATTCCTTTTAATCAATAATGTTGTTTTGGATGTCATTCCTGCGAAAGCAGGAATCCATCATAAAGCGAGATAACCTAAGCTTTTATTTTAATTTCAAAAATTTGCTGTATGTATACTTTTTTTGGATTCCTGCTTTCGCAGGAATGACATAAAAGTCATGAAACAAGACCTACAGCTCCTCGCAATGACGATGTTTACCTTTGACTAGGTGTATCTTTTATTGTAAACACCTGTTCTTTAGGATCTGCTACTCCTAAAACTTTCTTTGCTTGTTCTTCTAACATATCCTTATTTAGCGATTCCGTTCGGAGTAATTTGACGTTATGTTCAAGTTCTACTCTTTCTGCTCGTAAGCCTTTTAGTTCATCATAAGCTTTTTCAAGCTGCCTATTTACTTTTAAATATGCAATAATCCCTTTGTTACCATATATGCAATGAAAAACAAAATATCCAAGCAGTAAAGCTAAAAAGATATTTAAAATTATTTTTTTAGAATGATTATTTAAATGTATTATCATAAGTTATAATGGACCAAATTTTCCGTCATTGCGAGGAACGTAGTGACGAAGCAATCTCAGGATATTTGACGAGATTGCCACGCAGCCTACGGCTGCTCGCAATGACGATTAGAGTATACTTATAAAAAATAATACTGGAGCGGTTAAAATAATACTATCAAATCTGTCTAGTACTCCTCCATGACCAGGTATTATATGACCGCTATCTTTAATATTAAATTTTCGCTTTAAATATGAAATAAATAAATCACTTGATTGAGCTATTAATGCTAATATACAACTAATTATAAACAAATAAATTTTATTTGAAAAATAGTAATTTTCAATATGAAAGTTTGGTATAAAACTAGCTAATACCGCAACCAAACCTGCTGATAATACTCCGGTAACTAAACCGCTCCAAGTTTTTTTAGGACTGATTTTTGGAGCAAGTTTTGCTCCTTTAAAAGTTTTGCCGCCAATCATTGCAAAACTATCTACCGACCAAATTATGCAAAAATAAAGCATAATAAGCCATCTATTGGTATCTTCCATACTTAAAAATGTTAATAGGCTTATAGGAATTGGAATAATAATTAGCCCGATTAATAGATAAGGAATAGAAGAATAGGTCATATTATACCATTCACTTAACATTCCCATACCCACTAATATCATTAGAATATAGAATAAAGGCTTAAACCATAATATAGCTATAACAAATAACGGCACTAAAACTATACCGGATAGGATTCTTAAATATATATTTTGTTTATCTTTTGCCAAATGTTCTTTTCCTTTTTGAGTAATCATTTATAGCTTCTATTATATCATCTTTATTAAAAGCGGGCCAATATTTGGGTGAGAAATATAATTCAGCATAAGCTGCTTGCCAAAGCAAGAAATTACTGATGCGATAGACCCCGCCCGGTCTTATTAATAAATCTACATCCGGCATTTCAGGATCATATAAAGCGTGTCCTATATCGCTTTCACTTATTTCTTTTTTACCGCTTGCAATAATTTTTGTGCAGGCATCAACTATTTCTTGACGACTTCCATAACTAAAAGCTATACAAAGCGTTATTTTATTATTATTTTTTGTTAATTCTATAGCATTATTTATTTGTTTTTGCAATGAGCTACTTAATAAATTAAGCCTACCTATTACTTTTATTTTAACGCCGTTTTTATGTAAACTGTTTAATTCATTTTTAAAATAAATACTTAATAATTTTATTAAGAAATCTACCTCCGTGCTTGAACGTTGCCAATTTTCGGAAGAGAAAGTATATAAAGTTATATAAGGTATATTAAGATTAATAAACTCAGGCAGTAATTCACGAATTTTATCGGCTCCTGCTTTATGCCCTTCAGATTTTGTTAAGTTATGCTGATCTGCCCAACGAGCATTACCGTCCATTATTATTGCTAAATGTTTTATGTTAGTCATTATTTTATATTTTAGATGTTGCTGCATGAATAGATTTTCCCGTCATTGCGAGCGACTGCAAGGAGCGTGGCAATCTCAGGAGTCCAACTTTATGAGATTGCCACGTCGAGACTTTGCCTCTCCTCGCAATGACATCGGCGTCATATTTTAGGTATTTCGATTCTTACCGATAACCCGCCTAAATCCTTGCTATCTTCTAAATAAATAGAGCTTTTATGATCGTTTATTATTTCTTTAGTAATAGCAAGCCCAAGTCCTACGTTACTTGCATTATCAAGCTGTCTTGCTTTATCCGATCTATAAAACGGTTTAAATACAAGGTGTTTTTCCGTATCATCTATACCGGGACCGTTATCCTCAATAATTATAGTTACCGTAGATGAATTATCTGTCAAAGATATTTTAATTTTATTTCCATATTTTATAGCGTTACCGATTAAATTAGACAAGGCTCTTTCAAAAGAATTTGGTTTAATTCGTACTTTTGAATTATCTATATTATTAAGTTTTATAAATTCAATATCTACATGTGACCATTTATTTAAAAAATGTTCTATCCAAGGTAATAATAAAATTTCTTCAAATTCTTCTGTACTTTCACCTTTAGCAAAATCTAAATAAGAATTTATCATTTGCTGCATAGTTAATATATCTTGTTTTAATCCTTTAATTTCTTCACTTCCTTCCATCAATTCAAGTTGTAGCTTCATTCTTGTTAAAGGAGTTCTAAGGTCATGCGAAATCATAGCAAGCATAGTGGTTCTTTTAGTAATTTGTTTTTCAATACGGGCTTTCATTTTTAAAAAAGCAAGCCCTGCTTTTCTTATTTCTAAAGCTCCTGAAGGTTTGAAATTTTTGCCTTTTAAAACACCTCGACCAAATTTATCCATGCTATCCGCAAGAGTGATTATTGATTTAATTTGATTTTTGGAGAAAATAATAGAAATAGAAAGTAATATAACAGTTAAAGATATAATCCATAAAACAAATATATATACTGTAGGATTAAGTAGTAATTTTGCAGGAAAAGTAATATATAATATTCCATCTTTTAATTCTAAAAATACTTCGATTTTATTTTCTTTATTTAGTTTAACTATATTTTTTTCATGGATTTTTGTAGCTAAAATATTTTTAAATATAGTTAGAGGCTCACTTAATTTAGGTTGTTTTATAGATAACTTTTTATTAAGCTGAAATTGATAAGATAAATTAAGATAATTTTCCGATAAATGGATTATCTCTCTTGAATTATTTCTATGTTCTTTAATCAGTGATTCTATTTCATTAATAATAATAGTACTAGTATAATATGAAACATTATACCAATGACGATCGTAAAACAAAAATATAGCAACAATTTGCCCTATTAAAATCGGAATGATTATTATGAACATAAATCGTACAAATAATGTTCTCGGTAATAATTTAGATATAAAGTGCATAGCCCTCATTACGCACGGTTTTTAAATATTTCGGCTCTTTTGGATTATCTTCTAGTTTACTTCTTATTCTTGTAATTTGTACGTCGATAGAACGCATACTAAGCCCGCCCATAATTTTTGAAAGCTCAAAACGACTAGTAGATTTACCGGAATTTTTTATTAATATCTCAAGTAATTTTTGTTCGGTAGAGCTAAGAGATATGATTTGATCGTTCTTAGTGAATTCCTTTGTATCAAAATTATAGAAATTATTGCCGAATTTAATTATATTCGTTTCTTTTTTAAAGTTATTATAATTATTAATTAAATTATTTATCCGAAGTAATAATTCTCGCGGTTCAAAAGGTTTAGTTATGTAATCAGAGGCACCGGCTTCAAGTCCTTTAACACGGTCATCGGCTTCCGATAAAGCAGTAAGCATAACTATAGGAATATTATTACCGGCATCCCTTATAGTAGTAGCAAAATCAAGCCCTGTTATTTCAGGTAACATAACATCTAAAATAATTAAATCATAATTAGAAGTTTTTAATAGATTTTTAGCTTCTATGACTGAGCTTGCCGTTGATACTAAAAACTCGTTTTTATTTAAAAATTGCTTTAAAAGTGCTAATATTCTGCTATCATCATCTACGATTAAAATATGTGCTTTATGTGGTTGCATGTATACTCATTTAATTTGAAAATTGGTGTCGTTGCTTGCGTGAATAACGAGCCGTCATTGCGAGCAGCCGTAGGCTGCGTGGTAATCTCATGAAATAATAACAAACTCCTGAGATTGCTTCGCCGAATTACTACGTAATTCTTCTCGCAATGACGGGTGGCCGACCTCTCACAATGACAATTGACAATACTTTAATATAAATATAGGTTAATGACAATGATAAAACTAGAGCAAATTTTTTGGCATGTTTGGATTAATGGTGATTTAGTTCCTTATCAATTCGCAAGGATTCATGTTTTAACTCATAGCCTGCATTATTCAGGATCGGTGTTTGAGGGTGAGAGAGCTTATAACGGCAAAGTTTTTAAGTTAAAAGAACATACGGAAAGATTAATAAAATCAGCAGAAGCATTAGGTTTGAAAGTACCTTATAGTGTGGACGAGATAATAAAAGCTCATGAACTTGTAATAAAACAAAATAATATTAAGGATGCGTATATAAGACCGCTTATTTGGTGTGGAGACGAATCGCTAAATATTACTAATCCTGATTTGTCTACTAATCTTTTGATTGCCGGTATTCCATCAATGCCAAGGTCTTTTGAGAAAGGTATAAATTTGCATGTAGGCCGCTGGCGTAAAGCAATACCTGATAGCACCCCGGTACAATCTAAATCCGCCGCTCAATATAATATGGCAATAACGAGTAAAAAAGAAGCTAAAGCTCTTGGCTATGATGATGCCTTATTACTTGATTATGAAGGATATATTGCTGAATGCACTACAACAAATATTTTCTTTGTTAAAGATAAAACATTATATACTCCAATTGCCGATAGATTTTTAAACGGTATAACAAGACAGACTATTATTGAGATTGCAAAAGATTTAGGTCTAGAAGTAAAAGAAGAGCGTTTGAAATTAGAGCAAATAGAGAATTTTACCGGATGTTTTGTTACAGGCACGGCAATCGAGGTACAAAATATTGATTCTATAGATTTAGGCAATAAAAAGATTACTTTTGATGATCATCAAATTGCAGATCGTTTGAAAAAAGAGTATGGGCGTATTGTTAGGGAGTAGGAAGAGCTGTGTGTGACACGCGAGCCGTCATTGCGAGGAAAATTATGAAGTAATTTGACAAAGCAATCTCAGGATGTTTGACGAGATTGCCACGTCGAAACTACGTTTCTCCTCGCAATGACGTAATTAATAAATAAGTAAAAAACAATGAACAATATATTTAAAGGTTTAATTACCGCAGCTATAACACCTTTTAAAGATAATAAGTTAGACTTATATGCTTTAGAGAGAATTTTAAAACATCAAATAAAGTATGAAGTCGATGCAATATTAATTGCAGGTTCGACCGGTGAAGGTAGTAGTCTCAGCTTTGAAGAATATAAGTTATTACTGCAAACTAGTGTAGAAATCGTTAATAATCGTATTCCTATAATAAGCGGATGTTCATCAAATAATACCGCTTATGCAAGAGAACTTGCAGCGGAATCTACAAAAATCAAGGTTGATGGTTTTATGGCTAGTCCACCATCTTATGTAAAACCTACCCAATACGGGATTTATAAGCATTTTGAAGCATTACATGAAGCGTGTAATCTACCTATTATGTTATATTCAGCTCCAACTAGAAGCGGAGTAGATTTTTCTGATGAGACAATATTGAGACTTAGCAAGCTACCGCGTATCTTAGCATTAAAAGATTGCGGCGTAGATTTAGAACGTCCATTGCGGATTAGAGCAGTAGTTAAAAAGGATTTCAACATTTTAACCGGTAACGATGAAGTAGTCTTAGCTTTTAACGCACAAGGCGGGGTAGGGTGGACTTCCGTAGCTTCTAATATTGCTCCCGATATGTGTAAAGAGTTATTGGAGAAATGGAATAAGAATGACACTAAAGGAGCATTAGAAATCCATCAGAAATTACTGCCTTTATATAAAGCATTATTTGTAGAATCTAATCCGATTCCGATAAAATATGCTGCATATTATTTAGGTTTATGTGAAAATGAAATTAGACTCCCATTAACTGAAGCAAGCGATAGTGCTAAAAAACAAATTGAAAACATTATAACATCACTATCCATAAAATTATGACCGAGTATAAGAAAGTTATTGCACAAAATAAGAAAGCCCTTTTTAATTATTTTATTGAAGAAAGATTAGAAGCAGGTATTGTATTAAAGGGTAGTGAAGTACAGTCTCTGCGTCAAGGCAAAGCTTCTATAGAGGAAAGCCATGCGGCAGATACCGGACATGAGGTATTTTTGTATAACTGCCATATTGCGGAATATGAGAAAGCGAATAGATTTAATCATTCTACTCGTAGACCTCGTAAATTATTGTTGCATACTAAAGAGATAAAGAAAATTATCGGTAGAATTAGAATAAAAGGCTATACGCTAGTAGCTCTTTCTATGTATTTTAATAAAAAAAATAAAGTAAAAGTTGAACTTGGTATTGCTAAAGGTAAGAAATTACATGATAAAAGAGAATCAATTAAAGAAAAAGATTGGAAAAGAGATCAAAGCAGATTAATAAGACAGAAGTAGGAGTTTTGCTTTTTCCGTCATTGCGAGAAGAATTACGTAGTAATTCGACGAAGCAATCTAGTACCAAATTCCTGAGATTGCCGCGCGGTCTTTGACCGCTCGCAATGACATTAAACAAAGCAAAAACAATCTAAAATTTTTAAAAAAGGTATTTATGCAGCATATTATAGGTAAAATATTGGTTATATTTGTAGTTGTTATAGGAGTTTTATTTGTTTTCAAAACAATGAAAACGTATTCTACAAATCCGGTTTCCGTTGAGGTTAAACAAAGCGAGGATGCAAGGAAATGTGAAGAGGAAAGAGTCCAAGAAATAATCAAAGATTATTTGCTTAAAACTCCGGAAATAATAATAGAATCAATAGAAGGCTTGCAAAAACGTAAAGTACAGGAAAATGAGACTAAAGTTAATAACTATCTAAAAGATAATAAGTTAGGTATTGAAGATAGCACAAGCTTTCCTATTATAGGAAATAAAGACGGGGATGTAACAATAATTGCTTTTTATGATTACAATTGTTCTTATTGTAAAAAAGGTGATGTTTCTATAAATGAACTATTGCAAAACGATTCAAAAGTTAAAGTTATATTACGACCGCTACCTATCCTTGGAGATGCTTCCGAATATCTGGCAAGAATAGTTTTAGCCGTTTATAAGGTTAATCCAAGTAAATTTAAAGCTGTTCATGATGAACTAATAAAAATAAGAGATGTTTCTAAGGAATCTATAAAAGAATTATTAACCGAGAATGGCTTAAATGCTACAGAAATTGAAGAAACTGCCGATAGCAATGAGATTAAAGATTTAATTACTCAAAATATGAAAATAGCTAGAAGCCTTAGAATCCAAGGAGTACCTGCGTATATAATTGATTCAAAATTAATACCCGGGTTAATAGATTTCCCACAATTACTAAATATAGTTAAAGAAATTAGAGATGCTCGGTGAATTTCAAAAATTGGCTGTGTAGGTGCCAAATCGTCATTGCGAGGAAATTACGTAAGTAATTGACGAAGCAATCCAGTAAAAAATGCTAATTTATAGCATTTTTTTATTATTTTTCCTGGATTGCCGCACTCCCTACGGTCGCAATGACAAAAAGCCGGTCTATCGCTAGAGGGTGATATCTCCATATTTAGCTTCAGTATCCCCTAAAATAGCGGAATCAATAAAATGTTCCGTGTTTTGAGCTATAAATAATTCTAAATTATGAAGATTATGTTCTCCATACAAATTTTGATTATAATTTTTAGTGGCCTTAAATTCTGTAGCGGCTTCTACAAAATTATGTAAATAATTAATTATTACAGTATCAATATTAGAATAGTTAGCAAACTCATAATTCTTTTCACAATGGGTAAATTTTATTTTCGCACCTAATTCTAACTTTACTTCCTTGATAGGTAAATCAACATTCTTTTGTTCAAAGCTAGTATTTTTTGAAATAGTGATACAAACTTTTTTACCGGTAGTGTTAAAGTTATTAAATATTGTATTTGCACTAATAGAAATTTTTTCTAGAGATGAATTATGATCATTCAATGTCAAAGTCGTAGATCTGTATAGGTCTCCTTCTTGGACGTTAAGCTCAGTAACACGATCTTCAATATTGTATATAGAAATATTTGGTGATATATTAATATAAGTAGAACCATGATTACTTTCAAATTTAATAAAATATCCTAACTCTTTAATAATAATTCCGGTATTATTTGTTTCGACATTAACACCATTATTATAGTGAACGACAGTAGTATGATTTAAACTATACTAATTATTATAATAAATACTTCTAAAATCATTCGTATCATCCGGAAAGATATCAGCCTCTTTAGTTTCAATTTTAGTACCTTGAATAATAATACCGGTATTATTAGTTTCAATTTCTTTAAGCCCATTATTATAAGTATTATAAGAAATTTTAGTATTGCCAAGATCCCAAGGCTTACAGGAAATTTTAGAATCTATATGAGAATTATAGGCATAATTGAAAATATTATACGTATCGTCATTAAGATTTATAATCGCTAAACTTATTACATTGAGGTGTTATTATGAGGAGTGAAAGGCGTTGTGATGTGGCTCGTTTGTGTCATGCCTGTATGGAACGGTTTTTCCGTCATTGCGAGAAGAATTACGTAGTAATCAAGGCGAGCAATCTCAGGTGACGAGATTGCCACGTCGCTTCGCTCCTCGCAATGACGCTAAAATTGGTCCAGCAATTTATATAATTACTTAGCCTTTATTTAACAAATCAAACATTGTTTTACCGATATCGGCAGGGGATCTAGTGATAGTTACGCCGGCACTTTGTAGAGCTTCAAGCTTATCTTCGGCACTTCCTTTTCCTCCGGCAATAATAGCACCGGCATGCCCCATTCTTTTACCGGGAGGTGCTGTAATACCTGCAATAAAGCTAACAATAGGCTTCTTGATTTTTGATTGCTTGATAAACTCAGCTGCATCTTCTTCTGCATTACCGCCAATTTCACCAATCATAATAATTGCTTTTGTTTCATCATCTTTCAAAAACATATCAATACAATCAACAAAATTAGTGCCGTTAACAGGATCGCCTCCTATACCGACACATGTAGATTGTCCAAGTCCTACGGCTGTTGTCTGTGCTACTGCTTCATAAGTTAGAGTACCTGATCTTGAAACAATACCTATCGTTCCTCTTTTATGAATATGCCCAGGCATAATACCGATTTTACATTCACCCGGTGTGATAACTCCAGGGCAGTTAGGACCGATTAATCTAGTTTTAGAACCGACTAAAGCACGTTTTACTTTCACCATATCAAGTACCGGAATTCCTTCCGTTATACATACTACTACTTCGATTTCGGCATCGATTGCTTCTAATATCGAATCAGCGGCAAAGCCGGGCGGAACATATATAACGCTTGCATTTGCACCGGTTTTTGCTTTTGCTTCATGTACGGTATTATATACAGGTAAATCAAGGTGAGTATGACCGCCTTTGCCGGGTGTAACACCGCCAACCATGTTAGTACCGTAAGCTATCGCTTGTTCAGAGTGAAAAGTTCCTTGTGAACCAGTAAAGCCCTGACAGATAACTTTTGTTTTTTTATTTATTAATATTGCCATGTTAAATAATTTTTATTGTTTTTATTTTTTTGTGTCGTCATCGTCATTGCGAGCAACTGAAAGCGTTGTTGCATGGATTGTTATTATGTCATTCCCGCATAGGCGGGAATCCAGTAATTTAAAGGTTATACATAATAGGTTTTTAAAATTAAAAGCTCGATTTATCTCGCTTTACCCTGGATTCCTGCTTTCGCAGGAATGACACCTACAACTTTACCGTATCGCTTCAACTATCTTATTTGCAGCATCTGCTAAATCATGTGCCGGTATTATTTCTAAACCAGAATTTGATAAAATTTCTTTCCCTTTTTCAACGTTTGTACCGGCTAAACGAACCACTAACGGTACTTTTATACCTATGTCTTTTGCTGCTGCAATAATCCCTTCCGCTATAATATCACAACGCATAATACCGCCGAAAATATTAACTAAGATTCCTTGCACTTCTTTATCAGATAAAATTATTTTTAAAGCTTCTTTTACACGCTCACGATCAGCACCGCCGCCAACATCTAAGAAATTTGCAGGTGACGCACCGTAAAGCTTAATAATATCCATGGTAGCCATAGCAAGACCTGCACCGTTAACCATACAGCCGATATTACCGTCCATTTTTACATAGCTAAGTCCTGCATTTGCCGCTCTAGTTTCTAAAGGATCTTCCTCATCGTGATCACGCATTGCTGTAATATTCGGATGTTTGAATAATCCGTTATCGTCAAAAGTGATTTTTGCGTCTAAAGCGAGTAAATTTCCGTCCGTTTGTACAATTAACGGGTTGATTTCAATTTGTGCTGCATCAGTTTCAACAAAAGCATTATAGACTGATTTTACTATTTCTTTCATCTGTTTTGCTTGGTTATCCTTAAAGCCTAACTCATAAGCTATGCCTCGCATATGAAAATCTTGTAAACCAGTTGCAGGATCAACGGAAAATTTAACAATTTTTTCCGGAGTTTTTTCTGCTACTTCTTCAATATCAACCCCTCCTTCGGTAGAAGCTATGAAAGTAATACAGCTAGCTAATCTATCAAATACGATACTGAAATAATATTCTTTTAAAATATCACAACCTGATTCAATATAAAGACGGTTTACTTTTTGTCCTTGAGGTCCTGTTTGATGCGTTACTAAATTAATACCAAACATGTCATGAGCAACTTTCTTGGCTTCTTCTTTACTCTTAACAACCTTAACGCCGCCGGCTTTACCTCTGCCGCCAGCGTGTATTTGTGCTTTAACCACATATACTTCCGTATTTAATTTATCTATGGTTTCATTAATCTTTTCGGTTTTCGTAACAACTAGTCCGGTGGAAGTAGGTACGCCGTATTTTCTTAAAATCTCTTTTGCTTGATATTCATGAATATTCATTTTAAATAATTTATTTAAATAATTAAAGCACAGTATAATAATTAATCTTTAAACTGTAAAGTAGAGAGTTTTTTGTCGCTTGTCATTCCTGCGGAAGCAGGAATCCAGTAGTACTCAACGTCATCCCGCGAGCTTGTAGCGGAATCCAGTTTTTTTACTTTTTTATGGATACCGTGGTCAAGCCACGGTATAACACGGGAAAGAGCTGGATTCCTGCTTCCGCAGGAATGACATATGCTACTCATTCCACATCCTCTTAAGTACGTTATCTTTCCTAATAAAGTGGTGATATAACGCAGCTAGTATATGCAAAATAATTAAAGCAGTAAATAATAAAGCAGCCTTTTTATGGATTTTTTTAAAGATTTTGGCAAATTGTAAATCTTGAGCAAAAGAATTTATAGTAAACAAACCGTAAAAATCAATATGATGGTTTGATAGGATAGTCATAAAAAAGCCGCTTATCGGCATTAACAACATTAAAAGATATAGCAAATTTATATTAATATTAGCGGCTTTTTTCTGCCAATTCGGTAAATCAGCTGGTAATAAAACATTAGCATTATAGAACTTCCATAAAAGCCTTATTATTACTAAAGATAAAACAACTATACCGGTTGCTTCATGTATCCCGTATAATTGCCATTTTAGAGGCGGTTCTATATAATTATCCATTAAGAAACCGACAACGAGCATTACTATAACTATAATACTCATTATCCAGTGAAAAAGTTTTGCAATTAAGCCATAAGAATTTTCAGTATTTGTCAGTAGCATAGTGGTACTCCTAATTGGTATGATAACGTCATTGCGAGGAGCGTAGCGACGTGGCAATCTCATAAAGTAGTATAGTATAATTCCTGAGATTGCTTCGTCAATTACTTCGTAATTTTCCTTGCAATGACGATGGGTTAGGTTACTCTTCGCAATGACGCAAGGATTCTAATTCCCAACTGCCTTATCTATAATCTTTTCTGCTTCTGTACCGCTAATTTTTTCTTTATCATTCAGAATGAGATTAGCATTCTTTAAGTCGTCCTCTATATGTTCTGCTCTTCCTTTTAAAATCTTAGCTAAAAACTGCTCGGCAAGAGCATAATATGAAATTCTATTACCGGGTTTTGCAAATCCATGTCCTTCATCTTTGTAAAGTGCATAAACTACCGGTATATGCTTTGCTTTCATGCTATTTACAATCTGTTCTGATTCTGCCTGTACGACCCTCACATCGTGAGCACCTTGTGCTATAAATAAAGGCTTTTTGATATTATCAACAAAATTAATCGGTGATTTTTGTCTTAAAAACTCTTTTTCTTCTTCAGTATCCCAAGGTCCTATACGTGTTTTATATATACTTAACAATGGTGTCATATAAGGGGCTTTAGATTGCACATGAGTTAATAAATTAGACATACCGACAACGTCAACACCGCAAGCAAATATGTCAGGAGTCATGGTAAGACCGACAAGTGTAGCATAACCGCCATAACTTCCGCCCATAATACAAACTTTATCAGAATCAACTATATTATTCTTAATAGCCCAGTTAACACCGTCAATTAAATCGGTGTGCATTTTACCGGCATATTCTAAATTACCGGTGTTTAAGAAATCTTTCCCAAAACCGGTAGAACCACGGTAATTTATACTTAAAACTGCGTAACCACGATTTGCAAGCCATTGATGCTCAGGATTGTATCCCCAGCTATCACGAACCCATGGTCCGCCATGAACATTAATTATTAGCGGTACTTTTTTATCAGGAATATTATTTTCATCAAGCTTTACATCATATGGAAAAGTGATATAGCTAACTAAATCAAGCCCGTCACGTGACTTGATAATTACCGGTATCATCTTAGCAAGATTATATTGCTCAAGTTCTTTGCGATTAGTAAATAAAAATTCGGCTTTTTTATTTGCCCTATCATATTTATAATATTTCACCGGTGCATTATCAGCCATATAAGCAACGATCCAAATTTTATCGTCTAACGTCCTACTATTAATAATTAAATCACCGCGATCGAGAGATTGCAAATATTTAATATCATCTTCAATATCTTTATCTAATATTTTATATGAGACTCTATCATAATCTATAGATACTGCTTGCGGAGTTTGCTTTGTGGGATGAACTGTAAATAAGCCGATATCGGCTTTTGCATCTTCGGCTAATATTTCTTCGCTGCCTGTAGCAAGTGTTATCGCCTTAAGGGCTGAAGTATTGCGGTTACGCCCCTCAAGCATATAAAGAATTTCGCCGCTAGCATCAAAACCGAGTATAGAAGTATTGAAAGAATCTTCCATTGAGATTTTAGTATATAATTTAGGTTCGCCGTCTCTTAATTCATAATATTCAACGGCTCCGTCTTTATCTAGTAAACTACCGAATCTTAAATTTAAATTTTCATCGACTACGCAATCAGTAAATCTATCATTTTTATAAATTAATTCTTTTTCTAGAGTATCTAGATTTAATTTGTAAATATCAAAATATTCAGGATTACGCTCATTTAAATATATTAATATCTCATTTGGTTTCTTATGACCTGCTCCTGCTATTCCGGCTTTAACTCCTTTTTCAGGAGTAAGTAGTTTTGACTCTTTCGTTTCTATATTATAACTGTAGATTCGGTCATTTTCATCACCGTTAAAATCTTGAGTATATAAAATATTTTTATTATTATAAGCTTTAGCATAAGACCAAATACCACGTCCTTTGTCATGGGTTATGGCTTCTGCTTTACTAATATCATCTGAGGGGGCTAGCCAGATATTTAATACACCGTCTTTCGGTGCAATATATAGAATATATTTGCCGTCGTGGGTTAGAGAAACCCTTGCTTTATCAGGGTTACCGAATAAAACTTTTCTTGGGATTATTTGATTGTTATCCGTTATCGTTTGATTTTGAAACATAAAAATACCGACACTTATTATTAATATAGTGCCTATAATATAGAAAATTTTACTCATTACTAATGGTTTGTTAGGTTATTTAAGCCGTCATTGCGAGAAGAAACTGCAAGTTTCGACGAAGCAATCTCAGGACTTTAGCACGAGATTGCAACAATGCTTCGCTCCTTGCAATGACGTGGAATTTTATTTACACTCTCTCAATATTGCTTAAAAACCAATCAACTTCTTTAGTATTAGCATTACGTGTAAATGTCCATTCTTCTTTTAAATCTTCAATTTTGTCAACTACATTTTTACCTTGAAATAGTAATTTAATAAATATGTTATTACCGAACATGTAAATTTCTGAATATTTTGCACTTAAAGCCGATAAGTCAAAAAAATCACCATAGGACGGTGTTATTTTTTCAAATTCTTCCAAGTATCTTTTATCTATCAGCTCAGATAATTCTTTAGCATCTTTTTTATAAGCCGCCTCTATAATCATTTGAAAAGCAGTTTTAGCATTATTTATAAATTTAATCGGATCAAAGGAGTAAAGGTGTTTATGGACTTGTTCCATTCCATCTACGACCGCAGTTATATTATGTTCCACTATTATATCTTTAAAAGCTTTAATATCTTGGGCTGTTGGAATATTTTTTTCTTCTTTATTAGATTTAACTGTACTGTAAGTTACGTCCTTAATAACCGGTTCGCCAAAATAAGATTTTTGCTTTGTTTGTTCCTCTTCTGAAGTAGAACCGAGAGTCGTAATTAATTTGTTGATAATGTAAAAAGCAATAACGGCAAAAATTAATAACTCTATTATTTGAGGAGACATTTTCTATTTATTTTTATTAAAAGATTATTCTTATATCTTAATATAAAAAAATAATCTTTTAAAGTTATTTAATAAAAATAAGGATTTATTTGTTATTTGAGTTATACTTAAAGTTTAAAAAAAATATTAAAAGATAACTAAAATATCTTGATTACTTCAATTATTATGATATTATTGTTTTGTAAATGATGTTTAAACTCCATCATTGCAAAACATTTATAGCCTTTAGTTTATTTATGCTAGGGGGCTGTTGTACTAAAGGCTTAATTTTTATGCGTTTTTAGTATAACGGATAATTATTGTTTTCAATGATTGAGTTTATCCCCTAGCACCTATATATTTTTTAGCAACTCTTCCACTTTTATAGCATTATCAAATCCGTGATCGTAATGAAATCTTATATCAGGCGAGAATTTCATATTTATTTTATTAGTAATAAAATTTCTGATAGCATTTTTAGAATTACTTAAGGCATCCATAATTTCATCTATTGTTAGTTTAGTATTAAAAGGCAAGAAATAACAATTAGCTATTTTTAGATCAGCAGTAACTATAACTTTTGTAATAGTGAGAGGACAATCAAAAAGTCTGCTATCCAGCATTTTACCACGTCTTAGAATTTCGATTAATGCTTCATTTATAATGCTTGCTAATTTTTGTTGTCTATGAGAATTAGTTTTGGTTAATTTTTTCATAAATTATAAAATATATAATGTTAGAGCATAATAGCATGCTTTTGCCAAACAACCAATACCTAAAAATTTTAGAAATTTTGTTTTAAAAAAACCGGAAAATAAGGAAATAAAGCATCCCCAAAAAGGAAAAGCCATTAAGAAAATTATAAATATCTCATATTTATAATATAATTTTGTTAAATTTTTATGTCTTAAGATATTTTGTTCATTTTTGGAAGCATAAAAGATATTTAAAACTATTCTTCCAAAAATATAATTGACTGCATTACCGCTAAGAGAAGCACAAATAGCCACTAACAGCATTATTAAACTATTATAGCCCCCAAACATTTTCATAGAATGAAATATTAATTCATTCTGAAAACCGATAACAAGATTTGAGACAAAACTATCAACAAATAATAAACTATATGCTTCAAATTGGTTCATAAATGTAATATATTGAATTTTGATTAGGGGTACTAATTGTCACTGCGAGCGACCATAGGGAGCGTGGCAATCTCAGGAATTGGTATTACTTTATGAGATTGCCGCGTCGATGCTACGCATCTCCTCGCAATGACGATTTCGGTAACCCCTACTATCTAACACCAAAATAAAGTAACCGGCAATGAAAAAGCAAATTATTTATCCTGATTTTATAGCACGAATTTTTTCTACGGCACTTGATTTATCATTATTTGCCTTTATAGCAATCCCAATATCACAATTTTGTTCTTTTAATTTATTATGGTTGTTCTTTAATGATTATTTCCTTAGTAATAACATTAATCTTCATAATTCCAATGAAATGTTTAACTCTGTTATGAGTCAGGAATTTTATGAATATCTTAAAGCAGGGAATTTTAATAAATATATTTTGTTTAATATTTCAATTTTTGCTACTAATATATTAGTAATAGGCTCATATTTCGTAACGCTTTGGTATTATAAAGGTGCAACGCTTAGTAAAATGTTTTTACGTATGAAAATCGTAGATGCCGTAACATTAAATCGTCCGACTTTAAAGCAGTTAATTAAAAGATTTTTAGGGTATATGACTTTTCCTATAGGTATTTTTTTCATACTTTTTTCTTCTAAAAAACAAGCATTGCATGATAAGATAGCCGGAACAATTGTTATTAAGTCTTAATATGTACTCGCTGAATTTGAAAAATTGGCTTCGTATCATATACTAACTCTTCATTTATAATGATATATACCCTGACTATGAATAAAACAAATGATAATGATATAGACCAGCTAATTTATCTTTTTTCCAAATTGCCTGGGCTTGGTAGTAGGTCGGCAAGACGTATAGTGCTTTATCTACTACAAGACAAAGATGTTAGGTTAAAAAGCCTAATTAATAACCTTGTAGAGATAGATAAGAAAATAGTAAAATGCGAGATTTGCGGTAATATGGATACGGAAAATATTTGCTGTATTTGCTCTTCTGAATATAGAGATAAATCGGTTATTGCCGTTGTTGAAACCGTAGCTGAATTATGGGCAATGGAGCGTAGCAGTAATTTTAAAGGTTTATATCACGTACTAGGTCATAATTTATCGGCAGCTAGTAGGCAAAATCCTAGCATACTTCGGTTACCTGAATTACTTAAAAGATGTTTTGCAGAAAATATTAAAGAAGTTATTATTGCTACTAATTCTACTTTAGAAGGTCAAACTACTGCCTATTTTATTACTGAATATCTAAGAGAACATCCTGCTAAAATTTCTCGCCTAGCTAGCGGTATACCTATCGGAGGTGAACTTGATTATTTAGATGAGGGTACCTTATCTGCCGCTATTAACCTACGCCAACCTTTTGAGTAAAATGTTAATAAATTTTAATAAAATGTTGACAATTTTATTAAAAATATTTAACTTTTAACCTCTATTATTAAAAAAGAGGTTTTATGCAAGATTTTAATATTAACTCAAAATCAGTTCTTCACATGGTAGCTCAAATTAGAGCTAAACAATTAGCAATTAGAGATATGCAAAATAAAGAACAAGATGCTATAGTTAAAGTATGGGAAGAAAATGGTATTGATAAAAGCGGTGAGATAACAGGAAAGGAAATTATCCAAGCTTTAGAGGATTTTTATAACACAAGTAAATCAGTAAATGACTATTTAAAAAAACAAGATGTAAATGATATAGGTTCAAATTTAAACTTAATTTCTGATTCATAGCTTTTGTGAATTATAGCCGTTTTATCTTGATTTATGGTATAATCTTCAAATAATTTGTGGCTTTTAAGGTCTTCATAATTATAATTTTTTAATAGACATTTTAGTAATAATTTTTTATGTCTATTACTTGCTATATTTGCTGTTTCTAAAGCTAATTTTAAATCCTTTACGTTCTCTATAATTTCTAAATAATTTTCTATTTTAAACTTTCTAACTTTATCTTCGATATATGTTGTTGTCCCTTGTAACAATAATATCACCAACAAGCGGTAACCATAAAATATGGTTATTTTCAGAAAAGTTAATAGAAGACTTTTTTGATTTCATATATAATGCCTAGTTATTTTTAACAAGGCATTATACATTAATTTAATTCTTAGTCAAAAAATTATTAATATTTTTTAATAATTATCCTCCAGCATTGCTAACTAAAGAGAGGTGTGTCATACCGTGGCTTGTCCACGGTATCCAGAAAAATAACTAAAAATATCAATATTATTGATATTTTTAACTGGATCCCGTGAATAAATCACGGGATGACATCGAGCTTTTTATTATTATCTCTCTTTAGTTAGCAATGCCTATCCACCGAATTGCTCTTTAATAATTCTATCTTCTAGCGTATGGTTTTTATTAAAAAGCAGTTTGATAGGTTTATCCTTAGTAGATTTAACGGTAACATTCGTGATATTATTAAACTCTTGAAAGTCGGCAGTAGCATTTACCGGTCGTTTATTTGTATTAAGTATTTCAAATTTAATTGTAGCAGATGAAAGCAGTAAAGCACCGTGCCATCTACGCGGTCTAAAAGAGCAGATAGGGGTTAGGCATAACATGTTTGAATCAAGCGGTAAAATAGGACCGCCGGCAGATAAATTGTAAGCACTACTTCCGGCAGGCGTTGCAACTAAAGCTCCGTCTGCTACTAATTCGCTCATTCTCTCTATTCCGTTTACGTCTATTCTAAATTTAGCAGCTTGATTAGTTTTACGAAATATCGATACTTCGTTAATAGCAAGTGCAGTATATATTTGACCGCTTATATCTTCAGCTTGCATAAGAAGAGGATTTAGAATAGAAACTGTACTTTCATGTATATTTTGTAATAAATTCTTGGTATCTAAAGGATTCATTAAAAAGCCGAGACTTCCTAAATTAACTCCATAAAAAGGGATATTAAGATTCATATAGCGGTGAATATTATGTAGTAATTCTCCATCGCCGCCTATTACGATAATTGCTTCTGCTTCCTCTATTTTACAATAATTATAGAGTTTTTTTATTTCCTCTATAATAGCTAGATGTTTGGAATTTTGGTTATAAATTAATGCTATTTTATTTATATTCATTATATGAATTTCTTTTTTAATATATAGACGGTTAACTAATAATAAGTTATAAGAATAAAGTAATAAAATAAATATTAAGTTAAATTATGTCATCATTCAACATCAAAAATCATAAAAATGATCTGCTATTTGTACCGCTAGGAGGATCTAATGAAATAGGTATGAATCTTAATCTTTACCATTATAAAGGTAAATGGTTAATGATTGATTGCGGTAGCGGTTTTGCCGATGACTACTTACCTGGTGTTGATATGATAATTGCCGATAGTAGCTTTATAGAGAAATATAAAAAAGATATAGTAGGTCTGATTTTAACTCATGCTCACGAGGATCATTTAGGCGGTGTCCAATATTTATGGAATAGCCTTAAATGTCCTATTTATACTACTACTTTCACAGCAAATTTTTTAAAGATTCGTTTAAATGAATATGATTTTGCTAAAAATATAAAAATTCACGAAGTAAAACCGGGTAGTAAAATAAATCTAGAGTCTTTTTCTTTAGAAATGGTGCCGCTCACTCACTCGGCTCCTGAAATGCAAGCAGTTATGATTCGTACAGATGCAGGTAATATTTTACATACAGGAGATTGGAAATTTGATAATGATCCGGTGCTTGGTAAAAAAGCCGATGAGGAGCTTTTAAAGTCTTATGGAGATGAAGGGGTTCTTGCACTTGTTTGTGATTCAACTAACGTATTTAATAAAGGAAGTTCAGGTTCTGAAGGCGATGTTAGAAAAAGTTTAGTAGATATTATAGCCGGCTGCCCTCAAATGGTAGTAGTTTCAACCTTTGCCTCTAATTTAGCTAGACTTGATACAATAATTCATGCAGCAGGGCTTGCAGGTAGAAAAGTAGTCTTAACAGGTAGAAGTTTGCATCGTATGATGCTTGCTGCTCAAGAAAGCGGCTATTTCAAAGATATTGCTCCTCTAATTAGTGAACGTGATGTTAGTAGATTTAGAAGAGAAGAATTATTAGTAATTGCTACCGGTTGTCAAGGCGAACCTATGGCAGCAACTGCAAAATTGGCTAGTAATTCTCACCAATCTATAAAGCTTGCTCCTAAGGATACAATGATTTTTTCTTCAAAAATTATTCCGGGTAATGAAAAGAAAATATTCAGGCTATTTAATATATTTGTTAAAGCCGGTGTAGAAGTTATTACTGAACGTGACCATTTTGTGCATGTTTCAGGACATCCATCGATTGACGAGCTGCAAAAAATGTATTCTCTAATTAGACCGAATATTTGTATACCTGTTCACGGTGAGCCTGTACATATTCATGAACAAGTTAAGCTTGCTAAGAAAAACGGCATAAAACAGGCAGTAGAGGTTGAAAACGGTAGTGTAGTATTGCTTGAACCTAATAATGCGAAAGTAATTTCAAAGGTTGAAAACGGTTATTTAGCTGTAGACGGTAATTATTTACTGCCCGTCGAATCTCCGATTTTCAAAGCTAGAAGACGTATGCGTGAGTCGGGTATCGTGGTAGCATCAGTAGTAATTAATAAAAAAGGGTTGCTTGTTGCAAACCCAATGCTGTCTATGCCGGGGCTGCTTGATCCGAAAGAGGATATGGCATTAGTTAACCTCATTAAAAATGATATTAAAGAACTTGTTACCATTCAAAATAAACAGGCTAAAAAAGCATTGTCGGATGAACAAGTAATCGAAGCAATAAAAGGAACAATCCGTAAAACCTTGAAACAGGAAATAAATAAATCCCCTGTAATAATAGTAAATCTTGAGAAAGCTGTGGAGTAGAGGAGTTGTAGATCGTTTTTTCCGTCATTGCGAGGAAAAATTGAAAATTTTGACGAAGCAATCTCAGGATATTTGACGAGATTGCCGCGTCGTTGCTAAAGCAACTCCTCGCAATGACGATTTGTGTATTGCGGGGTGACAAAGAAAAAATAAAATGAATAAATTTAAAAATATTGCGGTTTATGGAGGAGGGAGTTTTGGTACTAGTCTTGCTTCTTTAGCAGCACAAAACTGTAATAACGTTACTTTATTTTTACGTGACGAGGAAATAGCAAAAGAAATTTTACATAACAAAACTAATGTAAAATATTTAGGAGATATTAAATTACCTACTCATTTACAGGTTACTACAAACTTAAGTGTAATTAAGGATTTTGAACTAATTATTATTGCAGTGCCGTCTTATGCTTTTGATGACTCAATAAAATTATTAAAAACTCACGGCATTTCTGCAGATAATACTCTTCTAATCGCTACAAAAGGCTTTGCCCGTAATCCTACTGAACTATTTTCAGATAGGTTAAAAACTCTATTACCGCATAGCACTACAGCGTTTTTTGCAGGTTCGAATCTAGCGAAAGAACTGGCTAAAAATTTACCTGCTTCGGCAAGTATTGCAAGTTTAGATATAGATATAGCAAATAAAATAGCCAATAACCTAAGTTCAAAAACTTTTACGACGAATACGACAAGCGATATTGTGACCTTACAAGTAGCAGGTGCGTTGAAAAATATCTTTGCTATTAAAAGCGGAATTGATTTAGCAAAGAAGCAGGGCAAAAATGCAAGAGCAACGCTTATAGTAACTGTCTTAAAAGAAATTGCTATTTTATCGAAAGCTTTAGGCGGTACAGCGTCATCTCGATCACTTGATACAAATCTATTGTTAGAAGCGGGAGTAGTAGGCGATTTAGTGCTTACTTGTTATTCGTTAGGCTCACGTAATACAAAATTCGGTTATGAGCTTGGAATTAGTAGCGATAAAAAAATTTTTTTACGGGAATATAAAGAGTTAGTAGAAGGACAAGAAGCATTAAAATTAGTTTTAGATTTGATAAAAAAATATGATTTACAGATGCCTATAATTTCTGAAGTGGCTAACTATGTCATTCCTGAATAGGTGTTTGTGTGGATTGGTTTTTTCGTCATTGCGAGCGACCGTAGGGAGCACGGCAATCTCAGAACTATAGCACGAGATTGCTTCGTCGAATTACTACGTAATTCTTCTCGCAATGACGGAAAACCAGTCCATGCAACAATGACAGTACTACAATAATCTCTTCATCTGTTCCTGCTCTAATTTCTCTTCTTTATCTAGTTTATTTAAAAATTCTTTATAAAAACCGTTTGTTATATATACAAGTTCCATTTCGGTATTTAATTCAGAAGATTCAAGTATGATTAAACATTCACCATCCTTGAAAGTAACCACTTTATCTTTTAAAATGTTATAAAACTCTTCAAACTTATTTTTATCTATAGTTAAGATAACGGCTTCTATTACATTAAAATCATTACATATTACTAAGGCTTTAGATATAGCTTTTTCATTTGGTTCTATATAATAATTATATCCTTGCCAATAATTAGGTTCTTTATTGATGATTTTGTATTTTTTTGTTAAATCTATATTGGTAGTTTTATTTAATTCAAGACCAAGCGGCATAGGATTAGAATAGGTATTTAAACAAAAAAATATAATTAATAAGGGTAATAGATTTTGCATAAATATATAATATTAAACAACAAATCTTAAATACCATAATATTTATATTATTTCAATTAAAAGTTAATAAAATAAAAATCTTTACAAAATTTAGTGAAAAAAATAAAACCTCATATATTATAAGTAATTATATCTTTAGCTCATTACATGATAATCTTTAGTATAGTTTTTTTTAAAACCGTTTCGGTATTATTAAGTGTAGTAATAGGATTCTTAGCAGGTAAATATTCAAATGTTGAAAGAGATAGTATCTCTTCTTTACTATTCTATTTTATATCACCTATAGTATTTTTTACGATACCTGCTAGTACAACCTTAACACTTTCGGCATTAAGCGTTACGGTCGTAACATTTGTAATTGCAACACTCTTATCGCTTTTTTCTTATTATTTTTTTGGTAAATTTTGGCAAGATCATACACGTAATATTATAGCTTTGTCTGCAGGTACGGCAAATGGCGGATATTTTATGTTGCCTATAGCTGCAGCACTTTTCGATGATTATACATTAAGTATTTACATGATGGCTGTTATAGGAGTTAATATTTATGAATGTTCCGTTGGCTTTTATATTTGTATGCGAAGTTTTGCAAATACCACCGATAGTATATTAAAAGTAGTAAAATTACCGATTTTAAATGCTTTTTTCTTGGGATGTTTATTTAGTTTTTGCGGTTTTACTTTACCGGATTTTTTAGATGATTTTATATATAATATGAAAGGCTCTTTTTCGATACTCGGTATGGTAATGGTGGGCCTTGCTCTTTCATCTCTACAAAAATTTGAAGTCGATATAAAATTTACTCTTGCTACGTTTGCTGCTAAATTTTTATTCTATCCTTTGGGAGTAGGGTTATTTATCATGTTTGATCATTTTGTAACAAAATGGTATAACAATGATTACTATAATGCTCTAAAACTACTTTCTACGGCACCACTCGCAGCAAATACTATAGTTATAGCGAATTTACAGAAATTTTATCCTGAGAAAGTTGCAGCTACCGTGTTTTTATCTTTGCTTTTTGTAGTTATATATATGCCGACAATGGTCAGTATATTTTTAAGTGACTTAAATTAATAACATGATGACAATGATTTTTTTAAAATTTATTCTAAATTGGTATTAATAGGTTCATATGAAAATTAATTCAATAAAAATTGGTCCCTATATTAATTTATTACCTCTTCAATATATACCGAAACATAAAATTTCTTATGTGGAATTCGGTGATCCTAAAAATAAAAATATAATAGTATGTGCTCACGGCTTAACTAGAAATGCTCATGATTTTGATAAAATAGCTAAAGAGTTAAGTAAAAATTATAGAGTAATTTCAATAAATTATCCCGGCCGCAGTGATAGCGAAAATTTTAAAAAAGCTAATCATTATAATTATACTACTTATATTAAAGATACGTTATTCTTTTTTAAAAGACTAAATATTAAAAATCCTATTTGGCTCGGTACTTCAATGGGCGGTATTATAGGTATGGTACTTGCCAGTAAATATAAAAATATTTTTAAAGCCTTAATATTAAATGATATAGGGGCATTTATCGATGCTGCTCCTTTAATTAAAATTGGAGGTTATGCTAAAAAAACGATACTCTTAGATGATTTGGCTAGTGCAAAAGAACATTTAAAACTTATTTATGCCCGAATAGGTATTAAAGATGAAGAAGATTGGGATTATTTAACAAAATATAGCGTAATTTCTACATTTGGCGGAAAATATAAAATGAATTATGATCCTGCTATAACAAAAGGAATGAAAAATGCTAGTAACCAAGAAGATGTTAAACTATGGTCCGTACGGAATAAAATAAAATGTAGAATATTAGTAATTCATGGGATGAAATCTCAAATTTTAACAAAATCTACTGTTAAAAAGATGAAAGAAACAAAAACTTTTGATCTTTATGAAATAAAATATGCTGGTCATGCTCCTTCCCTAATGAATCCTGAAGAAATTAACTATATCAAATCTTGGTTAGAGAAGAAGTCTTGATGTCATTTCTGCGTGGATATCAAATCGTCATTGCGAGGAGCGAAGGGCTTTGTCGCATGGCTCTTATGTCATTCCTGCGAAAGCAGGAATCTAGAAAAAAAAGATATTAAATACAACAAATTTTTGAAATTAAAAGCTCGATTTATCTCGCTTTATGATGGATTCCCGCTTCCGCGGGAATGACATCGAAATCATTTAAATTAATAACAAATAATAATTATGAAAATTACTACTAAAGTACTAATAATAGGTTCAGGTCCTGCGGGTCTAAGTGCCGCTATTTATACGGCTAGAGCCGCTCTAAAACCAATATTAATTAATGGTATGCAGCCAGGTGGGCAGCTTACAATTACCACCGATGTTGAGAATTATCCCGGATTTGCGGAAACGGTGCAAGGACCTTGGCTTATGGAACAAATGTCTATGCAGGCTAAAAATGTCGGTACAGAAATTATTAGTGATTACGTGGAAAAAGTAGATTTATCAAAAAGACCTTTTAAAGTATTTACCGGAGCTGGGAATGAGTATGAAGCAGAAAGTATAATCATCTGTACCGGTGCGGAAGCAAAATGGCTTAGTATAGCTTCAGAGCAGGAATTTCGTGGTTTTGGTGTTTCGGCATGTGCTACTTGCGATGGTTTCTTTTTTAAGAATCAAGAAATAGTTGTAGTAGGGGGAGGAAATAGTGCAGTAGAAGAAGCTTTATACTTAACCAATCATGCTAGCAAAGTTACTATAACACATAGAAGAGATAGTTTTAGAGCTGAGAAAATATTACAGGATCGATTATTTAAAAATCCTAAAATATCGGTAATTTGGGATCATGTAGTAGATGAGATTGTAGGTAGCGATAAACCAAAATCCGTTACCGGAGTTAAAATTCAAAATGTCCACACGAAAGAGATTAGTTTAGTGAATTGTAGCGGTGTATTTATAGCTATCGGGCATGCACCGAATACAGGACTATTTACCGGACAAATTGCAATGGATGACGATAATTATATCATCACGAAGTCAGGTACAACTAAAACTAGCGTAGAAGGGGTTTTTGCTGCCGGTGACGTTCAGGATAAAATTTATAGACAAGCAGTAACTGCTGCAGGTAGTGGCTG
The DNA here is from genome assembly GCA_000012145.1 of Rickettsia felis URRWXCal2. Taxonomy (GTDB): domain Bacteria; phylum Pseudomonadota; class Alphaproteobacteria; order Rickettsiales; family Rickettsiaceae; genus Rickettsia; species Rickettsia felis. The sequence goes on from CP000053.1 coordinate 728,600, forward strand.
TATGGCTGCTCTTGAGGTAGAGAAATTTTTGAATAAATAATAAAATTCCTAAAAAAAAGACATAATCATATAAAAATTCATTAATTTTTCTTAATAAATTCTTGTATTAAAAATTATAGCAATATAATCTTTCTTTCTAATTTTATAAAATAGAGAGGAATTATGCCTACACAGCACTTAACTTCAGAGAAAAAATGGGAAATTTTTTTAAAAGCTATAGGAGCAGAAATAGGAGTTACAAAGGTAACTGATAATAAAGTTATTTTTAAAACAACTTCTAATGACTTAGAACATTTTCGTACATTATTAGCATCCCCTGATGAATTAAAGAAGAATGTGATACATGCTTTATTTAAGGATAATAAGGAGAATATAGTAGAATCTGAATTATATAATGCGGATACTTCAGATATAGAAATAGGAGAGTTATTTTATAAGCTAGTAGACGGTAATCTTATAACAGAGTATGGTTTGTCTAAAATTTTAGAAACAATAAGATTAGAAGCTGAATTTAATAAAGAATTATTAACTACTGAGATTCAACTCTCTTGTGGAAATCCAATAAAACATAAAATGGATGAATCCAAACTCGAGACACTACAAGCCGTTATAAGTGATGAAAATAAATTATCAAAAATTTTAACAGGTGAAGCAACACCGGCTACAGATTATACCTATCCACCTACTGAGTTTTCTAAATTAATATCCCAAATTATTTCTCATAAAGAAAATAATAGCTTAACTTTTACTCTAAATAACGGTGCAGCAATGCAAGCCGTTCAAGCTTATAAAGTTGACGGTAAACCACCTATTATCGCTTCTAATTTAGAAGGCGGATTTATCCTTGATAAGCAGTATTTATTAAAATATTTATTTCCGATATTTAACGGTTTTGTCTGGCAGGAAGACGGTAAATTTCCTATTATGTTTTCTTCTAAAGACCCAGAATATCTAAATACTAATAATAATCATGAAATTACTTTATTAATAGATATTAGCGGTAGTATGAAATATACTTTTAGTGATTATAAAAGTAATATACAAAAGATACTAGCTTAATTAGTTGAAATCCCTAATTGGAAAATTAATATAGTTTCATTTAATGATCAATCTAGCATGGAATCTTTTTCTGATAAGGAAAACTCTCTTGAAGACATTAAGAAATATGTAGAAAATTTAAATGCTGATGGATATACAAGATTATACGGTACTGTCAAAGATGCTTTAGAATTATTGAAAGAAAAAATAGATATACATTCTACTATTATAGTATTTACTGATGGAAAGAACGAAGGAACTGACTGTAATACAACACAACAAGAGGTTATAGATTCTGCAATCTCTGTAATACAAAACCCTCAGTTTAATATGTATGCGGTAGGATTTGGTGAGAACTACAATAAAGAATTTTTTGAAGAAATTGCAATGCGTGGAGGATTTACTCATATTAGTTTAAGAGATCCAAGCGGCATGAAACAGCTTGAACAATATACTGACAATATTGAGCAAAAGGTGGTTATTTGGAAAATATTAGGAGAACAATTAAATTTAATAACACGAGTACAAGAAGGTGATGTTTTTATTGGAGATAAAGTAGATACCGATAAAGAAATTACGTTCTCTAAAGACGGTCAACAATTCACGATTGGAGTAGAAGAAATAGGAGCATCGCCAATTCATAATGATGATTTCTCTTGCTAGTATTACAGGATAATTTTAAGATAAATTTGTAACAGTTTTTTCGTCATTGCGAGGAAAAACTGTAAGTTTTGACGAAGCAATCTCGTGCCATAATCCTGAGATTGCCGTGCTCCTTTCAGTCGCTCGCAATGACGGCTTAGTATCCAAGCAGACAATGAGGAATTTATGAACTTACTTAAAAATATTACGGGAAAGAATTATATAAACGGTGAATTTATAGAGTTCGGGAAGCAAATATCCGTTATTAATCCTTCGACCTTAAAAGAAATTTCTACAGTTCCGAATTTAGGATTATCTGAGATTAATTCAGCAATTAATAATACGGTGCAAACTTTTTCTTCATGGTCACAAAGTTCATTTGAAGAAAGAATAGCGATTCTTAGAAAATGGTATAATTTAGTAATCGAAAATATTGATGAGCTAAGTCATATATTAACTCTAGAGCAGGGTAAGGTACTCTCTGAATCCAAAAAAGAAATTCTATACGGAGCATCTTTTATTGATTGGTATACATATGTTATACATAATATTCACGGGACCATTAAACCGGGCAGTAGTAAAGCTCATAAAATTGTTACGCAATATGAGCCGGTTGGAGCGTCTGTGGCTATAACTCCTTGGAATTTTCCAAATGCAATGATTACTCGTAAGGTAGTGCCTGCAATAGCTGCGGGTTGTAGCGTTATATTAAAACCGTCAAGTCTTACGCCTCTATCAGCTTTAATACTTGCGAAATTTGCAAGCGATGCCGGTTTGCCAGCCGGAGTATTTAACGTGATTACCGGTGATTCGGATGTTATAGGTAAGTCTTTTTGCGAAGATTTTAGGCTTCGGAAATTATCATTTACCGGTTCTACAAATGTCGGTAAAATTCTATATCAAAATGCCGCAAATACTCTAAAACGTTTATCTTTGGAACTTGGAGGCAATGCTCCTTTCATTATAACGGCAGATAATGAGTTGGAAAAAGTAGCAAGCGATTTGGTAGTTGCTAAAACTAGAAATAGCGGCCAGTCTTGTACTTCACCTAATAGGATATTTATAGAAGAATCTATATATGAAAAATTTATAGAAATTCTAAAGGCTAAATTTACTAAGCTTAAATCTGGTGACGGATTTGATAAAGCATCAGATATAGGTCCGTTAATTAACTCTGCTGCCATAGAAAAAATACAAAAGCTACTCGCTGATGCACAAAATAAAGGAGCTAAATTAATTTGCGGCGGTAAAGCTGTTGATAATTTTATTGAGCCTATTATTATTGACTGTTTGGATAATATGGATATCTTTAGAACAGAAATATTCGGTCCGGTGGTTGCGTGCTATAAATTTAAAGATTTGGATGAAGTAATAGAACGTGCAAATAGTACCGAATACGGCTTGCAAGGATATGTATATTCAAATAATATATCTTGTGGCACAAATGATAGCAACTAGGCTTGATTTCGGTATGGTTTCAATTAATAACCCATTGCCCGGAAATGCAAAAGCACCTTTTGCAGGGCGTAAAGCTTCAGGCTTTGGAGTTGAAGGTTCATTTGAAGGGATATTTGAATATCTAAATACGAAATATATAAATTTACAGAATTAAGAATGCCCGCATTGTTTCTTTTATGTCATTCTTGCGAGGTATTATTGCGTGGCTCGTTTATGTCATTCCCGCGAAAGCGAGAATCTAGAAAAAAAGTATAAATACAGCAAGCTTTTGAAATTAAAAGCTCGCTTTATGCTGGATTCCTGCTTTCGCAGGAATGACATTGAGTAGGTTTTGCGAACCATGCAATAACGCTAGCTTGACCACGGTATGACAATGAAATAATAATTATGAATAAAAATTATGCCTGTTCCTATAAATGATATTGAAAGAAAAATTGAAGAAATTAGTCTTATACTTGATAATTATGAACCGCTTTGTTTAATAATAGGTAAAGAAAAAGTTAATCACCACTTACACATAACATCTAATAACCTTGCTGAATTGTTAGATAAAGAGATACCGCTTTCAATTGAATATTTTGATCCTATAGTACGACTAATTGAACAATTTAATAAGATTGAAATTATAATACCTCAAGAGCTTAATAATGCTTTATGTAATACATCATTAAACTTTGAGCATAATTATTATTCCGACGAATTACAAGAAACCGTAATTCAATATATAGAAAAACTTGATATTCTAGGGGTGGATGCGTACTAACACTCTAAAAATCTCAATAGTTTTACCGGTTTATAATAGGGAGAAGCTATTACCTTTTGCTATTGAGAGCTGCCTTAATCAAAGCTTTAAAGACTTTGAGCTTATTATTATTGATGATTGCTCAAAAGATAGTAGCGTTATAGTAGCTAGGAAATATGCAGAGCAGGATTCACGTATTAAGGTAATAGTAAACGAGACCAATAAAAAATTACCGGCAAGTTTGAATGTTGCTTTTAAAGAGGCCAAGGGGGAGTATTTTACTTGGACTTCAGATGATAATCTTTTCCATGAAAATGCTTTAGAAAAAATGGTTAAGACACTTGATAATTCACCTGAGATAGGGCTTGTATATACTGATTATACTTTAATCGATGAGCAAGGTAGTATAGGTGCAAGACTTTATCAAGAACCGCCTAAGTTTTTACCGATTAGAGATTGCGTCGGTGCATGTTTCTTATATAGAGCCGATTTAGCAAGGCAAGTAGGTGGATATAACGAAAATATGCAGTTAGTGGATGATTACGAATATTGGCTTCGTTTTGGACTTGTTACAAAATTTGCTCATATACCGGAATCTTTATATTTCTACCGAGTACATGATCAAAGCTTAACAATAGAGCGTAAAATAGAAGCAAAACAGGCCAAAAGAGCTTTAAAAGAATTATTTAAAGATAAATATATTATTCCTGCTGAGATTAAACCTATAAATGATTTATATAATTGGTTTATTGAAGATAGAAATTTAAGCTCTTATTTTAGGTTATTTAAAATAATTATTTGTAGTCCAATAATTACTATTTCTTATATTATTAAAAATCTGAAAAGAATTAGGTGATGCTTATGTTATTCTTGTTTCCGTCATTGCGAGGAAAAACTATAAGTTTTGACGAAGCAATCTCAGGATACTTGACAAGATTGCCACGCAGCCTACGGCTGCTCGCAATGACGATTCGTTGCTTACGCAACAACACAGGAATGACAACTACAGTCTAACAATATGCAAATTGTACAATAATGTTAAATAATCAAGATTTCATACATACATTAAATCCACAACAGCAAAAAGCAGTTCTTCATACTAAAGGACCGCTTTTATTGCTTGCAGGTGCAGGGACAGGTAAAACAAAAGTACTTACCTCACGAATAGCTAATATTGTTCACCAAAATTTAGCGTCACCTCAAAATATTCTAGCCGTTACTTTTACTAATAAAGCTGCTAAAGAAATGGCTGAAAGAGTTAACAGTCTAATTAATTGCTACGGTCTTAATATAGGCACTTTCCACTCAATGGCAGCTAGGATATTACGTGACCAAATTGAGCATTTAAATCTTGGTTTAAATAATAGATTTACTATTATTAGTCATGATGATCAATTAAAACTAGTTAAAGATATAGTAAAACTAAAAGATATCGATACTAAAAAATATGCTCCTAAATTAATACATATCATAATTTCGAGATGGAAAGATCAAGGATTATTACCAAGTAAACTATCAGCATCAGATACTAATTTACCGTTGCAGAGGGTGGCAAAACTTGTATACGAAGAATATCAGAAAAATTTACTTATTTCTAATGTTTTAGATTTTGGAGATTTGCTACTTTATAATAATGAGCTTTTTATTAAAAATCCCGAAATACTAAGATATTATCAGGAAAAATATCGATATATTTTAATCGATGAATATCAAGACACTAACGTTGTCCAGTATTTATGGGCAAGAATGCTCGCAAGTTTATATAAAAATATTTGCTGTGTAGGGGATGATGATCAATCTATCTATGGTTGGCGAGGAGCGGAAGTCGGTAATATATTACGCTTTGAAAAAGATTTTGCAGGTGCAACGATTATTAAATTAGAGCAGAATTATAGATCAACTTTGCCTATACTTGCTGCTGCTTCCAATGTTATTAATAATAATAAAAACCGTCACGGTAAAACGTTATGGACGGATAGGGAAAGCGGTGAAAAGATAAAAATTATCTCTTGTTGGAGTGATAAAGAAGAAGCAAGATATATAGCCGGCGAAATAGATAAATTAGTGAGAGAAGACCGATATAATGCCGGCAATATTGCAATATTAGTACGAGCCGGATTTCAAACAAGAAGTTTTGAGGAAGCGTTTATAAATAGTGCTATGCCTTATAAAATTATAGGAGGTTTGCGGTTCTATGAACGTATGGAAATAAGAGACGTGCTTGCTTATATCCGTATATCTTTAAATCAAAATGACAATCTAGCACTTGAGCGTATTATAAATGTGCCGAAAAGGGCAATAGGTGCAGCTAGCTTAAATAAAATTAGAGTCTATGCACTTGAGCGAAATATTTCTAATTTTGCAGCCATTAAAGAAATGTTGGAAATGGGCGAGATTAAAGCAAAACCATATGAAACTCTAAAAGATTTGGTTACTAAAATTGATAATTGGCACGAAAGATTTAGTATAGATGCTCCAATAAACGTAGTTAAAGCAATACTTGATGATTCCGGTTATCTTGAAATGCTTCAAGAAGAAAAAACCGAAGAAGCATTCGGTAGAATCGAAAATATTAACGAAATGCTTAGAGCTATTGCCGAATTTAACGATATTCATGATTTTATCGAACATTCAAGCTTAGTTATGGAAAACGAAGTGCTTGAAACTAATTACGGTGGTTCTGTTACTATAATGACCCTGCACGCAGCTAAAGGGCTTGAGTTTGACGTGGTGTTTTTACCGGGCTGGGAAGAGGGGGTATTTCCGTCTCAAAGGTCTCTAGACGAAGAAGGCGAAAAAGGCTTAGAAGAAGAACGCCGCATTGCTTATGTCGGCATTACGAGAGCCAAAAAAGACCTCTACATTACCCACGCCGAAAGCAGAAAAATATTTTATGAAATAGTCCGCTCTTACCCTTCAAGGTTTATAACCGAAATCCCTGATGAAATTACGATAAGGACCTCTTCTATGAAAAAATACAATTCTTTTTATAAGTTTTAATTAATTTTCATTCATAAATTTTAAATTGGTTTGCATTCTTTAACTAATTATTATCTAATTTAATTAATAATAATTAATAGAGGAAAAGATATGGCCAAGGAGCTAATACCTGATAGACCACAAGAGAAACTTAAAACTGCTTTTGAATATCAAGTTGATAGTGCAGCAGGGATAATAAGAAAACTAGAGGAAAAAGTAACACTGGCTTTAAAAGAGCCTTCTCTAATCAAAAGGCAAGACCTACATTTACAAGCTGTAGGAGCAGCTATAACTTTGTATTCTCCTGAAGTAGCAAATCAATATCTTAATGATACTGAAATACAAAAATTATCTGATTTATTGAAAGAAAATAAAAAATATACTACAAATTTATTGCCTAAAGAAAAAGATATATATGAAAAATTAGTAGCTAAAAATGAAGCTATAATTAAAGGCTTTCCAATATCATTTGATGGAGTAGCAGATCATATAACTGTTAAAGTACAAGCAAAAGCTTATAAAAACGCTGTTGAAAGTGCTTTAATAGAAATGAGTGTAGGTGATGAACAAATACCTCGTAAAAAATATGGAGAAGAACTCTTAAAAAGAGTTAAAGAAAAATTAGATAAACCTTTTTATGATGAAGTAACAAAAGAAACAGTTGAAATTTCTGAAGAAACAATATCAGAGGCTGAAAAATTAATTAAGAAAGCTAATAAGAATATAGATTTACAACAAATTACATTAACTTCGGACCAGGTTGAGGTTCAAAATGCTTTTAAAAGTACAATAGATAAATTATGCAAGTTTCTTGAAAAAAATATTGAAACAAATAAAAACATAAAGCAAGGAATAGATATAATTCAAGGAGCAGGAGTAAATGAAAGTGAAATAATAAATTCATTACTACCGGCAATAAGTAAACTACCGCCTGAAAAAATGACAGAGCAAGGTAGAGAAATTATCAAAAATTTTGCCCCATTACTTGAGAGCAATAATCCTGCACTTGTTAACGGTACTAAAAAAATATTATCAGAGCTAAATCCTGGATATTTAACTGAACACGGATGGGGAGAAAGTATAGCATTAGAATTACAAAGAGTAGGCAAACCTAAGCTATGGCAAAGAATAGTAGCAGTTTTTACCGGTACGGATTATGCTCAAAAAAATATAGATAAAGCAGTCGCTAACTTTGAAAAAAGTAATAGTTCATATACAGATATGAAAAATTTATCGGAAGAACTACAAAGAGAAAAACAAGCACCAAATAAAGAAATCAATATCATAACAGCAAAAAAAGAGCAAGGTAAAGAGCAAAATAAAACAATATCCCAAAGCTATAAGTCTTCTATATCAACCCCTATATCTCATGTTGATAAGCTTAATAAAAGTAAAGAGAGTGGGCAACAGTCAGGGCATAGTAAATAATGATTTATATGATAATATAGTTGCGAATTTTTAAGAAGTTTGATAACTTGGTTACATTATATCAAATAACTTAATAATGAGTATTATATGGCAGAGATTATAACTAATATAAATGATACTATTGAAAAAATTAAAAAAAGCGATGAAGTAACTGAGATATCGGCGGCAGTAAAAGGTAAAATAGTTGATATAAAAAACGTAGATAGTAGATTAGATACTTTGAATAAAAATATTGTTACTCCCGATCCTATTCAACAATATTTACAATCTGAAGAATATATCACTAGTACGCTTGAAGTACTTGCCAGTAAAATTATTAGTGAAGTCGTAGAAAATAAAGATATACAAAAATTAGTAGATAATTTGCATATCAATTTAGGACAAGATACAAAACTAATACCTAGTGCAGCAGATAAGTTAAAGTTTGATGTCGCAAGGGCTGAAGCAGCACTTAAAGGTTTTGTACTTCCTCTAAATAAAGGAGGACCTTTTGATGAATTATCATTTATGGGTATAGAGGATGAAGAAGAAATCTTTGCTGGTCCTATAAGAGCAACTAAAGAAGCATTAATAGCCGTAAGCGGAAATTCTATACCTAAAGAGCAATATGCACAGGCTGTAAAGATAAAGCTATAGAAATCTTAAAACAAGATCCTAAAAACACTCCGGAAAAACTTGAAAAATATGAAAAATTTATTATTCAAGGAGATAAAAATCAGAAATTTAATGAAGATAGTAAGCAGTTTATACCAAGAGTAAATCAATTATCTCAAGCGGAATTTAAGGAATTACAAAAGGCAGCCACTTATACGGTACAGCAGATTAGTAGTAGATTAGAAAAAAATAATAAAATTAGTAAGCAATTAGAAGAAACTATTATACTTACTAACTCATCAATCCTGAATTAATAATAAGGGAATTAAATAAGTTAGATTCTACTTATCTAACTGAAAATAGTACTAAAATAGCCACTGAATTAAAAGATATTAATGATAGAGGTACTTCTTTATGGGAAAAATTTAAATCAATTTTTACAGGGAAAGATTATTTAGGACAAAGATTAGAAAAACTTGTCAATGAATATATGATTAAAAGTGATGAGTATGTAGTAAAAGAAATTAATAATAAAATCTTTTCAAACGCTTTAACAAATCCTGAAATTGCTGAAGGTCTAACAAAATTTTTGAATGAAAATAAAGATAAAGTAGCAACTAATCCTGAATTTAAAAATTTAATTCCTGTTACGGGTGAGCCTATTATAGTTCAACAGCAACAAGTTAATAATTTTAATTTAGCGGAACTCAGAAAAATCAATCCAATAGCATTTGATAAAACCATATTTGAAGATTCAATAAAACTAAGAAGTTCTAATATAAAACCTCCGCAAACTACTCCTGGTACTTCTACTAAAAATCAAGAAGCAGTAAGAAGTAAGGGTTAAATTTTAATATAACTTGGAAAGTCTACGTTATTGTGAGGAAGTCGTGTTGCGTGGATACCAAATCGTCATTGCGAGCAGCCGTAGGCTGCGTGGCAATCTCGTCAAATATCCTGAGATTGCTTCGTCGAAACTTACAGTTTCTTCTCGCAATGACGATATTTATCTTTAGTTAGTAATGCTTGGTGGAACGGTTAAATACTCCTCTTTCCATAATTCATTATAAAGAATAGGGTCGATATTACCCCCTGAGATTAGTACTAGTAATTTTTGAGGTTTGGATTGTGTTTTTAACCAATTTACCACTGAAACCATATTTATACTACTTGACGGCTCGCATATAACTTTAAGTAAATGAGTAAGCCACGCTGTCCAATAATATATTTCATATTCTTCTGCTAAATAAAAATGATCAAGTTTTTTCAGATATTCAAATGTACGAGCTGATACACTTAAGGTTTTAAGACCGTCTGCTATGGTAGTCGGTGCGTCATCAAATCTATATATCTTATTATTTTTAACCGATAAATAAGCATCATTTGCCTTAAGTGGTTCTGAACCTATTAACAAGCTTGTCGGTGATATTAATTCCTTGGCAAGATATGAGCCGGAAATTAAACCGCCGCCGCCGCAAGAGGCAAAAATAGCATCAGGACTAAAGCCTAACTGCTGTAATGCTTCATAGCATAATGTGCCGGCACCTGCTATTGTAGAATCACTATCGGAAGGATGTATATAGTAAAATCCTTGCTTTTCATCTTCTTTTGCTCTTTCTTCTGCTTCTTGTCGAGTATCTGTATATATAGCTTCACCGCCGTAATAAAGAGCTGCTTGCTGTTTTACTTTTGAAGTATTTAACGGTAAATAAATCCTTGTTTTAATACCAAATAATTTACTTGCATAAGCAAGACCAATCCCATGGTTACCCGTACTATAACCGACTATTTTATCAGGTAATTTTCCTTGCTCTTTTAATTCTAATAAATGATTTAATACTCCTCTAACTTTGAATGCACCGGTTTTTTGTAATGATTCAACCTTAAAAAAAATCTCATGACCAAGCATCTCATTTAAGCTTTCAGAGTGAACGATTGGAGTTAAATGTAGATATTGTTTTATTCTATTATGTGCAGTAGCTACATTTTGAGAAGATTGTAGTAATAAATTCATAAATATAATTAATAAAGATGGCTTGAAATCGCATTTATACTATATTATATAGTTAATAATTAGAAATTTTAAAAGGTTTTAATTGATGAATAAAAAATCCCTGCCGCTTATGGCATTACGAGATATGGTAGTATTCCCAGGAGTAATTGCTCCTATTTTCGTGGGTAGACAAAAATCGCTGCAAGCGTTATCTCATACTACCGTTTCTGAGGAAGATAATAGTAAATATATTTTAGTAACTTTACAGAAAAAATTTGATCAAGAAAACCCTAGTAAACATGAACTTAATAACACAGCTATACTTGCCAAGATTATCCAAATAGTGAAGTTGCCTAATAATACGGCAAAAATCTTAATAGAAGCAGTAGCAAGAGTAAAGCTAAGCAATATCAAAGGCAACGATGCTTTTGAAGCAAATTATGAAATTATTCCGGATGAAGAAATATTTGACGTTAATAACATGCGTTCATTAGTGGATAATGCAGTACAATTATTTAGTAAATATGCGATTAATGATAAGAAAGTTAATGCGGAAATTATTGAAACTATCAATAAAGAAATAAGTAATAGCACTAATTTTATAAATATTATAAATATATTAGCTTCACATCTAATAACTTCACTTGAGGCAAAGCAGCATTTATTAGAAGAAACTAGTCCTTTTAAGCGTATCACTACGGTTATTAGTACGCTTACTTCCAATATAGTAAATTCAGAAACCGAGCAGGCATTACAGCAAAGAGTAAGAAAGCAAATCGAAAAAACGCAGCGTGATTATTATCTACACGAACAAATGAAAGCTATTCAAAAGGAGCTTGATGAAGATAAATCGGAACTTGCCGATATCGAGAAAAAAATTAAAAGTTTAAAATTATCTAAAGAAGCTAAAGAGAAAGCAGAATCAGAGCTTAAAAAACTCCGTAGTATGAATCAAATGTCGGCAGAGTCGGGAGTGACGCGTAATTATCTTGAGACTTTGCTAAGTTTGCCTTGGGGTAAGTATGATAATAGCAAAATAGATATTAACCAAGCGGAGAAAATTTTAAATCGTGACCATTTTGGACTCGAAAAAGTTAAAGAACGAATTATAGAATATTTAGCGGTATTACAGCGTTCAAGTAAAATTAGAGGACCTATATTATGTTTGATAGGTCCGCCAGGGGTCGGTAAAACTTCACTTGTAAAATCTATTGCCGAAGGAATGGGCAGAAAATACACTAAATTTGCTCTTGGCGGTGTTAGAGACGAAGCAGAAATCAGAGGGCATAGAAAAACTTACCTTGGATCAACGCCCGGTAAAATTTTAGGTCAACTTAAGAAAGTTAAGACTAGTAATCCTGTAATGCTGCTTGATGAAATCGATAAAATGAGTTCTGATTTTAGAGGTGATCCGGCATCCGCTTTGCTTGAGGTATTAGACCCTGAGCAGAATAGTCATTTCGTGGATCATTATTTAGAAGTAGAATATGATCTATCAAACGTAATATTTATTGCTACTGCTAATTCTCATGATTTACCAAGAGCTTTAAGCGATAGAATGGAAAAAATATATATTTCCGGTTATGTAGAAGAGGAAAAGCTCCAAATCGCTAAAAATTATTTAGTGCCGAAACAATTTAAAATGCATAAAATCAAAAAAGACGAAATTACTATATCTGAGACGGCAATTTTGGATTTAATTAGATATTATACCAAGGAATCAGGTGTAAGAGCTTTAGAGCGTGAAATAGGAGCGTTAACAAGAAAAGCATTAAAGCAAATTTTAGCAGATAAAACAGTTAAGCATATTGCCATAGATAGTAGTAATCTTGAAGAATTTTTAGAGGCTAAAAAATATAATTTCGGGCTTGCCGAGAAAGAAGACCAAATAGGGAGTACTACAGGACTTGCTTATACTGAAGTAGGAGGAGAGCTTTTAACTATAGAGGCTTTAGCATTTCCAGGGAAAGGTGAAATAAAGACCACCGGAAAACTTGGTGATGTTATGAAAGAATCGGCAATGGCTGCCTATAGTTGTTTTAGAAGCAGAGCAACAAATTTTGGATTAAAATACGACAATTATAAAGATTTTGATATTCACATTCACGTACCGGCGGGAGCTATTCCAAAAGATGGACCGTCTGCCGGCTGTGCTTTGTTTACTACTATTGTTTCGTTAATGACTAAAATACCCGTACACCGCACTGTAGCAATGACCGGTGAAATTACTTTAAGAGGAAATGTTTTACCTATCGGTGGCCTTAAAGAGAAGTTACTTGCTGCGAGTAGGGGAGGGATTAAAACCGTATTAATTCCTGAGGAGAATGTTAAAGACTTAAAAGATATACCGCCGAATATAAAAGAAAGCCTAGAAATTATATCCGTGTCAAATATCGACCAAGTACTTAAGCATGCTTTGGTAGAAACCCCGATAAATAAATAGAGACCGGTCATACGATAGTACTGGATAATTTTTAAAGAACCCTCGATGTCATTCCTGCGAAAGCAGGAAGCCAGAAAAAAATATAAATACAGCAAATTTTTGAAATTAAAAGCTCGATTTATCTCGCTTTATGCTGGGTTCCTGCTTTCGCAGGAATGACAGTAGGATCCACGCGGGTAATGCCTTCTCGCAATTACGGAAAAACCGAACCATGCAATAGTACCGCAATCTTTCGATTGTGGTTCAATCCATAAAATTTATTACTTTCTTATAAATAATCTCAAAAATCTATTGTTGTAAAAAAGTTGCTACAAATTATTAATCATTACTAATTATTAATTAAAATTAACTTTATCTATATAAAATATATTAATATTTTTTAACTAATTACTAATATTTATTAAAAAATAATTAATGTATTGGGGTTAATATTAATGAAAAAATCAAAAATATTAAGAAAATTTCTAACAACGGCATCATTATGCGGAACATTATTCACTAGCTCTAATGCTGCAGGAGCAACAATTCCTAATCTCGGTAGCGTAAGCTTGAGTACCGGTGCCGGTCTTGTAGGAGGAGTATTTAATAACGGCGATATTATTCAAATAGCGGTTGGAGGGATTGGAATTAAAATATCGGCAGATAAAGCAAATGCTGT